>JAJYJH010000054.1 GCA_021789695.1 bacterium | reverse complement strand
AGAAACTTCTTGACGCGCAGGCGGACGAGCGGCAGCAGCAGCACCGTCAGCGCGAACATGGTGACAATAAGCACGCGGGAGTACTGCTCGGCGCGTTTCATCAGGAAGAGCATTATCAGCGTGGCCACGGTGGACAGGAAAGACGACTTCCAGAGGAACTTTACCTCGTCCCAGGCGGCGAACCTGCGGCTGTAGCCCTCCTCATAGAACATCACCAGCAGCCAGACCGGGAAGAGCCACCAGTAGGCGCGGAAGTTGTACTGTAACGGCGGCAGGCCGCGCAGCAACTGCGTCAGGACGAACTGCCGGACGAGCAACGCGAGGTGGAAGATTACGAACAGCGCGGCTGAGTCCAGCAGGAAAAGCGCCAGTATCCCCAGGCGGTTCTTGAGCTTGGTGGGGGTGAGGTGCTGTTGCAGTGTCATGAGCGCGGAAGTACGGGAGCCGCCCCTTCCGCAGGATATTATACCGAATATCCCGCGGAGCGGAGGGGGCTGCGACTAAGGCCGCATGGATGAACCGGCCGGCGTGGCCCCGCCGGGGTCTTCGGGGCGGCCGGCATTGCCGGAAACAGCGGCTATGAAATATACAAAAAAAGCCGTGAGCGGCAGGTCGAAAGAGGAGTCCGTGATCATCATCACCAGGAAGCCCGCAAGAGCCGCCAGGCCCCAGGCGGAATAAACGTCCCTGTGTCGCATAAAGCTCTTAGCCGGGCTGCGAAGAAGCGCGTACAACAGAAGCAGCAGGGCAAAAAGTCCTGGCAGGCCGCTTTCCGCGAGGTGTTGCAGATACAGGTCGTGAACGTCCTGAAAGTCTATCTTGTTGTCTACCGGCTGGTGATGATAGTAGTTGAAGACCCGCCTTAGAGCGTAGGGGCCGGTGCCCGTCAAGGGATAGTCTTTGAAAATATGGAGCCCTGAATGCCACATGGAGAAGCGCACGTTCACCGTGTAGTCCTTTTTCATGTCCATGACGCGTTCCCTGCTAGCTTTATTCTGCGCCGCCGTGGCGGCGAAGGCCAGCAGTAAAACCGAGAAAAGAACGATAACGGTTTTGCGGGTTTCCCTGGTCAGAACGAAGATGATGCCCAGCGACAGGATAAGCCCAAGCGCCGGGCCCCGCGAGAGGCTGGCGCAGAAACCGGCGAATATGCACGCCAGCAGCGCCTGCAGCAGCCTGCGGGGCCGGCCCTCGGCGGCGGTGGAGGCCAGTATCGCCATTACCGCGGCCATGGCCATGACCTCGCCGTAACTGACGGCGTGCATGACGCCGTAGGCCCGCACGATGCTGGTGCCGGAGGAACGCAAAAGGGGGCTTGCCAGCTGCCACACCCCCATAAGTCCGGCGGCGGCGGCGCCGGACAGGAACCAGTAGACGGCTTTTTGGCGGGAAGCGTTTGAAACCGCGTGAAAAAGCACCAGCGCCGCCAGGACCTTCATCAGCTCTGTGCTCAGGCGGGAAAAGCTCAAATGCGGGTCCAGGGAGAAGATGGAGGAGAAGATATAGGAGACCAGATATACCGTCAGCGGGAAAACGAGGGGGTTGCGGTTCAGCTCCGACGCTGTCTGCCGGAAACCCTGTGGCGAGGCGAGGGTTTTCCAGGCGACGGCGGCCGCCATCAGCAATATGGCCGCTTCGCTCAGCGTGATGGAGAGCAGGCAGGTCGCGGCGAAAAAGTACAGCCCGGCTCGCAGGGTCCTGTTGGGTAGTGCCTTGTCCATTAATTTTAATGATAAGATATCCCCGGGTTTCGTTTCAATAGAAATGGTCGTGCCGGGTTTTGCGCCTGTGCCCTAAAGGGGCCGGGTTCGCGCTTGGCCGGGGGGCGTCCGGCAAGGCGTAGAAGTCGCGGCCGGGCCGGGCGAGATTGATTGAGCCCCTTTATACTGCTAGAATTTATTTGCGTTTATTCTTGTAAGGAGCGGCGATGAAAAGACTCAAGATACTTGTGACGGGCGGCGCGGGCTTCATAGGCTCGCACCTGTGCAGGCGGCTCCTGGCCGAGGGGCACGACGTGCTGTGCGCGGACAGCCTGTTCACCGGCAGCAAGGACAACATCCTGGACCTTTTCGACAACAAGCGCTTCGAGTTCCTGCGTCACGATATCACCGAGCCGCTCACCGTGGAAGTGGACCAGATTTACAACCTGGCCTGCCCGGCCTCTCCGGTGCACTACCAGTTCAACCCGGTGCACACGACGAAGACTTCGGTGCACGGCGCTATCAACATGCTGGGGCTGGCACGCCGCACGAAGGCGCGCATTCTGCAGGCCTCGACAAGCGAGGTGTACGGCGACCCCGAGGTGCACCCGCAGCCGGAGGGTTACTGGGGGCGCGTTAACACCATAGGCCCGCGCGCCTGTTACGACGAGGGCAAACGCTGCGCCGAAACGCTGTTCTTCGACTACCACCGCCAGCACCGGTTGGAGATAAAGGTGGTGCGCATCTTCAACACGTATGGCCCCAATATGCATCCCAACGACGGGCGCGTGGTCAGCAACTTCATAGTGCAGGCGCTGCGCAACAACGACATCACCATCTACGGCAAGGGCGCGCAGACGCGGAGCTTTCAGTACGTGGACGACCTGGTGGAGGGGATGCTGGCGATGATGGCCAGTCCGGCGGACTTTACCGGACCGGTCAACATAGGCAACCCGGGCGAGTTCACCATAAAGCAGCTCGCCGAGAAGGTGCTGGAACTGATACCCGAAAGCAAAAGCGGGCTGGTGTACAAGCCACTGCCGCAGGACGACCCGCGCCAGCGCCAGCCGGATATCCGCCTCGCCAGGGAAAAGCTCGGCTGGGCCCCGAAGGTAAAGCTGGAAGACGGCCTGCTCAAAACCATCGCCTACTTCCGCCCCAGGCTATAAGAAAAGGGGGACGGGTTACTTTTCCCTGGAAAAGTTTGCCCACTGTCTTGAGGAACGTAAATGACTAAAATGAACAAGTCCATCTGCTGCATTGGAGCTGGCTACATAGGCGGGCCTACGATGGCCGCGATAGCGGACCACAACCATGCCCGCAAGGTTGTGGTCGTTGACATCAACAAAGCGCGCATAGACGCGTGGAACTCTGACCGGCTGCCGATCTATGAGCCGGGGCTGGACGAGGTGGTGAAGCGCCGCCGCGGCAAGAACCTGTTCTTCTCTACGGATATAGACAAGGCCATCCGCGACTGCGACATTATTTTTGTCGGGGTGAACACGCCGACCAAGACCTTTGGCCGGGGCGCGGGCTGCGCCTCGGACCTGCAGTATTGGGAGGCTACCGCGCGCAATATCGTGAAGGTGGCTAATCGCGATAAAATAGTGGTCGAGAAGAGTACGCTGCCGGTGCGCACGGCCGAGGCGATGGAGCGCATCCTCAGCCGTCACCCGAAGCATCACTTTGAGGTGCTCTCTAACCCGGAGTTCCTCGCCGAGGGCAGCGCTATAAGCGACCTGGAGAACCCTGATCGCGTGCTGATCGGAGGGCATCAGACGCCGCGCGGCAAGGCCGCGATAAAGGCGCTGGCGGATGTGTACGCGGCGTGGATCCCTAATGAACGCATCCTTACCACGAATCTGTGGTCCTCGGAGCTTTCCAAGCTGGCGGCCAACGCGATGCTGGCGCAGCGCATCAGCTCTATTAACTCCCTGTCTGCGCTGTGCGAGGCCACCGAAGCCGATATAGATCAGGTGGCGAAGGCCGTGGGCATGGATAGCCGCATAGGCCCCAAGTTCCTCAAGGCCGGGCCGGGCTTTGGCGGGAGCTGCTTTAAGAAGGACATCCTGAACCTGGTCTACATCTGTGAAAGCTACGGGCTGCGGGAAGTCGCCGATTATTGGCGGCAGGTGGTGCTGATGAACGACTTCCAGCAGGAGCGGTTGGTGGGGGGGATTATCAAGGCGATGTTCAACACGCTTGCCAAGAAGAGGCTGGCTGTGTTCGGCTTCGCGTTCAAGGCCAACACTTCCGACACGCGCGAGAGCCCGGCGATAGCGATCACAAGAATGCTGGCAGAGGAGCGGGCCCAGATAGTTATTACCGACCCAAAAGCGCTTGGTCATGTGGCCGCGGACCTGGGCGAGCTGGCCGGGGCAGTGAAGACCACGGATGACCCCTACGAGGCCGCTATGGACGCAGACGCCATCATTCTGCTGACAGAATGGGAGCAGTTCAAAGTGCTGGACTACGAGAGGCTTTACCGGAGGATGCGCAAGCCGGCTTTTCTCTTTGACGGACGCAACGTGCTGAACCACGCGGCCTTGAGAAAGATAGGTTTCGAGGTCAAATCTGTCGGCAAGTAACGTTTAGCTCAAAAGGAAGAGGGGACAGGCTATCTGGGAAAAGTAGCCTGTCCCTTTTTTCAGCTTTTTGCAAATTTGGTACAATTGGGGTAGTTATATATTTAAGGAGAACCCAAAAATGGCTACGAAGATCGGTATTAACGGTTTTGGACGTATAGGCAGGCTGGTGGCCCGTGCTATTCTGGCCCGCACTGACGGCCAGCTGGAACTGTCCGCCATCAACGACCTGACCGACGCCAAAACTAACGCGCACCTGTTGAAGTATGACTCGGTGCACGGCCGCCTGGAGAACGATATAAAGGCTACTGCCGACGACGAGATTTCCGTGGACGGCAGGAAGATAAAGGTTTTTAAGGAGAAGGACCCGGCCGCCATCAACTGGAAGAGCGTCGGCGTGGACATCGTGATAGAGTCCACAGGCCTGTTCACCGTCAAGAAGGACGGCGTGAACAAGAAGGGGAAGCAGGTGAAGGGCGCAGAGAACCACATCACCCACGGCGGGGCCAAAAAGGTTATCATTTCCGCTCCGGCCGAGGGCGAGGACATTACCATCGTCATGGGGGTCAACGACGCGAAGTACGACCCGAAGACCCACCACGTGGTCTCCAACGCCTCCTGCACCACTAACTGCCTGGCGCCGTTCACGAAAGTGCTGCAGGATAAATGGGGTATCGAGAAGGGCCTGATGACCACGATCCATGCCTATACCAACGACCAGAAGATCCAGGACATGGCCCACAGCGACCTGCGCCGCGCCCGCGCCGCCGCGCTCTCCATGATCCCGACCTCCACCGGCGCGGCCAAGGCGATCAGCCTGGTGATGCCGGAGCTGAAGGGGAAGCTGGACGGTTTCGCGATACGCGTGCCCACCCCGAACGTCTCGGTGGTGGACCTGACGGTGACGCTCTCCAAGCCGGCCACCGCCGAGGAGATAAATGCGGAGCTGAAGAAGGCCGCCGAGGGCCCGCTGAAGGGAATTATGGGCTACTCCGAGGAGCCGCTGGTGAGCGTGGACTACAACCACTGCCCGCTGAGTTCGACCGTGGACGCCAAGAGTACGAAGGTCATCGGTGGCAACTTCGCCAAGGTGCTGAGCTGGTACGATAACGAGTGGGGCTATTCCAACCGCGTCGTAGATCTGGCCGCGCTGATGGTGAAAAAGGGCCTGGCCGCCTGATGCGCATGGCGCTTGATGCGGCACGGGCGAAAGCCCAGTAAGCAGAAGTTTTGCCGGGGGTCGGGTGGCGCCGCAAGGCGCGCGGACCCTAAGACCCACGGCTTTGTTCGCAGTCGTCCAGGAGTTACTACAATGGCTAAGAAGAGAGTGCTGATAATGGGGGCCGCGGGCCGCGACTTCCATAACTTCAACGTGTTCTACCGCGACAACAAGGACTACGAGGTGGTGGCCTTCACCGCCTACCAGATCCCGAACATCGCCGGCCGCAAGTATCCGAAGGAACTGGCAGGCAGGCTGTACCCGAAGGGCATTCCGATATACGAGGAGAAACACCTGCCCGAGCTGATAAAGAAGCTGAAGGTGGACGAGGTGGAGTTCGCCTACTCCGACGTGAACTTCAATACAATAATGGCTAAGGCCTCCATAGCCCTGGCCGCCGGCGCCAATTTCAAGATACTCTGCGCCGAGCAGACCTATATAAAGTCGAAGAAGCCCGTCGTGGCCATCTGCGCGGTGCGCACCGGCTGCGGCAAGAGCCAGACCACCCGCGCCATCGCCAAGATGCTCAAGGAGATGGGCAAGCGCGTGGTGGCCATCCG
>JAJYJH010000053.1 GCA_021789695.1 bacterium | reverse complement strand
GACGGCGATGAGCTGCCCGGGGCAGGGTCCTGAGCGGAAAGCGCCTTCCGGCGCTCTTCGTCGGGCACGGCTCGCCCATGAACGCCGCGCTGGACAACCCTTTCACCCGCGCGCTGAAAGAGCTGGGAGCCTCCCTGCCTAGGCCGGAAGCGGTGCTCTGCGTCTCTGCCCACTGGCTGACTGAAGGCGAATTGCGGGTAAACGGCTCGGCCCCTTTCGAGACCATCCACGACTTTTTCGGATTTCCCGAAGAGCTCTACCGTATTGCCTACTCTCCGCCGCCGGCTTTGAAGGCCGCGCGCGCGGCGGCCTCCCTGCTGTCGACGGTCCCGGAGCCCGAAGCCCGCGGTCTGGACCACGGCGCCTGGACGGTCCTGCGCATGATGTACCCCGAGGCCGACATACCGGTGTTCCAGCTGAGCGTGGATTACCAAGCGGAAGGGAAGTCCCAGTACGAGCTTGGCCGCCGCCTCTCGCCCTTGCGCGACCGGGGCGTGCTGATACTCGGCAGCGGCAATATCGCGCATAACCTGGCCCTGATGGACCCCGACATGGACGCGCCGCCTTTCGCCTGGAACACCGGCTTCGATATGCGGGTAAAGGAATATATAGATTCCGGCCGCCGCCCGGAGCTGGCTGATTACCTCAAACTGCCGGGCGGCCAGTTTTCAGTGCCGACCCCCGACCATTACTGGCCCTTTCTGGTGGCGCTGGGAGCCGGTCTCGACGACCGGGCTTCCTACCCCTACGAGGGCTACCAACACGCCTCTCTCTCCATGCGCGCCGTAAGGTTCGGTTAACGCCTGGGGCCTGTTACCGGGCTTCGGCCGGGATCTCTTATTTGAATATGATGACCAGCGCGCCGGCGGCTATCATGCCGGCTCCCAGCCACTGGTAAAGGCCCAGCCTCTCCCCCAGGAACAGCACGGAGAGGACTATCGCGAACACCAGGCTCAACTTGTCTATCGGCGCCACCAGCGACGCCGGCCCCAGCTTCAGCGCCCGGTAATAGCAGATCCACGACAGCCCGGTGGTGAACCCGGACAAGATAAGGAAGACAAGGCTGTGCCTGTTCAGCAGCAATGGGTTCTTCCACTCGTGGCGCGCCCAGACCAGCGCCGCCAGGAAGACGATTATGACCATGGTGCGGATCAGCGTGGCCAGGTTGGAGGGGATGTTCTGCAGTCCTATCTTTGCCAGCACCGCCGTCATGCCGGCGAACATAGCCGCGCTCACAGCGAAAACCTTCCAGTCAGCCATAGCGATCTCCTCCTCGGTCCACGGCCCCGCACTCCGGCGGCGCCGCTAATATTATAGACAAAAATCGGCCCCTGTCAGGCGCGGTCTGCGGCCAAGCGGTGCGGAACTGCCCCCCTTGACATCCCACGATGTCTCTTTTATACTTGGAACAGGGGGGCAAGTGCATATCGGGAAGGCGGCGTTCTTTACGGCTGTTCTGCTCCTGGCCGGGATTTTTCCGGCCGGGGCGCAGCACCTCACCACACGAGAAATTTCCCTGCTGGATTCCTGCGCCGACAACACCGGGCGCAAGGTCTTCTCCCCGGTAAAGGCCGGGGACTGCCTGAAGGAGCTGGCGGCCGACAACTACAACCTGCTGAACAGGGCCAGGGCGAGCGACCCCGCCGGCACGGCGGAACTGCTGTCCGGTCTGGAAGCCATAAAGGACCTGGACTACGTTTTTTCCTCCACTATCCCGGTGGACAGTCTGCGCGCCGCCGTAAAGGTGAGGCTGGAGGCCGACCCATGCGTCCTCTGCGCCATGCAATTGGGGCCGCAGCCGGACAAGCTTTACCCGTGGGTGGAACGGTACGAAAAATGGCGATTGAGGGACGCGTTGGAGGCCGGTCTGGACTGGGAGTATATCCCTCCGCAAGCGGCCTCTTACCTGGCGGCCAGGCCCTCGCTGCGCTCCGGCTGGCCCGGGTTCACAATTTCACGCAGGGAGAAAGCGTTGTCAATCTGGGCTACGGCCGAGCTGGACCGGCTGCTTGCGCACGGGGCGGCCGGGCTGGACATAGACCAAAATATAGAGACCCTGAGGAAGATGTGGCCTTTTCTCTCCGAAGAGCAGAGGGGCCGGGTGATGGCCGCCATAGAGGGAGCCGGGACGGCGGCGGCCGCGGCCAGAGCGCAGGGCGAGCGCAGCGCCAGGGACTCGGAGGCCGGGGCGGAGAGGCTGGAAAAGGCCAGGACTATGCTGGCCGGACTTTCCGACGAGGAGGCGGCCGACTATCTGGCCAAGGCCTTCGACGACGGCGGTTCCTATGGCGGGCAGGTCCGAGTGGGCGCTGGCGGCGGCGGTCTTGCTCCGGCGGCCTCCAGCGGCGGCTATGGCGCGGACGCGGCCCTTTCCGACGCCGACGCCTTGGCGGTCTCTACCCGCCTTCTGACGGCGCTGACCGGCCCGGACGGGGAGCTGGCCGGCACGCAGATAGGCCGGGAGACCATGGCCTTTATGGCCGCGCCCGGCGGCAAGATAAATTTTGCGCTGGAGCGGCTCGCCAGCCCCGGAATACGCGGCGTATTCAGGCCGGACAAGTCGGAGGTCAGGCTGAATATCTCCGACGTGGAGACGGCGATGCTCAGGACCGGAGTGACCAGGGCGCAGCTGCTGGACCCGGCCGACAAGGAGGCCATGGCCAAAATAGCCCGTTACGTGGCGCCAGTCTTCGTGCACGAGTATTACGGCCATCAGAAGCAGAGTGTCTGGGCCGCCAAAGAAAATATCCCGGACCTCTACTATCTCGGCCAGGAGACGGAGTCTTTCTCCAAGGGCGCCCTTTTTGTGCTGCAGAAGATGGAGGCCGAAGAGGCCATGGGAAATGCCGGCTATATTCACCAGATAGCTAAAGAGGACCTAAAGATGGCCCTGCTCCTCAGGGACGAGGGGCCGGCCGGGGTGGGCAGGTACGTAATGTACTACAATGTCAATTCCAGGCGGGGCAAGGCGGCCGAGAATTTCGCCCTTTACGGCTCCATCAGGGCGGCGCTGGCCGGGCGGGCGCGGGCGGCCGCCGAGGACCCGGCCGCAGAGGCAGCCAGGGACGCGAAGCGGCCGGCCGGCTCCCAAACAAAGGACCTGGAGCAGAGGCTGGGGACCTTCTACCCCTGGTACGAGGCCGCCGGGCGGAAGTCGGAGGAGGATTTCAGGTATTTCCAGGCCGCGCTAAGGGAACTGGACGCCAAGCCGGGCGGCTGAGCGCCGCGACATGATATGAAAGCAAAACATCTGCCTTTGATACTGGCTTTGCTGCCTGCGCTGGCCTGCGGGCCCGGCAAGACCAAGGAGGCGCGCGGGAACGCGCAGGCGGGATTCTCGGAATATTCTTCAGAAGGCGGCCTGTTCAAGGCTCAGGTCCCTTCGGACTGGCAAAGCGGCTCAGGCGCCCCGGGGAGCGGGGCGGCGGAGTCCAGCGCCGACTTCGCCGGGCCGACCGACCTGCAGGGCGGAAGGTCCTGGATAGCGGTGACCTATTACGGCCCGGACCATCCGCGCATGACCATGGCCAAGTTCATGGAGCTGAACTCCAAGATGGACCCGGTGCTGCACCTGCCAGGAGAGGTCTACGGACCGGTCAAGGATATCACGGTGGCCGGCCGCGCGGCCAAGACCTTCGACAGGAAGACCTTCGACTATGTCCCGCCCTACGCGGTCCATTCTATAAAAATTCCTGTCTTCGAGCGGTTCACCGTGGTCCCCGGGCTGAAAGGCGGCTTTTATACGATAGCCCTGCACGCCCCCGAGGACCTGGCCGACCAGCTTCTCCCCAAGTACGAAAAGGTGGTGGCCGGTTTTTCGCCGGCCAAATAGGGGAACTGGGAGCGGGGATCCAGCCCGGCCCTGGGGCGGCGCCTGAAATATGGTAGAATTCCTCAAGGCGATGGAGTTCGCCCGGGCCGCAGGGCCCCAACCGCCGCGAGGCTGATAACTCCTGTGATCCAAGGTCGCAGGGGTTTTTTTATGGGCGCCCGCAGCCCGGCGGCGAAGGCAGGACCAGAGAATGCAAAAAGTGATGATAGTGTTCATAGGCGGAGGGGTTGGGTCTTCGGTGCGGTATTTTACCACGCTGGCGGCAGGAAAGGCCTTTGGCGCCGATTTCCCGTGGGGCACCCTGATAGTGAACCTCGCCGGGTGCTTCCTCATCGGGATAGCGCTGGCGCTGGCCGAGAGGACGGAGCTGATGCGGCCGGAGCTGCGGCTGTTCTTCGTCACCGGGTTCCTCGGCGGACTTACCACCTTCTCCAGCTACGCCATGGAGACCGTGACGGCCGCCCGCGGCGGGCTGGCGGCGCCGCTGGCCAACATGGCGCTCAACAATCTAGCCGGTATAGCGCTGGTGCTGGCGGGGCTGAAACTCGCTTCGCTGCTGGTCTAAAGGGGGAAAAGATGTCATTGCCATATACCGTGGTCAAGATCTACGCTTCCGAGGAGTCGCGCTGCGAGGGCAAGCCGCTGCCGCAGGCGGTGATGAACTACCTGCGCGGGCTCAAGGTCCCGGCGCGCTGCCTGGTGACCAAGGCCGTGGAAGGCTGCTACGAGAACGGAGAGACGGCCACCTTCGGCGTGGAAGCGCTCTCCTACAACATGCCGCTGGAGATAACGGTGATAGTGCCGTCGGCGGAGAAGGACGCCGTGCTGCCGGGGCTGGAGCGCCTGGTGGAGGACGGCCTTATGACGGTGGAGGAAAAAGACGTGGCCTGGCACCGGTCCGGAAGGCACGTCATCCCGCGGCAGGTCAGGGTGAAGGACGTGATGACCAAGGCCCCGGTCTCGGTGCCGTTCTCCGCTCCGGCCGCGACGGTAGTGAAGGCTCTGCTCTCCTCGAACTTCCGCGGCCTGCCGGTGACAGACGAGGCCGGCCGCCCCGCCGGCATCATCACGCAGGGGGACCTGCTGCGCCGCGCCGGGCTGCCACTTCAACTGGGGTTGCTGCCGGAATTGGCCGCGCATCACCTGGGCCCGCTGCAACAGGCCCTGGAGAAGTTCCACGCCAGGGAGCTGATGTCGCCGTCCCCGACGTGCGCGAGGGAGGACGACCCGCTCCCCTCGGCCGTGGAGACCATGCTGAAGAAGGGGCTCAAACGCCTGCCGGTGACGGACAAGGCCGGCCGGCTGGCCGGCATGCTGTCCCGCCTGGACGTTTTTAAGACGATACTGGGTGGGGGGCCCGGCCAGGCCGCGCCCCGGAGCTCTTCCGCGGCCGCCGGCGGCGCCAGGACCGCCCGCGAGGCCATGCGGCGCGACACCCCGGCGGTGGGGCCGGACGCTCCGGTGTGGGACGCGGTCGGGTTGATAGAGACCACGGACATCAAGCGCGTGGCCGTGCTGGACAAGGACGGCAAGCTGCTGGGGCTCGTCTCGGACAAGGTCCTGCTGGGCGCCTTCTCGGGGCACAGGGCCGGACTCTGGGACTATTTCCTGAGCAGGCTCTCCTTCACTCCAGCCGGAGAAAAACACAAGGAGCTGATCAAGGCTATGCAGGCCCGGACGGCTGGCGAGATCATGCTGACCGAGGTCTTCTCCGTGGGGGAGGACGAGCCGCTGGCCGCCGCGATAAAGCTGATGGTGGACAGGAAGCTAAAGCGCGTCCCGGTGCTGGACAAGGCCGGCGTATTCAAGGGGATGCTGACGCGCGACTCCATCCTGCGCGCCGGCGCCGCCTGAAGGCCGCGCCTCTCTCAAAAACAAAAGCCCCGGCCCGGCCGGGGCTTTTTCTTCCTCCGCGGCGCTAGGCCGCCGCGGCGGCCAGGCGCGGCTTGTGGCCGGCGAGGCCGCTGGCGGCAGTGAAAAGATGATCGGTAACAGGATAGAGTTGAACAGGCCTATCAGCAGTATGGCATTCCCCCGTGCCAGCATCTTCACACTTGTCTCTCCCTTGAAAATCCGGGAACCGCGCATTATACTATTCAGAGCACCTAGGGGGGCTTATGTGGTGTCGACACGTAGGAAGCGATTCTGAAGCGCGTTTGTTGCTTGCCGCATTTTTTGTTGTTTTTCTGCTGTCTTTTCTCCAATCCAGTCTTTCCGCAAAAAAAGATTCCTCCAAATTCAAAGAATACGTGGTGGGAGGAACAAGCGACACTTTTTCCGCTGTTACTCCCTCGGGGAACACTGTTCAATTAAAGGCCGGCAATATCGTCAGTTTAACACTGGCCGTCTCGGATGTGGGAATAGCTTATTCGGCAGCCCAGGAGAAGTTTATAAGCTCCACGACTTTGATAATAAGCGGTTTTAATAATAACCGCAACTACTTTCTGCGCCAGGACGGTTTTCCACTGGGTAAAATAAGAAGTTCCAGTTCCGGGGAGATAGAAATCTCGCAGGACGTTTCCACTAACCATACCGTAGTGGTCTCAGCGCATAAAGGCAGCGTATACATAAAAGCGGATGGCTCCGTTGACC
>JAJYJH010000023.1 GCA_021789695.1 bacterium | reverse complement strand
ACAGGCGCCACGAATAATAGAAAGTCTCGCGTCCGGGATAAGCCGTAGCTGCGCTGCTAAACTGCGGCACTATGGGATAAAAGTGAACCAGAAAGAACTGGAGGTATTGACACCTCACATAATAGTTCCTGCAGAAGTGAACTCCTCTCCCCCGGGAAAGAATGACCCCCGCGTCAAAAGCGCGGGGGTTTTCTTTTTCCCGGCGCGGTGTTCAGCCGAACAGGTACAACTCTTGCTCGGCGCGGGTGACGCCGGTATAGAGCCAGCGGCGCCACATTTCGTCGTCCATCTGCTTGAAGCGCTCCTCGAACATCACCACGCGCCTGGACTGACTGCCCTGCGCCTTGTGCACGGTTAGCGCGTAGCCGAAGTCGAACAGGTCGCCCTGCATGGCGAGTTTGCGGTCCTTGGTGAAGTTGACACCGGTCTTAGCTCCGAACTGCGGCGCGTAGATAAGCCCGTCGTAGGGCTTCTCGCGCTCGTCCAATTGTATCTCGGCCTCGTACCAGTCGTCGCGGTACTTCGTTATACGTTCTATGGTGCCGAGCATGCCGTTGTAGATCGCCTTCTTGTGGTTGTTGCGCAGGCAGATTACGCGGTCGCCCGAAGCCGGGCGCGGGTCCTCGAAGCCGCGGCTAGAGCGCACGAACTGGTTTATGCGGTTGCGCGTATTGTTGTAGCCGCAGAGTATCAGCGTCTCCGGGTTCCAGCCCTCGAGCAGCTCGCCGGTGCGCTCCTGCGCGTCCGGGTCGTCCTTCAGATACTTCACCACGCCGGCGCCGTAGCGCTCCGCCGGCACCACGCCCGTGGTGCGCGCGTACTGCGAGACGCGTATGATGGGGTTGCCCGCCGCCTGCCGGTGTATCTGCGTCAGCAGCAGCCGCGGCGCCTGCATAAGGTTGAACTGGCCGGAAATTGGCGGCAGCTGGCCGTGGTCGCCCACGGCGACAATGGGAATGCCGTAGGAGAGCAGGTCGGCCCAGATGAGACCGTCCACCATCGAGGCCTCGTCGATTACAATCAGGTCCTTCCCCAGCTCTTCCCTGCGGGCCCAGCCGGCTATCTGGCCGGCCTCGTTCTCGAGCGGCGTGTAGATGAGGCCGTGGATGGTGCTCACCGAGTCGCGCGCGGCCAGCGCGCCGGCCTCGCGCAGCTTGTTCTTGAGGTTCTGCGCGGCCTTGCCGGTGTAGCTGCAGAAAGCCAGGCGCAGGTCCTTGTTGAGGCGCGCCAGCTCGTTCTTGAACAGAGCTATGAGCGTGGTCTTGCCGGTGCCGGCGTAACCGCCCAGCGTTATGTAGGGCGGCCGCGCCGGGTCCTTGTGCCAGACCAGCAGAGCGGCCAGCGCCTTTTCCTGGTCCCCGGAGAGTTCCACATCTCAGATTCTACCTTTACCGCAGCCAGGCTGTCATGGGCCTCCGAAGCGGTACCTGAGGCCGAAGGTGTGCGCGGCCCCCAACTCTCCGTCCGGCTTAAAGGCGTAATCGAAGCATAGGTTGCCGCGCTCCAGGCTGAAGCCGGCCGCCACGCCGTTCAGCCCGCCGGTCTGCAGCGCCTCCGTGCTGTAGCCGGCCCGCGCCATAAATCCCCAATCGTAAGTCCGGGTGAAGGCGTACTCGGCTCCGGCCGCCAGCCAGGGACTGCCGTCCTGCGGTAAGTCCAGGTCAAGAGCCCAGCGCCAGGGACCGCGCGGCGCATAGGCCGCCCCCAGCCTCGTGTTGACGGCCAGCGGGGAATCCTGCACGTTGAACTTCAGCGCTCCACCCATGTTCTGCACGGCGGCCCCGGCCGAGAGGTCGCCGAACCTGGCCAGCAGGCCCACGTCCATGGCGGAAGCGGAAGCCGAATCCTGTATCCGGGAATAGATGTATTTTATGGCCGCGCCCAACGAGAAGGTCGCCGAGGGAGAGAAGGCGTAGCCGGCTGAAAAGGCGCTGTCCACCGGCGAGAGGGTGCCGGCCGCGGCCCCGGTGTTGTCCAGCGCGCCGAAACTGCCGTAGCGCAGGTACTGCGCCCCCACGCCAAGCACGCCGTTGCCAAGCATACCGAAGCCCAGCAGCCCGCCGTTATGCAGCGGCACCGCGGCGCCGGCCGCGTCGTAGGTCATCCCCTGTACCAGCAGCGCGTGGCTGAAAGCCACTGCAGGACGGCCAGCCCCGGCCAGCGCCGCGGGGTTGTGGAAGATGGACATAGGCTCGCCGGCCAGCGCGGTGACAGCCCCGCCCATCCCGGTACCGCGCGCGTCCACCGGCAGCTCCAGGAAGGCGGCGGCCCCGGTGCCGCTCCTGTCGGCGCAGAACGCCCGGCCGGCGGAACACGCCAGCAGGCAGGCGATCAGCAGGCTCGGAGCTGTCCTCATCTTTCTACCGCCAGTTTCAGCACCTTAGAATGCCCCCCGGCCTTTATGTAGGCCAGGTAGACGCCGCTGGCCACGTCGGCCCCGGAGGAGTTCTTGCCGTCCCAGACCTTCACGCCCAGGTCCGACGCGCTCACGTCCAGCTTCCTGACCAACCGGCTGGTCACCGTAAAGATGCTTATCTCGGACCCGGCCTCCAGGTGATCAAAGACTATCCCGTCCGAACCGAAGGCTGAATCGAACCTGCCGCCGGAGCCGGGCTTCCATGGAACCGGGTAGGCGCGCGCCGAACTTACTCCGGAAGACTGCGGCACGAACAGGGCGAAATAACTGAAATGCGAGGTATGGCCGGTAACCTTCCTGTCTGTCAGGTCTACCGAGGAGTCAGCCACCATCGCCCATGGCCCCGAGGGAGTGCGGGAAGAGTACATCCGGAGCTGATTGGCGTGAATATTGGTCCCGTCCAGCACGCCGTCCCCGTCGGCGTCCTGGTAGGAGAGCGTCACCAGCGCGACCAGACCGCCGGCCAGGTCGCTCTGGCCCGACAGCGAGGCTTCCGCCGCTATGCCGGCCGGAACTGCGTCCGCGGGCGGCGGAGGAAGCGCCTGCGGACCGCTTACCACGCTCAGCGTAGCGGAGGAGGCGTCCAGCGCCCCAGCCGGTATCAGCACGTAGGTCACCTGCGGGGTGGCCGGGTCGCCGGCTGAGGCGCCGTTGGGGACCAGGCTATAGACGGTCTGAGACCTGGTGATCGTCCCGCCGGAGTCGTTCTCGGTTATGTCGGGCGCGGCCGGGTCCACGTCCACCGTCACGGAGTCCGGAGCCTGGTCGGCGGCGCCGGAGAGCCCGTAGGCCACGGCGCGCAGTTCGTATTCCCCGGCCGGCAGGCCCGTCACGTCCCAGTGCACGAAATAGGGAAAGGAGGCGTCCGGGTTGGGATGCTCCGCCGGCTCGGCGGGGACCATGTCCAGCCACGCCCCCGAACCTGCCGCCCTGTACTGGAACAGCACGTTCCTGGTCTCCTGAGGGGTCCCGGAATAGAGCGCGGCCAGCACCGTCAGGCTGTTGCCGTACACCCTCCGGCCGGCCTGCGGCGTCCGGATGCCGGCGCGCGGGCCGGAAAGGGATGGCAGCGAGGGCGCCGACGCCTCCACCGAGGTGTTCTTTTCCTCCACTCCGCAGCGGTGCACGGCCCTCAATCCAAACCTGTAGGCCGCGCTGGAGACCAGCACTCCGGTGATATAGGAGTCTTGCAGCGGCGAGAGTACGGCCAGCGGCGTACCGTAGTCTATGTTGCCGCTGCCGCCGTCATAATACAGGTTGTAGGCTGTTATTCCCTCGAAAGGCGACGGTTCCCATGAGATGGATATCCTGCCCCCGACCAGGGCGGCGGCGTACAGCCCCACGGGCTGCGGTGGGGACGGGTTCCCGGTAAGCAGCGGGCCCAGCTCAGCGCGGGCGCTGGGGACGCCGGCGTTATTAACGTTCCAGATACTGTAATAGTAACTGGTGCAGCCCAGCAGGCCGGTATCGATATAGGAGACGTCAGTAGTCGCCACAGCGGAGCCGTAAAGCCTCTCCACCTCTGCCTGCGTGCCGGGCGGATTGCCGTTGAGGGCCCAGCTCAGCGCGACGCTGCTGAGGTAGAGCCCGGCGGAGACCCCGGCCGGCGGCGCGGCCAGCGTAGTCAGTACGTCGGAAGGCGGCGAAAGCGGCCCCTCTCCGGAGAAGTTCCTGCCCGCGACCATTATGCTGTAGGTGGTGTTGGGGGAGAGCCCCTGCTGCACGAATGCCGGCCCCGGGTAATAGTCCGGCGGGGACAGAAGCGCCGAGGAGGGATAGACGTCGTAACCGTCGGCCACGGCCGCCGCCGCCCAGGACCAGGCTACGGAGGAGACGCCCAGCACCAGGCCGGACGGCTTGCCCGTCTGCCCCGGCAGCGGCGGCGGCACCACGTAGGTGAAGGTGCTGCCCCAGGCCTCGGAGGCCTGAATGTTCCCGGCCAGGTCCTGCGCGCGGGCCACGGCGTAGTAGGAGGTCCATGAGGCAAGCTCGTTCTCCGGCGGGCCGGCATAGGCCCAGTCCGTGGTTCCGGCGGCCGCGTTCCAAGCGGCGCTGGAGGTCCACTGCGAGGCCGCCCCGTCCCAGAAGGAGCCGTCGGAGAGGCGTTCTATCTTCACCCATACCGCGCCCGGTTCGGAACCGGCGTCCCAGGCCGTGCCGGAGACGCCGGCGAAGGCCGAGGAGGTGATGTCCACCCCGTCCGCGGGCGAGACCACTTTCGCCTCCGGCGGGTTAGGGTCGTAGCGGAAGGTCGCCGTCGAATAGGGATCGGACCAGTTGCCAGCCCCGTCTAGCGCCCTGGCGACCATCTGGTAGGTGAAGCCTTCCTGGAACGGCGGCAGGGAAACGTAAGTCCAGGAGGAGGAGAACAGGCTCGCGTCCAGCCAGGCCTGGCCCGGTCCCCAAGTGGAGCCGTCCCAGTAAAGCCCGTCGCTGAACCTGTTGAGGGAGACGGTGACCGAAGAGACAAGGTTGTCGTCGGAAGCCGTGCCGGAAAAGTCCGGCACGAAACTGGCGTACTGGACGGACGGTTGCAGTATCCAGACCGAGGGAGGGATGACGTCGCCCCAGAGCACCTTGTTGTCGGTCCCCTCCTCAAGGTCGTGCCCCTCTCCCCACAGCGGCCCCAGCGCCGCCTCGTCGCCGAGAAAATGCCAGCGCAGGCCGGCGTCGGAACCCTGCACTTTAACGTTGTAGACGTTCTGGTAGGCCGCGCTGGAGCGGGAGAGTCCGAAGTAGACGCTGTAGAAGGTGGCATCGGAGGTCAGGTCGCGCGCGGTCAGGTAGGAACTGGTGCCGGAAGCGTAGCCGAGATAGTCGAAGGAGCAGGAGGAAATGGATATTCCGCCGGTCCCGGACAGTTGTATGCCGTCCTGGTCCATGTTGGTGAAGGAGGAATGCTCGGCGGTAAAAGCCCCGGAGTCCACGAAGGTGTAGTAAGTGGAGGAGGGGTCCAGCCTGTCCACTACTGTATAGCCGGAGCCGTCCGCGCCCCCCAGCAGGGAGATGCCTCCGGAGGGGGCTATCTCCAGTTTTGAGCGTCCGTTGTTGAAGGAGCTGGAAGCCGGCCCGAAGAGCAGCTTCTTCTGCAGGCCCGCGTCGTCGGAGGCCGAGGCGGTGGCGAAGTCCAGCGCGTCGCCTGCGGCCGGCGAGCCCCCCACGTTCAGCGTGAAGCTCAGGCCGGGGCCGCTGAAGGCGTAGCTGGAGTAGGGCCCGGCCATGAAGGAACCCAGCACGCCTGAAGAGGAGCCGTATACCCGCCAGAGATCGCCGCCCTCGTCCTTCACGGTTACTATCTCGGAGCGCGCCGAGGCGTCGTCCGTGGTCAGGCCGGTTAGGGAATGGCCGCCTCCGCGCATCAGCTTGGGCGCGGTGGCGAAGGAGGAATAGAGCCTGGCGGAGCGGTCCAGAGTGAGCGTGCTCCCGGCAAGGGCGTAGTCCCCCCAGAGGCGCAGCGTGCCGGGGGAACCGTTCTGGCCGTAGGAAAACAGCCAGTTGCCGGCCTTAAAGCCGTCGGTGGAGAGCGGCGCTGAAGCGTTCACCCAGCTGTCCTCCAGGATTAGAGATCCAGGCATGGCCGGGTCCAGGTAGACCTCGGAGACGGCGTCCGGGACGGAGGCGCCGGAAACGTCGTAGCCCAGCCACCCGCCGGCGAAGACACTGCCGGAAGAGCCGGAAACGGTAAGGCCGGGCCCGTAGTTGGAATAGGCGCGGTCGCCGGACGAGAGCAGGCCGGAGACCTGGCCGAGAAAGAGTCCGCCAGAGGCGTTGGAGTAGTAGGAATTCCCGCCCAGTATGCTGCCGGGGGACCCGGCGACGTACGTCCCGTAGGCCCCGTTGGAGAAGACCCTTGCTCCGGTCAGCGTATTGCCTCCGCCCGGCCCGTCCATATAGACGCCCTGCCCGGAGTTGGAATAGAAACCATCCCTCTCCAGCGTGTTGTAGGCGGAGGAACCATGCAGGTACAGCCCGTGGCCGCCGTTGCCGTACGCATAGTCGCGCTCCAGCGTGTTATGCTGTGAGTCCAAGAGCGCAACCCCGCCGTACAGATTGTTGTAGAAGCTGTCCGCGTAGAGAACGTTGCCGGCGGAGCCGTTCAGCACCAGCCCGTAGGAGCAGTCATGGATGGAGGAGCTGGAGATCTCGGCCCCTGAAGCCGACTCCAGCCCCAGGCCGTAGCCGGGCCCGTCGGAGGAGCCGAGATAGGAGAACTCCGCATAAGCGGCCCTGAAGCCGGCCGGAGAAGCGGAGCGGTCTATCACCTGTGCGCTGTTTCCCAGTAGGCCTCCCACTATGGTACCGGAGGAGCGCACCACGACGTTGCGCGTCAGGTTGACGACCAGTATCGGGGTGCCCGGGGTCAGCTGCCTGGGGAAAGGCAGCGCCCCGCCGGTCCAGATGACGTTGTATTCCGGACCGGCGCCGGGGTTCAAGAAAAAGATAGTGCGGGTGGAAACTGAGACGGTGCCGCTGCCGGAAGTGGGCCCCACGGCGATGGCGTCCCCCATCTGCCAGCCTGCCGCGGAGGTGGAGCCGTAAACGTAAAGGCTGCTGTTGGTCGTTATACTTTTAGTGGCGTAGGCGTAAGGGGTCCTTTCCGAGCCGCGCGCCGAGAACGAGCCCCCGTCCTCTATCACCAGCGCGTACTGTCCGGCGTAGGCGCCGGAGGAGAGAATAAGCGTGGCCGTGACCGAGGCCGGTATCGGGCTTGCCTCGGTGCCCATGTCCAGAGTCCCGCCGGAATTGACGGCAAGGCTTCCCCCGCTCAGCATGAACGAGGAGGAGGCCGAGCGGGCGAAGGACAGTTCCCCGCCCAGCGCGGCCGTG
The DNA here is from genome assembly GCA_021789695.1 of bacterium. Lineage (GTDB taxonomy): Bacteria > Elusimicrobiota > Elusimicrobia > Elusimicrobiales > UBA9959 > UBA9959. The sequence goes on along the minus strand of JAJYJH010000023.1, from coordinate 23,925 downwards.
CGCGCCTGCGCCAGGGGGACGTCCAGCGTCACCGTGCTGCCTGCCGAGACCAGCACGGAACTGCAGGCCGAAGGGACTACACCGCTGTTCCAGGTAGCGGTGGAGGACCAAGGCCCGCTCTGCACGCTCCACAGTCCCCAGCGGCAGCCGGAGGCGTCCTTGTAGAAGAGCGAGTAGACGTCGGGCGACAGATTACCGGAGGTGTCATAGGCCCTCGCCGTCACTGCGTAGGTGGACCCGTCCACCAGGGGCGGCGCCCCTGAGTACGACCACGACGAACTAAAAACCGAGGCCGCCAGCCAGGTCTGGCCGGCGCTCCAGGAGGAGCCGTTCCAGTAAAATCCGTCGGCCTGGCGGCTCAACGCCAGGGTCACCGAGGCGACGGCCGTGTCGTCGGCCGCCGTGCCTGTTATGGCGGGCAGCGAGTTTACGTAGGAGCCGTCGGCGGGCTGCAGTACGGCCGCGGTCGGCGGCGTGACGTCCTGGGCGGCAGAACGGCCTGGCAGGCCGAGCAGGAGAAAAGCCAGGAACAGACCCGGGAGGGCCCGCCCGCGCAAGGAGAAGCCAGAACAGGCTACCATTTCAGTTACCGTGCGGCCGCGCATATTATCATAATCATTATAACGCCGCGCCTCGTGCGGAAAAATTAATTATTTAAGGCGAAAATGTTACGAGACCGGTCCGGGAAAATATGCCCGAAGGGCCCTTGAAATCCGTATTGCAGGAGCTATACTATAACTAGGTCCCGCCCAAGTATAAGCCACTCGGAGAGCGGAACCGTGAGGGCAGGCCCGCTGGGGTCTGCCCCTTTTTATGGGCGGCCCGCCCTATTGTTCGCGCTTATGCCTCGTTAGCGGCGAGGTGCAGGCCGAGGAGAGTTCGGCTAGGTCGGCCGGGGAAAGTTCCAGCGTGCGCCCGCGGTTGACCGGCGCCATTATAGCCTGCGGATCGGCCACGTGACCGAGTCCCAGCGCGTGCCCCAGTTCATGGACCAGCAGCCTGGTCAGCTGGTCCTTGTCAGAACAGGTATAGATGTCTATGTAGCGGAAGCCGTTATCCACGGCGTAATGCCCCTCTTCGGTCCCGCCCAGGGCCGCCCCCTGCCTGTCGTACTGGGCCGCGTTTATACGCAGCCGCACGATGAGCTGGTTCAGCGCTGTCGCCAGGGCGTTTAGGGTTTCTATCTGGTCGTTGACAGGATTCTCCAGGAGCCTCAGCCAGGAGAACTCCCGCTCCAGGGTGGAGCGTCTCTCGGCGAACATCCGGCGCTGCCGCGGCGAGGCGCCGCGGCGTTCGTACTCCTCAACCACGGAGTTATACTCCGCTGCGTCCCGCCTGTAAGCCTGCAGCCCGGCGGCCAGCGAAGCCTGTCTCCGGGCCAGTTCCGCCGACATCTCGTCGTAGCTGGCCTTAAGCGACCTATAGGCCTCCAGGCTCTGGTCCGTGGCCAGGCCCATGGCCTTCAGTTTGTCCATGGAGGCCTGGCGCTGGTCGTAGACCATGTTTATCGTTATGTCCCCGCCCGACGGCACTTCCCTGAAAAGATTCCTTTTCATGGCGCCATCCCAGACGGCGGCCGCCCTGGCCGCGTATCTGGACAGTTCCCCGGCCGAGACGCCGTAGCGGGGGTCTATCCTGCCTATGGAATAGGTTATGGGAAAGCGGCAGGGGAGAAGTGCGTCCCGTATTATCCTGGTCTCGGAGCGCAGTTGCTCGCCGCTGGCCCGCCAGACCAGGACGGCGGCCCAGCAGGCCGCGGCCAGCAGGACCAGATCCAGCGCCCTGCGCCCGCCGGTTACGCCTCTCTTTTGGCCGGCAGCCTCGCCGCTCATCCCAAGATTCTACCTTTTTGGGCGATGGTCTCGGCCGCAGAAACGGAAGGCCAGCGAGGCCAGGGATTCCACGCGGGAGGGCTTGTAAAGCACGTCCACGGCGCCTATCGCGGAGGCTTTTCCCTCCACATTGGGCATGCCGGTTATGATGGCCACCGGGATATCGGCTATCGAAGGATCGCACTGCTGCACCCGCCTGAAATCCCAGCCGTTCATCACCGGCATCATCAGGTCCAGCAGTATGAGGCCCGGATGCGCCTCGTTCCCGCGCAGGTAAGCCAGCGCCTCCCTGCCGTTGCCGGCGATTACGGTCCGGTATCCGCGCTCGCCAAGCATGGAACTGATCAGGTCGCAGACGTTCCTGTCATCGTCGACGACAAGTATGGCGGCCTTGGCGCTTTGTTCATCTCCCCCCATAGGCCTATAATAACAAAAAGTAGACGCCGGAAGAAGCTCAGGAATTGAGCTCCCTGACTATCTCAAGCAGGCTCCCCGCCCTGTCCACCAGGTAATCGGCCCCGTGGGCCTCCAGCACCTGCCGCGGCCGGAAGCCCCACAGCACGCCCACCTTCAGCATACCGGCGTTGATGGCCGTACGCATGTCCACGTCGGAGTCGCCGACAAAGAGGCAGTCCTCCGTCCTCAGCCCCAGCTCACGGACCATCGCCAGCAGCGAAGAAGGGTCCGGCTTTACCGGCACGCCCTCCCGCTGCCCCACCACCATGGCGAAACCGGCGCGCGGGAAGTAGTATCCGGCCGTCTTCAGCGCGTCGGCCTGCGGCTTGTTACTCAGTACCGCGGTCTTCAGGCCCATCGCGCGCAGCTCGTCCAGGACCTCCTCCAGGCCCGGGTACGGGCGGGTCTTTACGGTGCGCCTGGCGGCGTACTCACTGAGATATCTTTCCCTGACGCTGTCGTACTTCCCCAAGGCCCCCGGGGTCAGCGCCAGGGCGCGCTCCAACAGCGTCTTCACCCCGCTGCCGACGAACAGTTTGGTCTCGGCCGCCGTGTAGGCGCGCAGGCCGTCCGCGGCCAGCGCCGCGTTGAGCGAGTCGGTTATGTCCTCTATCGTGTCCAGCAGCGTCCCATCAAGATCGAAGATAACGGCCTTTATCATGACAACTACTCCCCCTTGATAACGGCCGCTAATTCCGGCGGGACGCGCATCGAAGCATGGTCCGCGGCATAATAAGGCCTATAGTCATTCTAGCAAACCGGGAGATAGGGGACAGGCGGGTTAGGGGATCACGTAGGAAGGCGGCTACTTAGACAGAGGAAGGGAAAGGACGACGCGCGCGCCGCCGCCGGGGGCGTTCCCGGCCTTGGCGGAGCCGCCGTGCAGTTCCAGGTACTTGCGGGCTATGGTGAGGCCCAGGCCTATGCCGCGCGGCTTAGTGGTGAAGAAAGGCTCGAAGGCCTTCTCCCCGTCGCCGCCGGCGAAGCCGGGACCGCCGTCCGTGACGGTCAGGCTGGCCAGCCTGCCGTCCAGCGCGCACGCCAGCGTCACCGCGCCGCCCCCAGGCATGGCCTGTACCGCGTTGTCCAGCACCCGGCGCACGGCGTAACAGAGCGCCTCCATGTCCGCGCTGACCACCGGGTCCGCGGGGGCGGAGACGGTCTTAAGCTTTACGTTCTCCGGTACCGCGTATGAAGCCTCCAGGTCCCTGAGGACCGAGCTCAGCGCCACAGGCGCCAGGTTCAGTTCCCGCGGCCTGGTAAAGGCGAGCATCTCCTCTATCACGTCGTTGCTGTGCTTCACCTCGCCCTCGATGATGCCTATGTGCTTGGCCACCTTCGGGTCCAGCGCTGCGCCGCCGGCCGCCAGCTTGGTCTTTATGAAGTAGATCGAGTTGGAGATGATGGCCAGCGGGTTGCGTATCTCGTGGCTGACCACGCTGGACATCTGCCTTAGAGGGTCGGGGTTGTCTTTTTTATCCGTGTCGTTCATGGCTTAGATATATTTTATCCATTTTTTGCCCGGGCAGGCGACGAAACGGCGCAATATCCGGTTCAGCGGCCGCCGGAACCGGTTATCCTCAGAGGCCTCGGCTCGCCGAACCGGCCTTCGAAACCCAACAGGTCTATCGGGGCCGCGCGGTAGAAATAATTCCCGGCCGGCAGGACCTGATTTAGGTCCACTTCCTCTATGGCCATGTACTTCTTGTCCAGCACCGGCGAGGAAAAATCCCTGCTTTTTGAAACCTGCACGTGTGCGCCCTGCGCGGCGCCGTTCATCGAGATGGTCTCTATCTTAATCACACCGGGCCTGAGCCTCCCGGAGTTTACGCCCGCGCCTGGCGCCGGCGGGGCCGCCGTCGTCCCTCCGGGCCCCTGGGAGCTCCCTATGCCGCCCATCGCCACCTCGGCCGTCACCACCTGCACCACATAGCCTATCTCCCCGGGGGCCGGCGAAGCAGAAGGCTTGAAGGGATCGGAAGGCGGAATCCCCGGCATTACTTCCACCCTGTATCCCTCGGTTACCTCCACCTTCCGGCCGCTGGCCTCCACCTCGGCGGCCCCGCGCGTGACGTTAACCACCGTTTTCAGGTTCCTGTCCATAGTGGTGTCGAATTCTGTGTCCCTGGTCTTGGGTACTATGACCGCGGTCCTGGTCACCACGCGGGCACCCTTGCTGTGCAGCACGCCCACCAGCATCTCTGCCCCCGGCGCCTCCTTGACGGGCTGGCGCAGCACAATGAGGCTGTTGGACGCCACGCGCAGCGTCTCGCCGCCGTAGAACCTGACCTCGGCGCTGCTGCCGCCCCGCGTGCGCAGTGCGTCCCTGGGAAAGAGCTGCTCGCTGTAATAGGCTTCGTTCCAGTCAGAAGAGTCGGAGCGGCGCAGCAACACGGAGTTGTCCAGGTATATCAGCCTGGCGGCCCGGTAGCGCGCCTTGACCAGCGCCGCCGGCACGCTCAGGGACATGGCCGGAAGAGCGGCGTCGGGGTCCGTTGAGGGCAGACTGTTGCGGCGGAGCAGTTCCTTCCAGTTCCCGGGCTCGGCGAGGTAGGCTCTGGCGACTTCGCGGAGGGTCTCGCCTTTCTTTACTTTCAGGATCTGAAATTCTTCCGCGCCCCGGGCCAGGCCCGGCAAGAGCAGCGCGGCAAGCGCGGCGAACAGCAGCCCTGTCTTTCTCATCTTTAACGGATAGTTTACCTAAATAACGGCCACTCCTTCAGCAAAGGGAACAGGAATTTTATCATCGGGAGCCCGCGTTCTCCACAAAGATAGGATTGGAGATTATCCTGGCCGGCCCGCTCATATCCATCCTGTAATAGGTCAAGCCGCGGCCGGTAAGCTCGTCGTCATAATTTATATCCAGCGGCAGCTTGCCCCTGAAGGTCTTTATGATTTTGCCGCCTTTTATCAGCCGCACCGTCGCGACGCTCCCGGAAGGCGCCTTTTCCGAAAGCCGTATCCTGACGAGCGTTCGGCCCTCCAGCCGGACGCTATCTCCGGAGACGGCCGCGGCGCCGCCCGAGCTCCCGCTCACGGAGAACTCGTCCAAACTTATGAACTGCGGATAGGCCACGCCCTCGGCGTACATCCGCCCTTTCCTCATAGCCTCCAGCACGCCGGCAACCGTCCTCTTCCTTACCAGGAAGACCGTGGGAAAATCTCCGAGCCGGCCGTCGGCCGGGCCGTGGTAGTCCGCAGTGGCTATCCCCCACACCGGCCTGGCCCGCCGCCCTTCACAGTACTCGTTCAGGACCCTGTCCCATACGTTGCCCGGGGCGGTGGCCGTTATGTTGTCGCCATAGACGGCCGCGAAGCCGGTGTAATTCTTCGCCTCCTCCAGCGCCTCGGGATAAGGAGGCGTGTCCACGCGGATGGGCCCCAGCCGCCGAACGCCGGAGTGGGTCTCGGGATAGTTCCAGAAGGTCAGGCCGCCCTTGGACGCCACGTAGTTCACGAGGAACTGGTACGGGGCTATCCCCTGCGGGCCGTGATACTGGTCGAAAGGGGATTTCCGGAACGGGTCGGCGTCGGCGGCCAGCAGCAGGCAGGGGGCTAGTGCCAGCAGCAGCAGGCCGGTCGGCCTATAGCCGCTCCCACGCCTGAGCAACCGGATGGAAAACCCGAAGACCAGGACGGCCAGCAGCAGGGCCGGCACTGCGAGGTAGGGAGAATTATGCAGTACCGGAAGGTCCCTGTAATCCTCTGGCTTCTCCATGCCTATGGTCAGGATGCGCCTCTCCGGTTCGTGCGCGGTCAGGTCGCGCCCAAAGTACGAGCCGGTCCAGTAGTAGAAAGGCGCGCATTCCGAGCCGGGTATTATCAGCATGCCGGGGTGGTCTTTCCTGGCCCTGGCTATGGCGGCCAGGTATTTGCCGGCCCCTTCTCTGTTGATGGAGTTCATCTCCACCCTTTTTCCCAACACGTTGCGCAAAGGCGGAAGGCCGTATTCCATGGCCTCCCTGTCGTGGTCGTTTATGAAGACCAGGCCGAAGCCGTTGTCGCCTGCCATCTTGGCCAGGGTCCCTATGCTGTAGTCCCCGTCGCTGAAAGTGCTGCGCAGGTCCACGAGCCCCGCCATCTGGCTGTAGCCCGCCCCGCGCGATATCCCCGGCAGCAACAGAAGAAAGAAAAAGACGCTGCCTCCCAACCTCCTGACTGCCGGATTAGCAGGACATAAATGGCGCGTGGCCGCTGTTTTGAGGCCACTGACAGTTAGGAAGCCGGAAAGCTGCGCCCGCGTCATACCGGGACCTCGCGGGAGAGGCAGAAGGCGCGCAAATCAGCGGGGAGCGGGGCGGAAAAGACCCGGTCGAGCCCCGCCTCGCGCAGGTCCACCTCCGCGCAGTGCAAGGCCTGGCGTGACAGCAGCAGCCTGGCCTCCAGCGCCGGCGTCCAGCCGGTATCCAGGAACTCCAGGAAACAGCGTTCGTCCGGGCCGTAGATCTTGTCCCCTACGAGAGGATGGCCCAGCCACTGCGCGTGAGCCCTTATCTGGTGCTTGCGGCCTGTTTCAGGCAGCACGCGGGCAAAAGTAAAGCCGCCGCCGCGCGAGAACGGGATGAAGGTGGTGCGCGCGGGCTTGCCGTCGGGCCGCACGGCGGTGCGCGCGAGCACCAGCGCGCCCCCGGCCGGGCCAAGCGGCTGGTCGACCACCGCCGGCCCCGCAAGCTCCCCTGTCATTATGGCCAGATAGGATTTTTTGGCCCGGCGCCCGCTCAGCGCCCCCTGCAGCCTGGCCGCCACTTCCGGGGTCCTCGCGAACACCACCACGCCGCTGGTCTCGCGGTCCAGCCGGAAGACCAGGTGCGCGACCGCCAGCCCCAAGTATTCGCGCACGGCCCCGGCCAGGCTGGAGGCCGGCCCGGCCTTGGACGGGTGGCAGACCACGTCGCCTGGCTTGTTTATTACCACGACCTGCCCGTCCTCATGCAGAATCCAGCTTTTTAACTCATCCGGCCTTATCAGCCGCGCGTGGACGCGTCTGCCCGGCGCCTTGTTCTGCGGCCGCATATAACGTAATTATAGAAAATCGCCGCCATAGTTCTTGAAAGAAGTCCTTCTAGATTATATGTTCCGTTTTATGAGGAAGTATTTGCGACAGCCATACCGCAAGGCCTTCTAATTACGGGTACTGCGTGGCCGGGGAAATCCAAACCGATTTTTAGGCTGACATCTGGCAGTTCATCAGATCCGAAAGTCGGTATTGAAGCGATAAAATGCAATATTTTTCCAAAAAGAATATACTCTTTACTACGACGCGGCCCGGGCTGGACCCTCGAAGAGCGCGCCGCATGTCCAGCGCGAATTAGAGCCGCCTTGCTTAGATGTTAGAATTCTTCCGCGATCTGCTGAAAAACGCCGCCGGGGCTTTCAGTGGCCACAACCTGCTCTGGCATCTCCTGGCCATAGCCCTAACCTGTCTCATCGTAAAGTCCGGCTTCGACTGGCATTACTTCTGCGCCACCCGAATACCGGGCCTGGGCCCCTGGCTTTTCCCGGCCGTCCGGCTCGGTATGTTCCTGCCGGTAGTGCTGCCGCTGCTGTTGCTGGCAATAGGTGCGTTGGGCCGATACGCCAAAGCCAGGAACACTGCCCTAGCCCTGGCGCAGGCCGCAGGCCTGGGGCTGTTAATTTCTTCCTTCTACAAAGCTTTCACCGGCAGGATACCGCCGCCGCATTTCTGGCGCAGCGCGCTGCCCGGCCCGCTGGCGGACACCAGCCATGGGTTCCGTTTCGGCCTTCTGCGCGGCGGAATCTTCTGGGGCTGGCCGTCTTCGCACACCACCGTGGCTTTCGCCATGGGCGTGACGCTCTGGAAGTTATACCCGGAGAACAGGCCTCTCCGTTACGGCGCCCTGCTGTACGCCCTTTACGTGGGGCTCGGCGTCTCGATGACGATACACTGGTTCTCTGAATTCGCGGCCGGTGCCATCATCGGTTCCGTTATCGGCGCTGTGGTAGGCGGACGCTTTTACAGCAAAACTCCCGCCCCCGCCTCCGGAGATAGTGGCCAGTTTGGAAGTTAGGAAGCAGCGTCCCTTAGGTTCTTCCATTAGTTATATTGAAACGATCTTATTTAGGTCAACGTAGGCGAGGAACGCCTTAGCCGGCTTGTTATAAACTTCGCCGATGATAGAGATGTACCCTTTCAGCTGAGCAGTGTACTTGGGGGTGTTCTCCTGGCCGGTTTTGAAGTCTATGACGGTGACGGAGTCCGGGTCCACAAGGACGCGGTCCATGCGGAAGAGGGAGCCGGACTTGTCTATGAATTCCGCTTCCACCAGCACCTCGCGGCCGGGGGCAGGGGCGAACAGCGGGGCCGCCTGGGGGCTAGTGAGGAAAGAGAGCAGGCCGCCCGTCACCTTGGCCTTGTCGAACCGGAAAGGAAAACGCGGGGAAAGCTCGTCGTAGGCGGCGGACACGGCGCCGTCAAGGTCCGCGGGGAGCTCGGCGAAGCGGGCAAGGATGGCGTGCACCAGCTCGCCTTCGGCCACCTCCCTGAAAGTGGCGTAGGTGGGCTTGAGCGCCTCAAAGCGGGCCTCGGGCCGGCCGGCCGGGGCCGCTATCTCCACCGGGGCAGAAGGCCTGCGGGCGGCGGGCTTACCGGCGGGCGGCGTGCCGGCCTCGTAGTCCTCAAAAATATCCAGCAGCTTGGGCTCCTTGGCCTCCGTCTTGCGCAGCTTGCGCACCACCAAGTTGTAAAGCTCGTGGCGGGCGCGCGTGGAGATGACGTAGAGCACGTTGAGGTCCTGCACGGCGCCGTCGGTGCGGCGGCCCTCGTACACCGGGCGCAGCCGCGCGCTCCGGGCGGCCGCCTCCTTGGTAATGTGATAGACGTGTATCTCGCCGCCATGCTCCTCGAAGTACATAGGGTCGGCCTGGCCCTTCTCCTCGTACATCAGGTTTATCACCACGCTAAAACCCAGGCCCTTGCTCTTGTGGAAGGTCATAACGCGCACCGCGTCTATGTAGTCCGGCAGGGCGATAGAGAACACCGCGGCCTTGTCCTCATCCTCGCCAGAGGCGTACTCTGTGAAAGAGCGCGGGCTGGCGACGCCCTCCGCCTCCAGCGCGCTCACCGCCTCCAAGAAGCGCGAGAGAAACGCCGCCTCGTCCGGGAAATTGGCGAACAGGGCGAATCGCGCGTACACCAGGGACACCAGCTCGTAAAGCGGCAGGTAGCCCACCTTGCGGAAGGGCTCGTCCAGAAAACGCTCCCATACCGGCCCGTACTTAGGGTGCTTGCGGAAAGCCGCGTAAAGCAGCGCGTCCCTGTCCGCCGCCCGCGCCGCAAAAATAAAATCCTCCAGCTCCGCGCGCTTAAGCCCCGTGAGCCGCGTGAAAACATCACCCAGAACGAAGTCCGCAAAAGAAAGATCGTCCGACGGAGTCTCCAGGAAGCGCAGATAGGAGATAAGCTCCGCCACCACCCGGCGCTTGCGGATGTCCAGCGAGCTTAAGGACGCCACCGGTATGCCGGCCTCGGTGAGCCATTCCACCACGGGCTCTATGCGGCGGTTCTTGGCCACGAGAATGGCGATCTCGCCCAGCGGGTAGCGGCCACGCGCCTGCGCTATGACGTTTAGCAGCCACTCTTTGCGGCGGGGCTCGTCGTCGGGGGCGGCGGACTCCAGCACGGTGGTGCGCACGTAGCCTTGCTCCACGCGGGCGGGCTGCACGCGCTGGTCGTAGGTGGTGAGCTCGGTTATGTCCTCGCCTATCAGCGGCGAGCCCTTGAGCTTCTCCTTAAAGAGCCTGTCCACGTAGGAGAGCACCTCGCCGTCCGAGCGGTAGTTGACGGGGAGGTTTACGTACTTCAGCTCCCCGCCGAGCGGGGCCAGGTTGAGGTTGGCGGCCTCGGGCTTTTTGCCCTCGGCCTTGTCCAGGAAGTCGCGCATTATCTTGTAGTCGGCGTTCCTGAACATGTAGATGGCCTGCTTGATGTCCCCCACCACGAAGAGCGAGCCCTCCTTGGAGAGCCCCTCCTCCACCAGCGGGCGGATGACGCCCCACTGCAGGCGGTTGGTGTCCTGGAACTCGTCTATCAGGAAATGGCTGATGCGCTCGCCCAGCTTGAGGTAGATCTCGGGGACGTTCTCGGCGCTGATGTAGGCGGAGAGCCGCTTGGCGATGTCGTTTATGTGGATGACGTCCGTTTTGCCGCGCTTTACGCGCTCGAGCTCCAACTTGAAGCGGTCGTAGATGCCCACGTAGGGGTGGTAGTAGGCCTGCGCGTTGAGCTCGGTGAGGGTGATGACGAGGTCGCTTAAGTGGGCGATGTCTTTTTCCCAGCCGGCTGGGAAGTGCTTTTTCCTGGTGCCGTTGAAGACGCCGTAGGTGAAGCTGTAGGCGGCGAGGAAGTCCGTTATATTGCCGGCCGCGAGCGCGGCGGCGGCGCTGGCTTTTACGTTGTCCGGGCCGAAGCGCTTGATGAGGGCCTCGGTGTGCCTGGTGACGTCCTTGAATTTGGCCTTTATCTGGCTTTCGTAGTCGCCGGCGGCGGCGGTGATGGCGCCCTCGGTCTTGCCCTCCTGGCCGAGGAAGCTGTTGAAGTTCTCTTTTACGCGCTGGGCGGGGTTCCACGGGTAGCTGCCGGTCTTGGGCAGCACGGCCAGGAACTTGTCCACTTCGCTCGCGGGCAGGTCCGCCTTGCCTATGCGCGAGAACATGCTGTAGAGGGCGAGATCGATGAGCACGTCGTAGGCCATGGTGATCTCGGCCTTGAGCGGCAGCTTGAGCTCGTCGGCGCTGGCGGCCATTACGCGCGCGAGGAAGCTGTCTATGGTCTGTATGTGGAAGTCCGAATAGTTGGCGATGACGCGCTCTACCAGCTCGCCGGCTTTTTTGTGTATCTCTTCGCGGCTGAGCGACACCAACTGCATGGTCTCCGCCATCTTGGGGGAGTCAGGGTCCAGCGCCAGCTCCTTTAGCCAGGCCAGGATGCGGGCCTTCATCTCTTTGGCGGCGTTGTTGGTGAAGGTGACGGCGAGGATGCCCGCGAGGTCGTTGCCGGGGACTTTGTCCGAAAGGAGGAACTGCACGTAGCGCTGGGCCAGCGTGTAGGTTTTGCCCGAGCCAGCGCTCGCGCTGATCAGAAGTGCGTGCGGGAACCTGAGGCTCTTGTCCCCCTCCAGAACGGGCTTTGCGTCTGTTGCGGTCTTGGCGGCTTTCCCCATTGGTTCTATTATAAAACATTACCCCGACAACGTAGTGACGGGCATAAAAGATCCTCCGGGATATTGTGATTACTTAACGCGGCGGCGCACTGGCTGCCATGCGGGGGTCGGCGGCACATATCTCCAGCCGTGGTGTTTCCTGACCACTACCCGCCGGCCGAGCTGCCTACCCAGTTTTTTGCGCAGACGGTGGACCAGGGAGTTTATGGCGAACTCTCCCGCGTTCTTGCACTTAAAAACCTCGCGATGTATTCTCGCAAAAGGCACAAGCGCGGGACTCTGTCTTACCAGCAGGGTGAACAGCAGGAACTGCTTGGGGGTAAGCGCTATAGGCGTATGCTTCTTGCGCAATATGCGCTTGCCCCGTAGAACGAGCTTTAAGTCGTCTATAGGGAAAACCTTTGGCTTCCCGGCTCCGCGCTGTTTTGGTTTGAGCATAGGATAGGTTCCAGGGTGTTAAAGGATGTGCTCGAAATAGACCGATAAATCCGCGTCCCAGTCGCTCGCTTAGAATTTCTTCTCCAGCGTTATGCGCTGCACGCTGCCAAGGCCCGTCTGCGGCGTTACCGCGTAGTCCAGCCTCGCCCCGAGCGCCCGCAGCCCCCCGCCGAAACTGAACCCGGCGCCGCTGCTCTGGCCAATACTGCCCGCCAGACCGTAGCCGCCTCTTAACGCAAAACCCAGGTTGTCGTCCCGCATCACCGCGTACTCCGTGCCGGCCGAGATAACCGTCCGCTTGTCGTACACCATGCGCTCTACCTCTACCGACAAGCCTATCCCGGCCACAATATCCGCGCTGGCGCCAGCAGCCACGCTCAACGGCAGGTTGTCGCGCTGGCTCAGGTACTTTATCCCGCTGCCCAGGTTGCGTACGCCTAGGCCCAGCGTGACCGGCAGCGCCCTAAGCTTCCCGCGCGCCCCCAGGTCCACAGCTAAGGCCTGCGCATGACTGCCGGCTATGCTGCTCTGGATGTATTTTACGGCCATTCCAAATCCGCCATAACCATAACCCACGCTTACAGCCTGATCGTAGGCGCTATAGCCCCCGGTCAGGCTGCCGTCCGCGCCGCGCCCCTCCATGCTCCCGTTGCTTAGCCGCGTCACGCCTATGCCAAGGCCGCCTTTTAGCGCGGGCAACCCTATTCCTATATAATCGTGCCGCGAGCCCATCAGCCAGTTGCTGTGGCTAAACAGCAGCTCCGCACTGTTCACGGCCGTTAAACCGGCTGGGTTATAAGCCAGCGCGTTTATACCCCCCGCAGCGGCGGCACCCGCAGAACCCATAGCGCCCAGCCGCGCGTCCGTGCCTATCTCCAGAAACTCGGCGCCCGTAGTGGCCCCTTTTGCCAGCACCGGCATCAGCAGAAGCGCGGAAAATAGAAGTATGGTATTTTTCATATTTTCCCTCACCTCACCACAGCGAACCGGCCGCTCGCACGCAACTTGGACCCGCCGCGCTCGGCTTCTATCGTGTAGTAATACACCCCGCTCGCTATATGCCCCGTCCAGGGGTACTCGTAGGCGTATGCCCCGCGCACCCATTGCGGCGCGCCGGTGAGTGTATGCTCGTGCACCACGCGCCCCGCCACGTTGTACACCGTTATCTTAACACTGTCCGACTGGCCCACCTCCACATGGAATACGGGTTCAACGCCGTCCTTGGCCGGGTCAGGATAAACGTACACGTCGCCCAGCTGGAACGCCAGCGCGGACGGAACGCCGCGGCCTGCGCTTACCATGCTCACGCCATAGCCGCCGCCCGGCACCGTATAATCCTCGCTGTTCGACAGGAACTGCCCCCGCGACGCCACCACCGTGTACGTGCCGTAGCGCAGCTCCGCAGGAACAGTGCCAGTTATCCGCGTGTCGCTCCACAGGCTCAACGCGCAGCCCACGCCCCCTATGGTAACGTGCGCCAACGACGCATCGTAAGGACCGAAACCGATACCGTACAGGTTGAACACCGTGCCAGCGCCCCCGCTTACCGGCGTCATGCTCGATATTGCGGGTTCCTCCACGGCTATGTACGCCGTGGCGCTTTCGGTCAGGCCGCCGTTAAGCGCGCGCAGCACCTGCACCGGGTACGTGCCCGCACCCACCGCAGGCAGTTTGCCCTGAATCTTGGTGTCCGTCCACAACGTCAACGGGCACGTGGCGCCGCCTATCAGTACCGTGGTGTAATTGGCTGAGTAATTACCGAAGTTGTATCCCGTCAGCGTGAACGGCGCAAGCACAGCCGCCGTGTCCGGGCTCACCGTGTCCAGATAAGGCAGCCCCACCGTGTAAGTGAACGTGGACGTGTCCACAACGCCGCCGTTCAGGGCGCGCTCCACATAGACCGGGTAATCGCCGGGCACCAGGCTGCCGGGAATGCTGCCCTTTATAGTGGTGGTGCTCCATAATATCAGCGGCGCGGCCTCGCCGCCTATGAACACCACTGTCTTGCCGGCCGAGTAATTGCCGAAGTTATCGCCCGCTATGGTGAACGGCAGGCCGATGGGACCGGAAGACGGCGTCATGCTGTAGACTATCGGCTCGGTCACGCTGAACGTAAGCGTGGAGGACACCACCTCGCCGCCGTTGAGCTCCCTGGCCACGCTAACGGGATAGTCGCCGGCGCCCAGGCTGCCAGGCACCGTGCCCTGTATCTTGGTGTCGCTCCACAAGGTTAGCGGGCACGTGGTACCGCCCAGCAGCACCTTGGTGTTGCCAGCCGAATAATTGCCGAAGTTCCCTCCATAGATGGTGAACGGCATGCCTATCGGCCCGTCCACTGGCGTCATGCTGGCGACGCTTACCCCCTCCACAACAAAGCTAAGCGCGTTACTCGCCGTCATTCCGCCATCAGAGGTCAGCCGGCCCACCATTACCGGATACTGGCCGGGCGCAAGACCGCCGGGGATGGTGCCCTGTATCTTAGTGTCGCTCCACAACGTCAGCGGCACAGTGGCACCGTTTATAAGCACCCCCGTGTAGCCCGCCGCGTAGTTGCCAAAGCTTTCGCCCGTTATGGTGAACGGCTCGCCTATGGGGCCAGTCGTCGGCGTTATCGCGTAAGCCACCGGCTGCGTTATCGTGAACGGGAACGTGGACGACTCTACCTCGCCGCCGTTCAGCTCGCGGACCACCTTCATCTGGTAATCACCGGGGGTTAAGGCGCCTGGCGCGGTACCCTGGATCTTCGTCTCGCTCCACAAGGTAAGCGGGCACGTGGTGCCGCCCATCAACACCTGGGTATACCCGGCCACGTAATTGCCGAAGTTGTCGCCGGTTATGGTGAAGGGCATGCCTATCGGGCCCGAAGACGGCGTTATGCCCGCCACGTCAACGTCCACCACAGTGAACGTCATGCTGGAGGTGCGCTCAAGGCCGCCATCGGACGCGCGACGTTCAACAACGACCGGATAATCACCCGAGGCCAGGCCGCCAGGGACAGTCCCCTGGATCTTGCTGTCAGTCCACAGCGTAAGCGGCGCTGTGGTGTCGCCCACCAGCACGTCGGTGTAGGCCGAGGAATAATTGCCGAAGTTCTCACCCGTGATGGTGAACGGCATCCCTATTGGCCCCGACGACGGCGCCAGCCAGTAGGCGCTCATGGGGACCACGCTGAACGCCAGCGGCTGGGTAGCAACCTCGCCGCCGTTTATGGCGCGGCCTACGATCAGCTGGTAGTCGCCGGGCGCAAGGCTGCCGGGCACCGCGCCCTGGATCTTCGTGTCGGTCCACAGGGTCAATGGACAGGTAGTGCCGTTTATCAGCACCCCCGTCTTGCCCGCCACGTAATTTCCGAAACCGGAACCCGTCACCGTGAACGGAACGCCTATGGGGCCCGACGATGGCGCAAGGCCGTACAGGACGGGCTCGGTTACGGTGAACGGCGAAACCTGCGCCAGCGTGGTGGTGCCGTTCATAACGGATACGGACTGGTCGCCCGCGGCCAGTGTGCCCGGCACGGTGCCTTTTATCGTGGTGGTGCTCCAGAGGGTCAAAGGACACGTCGTCCCGCCCATCAGCACCGTGGTCACGCCAGATACGTAGCTGCCGAAGCTGGAACCTGTGATGCTGAACGGCATACCGATAGGGCCCGAAGAGGGCGCTATGGGCAGCCCAGCCTGCGCGGCTGACACTGTAAAGTAGGCGCTTGCTATCGGCGCCATGTTGCCGACGTTGTCCACCGCGCTGTAGTACACCATGTGCGTCCCCGCCGACAGGGTGAACGGCCCCGTGTAAAGCGGGTTATCACAGGTTCCGGAAGGCCCCGTGAAGGTTGGCTCCGACTGGCAGGAGCTCATTGGGATATCCAGGAAATAATAAACAGACTTGACTCCCGAGGCTATGCCACCAGCGGCAGTATCGGTGGCTGTTATGACCATCTGGTCCTGCGTGGTTATCTGTACTGTCGTGCCGGCAGATATCGGGGAGTTATTGACCAATATCGCAACTTCCGGAGGTGTGGAATCCGCAGAAACGACGCTTAATTGATAGGTCCGCAGACTTTCAATATTTGCCACATTATCGACGGAGAAATACTGCACCGTATGCGTTCCCAGTGAAAGAGTGAATGGACCTGAATACCTGGGATTACCGCAGGCACCCGCCGGGCCGCTGAAATTAAACTGCTGCCCGGTCGGATTTGCCAGGAACTGCGCAAAGCCAGGGCAATCCGCGAAGTTACCATCCACAAGATAGAAAGTCCCATAGAGCCCGCTCTGGACGCCATTCACAAGCGGATCTGCCGCGGTAAGAGAAACAGAGCCGGAGATAACCGCATAATTTGGCACGAAAGTTGAAACAGTTATAAGCGAAGCCGAAAGCTGCGTCTCAGGCGGAGTAGCGTCCACATACACAGTGGTTCCCTGCGGGAATTCATAGTTGCCGGCGTTGTCCACGCTCATGTAATACATCGGATGCGCGCCTTCCGGCAATGTGAAAGGTCCCGTATATGTTGAAACTTCAACGGTTGCCGAGTCGGGAGCAAGGATATAATTCGTCAAACTGACACCGGAGATTACCACGCTTGCAACCTGCTGGTCTGCGGCAGTAAGTACTATCGTAGTGGAGCTTGATATAAACGTCCCGTCAGTCGCCGGCAGGGCCGGGCCGTTGAAACTCACTGTGGTTTGCGGCGGTATTCCGTCGGGATAGACGGACGGCGGGGTGTTCTCAATCTGTTGGCTGCTGGCGAGAACCGCATACAAAGGATAAGCCGTGGAAGGAACGCGGGCGGTCAAGACCTTATTGTCTTTGTCTAAAGTTTGATATGGAAGCTGATATAAGTCTCCGTTCCCATTGAAGGCGTAGATAGCCAGCGAATCCTCAGAAACCCCCAGCATACCGGGGGCGCCGGTGGCATAGCGCATCTTTATAGCGCCGGACGGCTCAAAAGTATCTGTTGTGGCAGTAATGCTGTAAACATTGCCGACCGGAAGTTTATTAGCAGATTCAAGTCCGGCCAATGCGGCCTGCCCGGCCGTGCCGGACAGGTCATACTGGTTCAGGTTGACCGGAACGCCAGCCATAAATTCCAGTTCGGGAGCGCCGTTAACGGAATTCTGGCTCTGGGCAGTCTGCGGAACGGAGAATTCCGGAGCGGCCACCATGAATTTCGAGAAAGAGGTCACATCGGCGGAGATGGTTTTGGCCGCCGTGTCCACGCTAGCCGGCAGTTCCTCATAGTTGCCGGTAGCCGGGTCCACAACACGCAGGAATTTAAGCCCGCTCTCCTGCGCGCCGGATAGATTGGAGGGGTCATACTTCAGCGTCAGATGCGCCGGCCCCGAAAAAACAAGGTTTCCATCCTGCGTTATACTATAGTCCAGGCTCTGGGATGACGGAGCATACCCGTTCGGGGCGCGCGTAGTTTCAAGCTTTGCGGTGATCTGGCCGCCAGAGTCGACTTTGGCGAATGATATGTGCCCGAAGCGGCCCAATGGGATTTCAATATTAGAGCCGGCGGCGACATTCTGTCCGGCGGATATGCCGGTGAGCCACGTTTGTCGCAAGGCCAACCCATAGATCCCAGGATATTCATGCGAATCCAGCGTAGGAACGAAAGTATTACATGTCGGCGGGACCGAATTAGGGTCAACAACCGAGCCACTGAAATACATCGTTCCCACATTCACTGTGGTAACACCTTGGACATATCGCTTCAAGGGAATTATCTTTGCTGTGGTAGTGGCTGACAACTTTGAACATACCATGTAAGAAGGCAAGACAGTAGCGGTATTAATACAGTCCTCATCCGGCGGGATATTAAGGTAATTGTCCGGGGTCGTCCATCTGGCCTTGAATTCCGCGCTTTCCACGATTTGCGTCTCGGCGTCGCTCTTATCGGCGTTGTTCCATGTCGTGAGCGCAAACTGCGCGGTCCCAAGATCCACATCTGAACTGGGGTCGGGATAGGACTGACAGGCCCCTGTTCCGACAAGTTTTAATCCCGGCTGGAGGTTGAGCGGCACAACAGTCCCAATCGGATTATTGTTGCTATCGACTTCCGGAGCATAATTTTTATTTACCGCCCCGGGGATATAAGCAGCATTGAAGTCTCTGGTCAAGTCATAGACTGTAGTTTTAAATTCACCTTGAGGTTCATACAAAGAGGCCGCGGAAAAACTATTGACAGCCCCGCTTAGCGTGATGTCCTTGTCCACATAATTTCCGTCCTTGTCAAATAGCCGTATGGCGTAGGCGCCGGAATAATCCGTACTGGACGTACTGACTGGCGGGACAAAAGCAGTCAGATCGGCAGTGCCAGTTGATACGGCCTGCTCCGTCACAAGAGCCCCGGTAGAACTGACAAGCTGAACCTTATCCGCCCCAGCGGGAGCCTCCGGCAGGACATCTATAGTCACCTGGAATGTCCCCGGCTGCAGCAAATCCGAATACATGTAATCCTGGCGGGACGCTTCAGTAGAGACCTCTACCGCGAGCTCTCCCACATTGAACGGAGTGCTGGTAAGCGCGCCCACCGCGTTCCAAGATCTTACCTGATATTCGCCGATAGGGAGGCTCCCAAGAGTTACGTAAGTGCTGGGGACAGGAGGGTCGAAATTCCACGAGACAAGATTTCCCTGCGGCCCGTCTATGGTAACGGAGGAAACCCCGGCCGTGGGTTCGCTGAAGGTGAACGTGTGCGTTCTCTCTAGGGTGGAAGGCTCTACAGCGGAGACTCCCTCAAACCCGGAATAAAGCAGGCCCACAGAATCAACAGCATGCGCATCCAGAGGCGGGATAATGAAGTTAAAGTCTGAATTATTGCCGGCGTGGTCGTAGGCGGTACCCTGGTAAGAACCCGAGGTGAGGCCGTCGGCTGCCGTCAGATCGAACTCGTGCGAGGCA
Source organism: bacterium (assembly GCA_021789695.1). Lineage (GTDB taxonomy): Bacteria > Elusimicrobiota > Elusimicrobia > Elusimicrobiales > UBA9959 > UBA9959. Next base: position 5,117 of record JAJYJH010000023.1, on the reverse strand, counting down.
GTGATGTTGTTGGTTTGTATGAGGCTGTTCTGCAGCAAAGGGATAGCTGACGAATAAATCACCCTGTAATTACTATCAAAAAGCTTAAACACCCCTGCGCCGGACTTCTGGTCAGACACATTGAAATCAAACGCCGGGCCCTGCACTATATAACCCGCGCTGCCATTGATGGTGGTTGCGGGATTGTCCGTTTGGGATGGGACCATGTGGCTTTGCTGATCCGAAGGGCTTAAGCCAAAGTGGTGTATGAGGGCATAAGCCCCGGCCTCCGTTGTTATATTGTCCGGCATAATAGGGACGCCGGCGGAAGCATAACAGTATTCCACAAAAGCGTCGCTGCGAATTGCGACAATATTATCATCAGTCACCGGACCGATATTAGTGCCATAGGCATAGGAAAAATATGAGGTGAATACTCTGGCGGCTGATTGACCTGGGAGAACAACATAAGCTACAGGCACGTCCCTTGTCATCAGATATTGCGCCTTGTCCAGGATTTTTTTGCGAGTCCCGATATCTGGATCGCTAGGATGCATGAAGGCGCCATAATTAACAGGGTGATCATGCTCAAAAGAATCTAGGGTTACGAATTCTATCCCCCTTACGCCCCCTGGCTGCACAATGCCCTCCCAGTTGGTCCCATGATCCACAAGGCCGGTCATTTGTATGACCGTATTATAATAGGCCAACGACGGCGTGTCGCCGGTCGGAGAAGTATATCCCACATAAATCCCGGAATGGGTGTCCGGGAAACTATCCAGCCGGCGGAACACAACGTCCGCAATTTCACGGCTAGCAAGATTGCCTGTTGTAGGCAGGGTAATTGCGGAAAGACCGCCGGGCAGCAGCAAGAACAAAATAGCGAACCTTGCGACAAGTTTCATTTCTTCGCTCCGGCTGGCGGCGCAAATCTTTCTATCGCCGACCTTAATTTCAGTTTTAGATCTTTATTTGTTTCCCGGGTTTCAGCATCCTTTAAGACTGATAAGACTTTACTTTTGGTTACATAGCCGATCTTGAGTTGATGTGTTAAAAAATCAAGCGAAGTCTTTCTTGTAACAATATTTGAACTTTCAAGTTTCTTCTGGAGCATGGGGAGATCTTCGTCTCCAAAAATCCCACGGTCCTCAAAAACTTCAACAGCATTTTTGTATTTTACCCCCTCTTCATTTTCTATGTATTTTTTCAGCATTTCCATGCTGACACAAAATTGCGGAGCATAGCCTCTGGGCCATGCAGACGCCGGTAAACTTTTAAAGTAATCATATCGTTGAAAAAGAACATCCAAAAGCTTGGGGTCCCGGTAGGCGCTCAAAAGATGTCCGATCCCGACAAATTTCTTGGGGTTTTTTGTGGTGGCAAGGAACTTTTGTATTTCAGGCAAGGCGCGCTGCCGGTTTGCCCCGTACAACGCGCTTAAAGAATCCTCCTCTTTTATAACGCCCCTAGCAACAAGGCTTTTAACCTCGTCATAGATATCATCCCCGGGTATCAGGCCAAAGTATATCCCCCGCAAGGCTTCCGTACGGTATAGTTCCTTACCGTTTTCCAGCACCGACACAAAGAACTTATGCGCCTCCGGGACATTACTCGTTCCGAGGAAGTCAATTATTTGTGTTTTGTTTGCGGTATTGGTCAGGCTATCGTCCAGGGAATTATAAACTTTGATAAGCCTGACTGTAACATCACTCCTTGTGCCCTGGCTGGCGGATACATAATAAGGATGATAATCGATTAAATCATTAATCGCATCGTTCAGCTTTAACGGTTTTTTCTCGGCCTCGACATTTGAGACCAAAGATTCTATCTTTGCCTTAATTTCCGGAGTTTCCGATGAGACCGAACCCTCTTGCGCATAGGTAAGCCCGGAAAAGGCAAAAATAGCTATAACAAACACAAGCATCACTTTTTTCATAGGTTCTCCCAATGGTGGCAGATACAACAGAAGAACGCACATTGCTCTCAGCCGGTTCTGAATGGCCTCAGCCATCAAACACGCTGTCCAGCGCCGTTGCGTTCCTGATTGTGATGTATCGATGCCCCGAAATAGTATACGGGACAGCTAGTCGTTTGTCAAGATGGTGCGACTAATTCAGAATACTGCACTTCGGAGTGATTATAGAATACCTTCCAAAAACTTCCGGGAAATTGGCGAACAGCGCGAAGCGCGCGTAGACCAAAGACACCAGCTCGTAGATCGGCAGGTAGCCCACCTTGCGGAAGGGCTCGTCCAGGTGGCGCTCCCAGTATTCCTTGTATTTGGGGTGGTTGCGGAAGGCCGCGTAGAGCAGCGCCCCCTTTTGCTGCCTGTGCGCGTTAAAGATGAAGTCCCGCAGCTCCTCGCGGGTAAGGCCCGTCAGCCGGGTGAACACGTCGCCCGTTATGAAGTCCGCGAAGGAGAGGTCGTCCGACGGAGTCTCCAGGAAGCGCAGATAGGAGATAAGCTCCGCCACCACCCGGCGCTTGCGGATGTCCAGCGAGCTTAAGGACGCCACCGGTATGCCGGCCTCGGTGAGCCATTCCACCACGGGCTCTATGCGGCGGTTCTTGGCCACGAGAATGGCGATCTCGCCCAGCGGGTAGCGGCCACGCGCCTGCGCTATGACGTTTAGCAGCCACTCTTTGCGGCGGGGCTCGTCGTCGGGGGCGGCGGACTCCAGCACGGTGGTGCGCACGTAGCCTTGCTCCACGCGGGCGGGCTGCACGCGCTGGTCGTAGGTGGTGAGCTCGGTTATGTCCTCGCCTATCAGCGGCGAGCCCTTGAGCTTCTCCTTAAAGAGCCTGTCCACGTAGGAGAGCACCTCGCCGTCCGAGCGGTAGTTGACGGGGAGGTTTACGTACTTCAGCTCCCCGCCGAGCGGGGCCAGGTTGAGGTTGGCGGCCTCGGGCTTTTTGCCCTCGGCCTTGTCCAGGAAGTCGCGCATTATCTTGTAGTCGGCGTTCCTGAACATGTAGATGGCCTGCTTGATGTCCCCCACCACGAAGAGCGAGCCCTCCTTGGAGAGCCCCTCCTCCACCAGCGGGCGGATGACGCCCCACTGCAGGCGGTTGGTGTCCTGGAACTCGTCTATCAGGAAATGGCTGATGCGCTCGCCCAGCTTGAGGTAGATCTCGGGGACGTTCTCGGCGCTGATGTAGGCGGAGAGCCGCTTGGCGATGTCGTTTATGTGGATGACGTCCGTTTTGCCGCGCTTTACGCGCTCGAGCTCCAACTTGAAGCGGTCGTAGATGCCCACGTAGGGGTGGTAGTAGGCCTGCGCGTTGAGCTCGGTGAGGGTGATGACGAGGTCGCTTAAGTGGGCGATGTCTTTTTCCCAGCCGGCTGGGAAGTGCTTTTTCCTGGTGCCGTTGAAGACGCCGTAGGTGAAGCTGTAGGCGGCGAGGAAGTCCGTTATATTGCCGGCCGCGAGCGCGGCGGCGGCGCTGGCTTTTACGTTGTCCGGGCCGAAGCGCTTGATGAGGGCCTCGGTGTGCCTGGTGACGTCCTTGAATTTGGCCTTTATCTGGCTTTCGTAGTCGCCGGCGGCGGCGGTGATGGCGCCCTCGGTCTTGCCCTCCTGGCCGAGGAAGCTGTTGAAGTTCTCTTTTACGCGCTGGGCGGGGTTCCACGGGTAGCTGCCGGTCTTGGGCAGCACGGCCAGGAACTTGTCCACTTCGCTCGCGGGCAGGTCCGCCTTGCCTATGCGCGAGAACATGCTGTAGAGGGCGAGATCGATGAGCACGTCGTAGGCCATGGTGATCTCGGCCTTGAGCGGCAGCTTGAGCTCGTCGGCGCTGGCGGCCATTACGCGCGCGAGGAAGCTGTCTATGGTCTGTATGTGGAAGTCCGAATAGTTGGCGATGACGCGCTCTACCAGCTCGCCGGCTTTTTTGTGTATCTCTTCGCGGCTGAGCGACACCAACTGCATGGTCTCCGCCATCTTGGGGGAGTCAGGGTCCAGCGCCAGCTCCTTTAGCCAGGCCAGGATGCGGGCCTTCATCTCTTTGGCGGCGTTGTTGGTGAAGGTGACGGCGAGGATGCCCGCGAGGTCGTTGCCGGGGACTTTGTCCGAAAGGAGGAACTGCACGTAGCGCTGGGCCAGCGTGTAGGTCTTTCCCGAGCCAGCGCTCGCGCTGATCAAAAGTGCGTGCGGGAACCTGAGGCTCTTGTCCCCCTCAAGCACGGGCTTTGCGTCTGCTGCTGTTTTACTAGGCTTGCCCATCATTCTTCTTTATTTTACTACTCACGGACACGTTACCTTAAAGTTTGCGAAGACTCGCTTGCCTTTTAGAACCAAGAATCTCCCCCAATTCATGTGGAATAACATCCAGGCAACCATTAACCCCATTAAACAACAAAAATTGGTGGGAACTTTCCAGCTCGATGATGTTTAAATATCGACTAACGTAACGCCGCTGTTTCACTTAGTAGTTTTCTCCGCTGCCATTTTTTTATTCAGCTCATCACAGTCCTTTACAGCGTAGTTATGCTCTTTAAAGAGCCCGCAGTAATAGCTGCGATAATGGCTAGAAACAAAAATATTCTGATTTAACCCATACGCCTCATCAGACACTGCGGCAGCCTCCTTATACTTACCCAGATAAAGCAAGACTCCGGTTTTTGAGCGCAACAGTTCCGGCGACACGCTGAGTTTAAGAGCATGGTCCAGATCGGAAAGCGCGTCCGCATAATGTCGCATCCCGGCGGAAGCCTGATATCTTATGATATAGGCATACTGGACACTATCTCGGATATGGTTATCTTTGTATTTGATTTCAAAAGGCTTATCCGGGGCAAAAGCCTTTTCTATCTCTTTTATTAATTTATCCGCAATTACATAAGCAGTTTGATAATCACCTTTCGCGTAGGAAATCTTGCTTGTAGCCGCCAAGTAATTCTCATCGGATTTATAGGCGGGATTTTTCTGTACCTGTTCATCCAGCATCTTTTCGGCAGCTTTTATATCGCCGTCATCTATCGCCTTATAGATACCCAGAAAGACCGTATTCCTGCGCTGGTCGGGAGAGTCTAGACCAGTTCTAAGCCCTTCCTAAGGTGGACTGCATCAGCCCGCTTCTCCCGTCGTTAACACGCCAGTCTATCCCTGCCCTGAACATCTCCCACGGCGTCCTGTCTT
>JAJYJH010000022.1 GCA_021789695.1 bacterium | reverse complement strand
TCCCCATACCGCAGCTTATACGGCTTGCTGGCGGTATTTATTAGATGACCTCAGGATGTTGCGCAAAGTAGGTCTTAATTTCATCCTGACAGTCCCGCCAAATTTTTCTCCCGAGAAATTTGGCAGAATTTAAGTCCGCTTGAGCGTTTAGCTCCCGCAGTTTCTCCGCCGGAAAATTAAATTTTAAATTTATTTTTTTCCCGCCGCCGGATTCAACCGCGAAGTGCAACACCCTGTTTAAAAACTTCGACCGGGGTCCTGTAGTCCAGGCATTTCCGCGGCCGCGTGTTTAGCAGATCTTCTGCTCGTTTTACCTGATCTTTGGTTACTGTGGCGAAGTCGGTGCCTTTAGGAAAAAAGATCCGCACAAGGCCGATGGCGTTTTCGACCGAACCTTTTTCCCAGCTGTGGTACGGCGCGCAGAAGTAGGACCTCATGCCCAACTTGGCGTTAACTTCTTCGTGCTGCGCGTTCTCGCTGCCGTTGTCGTAGGTCATGGTCCTGAGCATATGCTCGGGATAGCGGCAAAGACGCTTGTTTATCGCTTTTCTAAAGCCGTCGCTGCTCTTTGACTTCAGTTGTTACACAGTTCCCGTCGGAGCCAAAATAATGATGATTTATTCGTGCGCATCAAGCCCGGACCCTGCATTGAATTACTGGGAAGTAAGTGTGTCTTATCGAACTTCTCCGCCGCAGGATATTGAAGCCATGGCTGACAGTATACCCAACCCAATAGTTTCCCGCGTTCTGCCGATAGGCACATTATTTGGCTATTCCCAATCTCACTACAGAAATTAAAAAAGAGGCTGTCTTCAGTTATGCCTGCCAAGATAGTAAACTCACCACGGTTTTTACCGTGACAAAGGTTCCCTAGAGCTCCATAGGTCCCTGGGTTTACGTGTCCTTATCCCAAGTCGTCTGGACAAAAGGTCTGCATTGGCGTAGTTTTAGGCCCGTGGCACCGCGTGGAAGTGGTAAAGGGCGAGACGGCGCTCACCCCCCCGTCATAGCGAAGCCGCGGACCGGCCTTTGTGACTCTCATAGCGTTGGCCATGGTGGCCGCCCCGGTAATCGCTACCATGCCGTGCGGCGGAACTCGGACGAGGAGCGGAAAGCGGCGAGGGAACAGGTCCCGGACAGCGTCCGCCGCACGGTCTTCAGGAAAGTATTGTCGTCGTTCAGGACAACGACTGGGACTTCGGCGTCCTTTGCTTTCCTGCCACACAGCCGCTAGCGTACATAATGGCAAGTATAGCCGCCCGGGTGCTTCTTAAGGTAATCCTGATGATATTCCTCAGCGGTCCAGAACTTCCCGGCCGGCACTATCTCCGTTGCTAAAGGTCTTTTCCAGAGGCCTGAATCCCGCGCGCGCCTGACGGCGGCCTCGGCCGCCTTCCTCTGCTCTTCGCCGTGATAGAAGACGGCAGAGCGGTATTGCGAACCGACGTCGTTGCCCTGGCGGCCGGGCGTGGTGGGATCATGCATACGAAAGAACAGGTCTAGGATTACCCCGTAGGAGATTCTCTCCGGGTCGAAAACTATCTCGACACTCTCGGCGTGACCGGTAGTCCCTGTCTTCACCTGCTCATAGACAGGATGCTCCGTATTCCCGCCGGTATAACCCACCGTTGTCCTGAGCACCCCGGGAAGGTCGCGCAGTATTTCTTGCATACCCCAGAAGCAGCCTCCGGCGAGAACGGCGGTCTCGGCCCTGGTTTCGCCCATCGTGCTCCCTCCTCCGGCCGCTGCGAGGCGCGGCTTCAGAACGAGAACCTCTCGTAATGGATCCTCTCTCCGGCTATTCCCAGAGAGCGCAGCCCCGCGTCCAGAGCGGCCATCATCGGCGGCGGCCCGCACAGGAAGGCATCGCGCTCTGCCAAGTCCGGCACCAGGCGGCGCAGCATGGCGGCGTCCACCCGCCCTTTCTCCCCGGCCCAGTCCCTGTCCTCGCTGAGGACGTGAACGGTCCTCAGGCCGCCTTTCTTCTCCAGCTCCGCCAGCTCGCCGGCAAAAACCATGTCCTTCCGACTCCTGTTGGAGAAGACCAGCACCGCGTCCGTGCCGGAGGCGGACAGCCTCTCAAGGATTGCCCTCAGCGGCGTTATCCCTATCCCGCCAGCGACGAGCAGCGCCTTACCAGAGCTCAGGCGCGCCGCGGTGAACACTCCGTAAGGACCGTCGATTATCACCGGCGTCCCCGGTTTCAGTCCTGCATGCAGCCTCGCGGTAAAATCCCCGGAACGTTTCACGCTGAAGCGCAACTCCTCACCGTCGGGAGCCCGGGAGAACGAGAACGGATGGGCCTCCAGCTTCAAGCCAGGCGCCCAAAAACGCAGCAGCGCGAACTGGCCCGGCTCCGCCATGAAGCCATCCAGCCCGGTACCTTTGACATAAATGGACATCACGTCGGGGCTCTCCATGAAGGTGCGGTCCACGCGGAAGCCGTGCCGTCTGTAGAGCAGCAGTTGCCTCAGCAGCCTGTACCAGAGCAGGTTGGCCGCGGTGAAGGCCAGCAGCGCGTACCACGTCCAGGCGAACCACGCCTGCTCTGCGTTCAGGTCGCCTCCGTAATGCAGTTGATGCCCGATCACCATCGCGAGGCCGAGGTAGGAGGCCAGATGGACGGTGTGCCAGGTCTCATAGCCGAGGCGCCGGCGAGCGAAGGGCAGGGACAGTAGCACGGCGGTGATTATCAGCAGTTCCCCTGCCGCGGCCGGAGGTATATCGTCCCATTTCAGCACGGCGAGGTACTGCGCCATAAAGCGGTTGCCGTCCTGCAGCGCGTGGGACCAGACCACCAGCGGCGGGTGGACCAGCAGGGCCAGCGGGATAAGAATGCCCGCGGCGTGGTGAAGGCGCGTAAGGCGGTCCAGGCCGAAGAGCGGCTCAAGCCAGCCGGCGCGCGAGACCAGCAGCAACTGGCCCATGACGCCCAGCGCCCCGACTATTCCGGCCAGACGGCCGAAGGCCATCAGCAAGCCGGCCTCGTCCACGAAGAAACTGCCGGCCGGGGCGGTGCTGTTGTCGTAGTACCAGAGACAGAGCGCGGTCAGTGCCAGCGCCGGGAAGACCGCGAGTATAATTCTCTTCATAAAATGTAAGGGCGCCCGGTCAGTCCTCTACCAGACTTCCGTGAACTGAGCGCGCGGCTTCGAACAAACCGGGCAGACCTTGAGTTTAAGGTCGTCCGTGGTGTAGCCGCAGTTCTGGCAAACTATGAACCTGTGCCTGGCCTTCCAGTTATTCAGGTTCTTCAGCGCCATAGCGTAGAACCTGGCGTGCATCTTCTCGGAAGCCAGCGCACCCTTGAAGCTGTACACGGCCAGCTGGACCTTGTCGGCCATGGCCTTCTTCAGGAAAGCCGGGTACATCTTCAGGCGTTCATAGTTCTCGCCCTTCAGCGCAGCCTCCAGGTTCTCCTTCGTGCTCTTAACATCGGGCGCCTTGACGTCAGCCTTAGGGACGGCGCCCATGGTCTCTATCGCCTTGGCGTGCCTGGCCGCGTGTACGCTTTCGGAGAGCGCGGCGGCCCTGAACAGGCTCGCCACGCCCAGGTAACCCTCGGCCTCGGCCTTGGCGGCGAAGGCCTCATAGCGGGCCTTCGCGTTGGATTCGCCGCCATAGGCGGTCTGCAGGTTCTCCAGCGTAGTCGCCTCCGGCTTGGCGGCGGCTTTCGCCCCGGGCTCACCGGCGGCGGCGGACAGCAGCGCGGCGGCAACGGCGGAGAGTATCAGTTTGCTGAGTTTCATAACACCTCCCTAACCCGTAACAATATCCCCTACGCGGCCATTATACAATTTCCCGGGCTCAGCGGAGTGGGTACTTGCCGTCCCCGATATGGGCGGCACTTATCTTGAACTCCATAATTTCCTCTGTTGGCGGGCTATTTATTATAATATTTTGCTTTCTGCTTTACCTGCTTCCAGGAGGTTCCTTGTCTATGAACGCCCGTCATTTTGTATTGTTTTCTGCAGTTTTACTCGCGGTTTCCTGCTCGGCGAAAGCCCCGGAAACGGCCGAAACGACACCTTCGCGGCCGGCGGCGGCGCCGGCGGCGGGGAACTATAAGGAGATGACACCGGACATGGAAATACTTAAAGACCCCTCTAAGGCCGCGGCCAAGGCGCCCGGAATATTCACCGTGAAGTTCGCCACCACCAAGGGCGATTTCACGGTGGAGGTGCACCGCGACTGGGCGCCTCTGGGCGCCGACAGGTTCTACAACCTGGTCAAGGCCGGTTTCTTCACCGACGTGGCCTTCTTCCGCGTTATCTCCGGCTTCATGGCCCAGTTCGGCATCAGCGGAGACCCCGCGATAGCCGCGGCATGGCGCCCCGCCCGCATACAGGACGACCCGGTCAAGGAGTCCAACGAGCGCGGTTACATCTCCTACGCGATGGCCGGTCCCAACACCCGCACTACCCAGTTCTTCATCAACTTCGGGAATAACTCCCAGCTGGACGGAATGGGGTTTTCCCCCTTCGGCAAGGTGGTGGACGGGATGAACGTGGTGGACAGCCTCTACTCCGGCTACGGTGAGGGCGCCCCTTCAGGGGACGGCCCGGAGCAGGGCCGCGTCCAGATGCAGGGTAACGCCTACCTGAAGGCCGACTTCCCGAAACTGGACTACATAAAGAGCGCCTCGCTCACGGAATAAGGACGGTTCGCCCGGCCTCAGCGCGGGGGCCGGGCTGGACCGCGGCATATGCCCAAGATACTTATCGTTGACGACGACGAAACCATGCACCTGATCTGCAGGGCCTACCTGGGTAGGGCGGGCTACACGGTTGAGAGCGCGATGGACGGGCCGGAGGGCGTAGAAAAAGCGGCCTCCCTCGCCCCGGACCTGATACTGCTGGACGTAAACATGCCGAAGATGTCAGGCTTCGACGTCGCCAAGAAGCTGAAGGAAAAGCCCGAGACAAGGGGCACTCCCATCTTCATGCTGACCTCGCTTAAGCAGGAGGGCAACATCCACAAGGGCTACGAGCTAGGCATAGAGGAATACATCACCAAACCTGTTAACGTCGAGCACCTTAAGCTCAGGATAGACAAGTTCCTGCAGGGCCGGAAAAGCTAGTCACGGATGCCGGATCTCCTGACCCAATCCCCTGATTTCTACAAATACGTCTTTTACGGGGTACTGTTCCTTGCGGCCTTCAACGTCGCGGAAGTTTTCTTCCTTTTCTACAACAAGCGGAAGGTCGAGCTTTCCGAAAAGCGCAGGACGGAGCTGAAGAGGCTGGCCTCCACGGCCATAATAACGGCGACGGCCCCCGAGGAGCTGCTGCCGAAGCCTTCCGATAACGAAGAGTTCTCTGCTTACAGCGAAGCCATAGCCAGCGTTCTGGACAGCTTCGAAGGGGAGATCGCGGCCAAGGCCGTCCGCTTGGTAGACCAGCTCGGCATAGCTGCCTATTACCGCCGCCTGGCCAGGCACCGGACCTGGTACAAGCGCGCCAGCGCCATAGACATCCTCTCCTCGTTCCGCCTTCCCTCCAACAGGGAGTTCCTCCGGTCGGCGCTGCACCTCGAGACGGTGAACGAGGTGAAATACCGCGTCATCTACGGGCTTAGCTTCCTGGCCAGAGGCAAAGGGGATATCCTGGAGATAGTCGCGGCTCTCTCCGCTCTCCCCTACCTGACGGCCAAGTACACCGAGGACATATTCTACAACGCGGTCAGGGCGCTAAAGGACAGGGACGCGGCGGGAGACTTCGGCGCCTTCATGCGCGAGGTTATGAGCGACGGCTTTGTCCCGGTCCTGATCAAAAGGGATATGCTCACGGCCTGCTACGACGCCTCGTGCGGAGAAGGCCGCGCGATCCTCCATGACTACTACCTGAACAACCCGGAGGAGCCGGAGATACTCATCGCCGCCCTGAAGGCCCTGGCCAGGATAGGCGACTTCGCTTTCATCCCAGCCGCGCTGAAGCACCCGGACTGGCGCGTACGCATGACGGCGCTCAATAACTCGGACGCCTGCTGCGCCGACCTGCGGCCCGAGATCCGCCCAATGCTGCGCGACCCCAACTACCACGTGCGCATGGCGGCGGCCATGGCCTTACGGCGCTCGGGCGACAAGGGGACTGCGGTCTTGAAGGAAGAGACGGCCTCCCCCGACCGCTTCGCCGCCGAAACGGCCGCCTACGCCCTGACGCAGGAGGGGCGATGAGCGGCCCCCTGCTGCGTTTCGCGGTGCAGTTATCCCAGTACGCCGTCCTCCTCTATTTCCTGGCGGTAAACAGCGTCTATACGATGCTGATAGTCCTGGCCCTGCGAGACATAGTGAAGCACGCCTACCTGAGCACTTCCAGGACGGCGCGCCGCCAGCTGGCCGGCGAGTTCTATTACAAGCCGGTCTCGGTGATCGTGCCGGCGCACAACGAGGCCGCCGTCATCGCGCAGAGCGTCAGGGCCCTGCTGAACCTGCATTACCCCGAGTTCGAGGTTATAGTCGTCAACGACGGTTCCGAAGACGGCACGCTGGCCGTGCTCAGGGAGGAGTTCGGTCTGAAGTCTTCCATCAAGCCGGTGAGGCTCCAGGTCCAGCACGAGGAGATCCAGGCCGTCTACCGCTCCACCGAATATCCGGACCTGATAGTGGTGGACAAGCTCAACGGCGGCAAGGCCGACGCCATCAACGCCGGCGTCAACGTTTCCTCCTACCCGATCTTCTGTTCCATAGACGCGGATTCCCTGCTGGAGCCCGACGCGTTGCTGAAGTCCTCCAAGCTGTTCCTCGAGGACGATTCGCTGATAGCCACCGGCGGGATAATCCGCATTCTGAACGGCTGCAGGGTGGAGGGCGGGGCTGTTACCGAGATAGCCTTGCCCTCGACTACGCTGGAGGCCATGCAGGTGCTGGAATACACCCGCTCCTTTCTCTCCGGCAGGACCGGCTGGAACGCGTTGAACAGCCTGCTGATAATCTCCGGCGCCTTCGGCGTGTTCCGCAAGGACGTGGTGATAGCCGTGGGCGGCTACCGCAGGACGGTCGGCGAGGACATGGATCTGGTTATGCGGCTGCACCGCCACTGCCACGAGAAAGGGATCCCCTACAGGATCCTCTTCGTGCCGGACCCGGTCTGCTGGACTCAGGCGCCCTTCACGCTGAGGATGCTGCTGCGCCAGCGCAACCGCTGGCACCGCGGCATGATAGACGCGCTGCTTTTCAACCGCGCCATGGTCCTCAACCCTAAATACGGAGAGACCAGCCTGGCCGGCGTCTCTTATTTCGTGTTCGTAGAGCTCTTCGGCCCGCTGATAGAGCTCTTCGGCTACCTGGCGATACCAGCCCTCTACTTCCTCGGCATGCTGAGCGCCAGGTCCTTCGTCCTGCTGCTGATGGCCGTCCTGTGGGGCATCTCGATAAACATCGGGGCCGTCTTCCTTGATATCTATAATTTCAGGCGCTACAAGCGGAACTCCGACATCCTGAGGCTCTGCCTCCTCGGCGCGCTGGAATTCTTCGGCTACAGGCAACTGATGCTGCTGGAACGCCTCAAGGCCACGCTCACCTTCCGCAAGCGCGACTGGGGCCAGCAGGACAGGCGCACGATGGGGCCTTCCAAATAACCGGGGATGCGGGGAAGCCTCAACGGAAACTGTACCTGGCCTTCAGCCCGACGGAGTAGGACTTGTCGCCGACGGTAGTATCGCTCTCTCCCGCGCTGAGGCGGACGGAGGCGCGCGAGCCGGAGTACCAGTCCAGGCCGGCGAGATAGTTGTTGCCCTCGTAGCTGTGCCGGACGCGGTCGTAGACGAAGCCGCGCTCGTAACCCGCCGAGGCCGACCAGTCCCGGCCGCCGCAGGCGCGCCAGTAAACGCCCAGCCAGTGGGCGCGCGTATCTAACGAATAGTAGCCGCCGTAGGCGTCCCGGAAATCCTGCCTGGAATACCTGTAGGTTCCATAGAGGTTCCTCTGCCACGGCAGCCAGCCGGTCAGCTCCCCCTCCAGGTGACCCTGCGCGTTGGAATCGGAATAGGAGGTATAGCCGTATGAAACCGCGGCCCGGTACCTCTCATTAACGTAGCGCCTGAAGCTCAGGACGAGGTCGTCAGTATCGACGTATCTCAGCTTCCTGTCGGCGGAGCCGTTGTAGAACTGCTGCTGGCCGTGATAGTAGCCGGCCTGCAGCACGTCGCTATCCAGCTCCCTCGCGCCGCTCACCGCCCACGATGGCCTGTTGCTGCCGTCCGAAGTGTTGACTAGCCCGGCCCTGGCCAGCCAGTCCCAGTCCCAGCGGCTGAACTCGCCCTCCGCCTTAGCCGAATTCTCCCCCAACAGCCTGAAATAAGCCCCCGAAGAATCGTAGCCGCGCAGGTACCTGGGAGAGCGGGTCAGGGAAAGGTTCAACCTGGAATCTCCGGAGTAGAACTGGCCGGAGAGGCGGACGTTGCTGAACAGCCTGTGGCCGACCGCCGAGCCCTTAAGGTCGTAAAGCTCGGACTGGCCGTACTCCGCCTCCCAATTGAAGTCCCTGTCCGGGCGACCGGACAACCCGGCGGAATAGGTCTGGTCCAGGATATCGTAGTAGGAGAACTCATGACCGGGGTCGGTTTCGTTGCGCTGGGCTTCTTCCGCCAGCTCAGCCCCCCCGATAAGGTCCAGGCCAGGCTTGAGCGGCTCCCGAAAAGACGCGCCGGCGGAACTCCCCTCGTAAAGGATGCGCTGCGGGCTGGACGTATCCAGGTCCTCCATGGAACGCGTCCTGTAGGACTTGCCGTAGGGGAAGATCCCTCCGCGCAGCTTTTCCATGTAGGAATCCAGCCCCTCCTTGACCGAGCAGTCTACGGAAGCGCAGGCAGCCAGCTCGCGGTAGGTATTGAGCGCCCCCTCCTCGTCCCTGAGCCGGTCCTGCGCTTCGAGAAGAAGACTAAGCGCGTACTTGCTGCGCGGTGAAAGCGAGTTCCAGCGCTTTAGATACCCACGGGCTTCCCTGTACTGCCCCAGCGACAGGCAGGACAGAGAAAGTCCCTCCAGGGCCCCCGTGCTGGACGGGTCCTTCTCCAGCAACTTCAGGAATACCGCTTTGGCGCCGGCATTGTCCCCCCTCCGGCGCAACTCCATGCCGTAATCGTACGAGGCCGGCGCGCCGGGCACGGAGGAGTCCTGCGCCGCGCCTGACGAGACCCCGGGCTCGGCCTCGGCGGGCGCGCCCGCAAAGAACAGGTAGAGGAGGAGTCCGGCCGTCAAGGCCCCTAGACCGCTTAACGGCCGCCGTCTCATTTCATCCTGTCCAAACGGTGCTTGTAGATGTAGTTGGCGCCCTGATAGAAAGAGACGGCTTCGTCTCCGAACGCCGTGTCGCCGGAATCGGGGGCCCTCTTGAAGCCGTCGTCGCTCCATTCGTAGGTGGCCAGGTACTTCTGAGGGGAGAGCACGGCCAGCTTGTCGTCGGTCAGGAAGCCCAGCTTCTCGTAGGTGGAGAGCATGGCCCGGCCGGCCGGCTTGCCGTCCAGGATGTCGCGGCCGAAGAAACGGCTGGTGTATGGCACGCCCAGCAGGCCAAGCACCGTAGGCCCCATGTCCATCTGCGCGGTCAGCGTGTTGACCAAACGCGGCTTGACGTTGCCCGGCGAGTAGATGATGAGCGGAATGTGGTAGTGGTAGATCGGCAGATCGGTGCGGCCGGCTGAGTTGGCGCAATGGTCCGCCGTGAAGATGAAGACCGTATCCTTGAACCAGGGCCGTTTGCGCGCCTCAGCCAGCAGGCGGCTTATGGAGTAGTCGGCGTACTTCAGCGCGCCGGTGCGGGTCTTGCCTTTAGGCGAAATATCTATCTTCCCCTCCGGGTAGGTGAACGGCCGGTGGTTGGACGTGGTCATTATCGTGTAGAAGAACGGCTTGCCGGACTTGTAGTCCTTATCGGCCACCTGCACGGTCTTCATGAACAGGTCCTCGTCGCAGACGCCCCAGATGTTGGCGAAGGTGACCTCGTTGCTGGAGAAGTCGGAGCGGTCCACGATATCGTAGCCGTTGGCCGAGAAGAACTCGTTCATGTTATCGAAATAGCCGAACCCTCCGTAGATGAAGCGCGTTTCGTAGCCCAGCCCGCGCATCACCGAGCCCCAGGAGTAGAAATCCCCGTTGTCAGGGCGCTTGATGATGGACTCGCCCGGCAGCGGCGGTATGGAGAGAGTGATAGCCTCCAGGCCGCGCACGGTGCGCGTGCCGCTGGCGTAAAAACGGTTGAAGAAAAGAGACTTGTCGCGCAGCGCGTTGAGCGTCGGCAGGTCCCCCTTGCCGTGCGAGGCGCCGAAGGCGTCCAGGTACTCGGCACTGAGGCTCTCGCCGACCACCAGGACGACGTTGAGTTTGCGCAGCGGGCGGCGAGCCGCGACCGTGCGCGTGATGTCCATTCCGTCATCGAGGAACTTCACGCCGGGCTGGGCCAGGTCCGCGCGCAGGATCCTGAAGACCTGCGCGTCGTCTATGGTTTTATAGAACCTGTTATAGGACAGCTCGTTAGCGAAGAAGGCGGACCAGAGCGAGTAGAAGCCGTTCATCGCCACTTCATTGCAGTAGTTGTTATCCGAAACCTGCGCAAGGCGGCTGTCCACGGTGAAGTAGAACAGCAACGGCAGCAGCAGGACGGGAAGGCCCCAGGCCAGCCTGCGGGCGAAGGAGAGCTTCTCGGCGAAGCACAGCGACAGCCGCTTGCCGAAAAGCCACAGCGCGGCCGCGCCGGCCACTACCACGGACGGCAGCACCACCGGCAGATTGTAGGACTCGGTGATGTTGCCCACCACCTCCTTGGTATAGACCAAGTAGTCCACGGCGATGAAGTTGTACCGGACGCCGAACTCGAGGTAAAAGTAGTATTCCGCCACCAGATTGAAGGCCAGCAGCACGGACGTGGCGAAGAACAGTGCGTACATCACCGGCCTGTGCCAGCTGTGAGAGTATATCCTCTCCGGCAGCAGCAAGAGGTAAAACGCCAGGGCGGCGGCGCCGTAGGAGAAGGCGACACAGTCGTAGAACACGCCGGCCAGCAGCATCTTGACTATGGTCCAGGCGTGATTCCAGAAGCCCGGGTCCATGTGCGGCCAGGCCAGCACAAGCAGCGTCAACCGCGTCAGCAGCGAGAAGCCGAGGAAGAGAAACAGGAAGTTGAGGAAAAGCCCGCGGCGGTCCTTTGTCATGTCTACTATTTTACAAAATCCATACCCCCCACATGGGCTGACGTGCGGCTGAAGCCTGTTTTGCTATAATGACGGAAGCGGACTTGATCCCTGAAGGACAGGTACCCAAGTTATGAGAAGACCCTACGGCATAGCCGGCGCCGGCCGCGCTTCGGCGCATCTACAGGCCTATTTCCGGCTCCTCAAGATCCCTTATAAGGTATGGGACAGGCGCTCCGGGCTCAGCCCCGGGGAGGTCTTCGCGTCCTGTCCCGCTGTTTTCCTCCTGCTGAGCGACGCGGCTATACAGCCGTTCATAGCCGCCAACCCTTTCCTGCGGGCAAAGAGGCTCATACATTTCTCCGGCAGCCTCTCCTTGAAAGGCGCCTACGCCATGCACCCGTTCAGGCCGCTCTCGCCCCGCGAGCTGACGCTCGCGGAGTATCAGGCTATCCCCTTCGTTCTGGAACCCGGCGTATCCCTGAAAAAGCTGGTCCCGGAATTCTCCAACCCCATACTGCGCGTGAGCAGGGAGCAAAAACAACTTTACCACGCCCTCTGCGCGCTGGGGGCGAACATGCCGGTGATGCTGTGGCAAAAGGCGCTCTCCGGCCTGGCGCAGTTCGGCGTAACGCGCGAGGAAGCCGTGCGTTACTTCCAGGCTTCCCTGGATAACTTTGCCTCTTCCCCCGATTCCGCCCTCACCGGCCCAATTGCCCGCGGCGACGAGGCTACCGTCAACTCGGATATTTCAGCTCTGGGCGACGGCCCCTACGCAAAAATTTACTCTGCTTTTGCCAAAGCTTATACGCCATTCCAGAAGCGCTCACATGACCGGAACGCAAAACGCGCTCTGGAACACCGTTCCCTCGCTCGGTACTCCCCTGCCGCGCGACGCAAGCGGCAGGTTAGACGACGGTTTTGCTTATCCGTTCCCGCGCCCGCTCCTGGGGTCGCAAAGGACATATCATGAAAATAACCGACTTCTACAATTACAGGAAGCCCGGGCCCAGGATCTCCATGATCACGGCCTACGACTATACGCTAGCCTCCGTAGCCGCCGAGTCGGCCGCCGACTGCGTGCTCGTAGGCGACAGCCTGGCCATGGTCATGCACGGCCATCCGTCCACCATAGCCGCGACCCCGGACCTGATGGCCCTGCACACGGCCGCCGTGGCCCGCGCCGTGAAGGACAAATTGCTGGTGACGGACATACCATTTTTCGCCACGCGCAAGGGCCTGGCCTCCGCCATGGAAACCGTGGAAAAGCTCGCCCGCGCCGGCGCGCAGGCGGTAAAGATAGAGGGCCTGGACGGTCACGCGGACATTATCTCTCACGTTATAACCTCCGACATCCCGGTGATGGGCCACCTCGGACTGACGCCGCAGGCGCTCAACCGGCTCGGCGGCTACCGCACCCAGGGCAGGGACAAGGCCTCGGCGGAGAAACTCGCGGCCCAGGCGCTGGAGCTAGAGAAGCTCGGCTGCTTCGCGCTGGTGCTGGAGTGCGTGCCCGGGGAGCTGGCCGAGCGCGTAACCCGCTCGCTGAGCATACCAGTAATCGGCATCGGTGCCGGGCCCAGCACCGACGGGCAGGTGCTGGTCATGCAGGATATGCTCGGCCTCTACGGCCAGCCGCCTTCGTTCGTAAAAAAATATCTGGACGGCCGGCGCCTGGTGAAAGAGGCGCTGGACGCCTTCGATTCAGAGGTCAAAGGCGGAGCCTTCCCGCCCGAGCCTTCGGGTCACGGAAGGCCGGACGCCAGGCCTTACGCGCTGGCGGAGGAGGAGCGGCCATGATCGCCGTAAATAGCGTAAAGCAGTGGAGGACGCTTCGGGCGGGAGGACGCTTCGCCGGCAAGAGCCTGGGGTTCGTCCCGACGATGGGCGCGCTGCACGAGGGGCACCTTTCGTTGCTGCGCCGCGCCCGCCGCGAGAACGGCCTGACGGCCGTCAGCGTCTTCGTGAACCCGGCCCAGTTCAACGACAAGGAGGATCTCGCCCGCTATCCCCGCACACTGGCCGCCGACGCCGAACTGCTCAAGGCCGGCGGCGCCGACTTCCTGCTGGTCCCGGCGGCCAGCGAAATATACCCGGACGGCTACCGCTACCGCGTCAGCGAGAACGAGGAAAGCCGCGCGCTCTGCGGCGCGCGCAGGCCGGGACACTTCGACGGAGTGTTGACCGTCGTGCTGAAGCTGCTGAACCTGGTGAAGCCTGACCGCGCCTATTTCGGCGAGAAGGACTACCAGCAGTACCGCCTGGTAAGAGGCATGGCCGAGGCGCTCTTCCTCGACGTGAAGATAGTGCCCTGCCCCATCGTGCGCGAGCCCGACGGGCTGGCGATGAGCTCCCGCAACCTGCTGCTGGGCGAAGAAGAACGGGCCATAGCCCCGGCCCTGAACATGGTCCTGACCTCCGGGGCTCCCCTTTCCAGGATGAAGAAAGCCCTGGCTAAGCTGGGCTTCGAGCCCGATTACGTCGAGGAACGCTGGGGCCGCAGGTTGGCGGCGGCGAAGCTCGGCAAAGTGAGGCTGATAGACAATGTCGAAGCGTAAAAGCAACATACTCTTCCAGTTGACAGGCTCCATAGCCTGCTACAAGGCGTGCAACGTAGTCTCCCGCCTGGTGCAGGAAGGGCACGACGTGAAGACCGTCTGCTCGCAGAACGCCCTGAAGTTCATAGGAAAGTCCACGCTGGAAGGCCTGACCCGTCGCGCCGTTTATACCGACACCTTCGAGGATCGCTCGGCGCTGGAGCACATCAATCTTACCAAGTGGATGGACCTGGCCATCGTCTGTCCGGCTACCGCCAACATCATCAACAAGTTCGCCGCCGGCATAGCCGACGACTACATTTCCACCATCTTCCTCGCCTGCGGCTTCAATAAGCCATATCTTATAGCCCCGGCGATGAACGCCAGTATGTGGGCGCACCCCGCGACCAAACGCTCGGTGAAGACGCTGCAGGGCTGGGGAGTGAAGCTGCTGGGCCCCGCCAGGGGCTACCAGGCCTGCGGCGACACAGGCGAAGGCCGCCTACTGGAGCCGGAGGCCATCTGCAAGGAGATAGAGAAAGCCTTATGAAGGTGCTGATTACCTCGGGCGGCACGCGGGAGCATATAGACGCCGCCCGCGTCGTCACCAACACAAGCACCGGCCGTACCGGCCGCGTCCTGGCTGAACTTTTGGCCGCGCGCACCTGCTCCGTCCTCTGCCTGCGCTCCGCCGCGGCGGAGCGCCCTTCGGGCAGGGGCATCCGCGTCAGGAACTACGAATCCTTCTCCGACCTGGACGCCGCGCTGAGGACGGCGCTGAAGGCCGAGCGTTTCGACGCCGTCATCCACCTTGCCGCGGTCAGCGACTATTCCCCGGTCCTGATAGAGGCCGGCGCCAGGAAATACCGCCCCGGGCGCTCCGCGAAGATCTCCTCCGCCGCGGGCGAGCTGCGCGTGATCCTGCGCCGCAACTTCAAGATATTAGACCGCATAAAGTCCTACGCCGCGGCAGGCAGCCACCCAGCGCCGCTCCTTATAGCTTTCAAGCTCACCGCCGGCGCGGGCAAAGCGCAGGCGCTCAGGAAGGTCCGCGCCCTCGCCTCCGCCGACCTCGTCGTCCACAACGACACCCGCGAGATGAAGAAGACCCATCCTTTCCACATCTACCGCTCCGGCCGCCGTATCTTCGACTGCGAGGGCCCGGAGGAACTAGCCGAAAAACTTTTTGACTTGATACCAGAATTCATCGGGACCTTGGACGTGGCGGCGCGGGGACAGGAACGCAAAACCGTCGTTGAGCCCGCAGCTTGCCTAGCGCGGCGGGCGAATTTTGAGCGAGGCCACGGTGCGGCCGAACGTGTTTTAAAAGCCCGTTCACGCGGCGGCGCGGGCACGGGTTCCAGGGAGGCAATATGCTGCTAGCATTGGACGTGGGCAACACTCAGATCTTCGCCGGTGTCTTCAGGGAGGAGAAGCTCGTAGCCAGGTTCCGCGCCACCTCCCGCAGCGCCACCTCCGACGAGTTCGGCACCTTCTTCAGAAACGCCCTGCGCGAGAACGACATAGACCGCCGAGCTATAGACGACGTCGCAATCTGTTCCGTGGTGCCGGACCTCCTCTACACCCTGCACCAGATGTCCGCCAAGTACTTCGGCATCGAGCCGTTCCTGCTGCAGGGCGGCGCCAGGACGGGACTCAACATCAAGTACAAGAACCCTCAGGAGGTCGGGGCTGACCGCATAGCCAATTCCATAGCGGCGGGCGCCATGTTCCCGGAAAGGAATCTGGTCATCGTGGACCTGGGCACCGCCACCACGTTCTGCGCGGTCACCGCGAAAAAAGAATACCTCGGCGGACTGATAATGCCGGGGCTGCGCATCTCGATGGAGGCGCTCGCCTCCCGCACGGCCAAACTGCCGCGCGTCGAGATAGTAAGGCCCCATGAACTCGTGGGCAAGACCACGGTGGACTCCATCCAGTCCGGCCTCTACCATTCCAACCTGCTGGCCATAGAGGGCATAGCCGCCAGGATAAAAAAGGGGTATTTCAGCGGGGACGCGCTAGTCATAGGCACCGGCGGTTTCTCCAAGCTGTTCGGGGACGCCGGTCTCTTCGACCACATCGTCCCTGACCTGGTGCTGCATGGCACGGCCATGGCGGCGCGCATGAACAAGGAGAGGGCAAAGAAATGACCAGAACGCTGATGAAATCCAAGCTGCACCGGGTGCCGGTGACGCAGACCGACATAGACTACAACGGTTCCATCACGATAGACCGGGCGCTTTGCCGCAAGGCTGACCTGCTCGAGCACGAGAAGGTGGATATCTACGACGTTAACAACGGGGCGCGTTTCTCCACTTACGTGCTCTACGGGGACAAGGGCGTCATCGGCGTCAACGGCGCCGCGGCCCGCCTGGTCCAGAAGGGCGACCTGCTGATTATCGTCTCCTACGCGCAGTACTCCGAAGAAGAGTGCCGCGGCCACAGGCCGGCCGTGGTCTGCATGAAGAAAAGCGCCCCGGGCGGCACCGGCCACGACGAGATTGTAGTAGCCACCGGCCCAGAAGCGACTCTCCTCTGAAACGCTGCCGGCAAGATCTGAAGGCGCTTGACGCGCTCTTCCCCCCCCTCGGCCGAGGTCATGGGGACCTTCGTGCGGACGCCGCTGATACTGTAGGCTTTTTTATCCTGCCGGCCGAGACCTTCCGCTTGGGCGTTGCGCTGTTCCCAGCCGGAGACCTGCTCAAGGCCATGGCAGCCTGCGCCGTTCTGCCGGCTTTTCAGGCCCTTCAACCGAAAAGCAAAAAGAGCAGTTCGCAGGCGGCGCCGCCCTGGCCCTCGGTAGGGCAAAAGCCGCCGGGTCTACAGAAAGCGATGAATCGGCTGAAAAGGCCGGATTGCAGCGGCCCGCGGCCGCGCCTCATTCCCTAAGCGGTTCGACGCAGGCCGGCGAATCGTTGGACGGGGCGTTAACCACGTCCGAGACGCGATAGCCGCGCATCAGGCCGGAGTCGTAGGCGCGCAGCAATGGGAGCAGCGTCTCGCTGTCCCTGAACTTAGGGTCCAGCCACATGGACTCGTGGCGCTGCTCCAGTATCACCGGCATCCGGTGATGCACCGTACGCACCAGCGCGCTCGCCGCCGTGGTGATGACGGCGAAAGTGGAACTTCTCTCCTCGTAGACGCCCGCCATTCCGAACAGGCCGCCGGAGCGCAGCGCGAACCTGTAGGGGGATTTTACGCCGGCCGAGGTCTGCCACTCGTAGAAGCCGTCGGCGGGCACTATGCAGCGCGTCCTGTAGAAGGCCGACCTGAAGGCGGGGCGGGAGGCTATCCCCTCGGCTCGCGCGTTGATGAAGCCTTCGCGGGGCTGGGGGATAGCAGTGTCCGGAGCGGTCTCGTCGGAGAACTTCCGCTCCAGTGTGTTGCCGGCGGAAAAGAGCGACAGGACCCCCCCGCCGCCTGACGACCAGGCCGGGACAAAGCCCCATTTCATCAGCCTCAGCCCGCCGGCGCAGACCACCGGCGCCATAGCTCCGGGAGCGATATTATAGGAAGGCCTGGCGTTGAATGGCGGTTGCTTTAGCCCGAAACGCTTGACCAGCTCGGCCAGGTCGAAGGTCTGCGAATATCTGCCGCACATATCTTTCCCCTACCTGTGATTATACCAACTTCTCCCGTGCGGCGGCCGAAAAAAAGCCGCCCCGCGAAGGGGCGGCGTCTCTCCGCTGCGTGCGGCCTTCAGGCTCCGGCCTTAAGGCGCGCTATGCGGTCCTCCAGCGGCGGGTGCGTGGCGAACAGCGAGAACTTGCGCCCTCCCGAGATCTTCAGCGTGGACAGCGAGGCCTTGTGCGTCAGGTCGGCCTCTTCCACGTTGCGGCGCAGCGCTTCCAGCGCGTTTATCATTTTCTCGCGCCCGGCCAGTCGCGCGCCGCCGGCGTCCGCCCTGTACTCGCGCCAGCGCGAGAAGGCGGCCACCGCTATCATGCCGAGGAAGCTGAGGAATATCTCCAGCAGAAAGATTACTATGTAGCTGGGGGCCGACGAACGCTCGCCGTCGTTCCCCCTGTTGGCCAGGAAGAAGGCTATAACGCGCGCCAGAAACATCACCAGCGCGTTTATCACGCCCTGTATCAGCGTCATAGTCACCATGTCGCCGTTGGCTATATGGGTAATCTCGTGCCCCAACACTCCCTCCAGCTGCTCCCTGTCCATGGTCTGCAGCAGGCCCGCCGAGACGGCCACCAGCGCGCGGCTCTTGGTCGGGCCGGTGGCGAAAGCGTTTATCTCCGGACTGGGGTAGTAGCCCACCTCCGGCATCTTCGGCAGACCAGCCGCGGAGGCCAGCGAATGCACGACATTGACCAGCTCGGAAAGAGCGGGATCGGTGGTGGCCGGATCTATGACCTTCACGCCCATGGTCCACTTGGCTATTACGCGGGAAAGCCCCAGCGAGATGAAGGCGCCGCCCATGCCCCAGACGAGGCAGAACAGCACCAAGGCGTGATAGTCTATACCGCGCGAGCTGAAATAACCGCCGATGCCCAGAAAGTTCAGCGTCACGGACAGCGTGAGCAGGATGAGCAGGTTTACACCGAGGAAGATGCCGACGCGTTTTGCGAGAGCCATAGGACCTCCATTACTCCCTATATTTTACCAAATAGTCAGGCAGGAGTTTTTGCTATCATACCGGACATGAGGAAACCGGACTGGAAAGCGGCGCGGGAACTGTTCCCGGCCCTGAAAAAATACACCTTCCTGAACGCGGCGGGCGGAGCCCCGCTCGCCGTACCTGTGGCGGAGGCCGGGGCGGCCTATTACAGGGAAGCCCTGGAGCACGGGGACGCCTACTGGGAGAAATGGCTCAAGCGGATGGAGGAGTCCCGCGCCGAACTGGCCGGGTTGATAGGAGCGGCTCCGGAAGAAACGGCCTTTACCATTAACACTTCGCACGGCATGAGCCTGGTGGCCGGCGCGCTGAAAGGGCACGGCGGAGTACTCGCAATGCGCGACGAGTTTCCCTCCTCCACTATGCCCTGGCTAAACCTGGGCTACAAGGTGGCGTTCGCGGAGCCCATGGACGGCCGCTACCCGATAGAGGCCATAGAGAGGTCCATACGGCCGGGGACCAAAATACTGGTCTCCAGCTACGTGCAGTACCGCACAGGCTTCAGGCAGGACCTGGAGGCCCTGGGCCGGCTCTGCCGGAGGAAGGGCCTCATATTCGTGCTCAACTCCACCCAGGCTCTTGGCGCCATGCCGGTGGACGTCCACAGGTCCGGCGCAGATTTCATGGTCTTTTCCTGCTTCAAATGGACAATGGCCGGCTACGGGGCCGCCGGTCTTTATGCCTCGCGCAAATGGCTCGGCAGGGTCAAGTTCCCTCAGGCGGGCTGGCGCTCGGTCCCGGCGCCGGAGGAAATGGACAACCGAGCCACCGCCCTCAAGAAATCGGCCTCGGCGTTGGAGGGCGGTTGCGCGCACTTCGCTCCCATCTTCGCGCTTGGGGCCGCGGCCAGGCTGCTGCGCGGCCTCGGAGTGGGGAACATACAGGAGCGCATCCTGGAGCTGGATTCCTACCTTGAAAAAAGACTAGCCGAGCTTGGGGCCGGCATCGCCACCCCCCGCGGCGGGGACTGCCGCTCGGGGATAACGATAATCAAGGCCAAGGACCCGGCCAAAGCTGTGGCCAGGCTGGAGCGGATGGGCATAATGACGGCCGCCCGCGGCGGCGGGATAAGGGTCTCCCTGCATTTTTACAACAACGAAGCCGACATAGACCGCCTGATGAAAGGCCTCAGGGCACTTGGGCCAGGCCAGCTGCGTTTTCATTCGGAAACGGGGCCGCTTGCCAGGGGCGCGTAACCGTGCACGTCCCCCGAGGAGTCCACGACCACGTCGTAGGTGCGCAGCAGGCCCCCCTCGGGCTCCAGCACGTCAAGAATGACGTGGTAAAGCCCGTCCTCCAGTTTCACGCTTACCACCCGCGGCGCCAAGAACCCGGTGCGCCCGGACAGTCCGTCCTTGGCCGCTTCGATCACGCGCGTCACGCCCCGCCCCCGGCTCTACAGTGATCCTTCAGGGCGGCGAATTCCCTCTCATAGAAGTTTGTTATCTTCCCGGCCTCTTCCCTCAGCATACCCCCCCTCGCCCCGCTGCAGGCCCGGCAGAGAACAAGCCCGCACACGGCCAGCATTTTTTCGGCTTTAACTGTTGGCAGCGGTCTGCCGTAAACCCCGTTTCCGCGCCGCCGGCGCCCCCCGAGCGCTTCCCCTTTTTCTCCGGAAGCGCGGCGGGATGCCTACGGCAGACCGCCCAACTAACCCTATCCCCCATAACCAGGATCTATAAATTCGCCCCGCACGGTTGAATCGCCGGAACGGGCTATTTGCTCGCCTAAAATGCCGTCAACAGTTCCCGGCGCCGGCGCGCTCTCAGACCGCGGCTATCTTTTCCCTTATCGCGAAGCGCACCAGGTCGGTCTGCTTGTGTATATCCAGCTTCCTGGATATGTTGTTGCGGTGCGCGTGCACGGTGTTGCGGGAAATACTTAGTCTTCGGGAGATCTCCTTGTCGGCCAGCCCCTCCGCGATGAGCTGTATTATCTCCCTCTCCTTAGAGGTAAGGCGTCCTGCCTGGTCGGGAAGTTCCGGAGCGCCGCCGGCGGCTGGACCGACCGGGACCAGGGCTGAGACCTGCGAGCTGAAATAGGAGCCGCCGCGCGCCACCGCGTATATGGCCTTCATCAGTTCCGCCGCGGTGTTCTCCTTCAGCACGTAGGCCCGCACTCCGGCTATAACCGCCTTGCGTACCGCTTCCCTGTCGCACTCCATGCCCAGACACACGATCCTGGCGCCGCTGTTCCGGCGCAGCAGCCTGGAGGCAGCCTCCAACCCGTTAAGGTGCGGCATACCCACGTCGATGACGTATACGTCGGCCGGAGTCCTGCGCGCCAGTTCGAGAAGCTCCCGTCCGTCCGCAGCTTCGCCGGCCACCTCCATCTCCCTGCCGCGTTTTTCCAGCAGGGCCTTTATCCCTTCACGCACCATGGCGTGATCGTCAGCTATGATAACTTTAAGCGACATATAAACCTCCAGCCGCCAAGGGTCAGGCCGCGCGAGGAGGGAACTGCATGGTCCGCGCCCCGATGCACACGGACCGCGGATCCCGCCGGACTTAGATGTAAGTGAACCCGAACCCCTAGTGCCTCCAGTTTAACAAACGGAAAAGCTAAAGTCAAATAATTGTAAAAGTCACAAAAGTTGCAAAAGGCGGCGCCTTTAAAAAAAAAGACCGCCGGGGATGCCGGCGGCCGGGGAATGGCCCCGGGGAGACCCTTAAGGCGCCCAATCCGCGAAGGCCTTCACCACCTCGGATGGTATGCGGACGGGCCTGCCGGTCTTATAGTTTATCCATACCCAGACCGTCAGACCGCGGCAAGCCGTCCTGCCGTCGGAGAGGCGCACCACCTCGTAGCGGCGCTCGGAGGAGGCCTTTTCCGCGGTCTCCACCCAGGTCCGCAGCCTGACGGCGTCCCCGGGCAGCACGGGCAGCAGATAGTCTATCTCGTGGCGCCTCACCACCCAGCCCTCGCCAAAGACCAGCAGGCGCTCTATATCCCAGCCGGCCGCCGCTGAATGACGCGAGGCTGCCTCCATGAACCAGTCCAGGTAGACCTGGTTATTCACGTGGCCGAGCCCGTCTATCTCTTCCGGTTTCACCTTATGCTCGTACTCGAATGTCCTGGAGATGGGCATAGTTGTCATGGTATTAAAATTAACGCGGCTTATAAAGGCGTCCTGCCGGTACCAGTCCTTACCAGGAGCACGCCCGGAACGGCCCTGGCCGAATCCAGCGAGGAGACCCTCAGCCAGCCGAGAAGGACGACCTCGCCGCCCCGGCTTTTGCCGTGCAGCCGCTCTCCTTGAAGCACGAATCCGTCCAGCTCCAGGAGTTTCTTCAGCACCGCAGCGCGCCGTAAAGCCAGGACAGTAAGCCTTACGTAGACATAGCCGCCATTCCGGCGGGCTTCCCCGGCAAAGGCTTCCGGCGCCGGCGCGTCCCGAAGGTCGGACGGAGGTCTGTTTGCCGGGTTCAGGTAGCCGTAGGCGGTCTCGACGAAATCCTCCAGCGCAGGGTCCGGATACCCCCCCGCCGCCGGCCCGCCGCCGGCAGGGGTCGATCTGGCGCGGACAGGCGCCAGACAGAGGAAGAACGACAGGACCGCAACCGTTATTGTTCTCATTATCCGGGGCCTCCGGGCCGAGCATGACTCCGATAAAACAATGTAATACATTGTATGTCGGCGCCCCCTCCCCGTCATGGGTCTATGGGCCCACGCCACGCCTGGGCCCGGCCCCATAGGCCCTGCGGCGCCTAATTATGTAGAATCGTAACGATGAAATCGAGGCCGGAAACCTCCAAGGGAGAGAAAACGCGCGGCAGGATCATCCTGTCCGCCATAAAGCTTGCCGCCAGGCACGGCTTCGCGGAAGCGAGTTTCCAGATGATAGCCGACGACATCGGGCTGAGCCAGTCGGCGGTGATGTACCACTTCCCGGACAAGAACTCGCTCTTCGCCGACATGGTGCGCGAGATCATCGGCCACAACCACGAGACGGTGGCCGCGCTGATGCGTCCGGAGGACGGGGCCGGCCGCAGGCTTCTCAAGCACTGCCTCGGCAACGTGCTGTGGGCGCTGCGCGCGCGCCGCCAGGACGCGCAGGTGCTGATATTGCTCTACTACCTGGCCGGGCGCGGGAAAGATTTCTCGAAGCTCTTCACCGGCATGATAGACAAGGGACGGGAAAGGCTGGTGGAGCACCTGCTGGCCGGGGTAAGGGAAAAGGCGTTCACGCTCAAGGGCGAGCCAGCCGCCGTGGCCGAGACGCTGCAGGACACGCTCTTCGGAGCCATGCTTTACGCGGCGTCCGCGCCGGAAGGCGCCGTCACCGTGCCCTCGCTGGAAACCAAGTGGAAGAACTACCTTCACACCCTGACCGGGTGGACCGACTCCTCCGGGGACTCCCTGCTGCCACCCCCGGGGAAATAACCCTCAGATATCCTTCTTTCCGCCGGCCCGGTAGATGGCCGAGCGGCCGAACTTCTCCCTGATCTCCTCTATGGCCCGGTGCGCCTTTTCCCGCCTGGCGTCCTCCTCATCCTCGAAGAGGCTCTCCCTCTCCCCCGCCGGAATCAGGCCGGACACCTTCACCCCGAGCAGCCGGACCTTTCTCCGCCTCCTGTCGAAGGCTGCGCACAGGGCCAAAATCTCCCTTGAGATCACGTCCGTGTAGTTGGTGGAGAACGGCAGAGTCCTGGCGCGGGTATAAGTTTCGAAGCCCTCCAGCCTTATCTTCAACGTAACCGTACGCCCCTTGAAGCCGTCCCCCCTAAGCCTGGAGGAGACCTTGTCGGCCAGGGCCACCAGTGACTCCCGTATCTCGCGTGCGTCCGAAGTGTCGCGCTCGAAAGTTATCTCGTTGCTGACGGACTTGGCCTCGGACTCGGGCGTCACCTCACGGGGGTCCTCCCCCAGCGCCAGCCGCTTCAGTTCAACGCCGCGGGCGCCCAGGCCGCGCAGCAACTCCGCCTCGGCCGCAGCCAGCTCCCCTATGGTGTTTATGCCGCGGCCGCGCAGCACCTCCGCCGTCTTAGACCCCAGGCCCCACAGCCGCGAGATGTCCAGCGGCGCCAGGAAAGAGCGCAGACCAGTCTCGCGGACCTCCACCAGGCCGTCCGGCTTTTTCAGGTCGGAGGCTATCTTGGCGGCCATCTTGGTCGGGGCCAGCCCCACAGAGCAGGTGAGGGCCGTTTCTTCCCTGACCCGCTCCTTAAGGCGGCGGCAGGTCTCCAGCGGACCTCCGAAGAGGTGCGCGCTGCGCGTGATGTCCAGGAAGGCCTCGTCTATGCTGACCCGCTCTATATCCGGCGTAAACTCCCCGAAGATACCCTGTACCCGCTCCGAGACGGCAGAATATTTGCGGAAATCGGGACGCAGGTAGACGCCCTTCGGGCAGCGGCGCCAGGCCTCGGAGATAGGCATGGCCGAGCGCACGCCGAACCCGCGGGCTTCGTAGGAGCAGGTGGAAACCACCCCTCGGCCGCGGCCGCCCCTGGGGTCGGCGCCCACTATCACCGGCTTCCCCTTTAGCGCCGGATCGTCGCGCTGCTCCACGGCCGCGAAGAATGCGTCCATGTCCACGTGCGCTATGCGCCGTTCAGGGACTTGCATGAGAGCCTCAGCGCCTGGCGAAGAAGTAAAGGTACGCCGCGCTCAGCAGCGCTGTTAAGACGGCGCCCAGCCTAGCCAGCAGGACAAAATCCGCGCTCCGGCCGCTTATCTCCGGTCTGGCGCCAGCCGGGCCCGGCCTGTCCGGTTTCATCTTTTCTCCGGCAGTATCTCCAGCCAGTAGCCGTCCGGGTCCTCTATGAAATATATCCCCATGGCGTCGTTCTCGTAGCAGATACAGCCCATCTTGCGGTGCAGCTCGCGGGCAGCGGCGTAGTCGTCCGCGTTGAAGGCCAGGTGTATCTCGTTGTCTCCCAGGTCGTACTTCTTCTTCCTGTCGCGCAACCAAGTGAGTTCCAGGCGATGCGGGGTCGTGCCGTCGCCTAGGAAGACCAGCACGAAGCTGCCGTCAGGCCCCTCCTTGCGGCGGGCCTCGGAGAGGCCCAGCGCCTCTTTGTAGAACTTCAGGCTCTTCTCCAGGTCCAGCACGTTCAGGTTATTGTGAGAGAAAGTGAATTTCATGGTTCCTCCTGGGGCGCGGTGAGCCCGGAATAAATCTTATCAAATCCAGGGGCCGGTACAGACTACCCAAAAGCCACAGTATTTTATATGCTCTTGTGATGCGGAGGTCATTATGAAATACTTTTTATCTGCGGTCCTGCTGTGCTGCTCGCTGCCGGCCATGGCCCAGGCAAATAAAATCCCTTCTGCCGCCGAAATAAAGTCTCAGACCCCGGCGGAACTGGCCAAGACCGCGCTAGACTTGGAGCAGGCGCTGGTTCTCCAGCCAGGCAACGGGGAGCTTTACGAGAAACTGGGGTTCGTTTATACTCGCCTGCACAGGATAGACGACGCGCAAAAAGCCTTCGAGAGCGCGGCCAGGCTGGAACCTAAGGAACCCATAATCCACTATATGCTCGGCCTGATCTATGAGAAAAAAGGTCTCAAGCCGCAGGCCGTGGCCGCCTGGAAGGCCTGCCTGGACAACGCGCCGAACGATCATATGCGCGAGACCGCCATCAAGCACCTCAACAACCTGAAACAATGAAAAAGCTATCCCTGATACCGGCCCTGCTGCTTCTTTCCGCCTGCGTCACGCCGAACGTGGCGGTGAACCCGCGCGCGGACTTCGCGGCCATAAAGCGCGTCGCCGTGCTTTCGTTTAATGGTCCGCAGGGCGACCTGGCCGCCGATCTGATGACGCAGAGCCTGGTGGCCCGCGGCGCCGACGTCGTAGAGCGCCAGCGCCTGGCCGACGTGATGAGGGAACAGTCTCTCTCCAATTCGGGCTCCTTCGACCCGGCCACCGCGCAAAAACTTGGCAAGCTGCTAGGCGTGGACGCGCTTTTCGTCGGGACCGTGTCAGAAAGCACGCCGCAGACCTCGTACCTGGTCACCCAGGCCGGCGGCAAATCGATATTCCAGCCGACCACCGTGACGCAGGTGGGCGGCGGCTCCGTCTACTCCGAAGGCTCGGTGATGGGCATCCCCAACTCCCAGCTGCTCAGCACCACGGCCAATGTTTCGATGCTGTCGCGCATGGTGGACGTCAAGACCGGAACCGTGCTGTGGTCTGCCTCCATGTCCTACGAGGGCATAGACGTGCAATCCGCGATGTCGGGCATAACTGACTCCTTCGTACGCTCTCTGGCCCCCATCTGGCCGGGCTTGTATAACAACCCTTCGTAAGCGCGCAGGGCCTCAGTCCATCAGCCGCTTCTGCCCCTGCGGTTCCCTTATGGCCTGCACGCCCTGAGTGAACTCCAGCAGCCGAGGTACTTGCCGTCTTCGCCGTGCAGCGCGTAGAACTCGACGGAGGCCTTATGCTTAGGCTCGCCCTTCTCCATCTCGAGGTCTATCCAGAACGCGGCCTTGTCGCGGGAGCCCGCCTTCATCTCGCCTGCCAGCCTTTCCGCCATCGCCTACACCGCCGCGGCCGGAGGCCGTGACCAGGGCGCACAAAGAAAACGCGGCCCCCGCAGGCCGCGCTTTCTTAATTCCGCCGCCGGCTCAAGACACGTGCTGGTCGCCGGAGCCGTCCGTCCAGACCAGCTTGCCGAACTCGTCCATGGAATAGCCGGACTGGTCGCTGGCCACCTTCTGCCCGTTCTTGTAGAGATCGCCGTAACTATCCGTCCAGGCCACATCTCCGGTGCGGCCGGCCACCTGGTAGTCCTTAACTCCGGAGAAGAGCTTGACGTCGTTCTTATAGAGGTCGCCGTAGTTGTCCGCCCAGACCACGTCGCCGGTAAAAGAGGCGGTCTTATAACTCTGCGGGGACTGCCCGAGACGCACGTCATTTTTGTAAAGATAGCCGTAACCGTCGGTCCAGATCACGTCGCCGGTGTAGTCCAGGACCTGGTAGTTCTGCGGCCCGTCCCCCAGGCGGCTGGCGTCCTTAAACAGGCCGCCATAGGTATTGGTCCAGGCCACGTTGCCGGTGTACATGGCTATTTTGTAATCGCTCACGTCGCCGCCCAGCTGCGCCGCGCCCTTGTGCAGATAGCCGTAGCTGTCCTTCCAGGCCACCTCGCCGGTGCAGCTGGCCTGATAGTCCACCGCGTCGGAACCCAGCATATCGCCGTCGCTGTATATAGAACCGCCGTCCTTGATCACTACGGAAGGGCTGTGACAGCCCGGATAGGGCTGAGGCGGCACCGGATGAGGATACCAGGGACCTGGCTGCGGGCCTGGATAAGGGTGGGGCCCCGGAGGTGGCGGCACGGGATACGGGTGCCAAGGTCCGGGCTGAGGACCCGGCTGCGGAGGATGTACTGGATGCACCGGGCCTACGGGGCCGGGGTGCACTGGCTGGCCGGGATGCGGCGGATTGAACCCCTTCAGTTCGTCCAGCAGGGAGGCGGCCGCGGCCTGCCCTCCGTCGAAGTTCACTTCCGCGCCCGCGAGGCCCGCGGAGAACAGCAACGCCGCCGCGGCGCAAACACCGAGCTTATTCATTCATGCCCTCCTGAAACCGCGGGGCCGTAATGGAACCCCGCAAAAACCTTAATCGGCAGTCTGTATCCTCAGCGCCAGACCGGTGTCGGTGAAGGAGAAGCCGGTCAGGTGCATATCGCCCACCAGCCCGCCGGGAATGAACCGGTGCATTATCTTCGAGGAAACGGTCCCGTGCAGCGTCCAAGCCGCCTTGTCGTAGCGCAGCGTCACCACGTCCTGAGCCCTGAGCGGCAGGCGCTTGGCTCTGAGCTGAGCGTCCAACGCCGAGTAAACGCTCTTTATCACGGTGTCCATGACCAGGGCCATCACGTCCTCCTGGCTGAGCTGCGGGAGGCCGGCGGAGCGCACGTCGGGCTGCATCGAGGCGTGTATCTGCACGCGCTGTATCCGGACGGCCAGCCTGTCGCGCCCTTCGAGGTAGGGTTTGAGCGTGAGGACCGGGGCCACCATTATGCCGCCGGCGTTCACCTGTATATTGCCCACTTTGAGGAAATCCCCGGCCTTGCCGGCTACAGGCGCGGCGGCGTCCAGCACGGACAGGCTCTTGTCCGAGGCCGCCATCTTGAGCACCGCGTTCTTTATCAGTTTGAACGGCACGCGGATGTTGATATCCATCCCTATCAGGCCGCCGTCGTCCGCGGGCGGCTTGGGAGCCGGGGCCCTGAAGCCCTGAGTCTGGGCGCCTATGTCCGAAGCGCTAAGCCCTTCCAGGCCGAAATCGGAGGCGTAAGCGGTGCCGCAGGAGAGGACCGCGGCCAGGGCTATTATTTTAAAGGTCATGTTCTTCATAAGTTCTCCCGGTCATCCCCTGTCAGAGCTTGAAGCCCAGGTACATCAGGCCGTTGCCTATCTTCAGGTTGTCTATGACGGCGCCGTTGGCGAAAGAGGGCAGGAAGGCGCTGTTTTTCAGCGTTATCTGCACGGTGTGGTCGTCCAGCTTGCGGGCCGTCATCACTTTGGCCAGCGCCGGGTTGGTAGTGAGGGTGGCTATCACGGAACTGACCACCTTGCCCTGTATCCAGTTATTGATGAAACCGGGCACGCCTATGCCATAGGCCTGGTCCACGTCCACGCGCTCCACGCGCACCTTCAGAGTGTTGGGGCCGACCAGCTGGGGGATCATGCGGGCCCGGAAATAGACGTTGGGCTTCAGGAAGACGCTGCGGGCGTAAATCCTGCCGGCCAGTTCCACGCTGCCGTCGGCGCTGAACTTTAAGCCTCCCTCGTGGCCGGCGGGGTGCAGTTGGAAGTCGGTGTTCTTAGCGAACTGGCCTACGAAGTTGTCCAGCAGGCCGTCCGAGACGGCCAGGTTGCACCCGGGCACCTTGGCGACGGACTCGGCGGATCCGGTCTGCACGCTGAGGGCAAAACCCTGGTCGTCGAAGGTGAAGTTGGAGAGTGAGACGTCGGTTATCAGGCCCGGCAGCAGCGGCGCCACGAAGCCGGGATTGACCGCCGCGTGGAGGGTCCAGCTCTTGCGGTCGTAGATAAAGGAGAGAACGTCGCTGGCCCGCAGTTGCACCCTGTTCTTTGCGAAAGCCTCGTCCATGGACTGCAGCATGCCCTTGGTGAGGTTGCCCATCACCATCTGCATCAAGGCGTCCTTATCCAACGGCTGGGCGAAAGGGGCCCGAGGGCCCATCTCTATGTCAGCCTCCACCTTCATAACCTTTATGGCCAGCCTGTTCCTGCCCTCGAAGAATGGCTTTATCAGGATGGTCGGGTCGACGATCATGCCGTTGTAGTTAACGCTGACGTTGCTGAAAGCTATGTGGTCGCCCTGGCGGAAGAGTATCGGGGCGGAAGGGTCTATGGCCCGCATCTTCACCTGCGGCAGGCTGGCCACTCGCTCGCTGAGAGCCCTGAAAGGGAGCTTCACGGTCATGTCCAGCACCGGGGCTGGCATATTGGGAGACCTGGCCATGTCCAGCAGCCGGGGCTGCACCGGGACCGGCGCGGCTTGCAGGCCGCTGCCGGAGGCCTGCAGGTCGGAGGCTTTTATTGCCTGCAGATCAAAGTCCCCGGCGGCCGCCGCCGAAACCAGCCCCGCTGCCGCTATGAAGGTGAGCATGAACTTTTTCATAAAGTTTTTTCCCTTGCTGGTTATAGTTTAAGCCGCGCGCGAAGTTTTTGGAAGTGCCGACAAGGGAAAGCCGGGCCACAAAAAAGGCCCACCTGCGTATAGGCCCTTTGGTCTTTATTCACTTAAATGGGAAATCAACTGTTAATAAAGCCGGCGCCTTGCCGCGCCGGCTTTTTCCCGGGCCCGGGCCGCTCAACTGCGGCGCTTGTCCATGAAGGCTTTGAGGGCCTCGGCCATAGAGCCGGCAGGGGGCTCCTCGCGGCGCGGGGCGCGGTCCGGCAGGGGGGCGTTGCCGCTGGGCCGGTCTTGGCGCCGGCCTGCCGCCGCTGCGGCCGGCTGGCTGCCGCGGCTCTCACGGGGGCCTATCACCGGGTCGCTCTTCATGGAGAGGGCTATGCGGTGGCGCGCCAGGTCCACGTCCAGCACGGTCACCTGCACCCGAGCCCCCACCCTCACCACGGCCGAGGCGTCCTGCACGAAGCGGTCGGCGAGCTCGCTGATATGCACCAGGCCGTCCTGGTGCACGCCTATATCCACGAAAGCGCCGAAGGCCGCCACGTTGGTCACTATGCCGGGCAGCTTTTGGCCGGGTTTGAGCTCTTCCATTTTGGTGGCCTCGCCGAAGGCGAAGGCTTCGAACTGGTTGCGCGGGTCGCGGCCGGGCTTGGCGAGCTCGGAGAGTATATCTTTGAGCGTCGGCTCGCCGACGCCGTCGGAGATGTATTTCCCGATGTCGATCTTCGCGCGCTTGTCGGCGTCGGTCATCAGGTCGGCCACGGCGCAGCCGAGGTCGGCGGCCATCCGCTCCACTATCTCGTAGCGCTCCGGGTGCACGGCGCTGGCGTCCAGCGGGTTCTTGGCCTCGCGGATGCGCAGGAAGCCGGCCGCCTGCTCAAACGCCTTGGGCCCGAGGCGCGGCACCTTCTTCAGCGCGGCGCGGCTGCCGAAGGCGCCGTTTGCGTTGCGATACTCGACGATGTTCCTGGCCAGCCCGGCGTTGAGGCCCGACACGTAGGACAGCAGCTCGCGGCTGGCGGTGTTGACCTCCACGCCGACGCTGTTGACGCAACTCTCGACGGTGGAATCCAGGCTCTTCTTCAGTCCGCCCTGGTCCACGTCGTGCTGGTACTGGCCCACGCCGATGGACTTGGGGTCTATCTTCACCAGCTCGGCGAGCGGGTCCATCAGCCGGCGGCCGATGGAGACCGCGCCGCGCACAGTGACGTCCTTGTCGGGGAATTCCTCGCGGGCGACTTCGGACGCGGAGTACACCGACGCGCCGCTCTCGTTGACCATGACGATGACGACGCCGGGTAGCTTGAGGCCCTTGGCGAACTCCTCGGTCTCGCGGCCGGCGGTGCCGTTGCCGATGGCGATGACCTCGGCCTTGAACTTCTCGGCCAGCTCCGTCACCTTGGCGGCGGCCGCGGCGGCGGCGCCGGCGCCATTATGCGGGTAGATCACGTCGTCATGCAGGAGCTTGCCGTTGCGGTCCAGGCAGACCAGCTTACAGCCGGTGCGAAAGCCGGGGTCCAGCGCCAGTATGTTCTTGTGGCCGAGCGGCGAAGCCATCAGGATCTCGCGCAGGTTGCGCGCGAACACCTCTATGGCCTGCGCGTCGGCGCGTTTCTTGGTCTCCAACCGCGCCTCGCCCTCCATGGAGATGGCGAGCAGACGGCCGTAGGAATCGGCGACGGCCTCCTTGACCTGCGCGCCGCAGGCCCCGCCGTTCTTGACGAACAGCGGCTGCAGCAGGGCCACGGCCTCGGCGACCTCGACCCCGATGCGCATACTGAGAAAGCCCTCCGTCTCGCCGCGGCGCATCGCCAGTATGCGGTGCGACGGGGCCTTGGCGGCCGGCTCTTTCCAGTCGAAATAGTCCTTGAACTTGACGCCCTCGGTCTCCTTGCCCGTGAGCACCTTGGATTGAAAAACGCCTTTGGCCGCAAAAAGCGCGCGCAGACGGGCGCGTGCCTGCTCGTCCTCGCTGACCCGCTCGGCTATGACGTCGCGCGCGCCGGCCAGGGCCTCCTCGGCGGTCCTCACGCCCTTCTCCTCGCTGAGATAGGCGGCGGCGAGGACCACGGGGTCGTCGCTGCCCTGCTCGTAAATTTTATCGGCCAGCGGTTCCAGGCCTTTTTCTTTGGCGACGGTGGCGCGGGTGCGGCGCTTCGGACGGAAAGGCAGGTAGATATCTTCGAGCCTGGACAGCGTCTCGGCGCCGTCTATCTTCGCCTTGAGCTCCGGCGTCAGCAGATTGCGCTCGGTGAGCGACTTAAGTATGGCCTCGCGGCGGGTGTCGAGTTCTTTGAGCTGCGCCAGGCGCTCCCGTATCTTGCCCAGCGCCACTTCGTCCAGGCCGCCGGTGGCCTCCTTGCGGTAGCGGGCCACGAAAGGAATAGTGGCGTCTTCGCCAAAAAGTTTTATCGCCGCGGCCACGCCGCCGGCGTTCAGCCCGAGTTCGCCCGCGATCTTGGGCACGTACGCGTCGCTCATTCACGTCCTCCGGAGTCAAATTCTTTGTAACAGGATATAAAATACCCGCCCCGCCGGGCCAACCGTCCGTCGTGGCGCTAAAGTACCAGGGCGGCCGGGCTTCCTTTTATTACAGCAGCCCTTTCTGCTTGAAGCTCATAAAGCCCTCCCGCGTCACTATCACGTGGTCCAGCAGTTCTATTCCGAGCAGCTTTCCGGCCTGGACCAGACGCTTGGTGAGGCTCAGGTCCTCGTCCGAAGGCTCTAGGCAGCCGGACGGATGGTTGTGAGCCACAATGACGCTGGCCGCCAGGTTCTTGACCGCCGGCTCGAAGACCTCCCTCGGATGCACCAGGTTGTAGTTCAGAGTCCCTATGGAGACTATGTCTCGCTTTATCTCCTGGTTGCGTGTGTCCAGGAAAAACACGACGAAATGCTCCTTCTTCTGCTCCCGGATATCGCGCAGTTCCTCCCAGATGTCGCGCGGCTTAAGGAAGATGCCGAGCCTCTTGCCGTTCAGGTAACGGCGCCCCAGCTCGAAGACGGCGGCTATTTCGCAGGCTCTGGCCGGCCCCAGCCCTGGCGCGCCTTTCAGCTCCGCAAAGCCGGCCTTGGCTATCTCCGCCCTTCCGAACCTGCTCAGAAGGTCCCCCGCCAGGTCCAGCACGTTCCTGCCCCTGGCCCCGGTGCGCAGTATTACGGCCAGTAGTTCCTCGTCGGCCAGCTTGTCAGGGCCGTAGCGCATCAGCTTCTCGCGCGGGCGCTCCACCCGCGGCATGTCCTGTATGGTACCCGCCCCTCTCATAAGCCACCCCCCCCCCGAAAGATAACTCCCGCCAATAGTCTAGCAGACCACCCCGTCAAGGGGGTGTCGCTCATTAAAGGTCCTTTTTCAAGAAAAAAAAGGCTCCCTCCCACAGTTGTGTGGTTCTTTTTGTTTAAAAATCCTCTACGTCATCCCTCCGTTCAAGGCGTCTTCGCTACCGGGTTCTCTT
>JAJYJH010000021.1 GCA_021789695.1 bacterium | reverse complement strand
CGGCGACCACGCCGAGATGACCGTAGAGCTGATCTCGCCGATCGCCATGGAGAAGGGGTTGCGCTTCGCTATCCGCGAGGGCGGCCACACCGTGGGATCGGGCGTCGTCAGCGAGATCATAGAGTAAACGGCATTGCGGCGGCGGGCCCCTTTCACGGGGCCGCCGCCGGCCGATTTTAATGGAGTTTTATAATGGCTGAAAGAATACATATCACCTTAGGCTGCACGGTCTGCAAGAACAAGAACTACCACTACGCCAGGGGCAAGAAAAAGGAGTTCAAGATCGAACTACTGAAGTTCTGCCGCAAGTGCGGCAAGCAGACCCCGCACAAGGAAGTGAAGTCCTGAATATAAGACGGGAGCGTCGGTTAACGGTAAACCAGCGGTCTCCAAAACCGCAACTGAGGGTTCGATTCCTTCCGCTCCCGCCAAGATTTGGAGCCGCCTCACGCGGCCGGACAACGGGCTTATGAACAAATACACCGGTTTTCTGAAGGAAGTATGGGAGGAGCTGGGCAAGGTCACCTGGCTGAGCCGCAAGGATGTGATAAGCTCCACGATAGCTGTGAGCGTCGTGGTGATACTTGTGGCCATCTATGTGAGCGGGGTGGACCTGGTGCTGCAGGCCGCGCTCAGGACCATACTGGGAGGCCGCTAATGGCAGATAAGGCTTGGTACGTCATACACACACGCACGGGTTTCGAGGACAAGGTCTTCAAGACCCTGCGCTCCAAGGCGGACTCGCCGGAGTTCGCGGGCCGCATCGCGCAGGTCCTCATCCCCACTGAGGACGTGATGCAGGTCAAGAACAACCAGAAGAAAGTCTCCAAGCGCAAGTTCTTCCCCGGCTACGTGCTGGTTAACATGGAACTCGACAGCAACACCTACTGGGCCATACGCGCCGTGCAGGGGGTCAGCGGCTTCCTGGGCGATCCGAAACCGGTGGCGATGGGAGAGGAGGAGGTGCAGCAGATACTGGAACTGCAGAACTCCACCAGCGCCGAGAAACCCAAGCCGGCCGTACAGTTCGAGAAAGGCGAGAACGTGCGCATCGTCGAGGGGCCGTTCAAGCACTTCATGGGCCTTGTGGAGGACGTCAACGAGGCGAAGGCCAAGTTGCGCGTCACCGTCACCGTTTTCGACCGCCCCACCCCGGTGGAGCTGGATTTTCTGCAGGTAGAGAAAGTATAAGTCTAGGGCCGCGCGCTTCCGCGGCTTAAGGGTGTCCGTAGTTACGCGGAGATCCAGGACAGATCAGAAAGGAGAGTTTAAGGAAAACAGGAATCCTTAAATCTTATCATCATGGCTAAAGTAAAAGCGGTAAAGACCTTCATAAAGCTCCAGATACCGGCCGGCTCGGCCAATCCCGCGCCGCCCGTCGGCCCGGCGCTCGGACAGCACGGCGTCAACATCATGGACTTCTGCAAGCAGTTCAACGAGAAAACCAAGAAGCTCGAGCAGGGTGTGCGCATCCCCGTGGTCATCACCGTGTACGAGGACCGCAGCTTCACGTTCATCACGAAGATGCCGCCGATGTCGGTGCTCGTGCTGAAGGCCGCCGGTCTCGCCAAGGGCTCCAGCACGCCGAACAAAGACAAGGTCGGCAAGCTGACGCTCAAGCAGGTGGAGGAAGTGGCGAAGCAGAAGTTGCCGGATCTCAACACCAAGGACGTCAAGCATGCGATGGAGATGGTGAAGGGTACCGCCCGCAGCATGGGCGTGGACATCGTAGAATAGATTCGCCGTACCGCGGCGGAAATTGAGGGAGCGGGGACCGCAAGGCCCCCGCGCTCGCACCTCGAGGAGAAATGATGGGAAAAAGAATAGCGAACATAAAGAAAGGTCTTGACCTTTCAAGGCAGTACAGTGTCAAGGAGACCGTGGCGCTCGTCAAGAAGAACGCCAACGCCAAGTTCGACGAGACCGTCGAAGTGCATCTGAAGTTGGGCATCGACGTGAAGCAGTCCGACCAGCAGGTGCGCAGCACCGTGGCGCTGCCTCACGGCACCGGCAAGACCAAGAAGATAGCCGTCATCGCCAAGGGCGAGAAGGCGAAGGAAGCCGAGACCGCCGGCGCCGACGTGTTTGGCGGGCAGGACCTGATAGACAAGATCTTCGGCGGGTTCATGGACTTCGAAGTGCTGGTCGTGACCCCCGACATGATGAAGGACGCCGCCAAATTGGGCAAGACGCTGGGGCCCAAGGGCCTGATGCCCAACCCGAAGAGCGGCACCGTGACCTTTGACATCGCCAAGGCCGTCAAGGAGCTCAAGGCCGGCCGCATCGAGTTCAAGGCCGACCCGCAGGGCATCGTGCACGCGATAGCCGGCAAGGTTTCCTTTCCTGAGGAGAAGCTGGCCGAGAACGTGCAGGCCGTCATTGACGCCGTGCTGAAGGTGAAGCCTTCCGCTTCGAAAGGCGTCTATATGCAGTCCGTGTTCGTGTCGTCTTCCATGGGGGCGGGTATCCCCGTGGCCGTGGAGCAGAAAATCGCCGCTTAAGGCGTAAAAGGACCCGCCGGAGACCCCGGCGGGTTTTTAAATAAAAACCAGAGGGGAAAAAATGCGCAAACTGAAAACTCTAGCCGCCTCGGCGGCACTGCTGATGTCTGCGGTTCCCGTGTTCGCCGGTGAGGCAGAGCTGAAGATCCCGGATCTCAACGCCGTCCCGTTCCTGGGCGGAATTTCCGGGCATCACCTTCTGCTCTGGGGCCTGCTGGTCTGCGTGCTTGGCATGGTGTTCGGCCTGGTGCAGTCGATGCAGATCTCCAGGTTACCGGTCCACAAGTCCATGAAGGACATCTCCGAGCTGATCTACGAGACCTGCAAGACCTACCTGATAACCCAGGGCAAGTTCCTGGCGATTCTGTGGGTCTTCATAGCCGCCATCATGGTGTGGTACTTCAGCCGCTCTATGGACGCCACCAGGATAGCGGTCATCGTCTTGTTTTCCATAATCGGCATGCTTGGCTCCTACATGGTGGCGTGGTTCGGCATACGCATTAACACGTACGCCAACTCCCGCACGGCCTTCGCCGGGCTTAAGGGCCTGCCATATCAGACGATGGCTATACCGCTGAAGGCCGGCATGTCCATCGGCATGCTGCTGATCTGCGTGGAGCTGGTCATGATGCTTTTCATCCTGCTCTTCGTGCCAGGCGACTACGCGGGGCCCTGCTTCATCGGCTTTGCGATAGGCGAATCGCTGGGCGCGGCCGCGCTGCGCATCGCCGGCGGCATCTTCACCAAGATAGCCGACATCGGCTCCGACCTGATGAAGATTGTCTTCAAAATCAAGGAGGACGACGCAAGGAACCCGGGCGTGATTGCTGACTGCACCGGCGACAACGCCGGCGACTCCGTAGGTCCTACGGCCGACGGCTTTGAGACGTACGGCGTGACCGGCGTTGCGCTGATTACTTTCATCCTGCTGGCCGTGCCGAACGCTACGGCGCAGGTGCAGTTGCTGGTGTGGATCTTCGTGATGCGGATAGGGATGATCGTTACCAGCGCGCTGTCCTATTGGATAAACGGACTGATCTCGCGTTCCATGTACGCCGAGTCCAGAAAATTCAACTTCGAACACCCGCTGACCATGCTGGTGTGGCTGACCTCGTTTGTTTCCATAGGCATGACCTACCTGGCGAGCTGGCTGGTGGTCCCGAACCTGGCCGGCGACCCGACGCTATGGTGGAAGCTCTCCACGATTATCACCTGCGGCACCGTCGCGGGCGCGCTGATACCGGAGCTGGTGAAGGTGTTCACTTCCACGAACTCCGCCCATGTGCGCGAGGTGGTGACGGCTTCCAAGGAAGGCGGCGCTTCCCTCAACATCCTCTCCGGCCTGGTGGCCGGCGATTTCAGCGCCTACTGGATGGGGATGGTCATCGTCGGCCTGATGGGCGTGGCCTACATGGTGTCCAATCACGGCCTGGCGGCCATGATGGACGCCCCGGCCATCTTCGCCTTCGGTCTGGTGGCTTTCGGCTTCCTGGGCATGGGCCCGGTGACGATAGCGGTGGACTCTTACGGCCCTGTGACGGACAACGCGCAGTCGGTGTTCGAGTTGTCGACGATAGAGGCAATCCCGAACATCAAGGAAGAGATCAAGCGGGAGTTCGGCTTCGAGCCGGACTTTAAGAGCGCCAAGATGTTCCTAGAGGAAAATGACGGCGCGGGCAACACGTTCAAGGCCACGGCCAAGCCGGTGCTGATAGGCACGGCCGTCGTGGGCGCCACCACGCTGATCTTCTCCATCATCCAGATGCTGAAGGCCAAGTACGGTGTCGTGGGGCCGGACGGCATCTATGAAGGCCTCTCGATAATGAACCCCAAGTTCCTGCTCGGCCTGATAACGGGCGGCGCAATGATCTTCTGGTTCACCGGCGCTTCAACGCAGGCGGTGACCACGGGCGCCTATCGCGCGGTGGAATTTATCAAGAAGAATATCAAGCTGGAAGGCGTGGAGAGGGCCTCGGTGGCGGACTCCAAGAAGGTCGTCGAAATCTGCACGAAGTACGCGCAGAAAGGTATGTTCAACATCTTCTTGGCGGTATTCTTCGCCACGCTGGCCTTCGCCTGCGCGAACCACTACCTATTCATCGGTTACCTGATAAGCATCGCCATCTTTGGCCTGTACCAGGCCATCTTCATGGCGGACGCCGGCGGCGCGTGGGACAACGCAAAGAAACTGGTGGAGACGGAGCTGAACATGAAAGGGACGCCGCTGCACGACGCGTGCGTGGTGGGCGACACGGTGGGCGATCCGTTCAAGGACACCTCCTCGGTGGCGATGAACCCGGTTATCAAGTTCACTACGCTCTTCGGCCTGCTGGCGTTGGAACTGGCGATCACCTTGCCGGAGAACCTGGATAAGATGCTGGCGCTTGGCTTCTTTGCCGTAAGCGTGATCTTCGTCTGGCGCTCCTTCTACGCCATGCGCATTCAGGTCGACAAATAAAGGGCCGCTGCGCCTTACGGAAAATCCCCGCTCCGGCGGGGATTTTTTTGTAGGGGTGCGCTGTAAATAAAACTCCGGCCGTGTCCCGTCGGAAAGGCGGGAAGCGCCGGCCAGGACAGGGCCGAAGGTCATCCCGGAATTGAGGGCGGGGCGCTAATATCCCGGCAAAAG
Organism: bacterium; assembly: GCA_021789695.1. Lineage (GTDB taxonomy): Bacteria > Elusimicrobiota > Elusimicrobia > Elusimicrobiales > UBA9959 > UBA9959. Next base: position 27,257 of record JAJYJH010000021.1, on the reverse strand, counting down.
GCGACCGGGTTTTTGGTATCATAGAGGCTGCATGTTCTGGTTCAAGAAGGTACTAGAGGCCTTTCTCCTGCCTCCGGGGGTAATGGTCCCGACTCTCGCCGGCCTGGCTTTGTACCTGCGCAGGAGATCGCGGGGCGGGGCCGCCGCCTGCGCTTTGCTTGCGGCGCTGGTCTGGATTGGCACCTCCAAGGTCTTCTCCGACGCCATAATAGCCCCCCTTGAGAACGCTTATACGACCCCCGCCAGGCCGGATGGGGATGTCATAGTGCTGCTCTGCGGAGGCTTCCGCGGAGGGGGCAGGCCTTTTTCGGCTTCGGAGCGCCTCGCGCCGGCCACGCTGGAGCGCGCCGCTGCGGCCTTCAAGCTCTATAAAGACACCAAACTCCCGATCCTCGTCTCCGGCGGGGCCCCGTTCTCGGCCGAGCCGGAGGCCGAGGCCGCCGCCGCCTGGCTGCGGGAGCTGGGGGTGCCGCAGGACAAATTGCTGGCGGAGAAATCCTCCCGAGACACGTTCGAGAACGCGGAATACACCGTTAAGCTCTGCCGCGAGAATGGTTTTAAACGGATAATACTCCTTACCTCCGCTTATCACATTCCCCGGGCCGTGCTGCTCTTCAGAAAGGAGGGCGGCGTGGCGATAACGCCTTTCCCGGTGGCGCGCCGGTCTGGCGGGCCGCGCTTCATGAGCGACTGGCTGCCCGGCAGGGATCTGGACGCCCGGCTTGCGATAAACGAGTATTTAGGCATCGTTTACTATCGGCTGTATTACCTGTTCTTGTAGCGTCCGAAAAAATGTAGAATATTGATTTCGGGCCGGTAAGCCCGCAGGCGGCGGAGCCGCCTTAAAGTCACAGGAGGGAATAGTTTGTACAACGACAAGAGAGTAAGGATCAACCGCTATATTACGGCCCCGCAGGTTCGCCTGATAGACATGCACGGGACCATGCTAGGCATTAAGCCGCTCATAGAAGCCCAGAACATGGCGCGCGTCGCCGGCCTCGACCTCGTGGAGATCTCCCCGCAGGCCCAGCCGCCGGTCTGCAAGGTGATGGACTTCAATAAGTTCCTCTACGAGAAGGAGAAGCAGGACCGCGAGAACCGCAAGAAACAGAAGGCCGGCCAGCTCAAGGAGATACGCCTGAACCCGCGCATCGCCAGCCACGACCTGCAGACGAAGGTCAAGCATATCGAGGAATTCCTTAAGGAGCACAACAAGGTGCGCGTCACCGTGGTGTTCCGCGGACGCGAGAACCAGCACCGCAATCTCGGCGAGGAGATCCTGATGTCCATAAAGGACAATCTCTCCGGAGTCGGCATCATAGAGGGCAGGCCGCAGCTGATGGGCAACCGCATGAGCATCATGCTGTCCCCGACGCACGCGGCCAAGCAGCACCAGACCGGCGCGCCGCACCAGCCGGGCCCGGCCCCGAAGCCGGCCGCTCCAGGGGCCTGAGTCTTCCCAACCGGCCGCAGAAGTTATATAATAAACAGGATAAAGCGAGAAAATTATGCCTAAAATGAAATCCCACAGCGGCGCCAAGAAGAGATTCAAGAGAACTTCTTCCGGCAAATGGCTGCACCGGAAAGCCGGTCTGCGCCACCTGCTGACCCCGATGTCCGCCAAGCGGGGCCGCACCCTGCGCACCGCGAAGGTGGAGGAAAAGAATTCCGCGGAGGGCCGCGTTCTCAAAAAGTACCTGCCCTACGAATAATACTACCAGAGGAGCCGCGGCCCACGGACGCGGAGCAGCGATATGAGAATAAAATACAGCGTAGCGCGCAACAAGCGCAAGAAGAAAATCTTAAAGCTCTCCAAGGGCTACTACGGCAACAAGGGCAATCGCCTGCGTCAGGCCAAGCAGCAGGTGGACAAGTCCCTGACCACTGCCTACATACACCGCCGCGACAAGAAGGGCGACATCCGCCAGTTGTGGATAATCCGCCTGAACGCGGCCGCCCGCGAGGAAGGTATGTCCTACAGCCGGTTTATGGACGGCCTGAAGAAGGCCAACATCACCCTGAACCGCAAGATGCTGTCGGAGATGGCCATCCGCGATCCCCAGTCTTTCAAGCAGCTTGCCGAAATAGCGAAGAAGGCCGCCGCCGTCCCGGCGAAATAAGGAACGCTCCGTGAACGCCACGGAATGGAAGGAGAAACTGTCCGCAATACGGGACAGTTTCTCCGTTTCTATAACGAATAGATCCGCCGAGAACCCGGAGGCGCTGGAATTGCGCTTTCTGGGGCGCAAGGGTGAACTGGCGCTGCTGCTGAGGGACCTTAAAGACATCCCGCTGGAGGAGCGCAAGGCCCTGGGCGCGCTCGGAAACTCTGCCAAGGCCGAGATGGAGGCCAGGCTATCCGAGCTGAAAGCGGCGGCCGGCCGTGCGGCCGGCCCAGCCGCTTCCGGGATAGACCTGACGCTTCCCGGCCTGCCCTGTCCCAAGGGCAGCCTGCACCCGCTGACCATCACGATGAACCGCCTGGCCGAAGGCTTCCTGAAGCTGGGTTTCACGATGTCCGACGGGCCGCTGGTGGAGGACGACTACCATAATTTCGAGGCGCTGAACTTCCCGCCTTTCCACCCGGCGCGCGATATGCAGGACACGTTCTACGTGGACGCCAAGGACGCCGCCGGCAAGGATATGCTGCTGCGCACGCACACCTCGCCGGTGCAGATCCGGTCGATGGAGAAGCAGGAGCCGCCGATACGCGTGTTTCACACCGGCCGCGTGTTCCGCTCGGAGGCCGTGGACGCCAGCCACTCGTTCACGTTCCATCAGATAGAGGGCCTCTACGTGGACAAGGGCGTGAGCATGGCGGACCTGAAGTGGACGGTGGACACGTTCATGAAGGACCTCTTCGGCACGGGCGTGAAGACGCGCTTTAACCCGTCGTACTTCCCGTTCGTGGAGCCGGGCGCCGAGGTGGACATGAGCTGTATTTTCTGCAAGTCCGGCGCGGGCCGCTGCCACGTCTGCAAGGGCACGGGTTGGCTGGAGATGATGGGCGCCGGGCTTGTGCACCCTAACGTGCTGAAGGCCTGCAGGTACGACCCCGCCAAGTGGAGCGGGTTCGCGTTCGGCGCGGGCATAGAGCGCTTTGCGATGCTGCTGTTCGGCATCCACGATATGCGCATGCTATACGAGAACGACCTCCGCGTCCTAAAGCAAGTGCAGTAAGGGCTTGGCCCCGCCGGCGGGATCAGGCGTTTTATTCAGGGAATTTAAAGTTATGAAGGTTCTATACTCCTGGCTTTGTGATTTTATCGAAAACCCGCCGTCCGCGGAGGACGTCGCGGCCAAGCTCAACCGCATCGGCTTGAAAATCGAGGAAATGCACAAGAGCGGCGCGTCGTTCTCGGGTGTCTGCGTGGGGCGGATAGAGAAGATAGACAGGCACCCGAACGCGGACAAGCTCTCGCTGGTGGAAGTCAACGACGGGACGAACGTGATGCGCGTGGTCTGCGGCGCCAGGAACATAGCCGTGGGCCAGAAGATACTTTTCGCGAAGGTGGGGGCGAAGCTCGTGGAAGGGGAGTTGAAAAAGGCCAAGATCCGCGGCGTGGAGTCCGAGGGGATGATTTGCTCCGCCGAGGAACTGGGCCTGGAAGGCTACGATAATTCCGGCATCCTGGTACTCCCTGAGGCGGCGGCGGTCGGCGCGGACGCGGCGACGCTTTTTCCCAGGGCCGATTACGTGCTTGAGCTGGAAGTGCTGCCTAATCAGGCCCACTGTCTTTCGCACTACGCGCTGGCGCGCGAACTTTCCGTTTTCTACGGCCTCAAGCTAAGGGAGCCATCGGTCGCAAAGACGGAGGCTCGCGGGGCGGTCGTGCCGGTGGAGATAAAGGTGCCGGAGATGTGTCCCAGGTACGTAGCCGCGGTGCTAAAGGGCGTTAAAGGCGCCAGGACCCCCGAGTGGATGGCCTCCCGCCTGCGCGCGATAGGCTCCAATCCGAAGGGCAACATCCTGATAGACGGCTCCAATTACGTGATGTACGAGCTGGGCCAGCCCACGCACTGTTTCGACATAGCGAAACTTTCCGGCTCCAAGATTGTAGTCCGCCGCGCCCTGCCCGGGGAGATGCTAAAGACCCTGGACGGCAAGGACCTGAAACTGGATCCGGGCATGATGGTCATCGCAGACTCCTCCAGGCCGGTCGCTCTGGCCGGCGTGATGGGCGGCCTGGATCCTTCCGTCTCGGACGAGACCGACGCCGTACTGATAGAGTCGGCGCGGTTCGATCCTCCCACGGTGCGGCTGGCCTCCAGGACCAGCGGCATCAAAAGCGAGTCGTCCTACCGCTTCGAGCGAGGTACCGACCCGGAGCTGCCGGTGAAGGCCGCTCGCAGGCTGGCCGGCCTTATACTGGAAGCCGCCACGGGCGCCGCGGCGGAGCAGTTCACTGACAACTACCCGGTGAAGTACCAGCCGGCGGAAATAGCGGTAGGGCCGGCGCAGATAAATTCCATACTCGGCACCGGCATAGCCGACGGGGAGATAGCGGCCTGCCTTAGGGCTTTCCAGCCGGACCTGAAGGATTCCAGGCCGTGGAACTTCGTCCCGCCCTCCTACCGCCAGGACATCGAGGGGGTCTGCGATGTGGCGGAGGAGGTCGCCCGCTACGTCGGCTACGACGTGATACCATCGGTCTCCGCCATGCCGATGCTCCCTTCCGCGCCTACCCCGCAGTGGACGGCCGCCTCCGAACTAAAGGCTTCGCTGGCGGCGCTTGGCTTCAGCGAGGTCTTTAATTACGATTTCGTCTCGGTCAGGGAACTGAGGGCCTGCGGGCTGGCCCCGGAGGCCGCGCTGGAGGTTAAGAACCCCCTCTCCTCGGACTACCAGTACCTGCGGCCGTCGCTGCTGCCGGGTCTTCTGAAAACGCTGCGCTACAACCTTAACCGCGGCCGCGAGACGGCGTTGCTCTTCGAGACTGGCACCGCCTACTCCCGCAAGGACGGCGGCAGGGCGGAGGCCGTCCTCTGCGCAGGCCTGATGTACGGCCCGCTGCCGGAGGGAGGTTCCTGGGTCGGCGGCGGGACTGCGTCGGACTTCTATCAGCTAAAGGGCGTGACTACCCGCCTCTTCGCCGGCAAGGGAGGCTTCCGCTACGAGAAGCCGCAGAAGGCGCCGCCCTATTTCCAGCCGGGCCGCTGCCTGGAGATGAAGCTCGGGGGGGCCTCCGCCGGCTATCTGGGCAATCTCGCTCCGGCTGTGGCCTCGGCCTGCGACCTTAAGGACGGGGATATACTCTGCTTCGAGGTCCCTCTCGGCGCGCTGGCCGCGGCTGGTAAGGCCGAGTTCTGGCAGAGGGTGGCCCGGATAAAGCCTGTCTCCCCGTTCCCGCACAACTGGCGCGACCTCTCCGTAGTGTTGGAGGAGCGGCACGAATGGGGCGAACTTGAGCGCTCTTTCTCCGGAGTGCAGGACCTGGCCTCGGTCCGGCTGATGGACGTCTACAAGGGGAAGAACATCCCGGCCGGTCACCGCAGCCTCACGATACGCTTCACGTTTTCCTCTATGGAGAAGACCCTGAACGACGCAGACGTGAGCGCCCACATGGCCGCTATCCTGGACAGGATGGCCAGGAATTTCGGCGCGAAGCTGAGGTCCTGATATGAGGCGCAAGCTCAATGGCGTCTGCGCGCGGGAGGTCTCTTTCAGCGTGCGGGGAGGAAGGTTGACAGGCGTGTCGTTCTCCAGCGGCTGTCCAGGGAATTTGAAGGCGCTGTCTCTGCTGCTGGAGGGGATGCCTGTCAAGGAGGCGGTCCTGAGGCTAAAAGGCATAACCTGCGGCAGCAAACCGACCTCCTGCTCGGACCAATTGGCCCGGGCCCTGGAGAGCGTTCTCTGAACCTTGAGCGGAGGGGTGCGGGCCGGACGAAAGTCCGGTTTTTTTATCTGCGCCCGGCATGAAACCAAGCTTGGAGGTGAAAGTCCTCCGGAGAGACAGGTCGCAGGGAACTCGGGCGAAGCGCAAGGCAGTATGGCGCGAGGCACACGCTGAAAGAAGCGTGGCCGCGCGTTCATGCAGTACGCCGAGGACGGGGATGTATCCGTCCGGTCGGAGGCGGCTGCGCCGGGCGTGATGGAAACGTCGAAGCGCTTATGCGCCGGACTTCGCAGGTGTGGAGGTTAAAGCCGCTTTCTGAACCGCCGGATGCGTACCCGCACGTCCGGCGGCACATTCGCCTCCGCCCCTATCCTATTCCCTGCCGCGGGTACTAGGGGAAAACTTTTCAACGGCTTCCTTCAGCTGGCGGTGGTCGAAAGGCTTGTACAGGACGGCGTCGTAGTTGCGTCCCGGGAGGCGGCGCAGCAACTGCTCCTCGCTCAGGCCGGTCACAACTATAATCTTAACCTCCGGGTGGCTCTCCCTCACGTATTTGGCCAGGGAATAGCCCGGCTCCCCGGGCAGTATCAGGTCAAGGAACATCAGCTCCGGCACTTTCCCAGCCTTCAGATATCCAAGAGCCGACTCGACGTTGTCCACGGAGACTATTTCCGTGTGGCCGAGATATTTCAGCGTCTCCTTGACCAGGAAACGCATGGAAAGATCGTCTTCTATCACCATGAACGATGACATGGATTGTTACCCTCCCCCGCGAACCGGCCTTAACGGACGGCGGGGTTACTATACAAATAAACCCGCCGCCGCGCGCCGCGCAGGAAAGTGATAGAATATCCGCATGCGCGCGGATTTTTTCAGGTACTTGGGAAAACACAAGGCCGTCGTCTGGGTCCTTATCATCGCGCTGCTCGCCCTGGTGGGCTGGGCGGACTACGCGCTGGGCTACGAGATCAGCGTCTCCTTCTTCTATCTTTTCCCGGTCGCGCTGGCGGCCTGGTTCATAGGCGCCCCTACCGGCCTTCTGGTTTCAGTGGCCGCCGGCGTGATCTGGCATCTGACGGACATAGATGCCGGGCACGTGTACAATTCCGAGGCGATCGCCTACTGGAACGCCATGGCCAGGGTCCTTTTCTTGTCCGTAACGGCGGTCTCGCTCTGCAAAATAAGGCGGTTCATGTACCGCGAGCGCCGGCTGGCGGCTCTGAGGTCCGAGATGGTCTCGCTGGTCAGCCACGAAGTGAGCAACGCGCTGGTCGCGATAAGCCTCGCCTCCAACCTGCTGGAGGAGGAGGAGGAGGGGGAGAATATAGCCCCGAACCGCAAGAAGTTCTACGCCATAATGGCAGAGACCAGGGGCAAACTGTCGAGACTGGTCAAGACCTTTCTGGCAAAGGCGAGGCTAGAGTCCGGTAAATTCAGGCTGGAACTGCAGAGGGTGGAACTGCGCCAGCTGGTGGACGGGCTGCTGGCCCCGCTCGACGTGTTGGCCGAGGAGAAGGGAGTGTCCATAACCACCTCCTTCCCCGTGGAGATAGTCCCGGTGAAATGCGACCCTGACGTGATAGGCCTGATAATAGGGAACCTGATGGGCAACGGCGTGAAGTATACGCCGTCCGGCGGCAAAGTGTCGATAACCGTCTCCGAACCGGGCGCTGACGGGCAGGTAGAGGTTTCAGTCAGCGACACCGGCATAGGGATAGCGCGCGAAGAGATAAAAAAGGTGCTTTCCGGCTTTTACCGGACCGAGACCGCGGCCAAAGAGGCGGCCGGCTTCGGTATAGGGCTGAAAGCCTCGAGGGAGTTTCTGGAGGCGCACGGCAGCGTCCTGATGGCGGAAAGCGAGCCTGGGCGGGGGGCGCGGTTCTATTTCCGCCTGCCGGTCTGGAAATAGGGCGGTCCGGCCGGCGTTCTCTCCCGTTCCCCGTATTGTTTACTATAATTTATCAATGCACAACCGCATCAGGAGCCTGGAGAAGCTCGTCTCCGACGCCTCCGTCCTCATCGCGCGGCTAAGGGAGGAGAACGAGGTTCTCAGAAAACAGGTGGAGATGCTGGGTGCGGCACGCGGCAAGTCCGCCTCGGGGAACGCCGCGGCGCGGGAACTTGCTGATTTCAAGGCCAGAGTGCGGCGCCGTCTGGAGCGCATCTGCGCCAGGATAGAGAAGGGGGACGAACTGCAACCGGGCCTGTTCGAGGAAGGTGATGAATAGTAACGATTTCGAGCGGAAGATCTGCAACCGCGTCATAAAGTTCCCCGGAGTGGACGGCCTCTCGGCGTTGGAGATGGAGGGAATAGCCAACCAGGTGGAGGAGAAGATAAAGACGATAGAGACCAGGCTAAAGATAGCCGACTCTTCCAAACTGGCCATTCTGGCCGCCTACGACTTCGCCGCGGAGCTTTATAACCTGAAGCAGAGGTCCGAGACCAATCAGACGGCCGATTCCAAGAAGATAGACGAGATGGTGGAAAAGCTGCGCAAAACGCTTGGAGAGGAAGCCTCGGAACCGCCCTGGGAGCACCTGCCCTGAATGCCGGAATCCCTTTTTGAAGATAATCCCCCGGCGCTGGCGGAACCCGAGGGCGGGCCGGCCTACCGGCCGCTCGCCGCTCGCCTGGCGCCTAAGGAACTTTCTGAGTTCTCCGGCCAGGACGAGATACTTGGCGAGGGCAAGCTGCTGCGCCGCGCCATAGAGGCCGGCACACTCAAGTCCGCCGTGTTCTACGGCCCGCCGGGCTGCGGCAAGACGGCTCTCGCGCGCCACATAGCCGGCCGCGCCAACGCCAAGGTGTTCGAGTTGAACGCCGTGCTGGCCGGCGTGCCGGACCTGCGCAAGATCATCGAGTATTCCCGCGGCCTCGGCTCCGGCCTCGCCAAAAACCAGCGCGTGCTGCTGGTGTTGGACGAGATACACCATTTCAACCGAACGCAGCAGGACGTGCTGCTTCCCAGCGTGGAGAAGGGCGAGATCATCCTGATAGGGATGACCACGGAGAACCCGTTCTTCTACATCAACCAGGCGCTGCTCAGCCGCTTCATCGTGGTGGAGTTCAAGCCGCTGAAAACCGAGCACCTCTCCGATATCTTCGACCGGGCCGTCACCCACCCTGAGGGCCTCGCGAACCTCAAGGCGGAGTTCACTCCGGGCGCGAAAAAATACCTGGTGGACAACTGCTCCGGCGACGCCCGCCGGCTGCTCAACGCTCTGGAGCTCGCCGCCGTGACCACCAAGCCCGGAGGGGACGGCGTGCGGCGCATAGACGAGGCCGTGGCCCGCGAGAGCATACAGCGCCGCAGCCTGCGCTATGACCGCAGCTCCGACGAACATTACGACCATATCTCCGCTTTCATCAAGAGCATGCGCGGCTCGGATCCCGACGCCGCGGTGTACTGGCTGGCTAAGATGCTCGAGGCCGGCGAGGACCCGCGCTTCGTGGCGCGGCGCATCCTGATCTGCGCCTCGGAGGACGTGGGCAACGCCAACCCGATGGCGCTGGTGCTGGCCCAGAACGCCTTCAATTCGGCCGAGGTGCTGGGCATGCCGGAGGCGCGCATAATACTGGCGCAGGCGGCCATCTACGTGGCCTGCTCGCCCAAGTCCAACGCCTCCTATATGGCGGTGGACGCGGCGCAGCAGGAAGTGAAGAACGGCCCAGAGCGCGCCGTGCCGCTGCATCTGCGCGACGCCAGTAAGGACGGAGAAGCCCTCGGCCACGGCAAGGGCTATAAATATCCGCACGATTTTGACGGGCATTACGTGAAGCAGCAGTATATGCCCGATCCCGTGCGGTTCTATGAACCAACGGACCAGGGCTTCGAGGCGGAGATCGCCAAACGCCTCAAGCGCCTGCGGGGGGGCCGCCCTGAGGAGCACAGCTCTTGATGCGGCACAGCCATAGGCTAGAGAAATGACCGGCCCCAGGGTATATACCGTGAGCGAACTCAGCCAGGGCATCAAGTCCCTGCTCGAGACCAATTTCCGCGAGCTGTGGGTGGAGGGCGAGCTCTCGGGACTCAAGGTCTCCTCGCTCGGCCATACCTATTTTGACCTGAAGGACGCGGCGTCTAACATTTCCGGCGTCATGTTCCGCGGCTTCACGCAGGGGCTTAAGTTCGAGCTGGCCAACGGCCTGCTGGTGCGGGTGCGTGGCAATATCACCACGTACGACAAGCAGAGCAAGTACCAGCTGATGGCCAAGGCCATCGAGCCGGCCGGCGTCGGCCCGCTGCAGCTCGCCTTTGAGCAGTTGAAGAAAAAGCTGGCCTCCGAAGGGCTCTTCGACCCGGGCCGCAAGCGCCCGATACCCGCGCTGCCGCAGAAAATCGCGGTGGTCACCTCGCCTACGGGCGCCGCCATACGGGACATCCTTTCCATATTGAAGCGGCGTTACGCCAACATGCACATCATCATCGCGCCCGTGAAGGTGCAGGGCCCGGGCTCCAAAGAGGAGATAGCGCAGGCCATAAAGGACCTGAACGAGGGCTTCCATGACGTGGACGTGCTGCTCGTCGGGCGCGGCGGAGGCTCCATGGAGGACCTGTGGGCCTTCAACGAGGAGATAGTCGCCCGCGCCATCGCCGGTTCTAAGATACCGGTTATCTCCTGCGTAGGCCACGAAACCGATTTCACTATAGCCGATTTCGTGGCGGACCTGCGGGCGCCCACGCCCTCGGCCGCCGCGGAACTAGTAGTGAAGAGCAAGGTGGAGCTGGCCGCGCACATAGCGCAGCTAGAGAAGCGGCTGCTGCAGGGCCTGCGCATCTACTACGAGAACCTGCAGGGCAAGTTCCACCGCCTGGTCTCCAGCCGGCCGATGGTCAACCCGCTGGTGCTGCTGGAGCGGCCGGTGCGCCGGCTCGACGACGCGGTGGAAGGGCTGTTCGCGGCCTCCTCGGACAGGCTGCGCCGCGCCGGCGAGCGCCTGAATCTGCAGACGGCCAAGCTCAACGCGCTTAGCCCGCTGTTCCCGCTCAAGAAGGGCTACGCGGTGGTGAAGGACGCCGGGGGCAGGGCCGTGAAGAGCGCGGCCTCCCTTTCTCCTGGCGACCGGCTGAGCCTGCAGTTCGCCGAGGGGCGGGCGGAGGCGGAAGTGGTGGGGCGCGGCGCCGGAGAAAAGCCGCGGCCGCCGGCGAAGAGAGCGGAAAAAGGCGGCCAGGGGCCGCAACAGGAGACTTTATGGTGACGGCTAAAAAGAACGCAGGCGGTTTCGAGGAGAAGCTCGGCAAGCTCGAGGAGATAGTGGCCAGGCTCGAGGACGAGACGACGCCCATAGAGGAGTCGCTTACGCTCTTCGAGGAGGGCGTGGCCATCTCCAAGGAGCTCTCCGTGAAGCTCGAGGAAGTGAAGCGAAAGATCGAGGTCCTGAAGAAGGACGCCGAAGGCAAACTGAAGCTCGAGGACTTCGAGGACGAGGAAGGGGGAAAGCAGGCGGGCCGCCCCGCCGGCCATTAGCGATGACCGCTGAACACCTGGACAAGTTAATAGGCGCGGCCGTCGGAGCCGGGGTAGCGGCTTTTTTCGTCTACAGACGCTTGCGCCGGAGTTTCGGTCCCCAGCGTGTCAGGCGCGGTGCGCTCATGCTGCGAATCGGGCTCTTCTCGGCGCTGGGCCTGGCGCTCATCGCGCCGGCCGCAAGGTCAGTGGCCGGCGCCGCGGCCGTCTCCGCCGGCCTGGCGGCCGGGATCTCGGTGGCCGCATGGGCCGCGAGGCGGACCCGTTTCGAGGTGCGTGACGCTAAGCTCTACTATGTCCCGCACGCTTACGCAGGCATAGCCGTCTCTCTCCTCTTTCTGGGGCGCCTCGTCTACCGCTACGCCGCCGGGCTTTACGTTTCCGCGCCGCCTCCGTCGGACCCAGCGGCCGCCATGTCGCGGAGCTTGGGCGAAATATCCGGCAGTCCGGCTACGCTCGCCGTTTTTTTTATCCTGGCCGGCTATTACTCTTATTACTACCTTTATCTGCTGCGCAGGTCTTCCCGGCCGGGTTCTGCGGCCGCGGAAAGCCGCCACGGCTCCGCCGCAATCAACTGACCGCTTCACGCGCCTCAGGAAGAGGGTTAGCCTTTTTAGCCTATGTCCTCGGGACCGGCTATCTTGGTAGTATCGGGATTGGGGGACAACCTTTGAGTCGTTACGAGGCCGCAGGATCGTCCTACGGGCGGCCGGTGCGCGTCTCCCGACGCGGTAAAAAAAGGGGGGGGGATGAACAAGAACATGAGGGTAAGTAATCTGGCCAGGCACGCCTATACGCAGGCCTACGCCAACTACCTGCGCAGCGGAAACCTGGAGGAGGCCACGCGCCAGGTGGCCCAGGAGATATACGAGCGCAGGGGCGGCGCGCCCGGCAGCGCGGATGGGGACTGGAGGGAGGCGGAGCTGGTGACGCGGGAGTGGCCCGAGACCATAACCGAGGCCTCGAAGGCGCATCTCTTCGACAAGGCCCTGTCCAAGACCAGGACCTGGCTGAAGGACGTGGAGGAGGAACTGGACTACGGCAACCCGAACGAGGCCTACCGCGCCCTGCGCGCGGTGCTGCACGCCATACGCGACAGGCTCCCCGTGCACGAATGCGCCGAGTTCGCCTCGCAGATGCCGGTGCTGATAATGGGGATGTATTACAGCGGCTGGAGCCCGATAGGGAAACCGGAGAAAATGCGGAATTTGGACGAGTTCCTGGACCACGTGGCGGCGGAACTGCCGCAGGGGTCCGATCCTCTGCGCGTGACGCACGGCATCATCAGGGTGCTGGAACGGCATATCTCGCAGGGGGAGATGAACGACGTCAGGCGCAGCTTCCCGGAGCATCTGCGGGCGCTCTGGGAGGAGGCGGCCCGCTCCCGGCGCTGAAAGTCTTGCGCGCCGCCCGCGCTTTCCACCGGCGAAGCCGGGGGGAAGCGCGGATTTTATTTTGTAACATATCGGTATGAGGAAGCGCCTCGACGTGGCCTGCGTGGAGCGGGGACTATTTGAAAGCCGGGAGAAGGCCCTGCGGGCCATCATGGCCGGGCTGGTCATCGTCAACGGCCTGCCGGCGGACAAGGCCGGACAGCCGGTCCGCGAAGAGGACGAGATAGCCCTGGCCAGGAGCGAATGCCCGTACGTCTCCAGGGGCGGGCTGAAGCTTAAGGGCGCGCTGGACGCCTTCGGGGTGGAGCCGGCGGGCCTGGTCTGCCTGGACGTTGGCGTGGCTACCGGCGGCTTCACGGACTGCTTCCTGCAGGCCGGGGCCGCGAAGGTCTACGCCGTGGACGTGGGCGAGGGGCAGATACACGAAAGGATAAAGAACGACCCCCGCGTGGTCTTTATGCCGCGCACGAACGCCAGGTACCTGAAGCCGGAACTTTTTTCCGAAAGCCCGGCGCTCTGTGCCATAGACGTCTCCTTCATTTCGCTGAAACTGATACTCGGGCCGGTCTTCTCCGTCATGGCCCCCGGCGCCAGGGTGATGGCCCTGGTCAAGCCGCAGTTCGAGCTGCAGGCTTCCGACCTGCGGCGCGGAATCGTGAAGGACGAAGCTACACGCCTGAAGACGATGGAAGAGATGCGCTCTTTCCTGCGAGTGGCCCTGCCCGGCACGGTCGAGAAAGGGCTCGTCGACTCTCCGATAAGAGGGGCCAAGGGGAACCTGGAATTTCTCTGGCTGTTGGGAAAGGCCGTTTAAGCCGTTACCGGAAAAAAAGGCCGGGCCCCTTTCGGAGCCCGGCTCTTTCGCGTTAATATGCCGACCGTTAGTAGCACTGACCCTGGAAGGTATAAATCTTCTGGGTGTCGGAGGACTGGCCCGTGTAGGTGCCGAGCGTCTTGGCGCCCTGCACGAAACTGGCGTTCAGGTCGCGCGTAGTGGTCTGGTAGTGATAGGTCACGTTCTGATTGCCGTACTGGGTGACCCAGATGGTGCTGCAGGTGGGGCCGGGGTACGGGCCGGGGTACGGGCCTGGATACGGGCCGGGGCGGTCCGCCATAACAGGGTTGGAAGCCTCGGGGGCGGTGCGGTCGGCCGGGAGGTCGGTTTGGGCGAGGGCGGCGGCGTTGGAGTTTAGAGAGGCTTCGTTAGCCTTGTCCTGGGCGCTCTTCTCGGGGCCGCGGCAGACGGTCTGGGGGCGCTGGTAGGTGCAGGACTCCCAGCCGGACTGGTCCGGGGAGTTCGTGACGGCGGTCTTCATCGTGCCCTTAACGTCGAAGTTCTGGCCGATCTGGGCTGCGGTGAGGTCGAAGTTCTCTCCGATGCTTATGTTCTTGTCGAAACTGATCTGGACTTTGGTGGGCTGATTCCCGTTCTTCAGTTCGAGGGTTATCTGCTTCTGGCTGCCGGACTGGCCGATGGTCGCCTTGGTCTGGTACTGCCCCGCAGGGATGGTTACTATGGCCCTGCTCTGGTTGGCGAAGGTTATCGGCTCGGCGATGTTGAGAAGGCCGCTGAAGTTTATTTCGTTGCAGCCGACCAGCGCGGCCAGCACTGCGGCGGCGCCGATCCCTTTCAGTATTCTCTTTTTCATCTATTACTCTCCTTGACTTGCAATCTAAGAACGGCCTGTCTTGAGCCGTAATGATATTAAACAAAAACCCCCCCGCCCCGGTAAGCGGCATTGGTCCTACGGCGGCCAGGAAAAAGGGCCCAGCCCGGAATGGGACTTTAGGGTAATCCACGCCGCTCCGCGGCCGGCGCCGCCGGGCAACAAAAGCAAATATTGTATGATAGGCCAAAGGGTCCGTCCGATTAATGTCCATGAAGACCTCTCTGTATCGCGGTCCGGCCTGCGTGGTCTGGGAACTCACGCTGGCCTGTAACCTCAAGTGCCTGCACTGCGGCTCCACCGCCGGCGGTAAGCGCGAAGCCGAGCTTTCTCCGGCGGAGGCGCTGGCACTCTGCGACGACCTGAAGAAGGCAGGCTGCGGGGGGGTGGCGCTTATGGGCGGTGAGCCGCTGCTGCGCGGAGATTTCTTCGCCGTAGCCAGGCGCGTCCGGGAGCTGGGCATGGAGCTTTCGGTCATCACAAACGGCACCGTCCATTCCGAGGAGATCTTCCGCGGGCTGAGGGAGCTTTCTCCGCGTGCCGTGGCCGTCAGCCTGGACGCGGCGGACCCGGCCTTGCACGACCGGATCCGCGGGATGAAGGACGCCTTCGCTAAGTCCAACTCCTTCATAGACCGCTGCCTTGCCGAGGGCCTGCCGGTCAGCGTCATCACCACGGTACACAAGCTCAACATCGCCGAACTGCCTAAGCTGCGGGACCTGCTGAAGGGACGCGGCATAGCCTGGCAGGTGCAGACCGCTGGCGCCGAGGGCGGGCGCTTCTCCCGCGACCTGCTGCTGGACAAGGAGGATTTCTATGCGGTAGGGCTCTTTGTGGAGGCCTGCCGCAGGCAGTATACTGCCGACGAACTGCCGGTGATAGGCGCGCACGACCTAGGCTACCACTCGGCGCTGCTGACGAACGTCTCCCTGTACGAGAAATGGGAGGGCTGTCAGGCCGGCATCTCGGTGGCCGGCGTGCGCAGCGACGGCGGAGTGATGGGCTGCCTTGCCGTCAATGACGCCGCGTTCGTGGAAGGCAACGTCCGCAGAGAATCCTTCGCCTCCATCTGGAACAGGCCGGGCGCCTTCGCTTACGCCCGGGACTTCAAAAAAGAGCAAGCCGGGCCCGAGTGCGCTGATTGCGGGCACGCGGAGACATGTGGCGGCGGCTGTAGCGAGATGTCTCTGATGAAAACCGGGCGCCTGCACAACGACCCCTATTGCTTCCTCTCTATAGAGAAAAAACTGCTGGCCGCGGAGAAGGCCGGGCCGCTGCGGAATTTTGGACTGAAACTGGGCGGCTTGGCCGGCGGGGCCTCGTTCCGGCGGCTGGGCGGCATCTTCTCCGGCAAGAGGAGGAGGGATGCCTGAGACCGCTCCGCTGCGGCTGAACATAGGTTGCGGCTATGCCAGGCTGGAGGGCTGGCTGAACCTGGATTCCAGCCCGGAATCGGCCGCCGACCGCCTGATGGAGGCGCAGGACCTGGACCTCCCCGGCGCCTGCGCGGAGGAGATAAAGGCCCTGCAATTGGTGGAGCACCTGGGCTTCTTCAGGGCCAAGTATTTCCTTTCCGAGTGCTGGCGCGTGCTGAAGCCTGGCGGCCGGCTAGTTATAGAGACCCCGGACATAGAGAAGACCTTCCGGATATTCCTGGAGGGGGACCACAGGGCCAGGGAGGCCGCGCTGGGCTGGGTCTACGGGCCGGAGACACCCGGCATGGGCCACGTCTACTGCTTTCCTAAAGAACTGCTGGAGGAACTGCTGTGTGAGGCCGGCTTTTCCGTTTCGAAAGAGGAATTCATGTCCCGGACGTGGCGTCCGGCCCTGCGTTTCGCCTGCGTAAAGACCGAAGGGGGTCGCCAGGCGCTCAACGCCGCGCTGAGGCGGCGCCTGCTGGACAAGGGCCTGGTCCCGTTCAGGCGTGAGGAAGAGAGCGCGGCCCTGGAGACCGCCGTCAGGCGGCTGGTGACGGCCGGCGGCAACTCCGCGGCCGAGCTGGAGCTGGCGCTGGTCAGCGCTCCGGCCGCGATGGAATATTTTTCGCTGGCGGAGGAGAACGAGGCTCGCCCGTCGCGCGAGGCCGCGGCCTGCGCCAGGCTAGCTCATTGGGATACGCAGGGCAGGCTGGCGGCGGAGTTCGCCTCCAAATTGGGGGCCAGGGTGCCGGAACGGGCCGCCTACGAGGCGGCTATGGCCCTGGGGCGCGGGCTGATACTGGCGGCGCTGGCCGGGGACGAACCCTACGGGCCGGAGCCCGCCGCGGACGCCCCGGCCGCTTTCACCGCTGAGACCGCCGCGTCCTGGGCTTTCAGGCGCCGGGCGGCCGGACCCCGATCCGCCTGATTTTCCATTGTCCTCCCGGCAACAAAAATTACTAGAATTCTGTGTTAGCGAGAGGCATAAAGAGGGGAGACGATATGAAGAAACTTTACGAACTCGGCGCCAGGACGGGCCTGACCCGGAACGAGGTGAACCGCGTGGCGCGCTTCGGCGTGCTGGGACTGCTGGCCGTGGGCCTCGCCGCCCTGACCGCCTGCTTCAAGGCGGAGAAGAAGGAGGCCTCGGTACAGTCCTCCAGCCCCGGGTCGCTGCAGGATATAGCCAACTCGGTGAACCAGAGCACGGCCCCGGCCAAGCAGGACTGCGGCCCCTGGCCGGGCTATCCGTGCGGCACCCGCTATTACACCGTGAGCCGCTCCGACTTCCGCAGGGCCGCGTGATGAAGCTGCTGCTGGCCGCCCTGCTGCTGGTCCCCTCCCTGGCCTTCTCCTTCGAATGCCCGGCGCCCGGAGAGACCAAGGCCGACTGCCCGTGGGCCGGGGTCTCCAGGCTTATCGGCGAGAAGACCTCCCAGGCCGAGATACGCCGCGACTTCTCGGAGTACGTCCCCGGCCTGCTGAAGCAGCTGGAATTCATACGCGCCCACCGCTTCATCCTCAAGCTCTGGGGGCAGAGCATCAACTTCGACGAGTTCGCCAAGGGAGAGATCGTAAGGCCGCCGCTCCTCTCTTTCCTGGCCCGCACCGCCGGGGCCGAACAGCCGGAGGGCAGGATAATGCCGGCCGGTCTGGAGCATACCTACGGCTACCTGTTCAGCCTGCTGCATACCAGCTTCGGCTTCAAGCGCGCGCGCTGGGTGGACCCAGAGATAGAACTCGGCTTCGGGCTGCCGGAGGGTTCTCTCGGCCCGGCCCCGTCTTCGGGAACGCTGCTCACCAACGTGACCTGCTTCGCCGGGTCCATCGCGTTGAAGGGCGATCCTGCCGCCTACGCCCTGCTGGAGAAGGTCGGCCCTTACTGCGCTCCGGCGCTTGAGAAGTACATCTCCTCCGACGTGGCGCACGTGAGGCTCTCCGAGACCGCGGAGCTGCCCGGGGGGCGCTCCGTCACGCTGCGCACCGACCTGGTTCCGTTCGAAAAGGTCACCGCGGGGGACGCCTATCTGCTGGTCTATTCGGTGCACGACACCAAGCCGTCCCGGACCTACCTGGTGACGGCCTTTCCGGTGAGCTCCTCGTTCGTCAGGATGGTGACCGATCCCGCCGGGCTCGGCCCCGACAAACCGGTGCAGACCAGGTACAACGGCTACGTGAAGGGTCTGACCGAGGCCGGCGTGGTGCGCGGCTTGAGGTCCGTGGAAACGCTCAAGAGATAGGTCCTGTGTCCCGGGCAAGCGGGGAGGGCTTCCCGCAAGAGCCTCCCTCTGATGAAGAAAAAGCTCCATGTTTTCTGCCTGCTGGCGGCCTGCGCCGCCGCGTTGCCGCCTCTTTCTTACTGCGGCTGGGAGAGGGTCCGCTCCTCGGACGCCCCTTTGGCCGTTGTAAGCGCCTCCACTGGGACATACGACGTTTCGTACACGGTGGGTGACGGCTGCGCCAGCCCTTCGATGCTGAGCGCTGCGGCCTCGTCGGTATGGTCGGGCTACCTGTCGCTTGTCCCGGCGGAAGCGGTAGCCCAGGGCCTGACTTCACTGTCGTCCACTTCTTCCGCGGTAAGTTCCGACGGCGCGCTCTGGGGTCTTCCCTCCGGGGGGTCGCTGGGACTGGTCTTCAGCGACGACATCTCTCCGGACCTCTCGGCCCCCGGAGTGAACGTGACGCAGCTCTACGACAATGCCGGCTCCGTTTCTGGCTCCAGTTGGCCGGTCACGCTGAGTTATTCGGGCCAGGAGCTGGTGCTGGTCCCCTCTGAGTCCTGGCCTAAGGGCAGCGTCTTTTCCGTTTATTTTTCCTCCGGGATAGTCGATATAAACGGCTCTCCCCTGACTGAGGCGACCACCGTTTATTTCTCCGTCATCATGGACCACAGGCTGGACAATACAGCGGCCGCCCTGTCGGACCGCAGAGTGCGCGTGACGATTCCCGCCAATTCATATTCCCAGGATTTCTTCATGGCCGTTTCCACCGGCGTTTCCGGCCAGGCCGCCGAGCAGGCAAACGCAAGGCTGCCCGCGCTGCCTGGCTCCCCGGAACTGCTCAGCGCCGTTTCCGTCTCTCCTTACGACGCCTCGGGACGTCCGGCTCAGCCAAATTCCGCCTGCGTCATAACTCTGCCCTACCCCGACGCCTCCGGGGACGGCCTGATAGACGGCCCGCCCTCCGCGCCAAAGATGAAGGTCTCATCGCTATCGGTCTGGCGCCTTAATGAAACTTCCGCGCTCTGGGAGCGGCAGGGAGGGGCCGTTCTGGACACAGCGGCCAGAACAGTTTCCCAGCCGGTCACGCATTTCTCCGATTATGCCCTGATGGCCGTGCCGGACAATGACGTCAGTTCCGTTTATGCCTCCCCGGTGCCGTTCCGCCCTAACGGAGGGGACATGGCCAGGTACGGCAGCTGGAGCGGCGGCATAATGTTCCGCGGTATCCCGTCCTCGGCGGTGATAAGGATTTATACCATAACCGGGGCGCTCGTGCGCACGCTCTACGCCGCTCCGCCGTCCGTAGTATGGGACGTGAAGAATGCCGACGGCCAGATAGTGGCCAGCGGGGTGTATCTCTGGGAAGCCAGGGCGGGAAAGAACCGCAAGACCGGCAAGCTGGTGGTCATAAAATAAGGATGAACAGGGGACACAAGACTGCTATTCTGGCTTTCTGTCTTGCGCCGGCGCTAGTCTCGGCCGCGGCGGCGGGGGAAGGCACGGTCGGCGCCGAATTCCTGCGCATAGTCCAGAGCCCGCGGGTGGTGGGCATGGGAGAGTCCGGCGCGGGCGGATACGGGGACCTCCTTGGAGCGCTGGCCCTCAACCCGGCCGCGCTGGCCAGGACGGGCTACCGGGAGGCGGCTTTCACCTACAATTCATGGCTGGAGGGGGTGGCCACCCAGGAGGCGGCCTATGCCCAGCCGCTGCGCTCGGGCGTGGCGGCAGTCTCGGTCATGGAACTGAGTATGCCGTCCATAGACGCCTACGACAACAACGGCGTTCCCGACGGACAGGTGAACGCCGGAGACCTGGCTGCAGGGTTCAGCTATGCCGCTCGCCTCTACGGCCCATGGCAGGACAGCCGCTACGGACTGTTCGCCGGAGGCACTCTTAAGTACGCCCGCGAGAAGCTGGCCGGGGTGAACGCGGCGGCGCCGCTGATGGACCTCGGAGGGCTATGGATAGGCAAGGCGCCCGGAGGCACCCTGGCGCTGGGGGTTTCGGCGCAATCTCTGGGTGGCGGCTTCAAGTTCGATTCGACCTCCGACCCCGCGCCTTCCGTCTTCAGGGCCGGGGCTTCCTATATCGTTCTGGCCGCCGGAGACCCTGTGACCTTCTCCGCGGACATAAAGAAGAACGATAATTCGCCGGCGGCGCTCTGCGCCGGAGCCGAGTACCAGGTCTGGCGTACGATCTCCGTACGCGCCGGCTATATTTCCGGGGAAGACCTGGGCGGCGGTCTGCGATTTGGCGGTGGCGTGACTCTGAAGCTGCTGCAATTCGACTATTCCCTCTCCTCGTACGGCAAGTACGGGCCGGCGCACAGGTTCAGCCTCTCTTACAAGTTCGACAAGCCGGTCTCCGTGACCCCTCATCTGACCAGGAAGCAGGAGGAGGCGGAGGAAAAAACGGCCGAAGGGCGAGCGTTGATGGCCGATGGCCGCTATTACGACGCCGTAGTTGAACTTAACTCGGCCCTTATGCTGGATCCGGAAAACAGTGAGGCCATGGACCTGATGCGCAAAGCCAGGGACCTTATCGGAGCGCCGGGGCAATGAGGCCTCCTGTCTTGGCCGCCGCGGCTTTGGCGGCGCTGCTGGGGATCCCTGGCGCAGTGGCCGCGGACCAAGGACGGCCCGCAGGGCTTGTCGCGCTTATAGACAGAGTTGTGGCGGATCCTCGCGACGCCTCGGCGCACGCCGCGCTTGACGCTGCCGCCAGGCAAGCGGTTGACTCCCGGCGCATGGCAGCCGAGGCAGAGCGTGAGCGCCTGCTGAACGGGGCTCAGGAGGCGCAGGAGAGCCAGGAAAGCATGATGGAAGCTAAAAAAAGGCGCTTGAGGGCCTGGGAACGGGATTTTTCGGAAGCCTGCTCCATGGCCTCCAACGCGGATAAGGTTCGCGGCGCTGTAGAGGCCTATGAGGCCCTGCTGAGGGACTTCCCCGTCTATTCGGACACCGCCCCCCTGCTCGATTCCTCCGACAGGGAGATAATGGGGATTTTTTACAGGACCATAAAAAGGAACTATCCCTACCTGGCGCTTGGCCGCGATACAGCTGATCCCAGGATGCTGGCGGCGCTGGCTTTCTCCAGAGATTCCGAACTGCACGCCAAGTACGGCGGCCTGCCTTTTTCCGGCGCCGCGGAAGCGCAGCTTAAAAGGGCGGAGAAAATAGCCGGTCTCAAGGCCATCGTCGAGCGGCAGCTGTGGAACATGTCGGAGGCCGTTTCCCTGTACTCGCGTGGCCGCTGGACTGGCTCCGCCGCGTATTTCGACAAGGTGCTATCCTTCGACGGCAGGGACGAGGAAGCGCTGTACTACCATTCCCTGGTCCTCAAGAAGGCCGGTGCCGGGAACTTGAAGAGGTGAGCTTTATGAAGAGGATGTATATTGTCGTAGCGGCCCTGTTCGCGGCCTGCGGTGTCGCTTCCGCGGCTGTTCCCGGGCTGATAAGCTACCAGGGGACTCTCAGGAAGGACGGGCGCCTTTTCAGCGGCACGGTGCCCATGGAGTTCTATATTACCGACGTTTCTGGCGCGTCCAGGTACTGGGATTCCGGCTCCACAGACATTGTGGTCTCAACCGGGCTTTTCCGGTATCAACTTGGCGCGTCCAACGGGGCGCAGTTCGCCGCGATAGACTGGAAGGATATCACGCCTTACGTGGTGATGACGGTGTCCGGCGTTCCGCTGCCCCCGGACCCGCTTTATTCCTCCGTTTACGCCCTGCACTCTCTCACGGCGGAATCCTCCACCGGGACTTTTACCGTGAACGGGGGAGACCTGCGCCTATCCGGCCCGGGGCAACTGGTCTTTTCTGACGGCACAGCGCAGCGCTCCGCTGCCGGCTGGAGCGTGTCCGCGAACGGCTACTATGTCTCTTTCTCAGGCCGTGCCGGGATAGGCGTGCCCATCCCGGCGGCGGCGCTGGATATTAAGCCTGACACCTCCTCGAGCGCTGGCTACTCCCAGTTCTGGCGCGACGCCAGCGGCGCGGTGCTAGTGGCCTCCATGAGCGCTTCTGGCGAGCTTTTTGCCGACGCTTCCGGGCTCAGGAACCTGCCGTCCGGCAACGTGGTCGACACGTTGTCCGCCACTCTCGGCGCAGGCAACGACGCGGGCGGACAGAGCATCGTGAACGCCGGCGCCGTGGGCGCTTCCAGCCTCGCCTTTGCGCCAGAAGTGCTTATCTCGTCGGCTTCCCAAGCCGAATACGGCGGGATCCTGGTCTCCACCAACGTCTACCTCCCCGCCGGAGCGAAATATTACGGGAACGGTTCCGGCCTGACGGGGCTGGACGCTTCGGCTGTAGCCTCGGGTTCCCTGCCGGAAGCCAGGCTGTCCCAGAACGTGCCGTTACTTTCTTCTCCAGCTACCTTCATCAGCAGCTTGACGGTAACGGATGTCCGCGGCGTTTCGGCCGCCGCGCTGACGCTGTCCCAGGGGGTGCGCGTCTCCTCCGCGGCGCCTAACTATTACGGCGGGGTCCTGGTTTCCACCAATATCTACCTCCCCCCCGGAGCGAAATATTACGGCGACGGATCGGGGCTTACCGGGATAGGCGCCGCCTCCGGAAATATCGTGGATCCCCTCGATGCCACCCTCAACGCGGGCGCCAACGCCGGCGGCTATGGGATGGTCAACCTCGGGAGCGTG
This sequence comes from bacterium, assembly GCA_021789695.1. Taxonomy (GTDB): domain Bacteria; phylum Elusimicrobiota; class Elusimicrobia; order Elusimicrobiales; family UBA9959; genus UBA9959. The sequence goes on along the minus strand of JAJYJH010000021.1, from coordinate 4,591 downwards.
GCCATCGGAGCAGGGACTGCGGTGGGCAGGCTCGACGTGCAGGCCTCCGCTCCGGGCACTTATATGCAGATCTGGCGCGATTCAGCCGGAGTGGCGGTTGCCTCCATGACGGACACCGGCGCTTTTTACGCCGACGCGTCCCATATGAGAGGGCTCCCCAGCGCGGACAACCTGGGCAACCATACAGCCACCCAGGCGCTCAATATGTCGGGTTTCGACGTGAAGGACGCCGGCGCCGTCACAGCCTCCGGCCCGGTGACGGTATATTCCAGCGTGACCGTCGCGGGGGCGTCCGTCTTCTCCTCGACCGCGGCCTTCACCGCGCAGGCGCTCTCCGTCCCCGGTGTCTACATCTCCTCCGGCCTGGTAGTGGCATCGGGCAGCGTCGGCATAGGCACCTCTTCCCCGCAGGAGACGCTGGACGTCAACGGAGGAGTGCGGATAGGCAATTCCAACAAAACTGCCGCCGGCACTATCCGCTACACGGGGGCCGCATTCCAGGGCTACAGCGGCGGCGGCTGGGTGACGCTTAACGGAACCTTTAACCTGGAATCCTCGGATTCTCTCTGGGGCGTTACCTCCAACACCGTATACACGGTGGGGGCATCGTCCATGGTGGCCATAGGCACTATGGACGCGGGCGTGAGCAAGCTGCGCGTCACAGGGGCGGACAACACCGCCGCCTCCAACGCATTGTTGGCCGAGAACCAGGCCTTCAGCCCGCTGCTGGTGGTGCGCGACGACGGGAATATAGGCATGGGAGTGGCCGCGCCCGCTGCGCGCCTGGACGTGCAGTCGGCCGGCGGATATACTCAGATCTGGCGCGCCTCCGACGGTACCGTAGTCTCCTCCATGTCGGCCGCCGGCGTCCTCTACGCCGACGCTTCGGCGCTGCGCGGGCTGCCGTCGGGGGACAACCTCGGGAACCATACTCTGACTCGCAATCTTGACACTAACGGATACTGGATTTCCGGGGACGGCAGCTCCGGAGGCCTTTCCGTGAACTCCGGTAACGTGGGAATTGGGATAAATCCGCCCACCGCCCGCCTGGAGATAAGCGGCGGCACAGGCAGCGGGGTAAAGTTCGACACTTTCCACTGCACCGGGACCGACAAGCTTACGGTGGACCTCAGCGGGAACCTCGTCTGCAGTTCCGACCAGACCGGGGCCAATGTCGTGGATACTCTGTCCGCAACGCTGGCCGCAGGGGACGACGCGGGCGGGTTCGGCATTGTGAACGTGGGCAGCATCACCGCCTCGGGCGGGATATTTACCTCCTCAGGTGTAACGGTGACGGGAGGCTCCGGAGTGGCCTCTCCCAGGTTTGTGGTCGCGGCTGACGTAGTTATCTCCTCGTCCACGCCCCAGTACTACGGCGGGCTATACATCTCTTCTAACGTCTATCTGCCCGCCGGGGCCAAGTATTACGGAGACGGCTCTGCTCTCAGCGGAGTCAGCGGTTCCGACAACTTCGGGGACCACGTCGCCACCAAAGACATAGATATGGCGGGGTTCAGCGTTCTTAATATCTCCAGCCTTACCGCAGCTCCGGGAGTGCCGGCTCTGCGGATTTCCACAGGTATGATTGTGGCCGGCGGGATCGGTGCCTCCGGCCCCGTCTCGGCCGGGGGCGGCGTTTCCGCGGGCGGCCTGCTGGCGTCCACGATAAGCGCTTCCGGCTACCTCGCGCTGGCCAATCTCACCGCGCAGCCTTCCGGCGCCGGCGCCGGGGCCCTTTATTACAATTCGGCCGCCTTCTCTGGCCAGGGAGGTCTCTACGTTAATCTTAACGGCTTTTTCCTGCCGATAGCTACCGGCACGGTGGCCGGCGGCGGCGGCATGACGGGAGTCGTTTCCAACGCAAACGAGTTTGCCGGTGACGGCGCCGGCGGCGGAGCGTTAACCCTAAAAGCTTCGAGCGTGACGCTGCAGGGGAACGTCTTCAACGGTGCGGGACAGCTGGTGCAGCTGGATGGCTCAGGCAGACTGCCGGCGCTGGACGGTTCGGCTCTCCACGGTGTGGGCGGGGGGGACGACTTCGGGGACCACATAGCCACCAAAGATATAAATATGGCGGGGTTCAACATCTTGAACGTTTCCGCCCTTTCGGCCGCGGCTGGGGCGCAGGGTGTGCAGATCTCCACCAGCCTTGTCGTCAGCGGCGCGCTGGGCGTGACAGGGGCAGCGGCAGGCGCCAGCCTGGACGTCATGCCTTCCCTTGCCGGCTACGCGCAGTTCTGGCGCGACGCCGGCGGCGTCGTGGTGGCCACTATGACCTCGTCAGGCGTGCTCTATGCCGACGGCTCTCAGCTCAGGAACCTTCCGTCCGGAGGTGGAGGGACGCTTTCCTCCGTGCTGACAGCGGGCGGCGACGCCGGAGGGCAGAACATGGTGAACATCGGAGATATAACAGAGACCGGGCACCTGACAGCCTACTCCAGCATGACGGTTTCCGGCGGGCTTGGCGTGGCCGGCGGGATCGGTGCCTCCGGCCCCGTCTCGGCCGGGGGCGGCGTTTCCGCGGGCGGCCTGCTGGCGTCCACGATAAGCGCTTCCGGCTACCTCGCGCTGGCCAATCTCACCGCGCAGCCTTCCGGCGCCGGCGCCGGGGCCCTTTATTACAATTCGGCCGCCTTCTCTGGCCAGGGAGGTCTCTACGTTAATCTTAACGGCTTTTTCCTGCCGATAGCTACCGGCACGGTGGCCGGCGGCGGCGGCGGCGGCGGCGGCAGCCTTTCGGCCACTCTGTCCGCCGGCAGCGACGCCGGAGGGTTTGGGATGACCAATCTCGGGAACGTCGCCATCGGCGTGGCTTCTGCGGGCGCGCGCCTCGACGTGGCGGGAAGCGGCGGCTATATACAGGTCTGGCGCGATTCTTCGGGTGTAATAGTGGCCAGCATGACTAATACAGGCGCCTTTTATGCCAGCAACATCGCCGGCGGGGGAGGCGGAGGGGGCGTACTTTCCTGCACGAATCCAAATGACCCTAACGATATTCTGGTCCAGGTCGGAGACTTCTGTGTGGACAAGTACGAGGCCTCCGTCTGGTCGGCGCCTACAGGGGGTACTGAATACGGTACGGCCTCCGCTAATTATCCATGTTCTAGCGACGGACACGATTGCGGCCCGGGCACCGGAAAAACGATCTACGCGCGCAGTGTGTCAGGGGTCACCCCTTCCGCCTATATCACCTGGCTCCAGGCGGATCTGGCATGCGCCAACGAGGGCAAGCATCTGATAACTAACGCGGAATGGCAGGCGGCCGCAGCCGGAACCCCCGCAGGCAGCTGTAACACCAGCGGCACCGGCCCTACTACTACCGGTGCCGGCGGGGCCTGCGTCTCGGCTTTCGGCGCGGAGAACATGATAGGCTCGCTGTGGGAACTGGTCTCCGACTGGGGACTATATACTCCCAACACCGGCGCCGGAGCCTGGGGCGACGGGGAAATGGCGGCCGGGTCGGTGCAGGCGCCGCTGGCGATGACCGCCCGCGGTGGATCTTATAACACTACTCCCATCTCGAGCGCGACCTCGGGACCGTTGTCCTTCTTCATGGGGCAGATCCCGACGTTCTCTGACGCTACGCTGGGTTTCCGCTGCGGCATGCAGCTGAGGTAGGGCGCAACTGCAGGGTAATGGTGCCCTAAAGTCGCGCCCTTCAGGTCCGCTCGAAGACCAGCAGCGTCTCGGCGTGAGGGGTGTTGGGGTAGAAGTCGAAGCCGGTCGCCCTGATTATCTTGTACTTCTCCAGGAAAAAAGCCGCGTCCCGGCCTAGCGTTATCGGGTTGCAGGACAGGTAGATGATGCGCTTCGGCAGAATCTCCATGACGCGCTTTATCACCTTGTTGTGCAGTCCCGCGCGCGGCGGGTCCAGCACCAGGATGTCCGTCCCGTCGAAGATGTCGTCCTTCGTCTTCTCCGACAGCGAGCAGAGCATCTCGAAGTTCTTTGCGCCGAGGCTTTCGGCGTTCAGCGCGGCGTACTTCGCCGAGCGGTCGGAGGCTTCCACCGCGAGCACCTTGTCGGCGAGGTCGCGCATGGACAGGCCTATCACGCCCACTCCGGAATAGAGGTCCACCAGCTTGCCGCACTTGTAAGCGGCGGCGCGGATCTCCTTCAAGGCCTCGGTGAACAGCTCTACGTTGTTCTGGAAAAAACAATCGAAACCATAATAGAACTTGTCGCCCAGTATCTCCTCGGTCACGAATTCGTGCCCCCAGGTCTTCAGGATAGCGTCCACCTGGCTGACGGAACTGACCGGGTTGGAGTAGACGGCGAGGAAGCCGTCGAGCCCCTCCACCTTCATGTCCGGCAACTCTATGTCCTGCCGCTTCAGGAACAGCGCGGCTACGCGCGCGCCCGGGTTCTTGGCCTCGCGGATTATCAGGGTCTTAAGGTCTGCGGTGGAGAGCTTTAGGCCGTTGAGCGTCTCCAGTACCTTCTTCGCGGCGGCGTTGGCGGCGTGGCTTATCAGCGCGCAGCCGTCGGGCAGCAGATATTTCTCGCGGTAGTTGCCGCGCTTGTGGAAGGCGAAGCTCAGCGCGCCGGGCTCGCCGGTGAAACTGTACTCTATCTTGGTGCGGTAGCCGAA
>JAJYJH010000004.1 GCA_021789695.1 bacterium | reverse complement strand
CTCGCGGCAAGGAGCAGTGCGGGGCCGCGAAGTGGCCACGCCTGCGACGACATCTCGCGGATAAGATCCGCCTACCGCTTTCAATGGCGGTAATTACAAGATAACCTCGGGATGTTGCGCAAAGTAGTCTCTAACTTCATCCTGTAGCGACCGCCAAATTTCTTCGGTCTGGATTTTGGCGCAAAAAATAACCACTGGCTCCGCCCAGCGGTTATTTTTTGAAGAGCTTCTAGTGGTCCGATGAAGAAGGCTTCTTCAGAAACAACAATAGCCGCATCACTCAGGACACGGATTTATTTTTGCGAGGTAGAGTCAATTCGCATTTTTTATTGCTGCTTCGTCAAAGCAGAAGACACATTTGCGATAGCATCCGCTAATGGATATGCCGTAGGATTATGAATTTTATTTTTCATAAACGCTAAAAATTCCAAGACAGCCCTTAGCTGTGCTCTATTCATACATGCCAAACGTCTATTCACAACATTATCCACTTCAGAGACAGAAGAGGGCGCCAGACTTCCGATAACTTCGCCATAGAAGGGATAATCACTTGGGATAAATAACTCATTTAGCATGTAAAGCGGAAGATAGTAGCAAAATGCTTGCGGAGAAAAAAACGAGATATCCCCTACGGTATCCATCAACAATTCGCCAGGATTATCCTTCCATATCCTCCAATCCTTGCCCCCAAACCGCTTGGCAACGTCAATATATTCCGGAAAGTCTTTCTCGACAATATTATCGTCACCCGGATATTGGATTGAAGAAAATGCTTCTTCAATTTGATGTTTCAAAGCTAACGCTGCGGAATGCATCTCCCCCATATTGGCTCCCTATTTTCCCACTACCACATTTTTTGTCTATTATGGGCCAGCGGGTTAAGCTGGCAGTCTTCGTCCGGCGGGCCGCGTTTGTGCGGTGCGGGGTTTGGCCCCGGCCCGGCGCGGTTTCCCCCGGTTCGCTTTAGCGTTGGCGAGGCGTCTTGCGGCGCCGGCAGTCGCGGTGCGGTTGCGGTGCGTTCGCGGGGTGTACCCCGGTCTTCTGCGGCCCCCAGGGCGCGCGGCAGGCAGGGTCCCGGTTCGGTGGCTCCCCCTTATTGGGGCGGCTGGCTCCCGGGCGGGTTTTCCGGTCCGGCGCTTTGGCGCCCTTGGTTCCCCGGAGGCCCCTGGCGCGGTGTGCGGTAAAAACTAAAGTACGGCCTTGTGCCAATGAAGAGCCCCCTTCCCAGGGGGCTCTCAATTTTACACCCAAAAGAAAAGGCTCCCGGAGGAGCCTTTCCCTTTATTGAGGTTTTGAACTACCTGCTCAGCACCTTGAACTCTATCCTGCGGTTGGCTTCGCGGCCCGCCGGGGTGGAGTTGTCGGCCGCCGGCATGGTGTCGCCGTAGCCTTTGGCTTCCAGCCTGTCCGCGGCTATGCCTTTGCTTACCAGGTAGGCTTTAACCGCGGCGGCGCGCTTTTCGGAGAGCTTCAGGTTGTAGGCGCTGTTGCCTGTGTTGTCGGTGTGTCCCTGTATTTCCAGGCGCACCGAGGTGCGGGGCTGCAGGATTGCCACGGCCTCGTCCAGCACCTGGCGGCTCTCCGGCTTCAGCACGTCTGAATTAACTTCGAAGGTCACGCCCTTGAGCACCCAGTTGTCCGTGGGCATTTCCTTGGTGCCCTGCGGACAGCCTTTCTCGTCCACTTTAACGCCGGCGGGGGTGCCGGGGCACTGGTCCTTGTCGTCGGTAACGCCGTCGCCGTCGGTATCAACGGGCAGAGGGCAGCCATTAGCGTCCACTTTAACGCCGGCCGGGGTATTCGGGCACTTGTCCTTGTCGTCGGTAACGCCGTCGCCGTCGGAGTCCACGGGGACGGGGCAGCCGCTGGCGTCCACCTTGACTCCGGCGGGAGTGTTAGGGCACAGGTCCTTGTCGTCGGTAACGCCGTCGCCGTCCGAATCCTTTAGCACCTGTTTGACTTCTTCCACCTTCTTCGCGACTTCCTCTTTGCCGAACAGCCACGACACGCCCAACACGGCCAGCAGGTTGTTGGTGCCTTTGCCGCTCTCGGTGTTTATCACGTGGTCCACGTCGGCCCTTAGCAGCAGGTCCGGCTTGTAGAAATATTTAAGGCCGCCGCCCCAATGAGCCGCAAAGTCCGAGTCGGCTTTGGCGCCCGCGGGGTGAAGGCGCAGGATGCCGGCCCCGACCTGTACGAACGGCAGCCACTTGCCGAAGCGGAAGTGGTATGAGGCCGCTACGGTCGGGTACAGCGCGTTCAGATTGGCTTCGGAATGCTTCCGGCTGGTATCGCCGGTGAACGCCGAGATCTCGGCCGAAAGCCTTTCGGTGAAGAAGTGGCCGAAGCGCGCGCCGTAGACGAAGTCGTTCTCTATCTTCGCGTCGCCCTCGAACACCATGGCCCCGGCCTGTACCGAGACTTCGTTCTTGTTCTTGAGCTCCGCGGCTGCCGGCAGCGCGGTCCCGGCCAGCAGTACCAGCGCCACAACTGTTTTTATTTCGTTTTTCATTTAAGTTTCCTTTATTTGAGGTCCGAGGCGCAGTGCGCGCACTTCACGGCCTTAAGCGGTATTACGGAGAGGCAGAGCGGGCATTCCTTGGTGGAAGGCGCGGCTGCCGGGGCGGGCTTCTCGAACTTGGCTTCGAGCTTCTTGATCTGGGTTATCATGATGAAGATGGCCCCGGCCACGATCAGGAAGTTGATGACGGTGTTCAGGAACAGGCCGTAGTTGATGGTGGCGGCGCCGGCCTTCTGCGCTTCCGCCAGGCTGCCGTAAGCCGTGCCGGACAGGTTGATGAAGAGGCTCGAGAAGTCCACCCCGCCGGTCAGCTTGCCTATGGGGGGCATGATGACGTCGCTCACCAGCGAGGCCACGATCTTGCCGAAAGCGCCGCCGATGATCACGCCCACGGCCATGTCCACCACGTTCCCGCGCATTATGAATTCTTTGAAGTGCTTGAGCATTGTTTCCTCCTTAATAATTAACGATCACCGACATTGAGAGAATGGTGCCGGTCTTTTTGAAGCCGTGGGGCGGGGCGTTCAGGTATTTCCAAACGTAAGAGGCCTTAAGCGAGAAATGCGTGGAGATGGAACTAATCACCGCCGTTTCCGCGTTCATGCGGTAGCCTTTCCTGTCCGAAAAATCGCCCTGGTATTCCAGGTTCTGGCTGGCATTAGCCGTGGCGGACAGGTTGCGGATGTACTTGGCGTAGCCGCGGTACGTGCCGAAAGACTTGTTGGCGGAATGAATGCGGTCCTCGAAGATATAACCGCCGCCGGCTTCCACGGCCAGTTTGTCGTCGGCCGTGTCCAGCACATAGCGCCCAAGACCCAGCGCCAGGTCGTAGCGGTCCTTAATGCCGGCAAAAATAACTGTAGGCGTGTAATACACAGAATTACTTTTTTACGGCCTTTATTAAAACTTGTCCTGCAAAAAGATTTGGGCAGCACCTGCTCCCGTACTTATCAAGATACTCGGATAATCTCCGCGGAAAGACATACCTTCGCAGCCACCAAAGAGGCACACTCCCATCCCCGAGTTTATCGACAACTGTCAACTCAGGAGTTTTAGACAGCAAATACTTATCCGCGCTATGATAGGTAAAAAATCGCAGATGCGTATCATCCAAAGGTCCAGCGGAGTCATACTCAAAACTACCTGTCAAAAACTCAAGCCTCATTTTCCAGGACACTATGTTCGGAACTGCAATCAAGATTACTCCGCCTGGTCGAAGAAGCTTGGAAAAACCTGACAAGACATCCGCGGGTTCACGGAAATGCTCTAGAACATGCGAAAACACGATAACATCAAAAGAAAGTTTCGACAAAGCTTCCGGGAGAGAACTCTCAGCATCCGATACCCAACAATAAGTCATGTATCTTCCCGCTAGTTCAGCCTCCCTTGAGGACCGAGTCACCCCATAAAGTTCAGCTCTGGGGTCAATGGACCTGATTAATGCCGCATTATCCCCTGCACCGCATCCCACATCAAGTACTTTTCCGAATTTTCCGGAGATGAGAGAAATCAGAGGCAAGTTCCCTGAATTGGAGTAGACCCGCTCAGTAGAACAGGCTGAAACCGTATCGGATCTGTTAGAAAAAGACATTACACATTTACCCCAGCCATTACTGTCTCATTTGTGCGATCACCCATCAATTTACTTCCGATAATCCCACTAAAGAATTCCGCCGTCCCATTAAGCGACAGGGGTCTTGCCAAGGGACGATTTATAGCCGCATGGACCTCCATCAATTCCGGATATTTTACATAGTTATCTATCCTTTCCAAGAACGCCTCTACTGAAGGAGGGCAACTAAATCCATTTTCACCATCCCGGATTAGTTTCCCGATGCCCAAAACCTGATTGCTGATAAACTGTAGGAGACATAAGCGCCGTTATCGTCATTCCCCCCCGCTTTTTTCCCCTGCCCCGGGCGTGTTTTCTGAAATTTTCGGCTGAGCGGCGCGCGTTTTGTTTATAATATCAAAAACCGGGCACGTTTTTTGATTTTTGCACACGGTTTTTCCGCCGGGCAGGTGAGTGGAGGCATTAATCTTCAGGCGAAGGCGGATCTATGCAGTCGTATTGGTCGAGCCCTCTGGGCCTGCCGTATCAAGCGCTATGCGCCTCAGACGGCCGCCTGCGGGTTAAGCTGGCAGTCTTCGTCCGGCGGGCCGCGTTTACGGCATGGTATTTGAACTCCCTGTAATTCTTAGGACCGGGATAGGCCGGCGCCGGCCCGGCTCTTTTACAGTTGGCAGTTCCGCGGTTCCAGCGGACGCTATCGCGCTACGGGAATCTCCAGCACCACTTTGGTCCCATAGCCCAGGCGGCTGCTGATATCTATCCTGCCCTTATGGGCCTCCACCGCAAGGCGGCAGAAATAGAGCCCGATGCCGCTGCCTTTGCGCGACTCGGACTCCTGCCCCTCGACGCGGTAATACTTATCGAAGACTTTCTTGATGTTCTCAGGGGCTATTCCTATACCCGTGTCCGAGACCTCAAAACTGAAAGTCCCCGACGCGTAACTTGCCCGCAACTCAATCTTGTCCCCGCGGCGAGAATACTTGACAGCGTTCAGCAGCAGGTTTTCCAGCACCCGGATCATAAGATCGTGGTCGGCATAAAGCGGGGGCATGTTTTCGTCGACAATGATCGTCAATCCTATTCCCGCCGCCTCGCTTACCGGCTCCAGGATTGTCAGTGCTTCCTTTATCAGCGGTCCGGTCTTCAACTCACTTTTTTCCAGGACCATCGCCGCGATCTCCATACGTTCCGTATCCAGAAGGATGCGTATAAGCTTTACCATGTCCTTGGAGCTTTGCGCCGCCACATTGAGTAGTTTATCCCTGACCACCGGGTCCACCCCAGGCTCTTCCACTATGGAAAGCGCACCGATTATAGACGTCAACGGACTTTTAAGGTCGTGTATGGCCGCGTAGGAGAGGTTTTTCTTCATCTTCTCCAGCGCGGCGGTTTTTTTCCTCAGGTCATGCAGCAGCCAGATAAATGCGGCTATGGTCGCGCTCAACGCTGCTTTAATAAACAGGCCCGCCGCTACGCCGGCTAGCCATGGCACAGCCAGCAGAAAATAACTGGCCATTTCCATCGCCCGGAACCGGGCGGAATAAGAACCGATAGTTTCCATGATTCCCCCACACGGATTATAACAAATCCCCTGACCGGCGGGCCGCGGGCCGGGTGAGGCCCGGTTTATAGGGGAAGGCCAATAAACAGGACAACCACAGTTACCGGCTTAATCAACAAAAACTGGTGCGTGGTTTTATAAAAATCGGGGCCTTCAGACGGCCAATACTGCCTTATGAGGATGATTTACCGGGGTGTTTTTCCCGGCTGGGGAGGGGGCGGCGCTGCCGGAGGCAGGCCGAGCAGTGCGTTAAGGGCGACGCGCGCCACGGCCAGCGAGGCGCGCAGACGAACGGCTTCCGCTCTGGCTGACAACAGGCTCTTCATAAGCCCGACATAGACGTCAGTTCCGAGCGCCCCGCTCCGGAAGCGCTGGCCGGCTGCGTCGGCGGCTTGCGTCATCTCGGCCAGGCGCGATTCAAGGCCGCGCAGTTGGTCCTCGCTCAGCAGGGCGGCCTGGCGCGCCTCGTCGGCCTGGCTGTCTGCCCGGGCCAGGCGCGCGCTGTAGGCCTGCCGCAGCTGGTCCTTGGTGGCGCGGGTCACGGCGACCCCGCCGCGGTTGCCGTCGAAAATGGGCAGGCCGAGCTCCAGCCCCACCCCCACGCTATCCACTCCCTCCTCCGAACTGCGCGCCTTTTCCAAACTGACGGTCAGAGGCGGGAAGCGCTCCAGCGAGGCCAGGCGCAGGGCTTTCTCTCCGCTGTCGCAGCCGGCGCGCAGCGCCAGCAGGTCGAAACGGCGCTCCGGCATGGCGGCCAGCGCCGCGCGGTATTCCCCGGCGGAGAGGTCCTTTTCCGCCGATTCCCCGGTCAGGACGGGGTTAGCGCCTGGCGGGAGCCCCAGCAGGTAGTTCAACCCGTGGCGCGTCCGGTCGGCGTCCAGCCGCGCTCCGCGCAGGGCTCGCTCGGCGTCAGCGAGGACGGCCAGATCGGCGGAGACGGCCGCAAGCGCGGAGACGGACTTCTGGTAGTCTGCCAGGTCCAGCTGATACTGCGCCAACAGCAGGTCGCGGGTTTCGCCCAGAGTCCTCTCGAGTTCTTCGTCGGCGCGGGCCTGGATGAAGAGCTCCCGGGCTTTTTCCGCCGTCAGCCATTCCCGCCAAAGTATCTCGAGCCGGGTTTCTTCGGCCGCGGCGGCCGCCTCGTTCCTTGCCGCTCCACGCACAAAGAACGGGCGGACGTCGGCGCTCAAGGCGACGCTGTAGCCCGTATGGTCGCTGGAACGCCCCAGCCCTGCGGAGAGCCGCGGGTCCGGCAGCAACCCGGCCTTGAAGAGCTGCGCCCCGGCCACGCCGGCCCGTAGCCGCGCGGCCCTGAGGTCGGGATCGTTGCGCACTGCCAGGGCGACCGCGGAGTCCTCGTCCAGCACTCCTGCGGGAACGGAAGAAACGAAGGCCGCCGCCGTGGCGGTGGAGGGAACGGCGGCAAAGTCCGGCGCCGCGCGGCCGGGGACGACCCCGGCGGCCAGGACCGCGGCGAGAAAGAAAGCCGCCTTCCTCATCCAGCCTCCTTCCCGGCGGAAGCTTTCAGGCGGCGTTTCAGGTAAAGCGCCGGGATAAGGTTAGTGCTCAGCAGGGCGCTCCAGACGACGCCGCCCAGCGTGACTATGGCCAGTCCCTGCTCCGGCGCGGCGCCCTGGCCGAAGCCCAGCGCCGTGGGCAGCATGCCCAACACCGCCGTCAGCGTGGTGAGCACTATCGGCCGAAACCGCACCTGTATAGCCTCGCGCACGGCAGCCTCGGGCGGCATGCCCGCGGCTTCGCTGCGGCGGGCCCGGTGGAGCAGCACTATGCCGTGGTTGATGCCTATGCCGATGAGAGTGAGGAAAGCCACCAGGCCTGTGGCGTTGAGGCCCACGCCGGTGACGGCCAGGGCTATGGCGCCGCCGGTAAAGGCCAGCGGGGTCAGCAGCAGCAGCAGCCCCGGGGCCAGCAGTCCGTCGAACTGAATTACCATGACGCCGAACATCAGCGCGAAAGCCGCCAGCGCGGCCGCGGCCAGCCCTATGGCGGCGCGCTCGAGCTGCGGGTACAGGCCGCCGAAGCTTACGCGGTAACCGGGCGGCAGCTTGAGGGACGCCAGCGCGCGCTTGGCCGCGGAGATTACGGAACCCAGCGGCCCCGTCGGCGTGGCGGTTATCTCCAGCGCCCGCGCGCCGGCTATATGGCGCAGCTGGTTGGGAACGGTCTCCAGCCCTATAACCGCAAGCTGCCCGAGCGGCGTCCAGCCGCCGGAGCAGCGGATGGGCAGCGCTTTCAGCTGGCTAAGCGACAACTGCGGAGCCCCGGCCAGGCGCACGTACAGGGCCAACGGAACGTCCCCGGCCGGCACCTGGGCTGCCGTCTCGCCGGTCAGGAGCGGCGAGAGCTGGGCCTGCAGGTCCGCGGGCGTAAGGCCGCGTACGGCCAGCGCGCCCGCCTCGGGTTCTATGCGCAGCTGGCTCACCGGGTAGGCGTCGTTGTTGAAGATGTCCGTAAGGGCTGGGACGCCGCGCAGGCGGGCCGTGGCTTCCCCGGCCAGCCGCCGCAGTTCGTCTATGCCGTTGCCGAAAAGGTCCAGCACGAAAGGCTGCGGCAGGCCGGAGAGGCTCTCCCCCACGCGCTCCAGCGTCGGGGTATCGATAGCGCTCTGCACGCCGGGCATTTTACTTTCTTCCGTAAGCCTTTGCCCGATGGCGTCAAGGCTGTTGACGCTTACCCCCGGCTTCAGCGTTATCATGATCTCGCCTGCGTAAGCGGGCTCGGTGTAGGCGCCGCCGGAAGGAGAGCCTATGCGCGCCAGCGTATGGGCCACGGCGGGATCGGCGCGCAGGCGCTTCGTGATGGCGGCGGCCGCGGCCTGCGTGTCCTCCTGCGAGCTGCCGGGCGGCAGAGTAAAGCTCTCCAGCAGCACGCCTTCGTTGGGCAGCGGCAGGAAATTCACCGGCACCAGCGCCAGGCCGGCCGCGCTCAGGACCAGCAGGCCGGCGCAGAAGGCCACGGCCGCCCCCGGGCGCCGCAGCGCCAGGTTGAAGAGCCGCCCGTTGAGCGCGCGCAGGGCTTCGACCGCGCCGGCCCCGCGCCCAGCGCCGCCGGCCTGATGCCGGCGCAGGAAACCGAGCGCTATCGGGATGAAGGTCAGCGAAACCACGAGCGAGGCCAGCAGCGAGAGCGTCATGGCCAGCGCAAACGGGATGAAGAAGAGGCCGGCCAGCCCTCCGACGAACAGGAGCGGCACGAAGACCGAGACCGTAGTCAGCGTGCCAGTGATGTCCGGCCCGGCTATGTCCTTAAGACCGTTTAGAATGCCGGGCAGGTGCGCGTCGCCCTGTTCCCAACGGTGGTAAATGCTTTCCAACACTATAATCGCGTCGTCGGCCAGCAGCCCGACGGCCACGGTGAGCGCGCCCAGCGTCATCAGGTTGAGCCCCTGCCCGGCCGCGTAAAGGCCGGCTATCCCCATCAGCAGCGAAAGCGGGATACTGAAAGCCAGCACCCACGTCCCGCGGCCGCCGCCCAGGACCAAGAGCAGCACGCCTATGGCCAGCAGTCCGCCGGCGGCCAGGTTCACGCCCAGGTCCCTGCCCACCACGCCCACCAGCCGGCCCTGGCCGTAAATGCGCTCCCAGCGCGTGCCGGGCGGCAGCCCGGAGGAGGAGGCCAGGGCGGCCTGCACCGCCCTGGAGACCGGGATGGTGGAGGCGCCAGGCTGCTTGAAGACGGCCAGCGCTATAGTCGGCGCGCCATCGAGCGAGACCGAATTGAGCGTAGGGATGGAGGAGCGCACCACGCGCGCCAGCGCCCGCAGCGGTATCGGCCCGCCTGGCCCCGGCACCGGCAGCGACTCGACGTCTTTTATGGTGGCCGGCAGGTCCCGGGCCTCGATGAAAACGTCCTGGTGGCCCATGGTCACGTAACCGCCCGGGGTCAGCAGCACCTGTTCGTGGAGGGCGCGGGAGAGGGCGGCGGCGGACACGCCGTAGCGGCGCAGCGCGGCCAGGTCCGGCTGCACCCACAGCGCCTCGCCGCCGGCGCCGTACAGTTCCACCCGCTGCACCCCAGGCAGGGCGCGCAGCGCCGGGACCGCGCCGGCCAGCACGGCGCGCTGCACTTCGGCCGGATCGGTGCCGGGCGGGACGACGGCAGCGTAATCGGCTATCTCGTTTATGGAGTTGCCCATGATCTCGGCCAGCGGCTCCACTCCCGGGGGGAGTTCGGCGCGCGCCATGCCTATGGCGCCCTGCACGCTCTGCAGGGCCAGCCGCGCGTCGCCGCCCGCGGTGAAGCGCGCGTCCAGCTCCGCCGTGCCGTCGCCCATGACCGAACGCAGGTCGGCCAGGCCGGGCAGGGACAGCAGCCTGCCCTCCAGCGGCCTTACCACCTGCGTTTCCAGCTCCGCCGCGCCCGCGCCCGGCTCGTGCGCTATGACTCTTATCTGCGGAAAATTAAAGCGGGGCAGCACTTCCACCGGGATGTTCAGCCAGGCGTAGAGGCCGTAGGCGACGAGCGCTCCGTAAACCAGCACCCAGAGCACCGGTTGCAGCAGCAGTTCGCGGAAGCCGCGCGGTCTGATATCCGGCATGTCAGTCCGGCGGCTGGTAGCTGCCGGCTATGTTGCGGTGGAATTCCAGGTAGGCGTCGTCCGCGACCACTTCCTCCCCCGGGGAAAGGCCGCTTTCTATAAAGGTCAGCCAGCCCCGCGAAGGACCGGGCACCACGGCGCGAGGCACGTTTGCCTTGGGCGTGCGCACCAGCACCCACCAGCGGCCGCGGTCCAGCACCAGCGCCCGCGTGGGCACGGCCGCCAGCGTCCTGGAAGGCCCTTTCAGCGTGACCGCACCCAGCTGGCCGCTTAGCCACCCAGGAGACGTGCCGACCGCCACCATGGCCACGGCCCGGCCGCCGTCCGGCTCCAGCAGGTCGAAAACGGAGCAGACCCGCACCTTCACCGGCGCGCCGCCGCGCTCGGGCGCGAAGCTGCCTGCCAGACCGGCGCGCAGGCTATTTATGTCTGTCCCGTAAAAAGAGGCCTTCAGCCACAGCAGTTCTTTTGAGGCCGGCGGACAGCCCTTGGGCGGCAGCAGCTTCCAGCCGAGCGAGGGCTCCACCCGCGCGTAAGCGCGCAGCCTGACGGAAAAGGTCTTCTTTACGGCCTTGACGGTGCCCGCAGCCGAGGCCGGCGGCTCAGCGGCGGCCGGGAAGACGTAAAAAAGGCAGGCCGCGCAGAACAGCCCCGCGACCACGCCCCGGATGTGTCCATATCGCCGCAACTTCCCCGGCATATACAGCATATAACACAGCATATCAAAAGCCATGTTCAAGCGCAACATCCAACGCCACTTTCCGCGCAGACCCATAGGTTCCTAGTGTACCCCGCCAAGATTACACGGCTCTTTCCACGGCATTATAACTTTGTAATCTAAAGAGGGAGACTGGGCCCGGGCGGCTAGTCTTCGCAGCGGAGCAGGAAATAGGAGGTACCCAGCACGCCGAAGGCGAAGGCGGTCAGCAGGTTCGCCCGGGGAGACGCCTCCCACAGGAATCCTCCCCCTAACGCCGCCAGCGCCACCACCGCGTCCCTGACGAAATAATAGGCCCCGTAGACGCCGGCGCGGCCGTTCTCCGGAGAGAGGTCCAGGATCAGGGCCTTGCGAGTCGGCTCGCCGAACTCCTTAAGACCGCGCACGGCGAAAGCCGCCGCAAGGGCGGGCAGGGTCCTGGAAAACAGCAGCGCCAGCGGGAACGCGGTGAAGAAAACGAAGGTGGCGGCTATGTACGGCTTTTTCCTTCCGGTCTTCTCCACCATCCTCGCCACCGGGATGTAGATAAGCACGGCCACGGCCATCTCCAGGGCAGTCAGCAGGCCGAAGGCTACCGGGCTTATCTTCGCGTCCTTGACGCACCAGATGACGACGAAGGCGTACGGGATTTGTTCGCAGAACCTTATCAAAATGTCGGCGGCAAGCAGGCGCCGGAGCTTCGGCCCGGCCGCGCGCAGGATGCGCAGCGGGTCTACGCCGCCGGCCGCGGGCTCCGGTGGCTCCACGTGCTCCAGAAAATAATGCTGCAAAAAGAGAGCGATGACGGCCAGCGCCAGAGCGAAACCGAAGGCCAGCCGCACGCCATCCCGCTCGCCGTAGTACTGCACGCAGAAGCCGCCCAACACAGGCCCCAGCGCCATCGGCACGCGCCTGGCCAGCGAATGCAGCGAGACTCCGAGCGTGCGCTTGTGGAACGGCAGCAGGCGGGCTATGGCGCTCATGATGGCCGGCAGCGAGACCGCCGACCACGAGATGAAAAGCACCGCGCCCAGCAGCGCGGCCTTCCACGAAGGGAAAAGAATTACGACCAGGTAGCCGGCTATGGCGGCGAGATTGAAGAGGACGAGGGATCTCTTGTAGCCCAGCCTGTCGCTCAGCCAGCCGCCGGGCAGCGAGTAGACGGCGCTGAGCAGGTTGTCGGCGGCGTTCAGGAAGCCCACTGCCAGGGCGGTGCCGCCGAGCGCCGTTATGTAGAGCGGCAGGAAGCGCTCCCCCATCTTCTCGCCCATCTCTATGAAGACGGCGGCCGACAGGAGTATGGCGAGGTTCTTGAAGGGCTTGTCCAGGCTCATTTACCGGCTTCGGTCCTGAGGCAGGCGTAGAGCGCGTCATAGACAGCGAACTGCCTGCGCAGGTTCTCTCCGTCGTCGGGGAACATCAGGGAGAAGCCCCTGGAGGCAGCTTCCAGGCCTGGGGCGTAAGGGTGCGCCTGCGGCCTGCCTGTGTCGGCCGCGTTCACCACCTCGGCCAGCCTCAGCAGGGCCGGGTCCTTCAGGCCGTACTTATCCATCAGCGCCCAGAAGGTGCACCTGTCTCCGTGGTGGCCCAGCTCCACGCCTTTTATGTCGAACGGGATTGCCCCGGTCTTCGCGGCGGTCTCCTCCACCGCCGAGGCCGCGACAAAGAGGAACTCGGCCTCGGAATCTATGAACCTTTTAATAAGCCACGGGCAGGCCACCCTGTCCACATGCACGTGAGAGCGGGTTATCCACTTCATGAAGCGGCCTCCTTCTATAAAGCTTTAATTTTTGACCGCCGCCCGCGGCGCTTCCTGTTGGCGGGCTTTCAGAGTGAAGCTGTCTATCGGTTTGCCGTCCTGGTCGAAGGCCTCCAGCTTAAGCGCGTCGCCGCAGACGGAAAGGAGCGTGTAGTTGTAGGTCTCCCGGAATATCCTGCTGTAGGGGCTCTTGAAGGCCTCAGGGCGCAGCGGCGCGCCGCCGCCGCCGGTCACCACCTGCGTCAGTCCGCCGCGCTCCAGCCTTTCGTAGTCATGGTCGTGGCCGGAGATTACCAGGTCCACGCCACGCGCCTTGAAGAGCCGCTCCAGGTCCTTGCCAGCCGGCCATTTGTCGCGACCGTGGTGACCGGTGCTCATCAGCGGCTTGTGCATCACCACTATCACGAACTTGTCCCCGCCGCGGGGCCTCGCCAGCTCTTTCGCCAGCCACTTGTACTGGGCGCTGCCCTTGCCCATCGGGGAGAGATAGTCCAGCACTATAAAGCGCGCGCCGGGCGCCTCGGCAGCGTACCATCTGCCGTTGCCGGGATAGTGGAACAGCGACTCGAACTCCCCGACGCCGCCTTTCTCGTGGTTGCCCAGCGCCGCATAGTAGGAAGCCGAGGCGCGCAGGCCATTCGTTATCTCAGCGAAGGTCTTCCACTCGTCCCCGCGCCCCCCCTTGGAGACCATGTCGCCGACGTTGAAGACGGCCTTCGGATGGGCGGCCTCTATCAGCGAGACTATCTTGCGGTGGACATCGTAGCCGGAGCGGATGTCGCCGTAGGCCGCCACGCACCTGTCGCAGGCGCAGGGCGGCTCCGCAGCGGCGGCGCCAACGACGCCCGCCGGCAGGGCTAGCAGGGAAAGGAAAAGGAGACTCTTCATAACCGGCCCATTAGAACACCAGCACCTTGTCGGCCCAGGCGGTCCATTCGGTGAGGATGGCCAGCGTGCCGCGCCTGGCGCCTTCGGTCAGCATCTCCTCGGAGATGCCGCGCGCGTCCATGCAGGAGCCGCAGACGCTTATCTCGCCGCCCTGCCTCGTCACGAGTTTCAACATATGCTCGATGTTATAGTAGCCCTGCGGCGTCTTCTGGTTCTTGAGGCCGCAGGCGGCAGCGTCGGCCATCAGGAAGACACGGACCTTCTGGTCTGCGCTCTTGCCAAGCGACACGGCCAGGCGCAGCGCGTTGTAGCTCCTCTCTCCGCCGTAGGGCTGCTCGTTGAGTATGAACAGGTTCTTCATTTCAGTCTCCTCTTTGTTCCGCCTCCGGCGCGCGGCGCGCGCCTTTTGGCCTTTATTGCCGAAATCACCACAAAAATCCCCTCGCCGTGGCCCGCCCGCACCGGCTCAGGCTTTTTTACGTCCTCCGGCTGCGAGGACAGCGTCTGGAAAGTTTTTATCCCGCCGAACCCCAGCTCTTTCAGCAGGACGGCCGCGGCGGCGGCGCCGAGGGGCCTGGCCCCCCTGTAGAAATGGCGGCCGGCCCTTTTACTCCAGTACTTTCTGCCGGCCGGGCTGTCGCCGTCGATAATCGCCAGCACCAGCCGCCCGCCAGGCTTTATAACGCGGCGAGCCTCCTTCAGCGCCGCCAGCGGCCTCTTAACGAAACAGAGGGCCGCGGCCATCAGCGCGAAACCGAAGGAATTATCGGAGAAAGGCAGTTTTTCAGCGCGCGCCAGGTGGACCTCTAAGCCGCGGCCGCGCGCCAGCGCGGCCATCGCGGCGGAAGGCTCCACGCCGATTTTTATGCCGAGTTCCGAGGCGAAACGCCCCGTCCCGGCGCCTATCTCGAGGCCGCGGCCGCGCTTGGGCAGCGCCGCGCGTATGGCCCTTAACTCGGAAAGATAGACCGGCCGGTGCTCGTCGTACCAGCGGTCGTAGCTCTCCGCGCTGCGGTCGAAATCCGTCATTTTACCGTACAGCTGCCGATCATGGAGAATATTAGCAAATTCGGGGGCCGGGCCGGGCCGCGCCTGGCAAAGAGAGCGCTTGGCGCTGGAAGGAGCGGGCACAATCTTTATAAAATCTGGTCTGCGACAAAATATTCGGCCCCGTCCTTTAAGGAAAGATTATGGAAATCGGCATCGTAGGTTTGCCCAATGTGGGGAAATCGACCCTATTCAACGCGCTGACGCGCGCGGGGGCGGCCTCCTCCAACTACCCTTTCACCACCATAGACCCGAACGTGGGCGTGGTGCCCGTGCCGGATAAGCGCCTCGACGCGCTGTTCGACCTGTTCAAGCCGCCGAAGAAGGTGCCCTCCTACATCAAGTTCGTCGACATCGCCGGCCTGGTAAAGGGCGCCAGCCGCGGCGAAGGCCTGGGCAACAAGTTCCTGGCCAACATCCGCGAGGTGGACGCCATAGTGCAGGTAGTGCGCGTGTTCAAGGATCCCGACGTCGTGCACGTGCTGGGAGAAATAGACCCCGTGCGCGACATAGAGGTCATAGAGACCGAACTCATTCTCGCCGACCTGGAGGCCATCGATAAGGCGCTGGAGAAGAACCAGCGCGACCTGAAGGCCCGCACGAAGGAGGCCGAGGAGCGGCAGGTAAAGCTGGAGAAGGTCAAAAAGCTGCTCGAGGACGACAGGCCGGCGCGGGACGCGGGCTATTCCGCCGAAGAGGTCCGCGACTTCAACCTGCTGACCACTAAGCCTGTTTTTTTCGTCGCTAACACCTCGGAGCAGCCCGACAAAGAGGTGCTCGCGAAGCTGCGCGGCTTTTTGAAGGCCCGGAACGCCGTGCTGGTGGAGATCTCCGCCAAGATAGAGTCCGAGATCATTGAGCTGCCCGACGAGGAGAAGGCGGTCTTCCTGCAGGACCTCGGCGAGGAGTACACCGGCCTCGAGAAGATGGCGATAGCCGGTTACAGGCTGCTGGACCTGATCAGCTTCTTTACGGCCGGGTCCGAGGACGAGGTGCGCGCGTGGAGCCTCAAGCGCGGCCTCAAGGCCCCACAGGCGGCCGGCCGCATCCACACTGACTTCGAGAAGGGCTTCATCCGCGCAGACGTCTATTCTTTCGACGACATCATGAGATACAAGGACGAGAAAACGCTGCGCGAGAAGGGCCTAATCCGCTCCGAAGGCAAAGACTACGTCATGAAGGACGGCGACGTCTGCTTCTTCAAGTTCAACGTCTGAGGAGCCGGAAGTGAGCCTCGACCTCAACCTGAACCCGGCGCTGCTGCCCAAGTTAGGCCTGAACCCGAAGCAGAGCGAGGCCGTGCAATATTTCGCCGGCCCGCTGCTGATCCTGGCCGGGGCTGGCACCGGTAAAACCAAGACGCTGACCTCCAAGATAGCCCTGCTGATAGCCTCCGGCGTCTCCCCGTCGCGCATTCTCGCCATCACGTTCACCAATAAGGCCGCGCAGGAGATGCAGCACCGCGTCGGCAGGCTGGTGCCGTACTCCGGCGGTATGTGGATCCACACCTTCCACGCGCTCGGCGCGCGCGTCCTGAGGGCTCACGGCCGGCTGATAGGCGTCAAGAACGATTTCGTCATCTACGACGACGACGACCAAAAGAAGCTGATCAGCCTCGCGATGGAGGAATTGGGGCTGGCGGAGGAGAAGAACAAGGCCTCCATGTACCTCTCCATCGTCTCGCGGGCCAAGGACGACCTGCTGGACGCGGCCAGTTATATGATAAACGCGCAGGCCGTGGGCGACGAAGCCAGGCTCAAGGCCGCGAGGATCTACCTGCGCTACCAGAAGAAACTCGTCGAGGCCGGCGCGCTCGACTTCGGAGACCTGATCGTGCGCACGGTAGAGCTCCTCAACGAGAAAGAGGAGATCCGCGGCTACTTCCAGGAGATGTTCCAGTACATCCTCGTGGACGAGTACCAGGACACCAACCACGCGCAATACGTGCTGGTTAAGACCCTCTCGGCCAAGCACAAGAACCTCTGCGTGGTGGGCGACCCGGACCAGAGCGTCTACGGCTGGCGCGGCGCCGACATCCGAAACATCATGGAGTTCGAGAAGGATTTCCCCGACGCGGCCACCGTGGTACTGGAGGAGAACTACCGTTCCACGGCGCGCATCCTGCACGCGGCCAACGAGGTAATAAAGCACAACCGCAACCGCCGCCCCAAGAACCTCTGGACCAAGGCCGACCACGGCGAGCCGCCCCGCGTGATGGAGTTCGGCAACGAGAACGAGGAGGCCAGGGGCGTCGTGGAGGAGATCCGCGAGCTGACCAACCGCGGCGGCCTCGGCTATAACGACATCGCCGTTTTCTACCGCACCAACAACCAGAGCCGCGCCTTCGAAGAGGCCTGTCGCAACCGCCGCGTCCCCTACCGGCTCATCGGCTCCATGCGCTTCTACGAGCGCAAGGAGGTCAAGGACACGCTGGCCTACCTGAAACTGCTGGTGAACCCCGCCGACACGGTCAGCCTGCTGCGCGTCATCAACCTGCCGGCGCGCGGCATAGGCAAGACGGCCGTCGAGCGGGTGCTCGGCTATTCCCGCCAAAAGGAGATGCCGCTCTACGACGCCTTCCTCTCTGCGGAACAGGTGCCGGACATCACCAATACCGCCCGCCGCGGCATCAAGGAATTTTTCGACCTGCTGGAAGGCGTGAAGTCGGACCTGTTCAGCGCCACTCCGAGCGCGATGCTGGAGAAGATCCTCACCAACTCCGGCTACTGGAAGATGTGCGAGGACGAGGCCGAGAAGGACCCGCAGGAGTCGCTCGCGCGCCTGGGCAATCTGCAGGAACTCGTGAACGCCGTGAAGGATTTCGAGGAGCGCTGCACCAAGGAAGGCCAGGCCCCGACGCTGCACAAGTATTTAGAGGACGTGATGCTGGCCAGCCAGGTGGACTCCATGAACACCGACGCCCACGCGGTCACGCTGATGACGGTGCACCTGGCCAAGGGCCTAGAGTTCCCGGCCGTGTTCCTGACCGGTCTGGAGGAGAACCTGTTCCCTATCAACGCGGCCAACTCTTCCGAGGAGGACCTCGAGGAGGAGCGGCGCCTCGCCTACGTGGGCATGACGCGCGCCAAAGAGCGTCTCTACATCACCTGGGCCGGCACGCGCCGCGTCTACGGCACCACCTATCCCAACCTGGCCAGCCGCTTTATCTTCGAAAGCAAGGTGGCCAAAGAAACCGCGCCGCGCCGCGGCGAGGAGGACGTGCAGATGATCTCCTCCTATTCGCCGCCGCCGGCCATGCCGCGCGTAGGCAAAGGCCGCAAGGTCATGCACCCCATCCACGGCCCCGGTCGCGTGATCGACCAGATAGGCTCCGGCGAGCTGGCCAAAGTGACCGTAGTGTTCGATTCAGGGGTTCGCCAGACCTTCATGTTGAAGTACGCGCCGCTGCAGCCGATATAATTGCTATCATAATTTCCAGTTCAGGGGGAAGGATGCAGGAAATTAGACAGGAGCACTCCGCCGGCGGCGTCATTTTAGAGGACGGCCGGGTCCTGCTCATCCGGATGCGCAACCTTGAGGGCCGGGAGGTCTGGACCTTCCCAAAGGGCCACCTGGACCCCGGGGAGACGGCTGAACAGGCGGCCCTGCGCGAGGTGCTGGAAGAGACCGGCTGGAAATGCGAAATACTTTCGGACCTGGCGACCGCGCGCTATTCTTTCACCCGCCACGGAGTCCCGGTGGACAAGGACGTGCGCTGGTATCTGCTGAAACGCGTCGGCGGGGACGGAGTGCCCTCAACTCCGGACGAGGTCCTGGACGTCAGGTGGCTGGCGCTGGAAGAAGCCCGCAGGGAGCTCTCCTATCCCAGCGATTTCAAACTGCTGGAACTGCTGAAAAGCGCATGATCCCCTCCAATCGAGAACGCCTGCAGCGGATGTTCAGCAGGGAATACGCGCTGAGCGCGGCGGATGCGGCCGCCGCGGCCGCCAGCCCGGAGTTGGCGGCCTATGTTACGGCTTGTATGCAGGAAGCGGCCGCTATAGGCGCCGGCTCCAAGGCCGTGATAGACCTGATAACCGGGGTTTTTCTCTCGAGGCTGGCGGAGCTGAAAATACCGCACAGCGGGATACCGGTCCGGGCGCCGAAGCCCGCGGCGCTGGTCAGGATAGCGGCGCTCTCCGCCGCCGGGAAACTTTCCGGCGCGGAGGCGGCCGCCCTGCTGACCGAGACCTGGGACACCGGGCGCCCTCCGGAAGATCTGCTTAAAGAGCGCCGCCGGGGCGGCCCGCGGCGCTGATCGTCCGCGGCCTCACGCCGAGGGGACCTCCCATTTCCAGTCCCTGACCTCCGGCATGTCCTCGCCGCGCTCGTAGATGTACTGCCTGTGGTCCACCAGTCTGTCGCGCATTTCCTGCTTAAGGCGGTCGCCTCGGCCGGCCAGCAGCGGCAGGCGGTCTATCGCGTCCATCACCAGGTGGAAGCGGTCCATTTCGTTCAGCACCGCCATATCGAACGGCGTGGTTATGGCGCCCTCCTCCTTGTAGCCGCGCACGTGGATGTTGCCGTGGTTGTTTCTGCGGTAGGTCAGGCGGTGTATCAGCCACGGGTAACCATGATAGGCGAAGATGACGGGCCTGTCCTTAGTGAACAGCGCGTCGAAATCCGCGTCCGAAAGGCCGTGCGGGTGCTCGGTCGGCGGCTCCAGCTTCATCAGGTCCACGACGTTGACAACGCGTATCTTCAGCTCCGGCAGGCGCTCACGCAGTATCGAAACGGCGGCCAGCGTTTCCAGCGTGGGCACGTCACCGGCGCAGGCCATCACCAGGTCCGGCTCCGCGTCGCCGGCGCTGCCCGCCCAGCCCCAGATCCCTATGCCCTCCGTACAGTGGCGCACGGCGGACTTCATGTCCAGCCACTGCGGCGCCAGGTGTTTGCCCGCCACGACGACGTTTACGTAGTGCCGGCTGCGCAGGCAATGGTCCATCACCGACAGCAGGCAGTTGGCGTCTGGCGGCAGGTAGACGCGCACGATGGAGGATTTCTTGTTGCAGACATGGTCTATGAAGCCCGGGTCCTGGTGGGTAAAGCCGTTGTGGTCCTGGCGCCAGACGTGCGACGACAGCAGGTAATTCAGCGAGGCTATCCTGCGCCTCCACGGCAGGCCCAGCGTAACCTTCAGCCACTTGGCGTGCTGGTTGAACATCGAGTCTACGATGTGGATGAAGGCCTCGTAGCTGTTGAAGACCCCGTGGCGCCCCGTCAGCAGGTAGCCCTCCAGCCAGCCCTCGCATTGGTGTTCGCTGAGCGTCTCCATCACTCGGCCGTCGCGCGCCTGATGTTCGTCGGTCTTCAGTATACCTCCCTGCCACTGGCGCGAAGTGGCCTCGAACAGCGCGTCCAGCCTGTTGGAGGCGGTCTCGTCAGGGCCGAACACGCGGAAGTTGCGGCTCCCGGCGTTGAGCCTGGCCACGTCGCGCAGGAACTTGCCCAGTTCGCGCGTGTCCTCGGCCTCCGCGGCGCCAGGCGCCGGCACCTTCACGGCGTAGTCGCGGAAGTCTGGCATACGCAAGTCGCGCAGCAGCAGGCCGCCGTTGGCGCGCGGGTTGGAGCCCATGCGGCGTTCCCCCTCAGGAGCCAGGGCCGCCAGCTCCGACTTCAAGGCGCCTTTTTCGTCAAAGAGCTCCCCGGGTCCGTAGCTACGCAGCCACTCCTCCAGCATCTTCAGGTGGGCGGGCTTGTCGGCCAGCCCGGAGAGCGGCACCTGGTGGGCGCGGTGCGTGCCTTCTATCTGCACGCCGTCCACCACCTTCGGGCCAGTCCAGCCCTTGGGCGTGCGCAGCACTATCATCGGCCAGCGCGGCCGCTCGGTCGAGCCTTCCTCGCGCGCGGCCTTCTGTATGGTTTTTATCGCGGTTATCGCCTTGTCCAGCGCGGCCGCCATCTTCTGGTGCATCTGCCCTGGCTCGTCGCCCTCCACGAAAAGCGGGTCCCAGCAGCAGCCGCGCAGAAACTGTTCCAGCTCCGTGGGCGTTATGCGGGCCAGCACCGCGGGGTTGGCTATCTTGTAACCGTTCAGGTGCAGTATCGGCAGCACAGCGCCGTCCGCCGCCGGGTTGAGGAACTTGTTGGAATGCCACGAGGCCGCCAGGGGCCCGGTCTCGGCCTCCCCGTCGCCGACGACGCAGGCCACCACCAGGTCCGGGTTGTCCAGCGCCGCGCCGAAGGCGTGGCTGAGCGAATAACCCAGTTCCCCGCCCTCGTGTATCGAGCCCGGGGTCTCCGCGCCGACGTGACTGGGAACGCCCCCGGGGAACGAGAACTGCTTGAAGAGGCGCCTGAGCCCCTCCTCGTCCCGGCCAACCTCCGGGTAGACCTCGCTGTAGGTGCCCTCCAGGTAGGTGTTGGCGATCAGCGCGGGCCCGCCGTGGCCCGGACCGGCGATGTAGATCATGTCCAGGCCGTACTGCTTTATAGCCCGGTTCAGGTGCACGTAGATGAAGTTCTGGCCGGGCGTGGTGCCCCAGTGCCCGAGCAACCGCGGTTTGACGTGTTTCAGCGAGAGAGGCTCCTTCAGCAGAGGGTTGTCGTAAAGATAAATCTGTCCGACCGCGAGATAGTTGGCGGCGCGCCAGTAGGCGTCCATCCTGCGCGCCAGTTCTGGCGAAAGCGCCCGGTCCTGGGCTTTCTGAGTTCCGGATCTTTCCATTTTTTCCTCCTGCGGCAGGCGTTAGCTTCCATTCTATTAAACGGCCGCGGCGTTGGCAACGCAAGGGCTCACCTGGCCGGCGGTTTCCTGCGGCCGGCCCGGAGAACCTCGGCCAGAGTGAAGACCGGCCTCAGGGAGGCGCTTTTTCCGGAGGCGGTCACCCGCAGCTCGAGGGGCCTGAAGAAGATGCCCCAGGAAAAAAACTCGGCGGCCCTGTTGAAGTCCGAAGCCGCGCGCACGTCGGCCGCCGCTTTGGCGATCGCGCGGACATCAAGCCCCGCGAGCGCGGCGGCGGGGTCGCCGCGGCCGGCTTTTTCGAGCGCCGCGTCCAGGGCGCCGCGCGAAGACTCCAACAGGGCCCGCTCACGCAGGTACCGCGAGGACGGGAGGAAGGCGGAGAGCAGGCGGAAGACGGCGTAATCGTAAAGGCAGGAGAAACCGCGGGGAGTCGCCCTGCGCTTCAGGGCCAGCAGCCCGTCGTAGGCCGTGTAGGACAGATAGGCCGCCGCAAACCTGTCCTCGGCCGCGCCCAGCTTTGAGGCCAGCGCGCGTATATCCTGGCCGTCGGCGGCGGCCGCCGCCGACTCCAGCGAAGCCTGCAGCTCCCGGAGCGAGGCGAGCAGCTCTGCCGCGCCGGGCTCGCCGCTTTCGGAGGCCAGCGCCACGGCCGCCTGGCCGAGTTGGAGAGACCTGCCCAGCATCGTCAGAGAGGTGAGAGCGGCGCGCAGCCTGGCCCGCAGCGCTTCCAGCCCCGCGGATTCGGCGCCGGTCATGGCCTCGCGTCCTTTCAGCGAAGAGGCTTCCACCACGAAATCCCTGTAGAGAGAAAAAGCCCTGGCGTAGGTCCCGGCGGCCTCCCCCCAGGAGGCCAGGGTCTTGGCCGAAGCCAGCCAATCGCCAAGGCGGGCCACCTCCCTGTCCAGACCGGCCTTGTCGGGCCTGAAATCGGCGTAGTCGGAAGGACGAAGTCCTCCGCCGGAGCTCTCCTTCGCGCCGGTCAGGCTCACGTAGGGCGCCCCTTCTGTCTGCGCTCCGCCGTAGAGCCTGCGCTCCGCCATCTCCATGGCCTCCATGGAAACGCCCGGCCCCTCGGCGGCCGCGCGCAGCGCCTCGATGTCGTTCAGAAAGGATTTCCTGAGTTTCCATGTCACGACGTCCTTGGTCAGGCTGTCGTGCAGACTCCCCCCGCCGCCAGCCAGTTCCAGCCAGACTCTGGCGGCCTCGTCGGGATGGTCGGCTATCCAGCCCAGCAGGGCCGAGCGCTCTCCGGCGTAAGTGTCGACTCCGGACAGGTCCACGAAGCGACCGGCCTCCCCGGAGCCTATTATTCCGTCGGCCACCTCCCCGCGGAAGAAAAGGCTGGTCATCAACTTGTCGCGCACGGCAGCGGCGTCGTCTGCCTGCGCGTCCTTCGGGGCCGCCTCCAGGGTACGCGCGAAAACGGCCGCGTAGGGCAGCAACAGGGCGGACAGCAACAGCGCAAGCGGGCGGTTCATAGCCATGAGCGGAAGAAGTAGAGGAACTTGGACGCGGCCTTGGCCGTCAGCGGCCTGCGCTTCACGTCGGCGTAGGAAACGGCCCTGCAGTTCTTAAGGTCCTCCCGGAAGGCCCGGGCCATGGCGGAGCCGAAGGACCTGTCGTAGACGTTGACGTTCACCTCCAGGTTGTAATGCAGGCTGCGATGGTCCAGGTTATGGCTGCCGACGGAGGACCAGACGCCGTCTATCACGGCCGTCTTGGAATGCAGTATGGCCCCCTGCCACTCGTAGATCTTGACTCCGCTGCGCAGCAACCGGCCGAAGATGGCCCAGGAAGCCCAGCGCACGTAGGGATGGTCGGTCTCCACGGGCCCTATGATGCGCACGTCCACGCCGCGGCGCGCCGCCTCCTCCAAGCGGCGCAGCACCATCCTGTCCGGCAGGAAGTAGGCGTTGGTGATGTAGATGTATTCCGACGCGCTGTCTATGGCGTGACGGTAGGCGCGGCGGATGGAGCGGGAATTGCGCACCCCCCCGGCGAAGACGGCCAGCGCGCGCTTTGCGCCGGCCGGCGGGGCCGGCTGCACCCGCAGCCCCGGGACGTGCGGGCCGGCTACCGGCGTGGACGCGTACCAGGCCTCCCAGAAGATGCGCTCTATCTCGGCGGTCACCGGCCCGCTGACGCGCACCTGCGTGTCCTGCCAGCCGCGCCCGCCCATGGACCTCGGTGCGTCGCTCTCGGTGATGTTAAAGCCGCCGACAAAGACCCAGCGCCCGTCCACGCAGACGGTCTTGCGGTGGTCGCGCTTTATCCAGTTCCAGTATGGCTTCCAATAGATGACCGGCCTGAACTCGGCCACGTTGACTCCGGAGGCCGCCAGGTCGAGGAAGAACCGGCGGCCGGTAAGGATGGAGCCTATGGAGTCATAAAGCAGGTAGACGGACACGCCCTCCAGGGCCTTCTTCTTCAGCAACTCCGCGAAGGACCTGCCGGCCGAATCGTCGGCGAAGGAATAAAACTCCAGCAGGACGTGTTCCCTTGCCCCGGTTATGGCTGAAAGCATGGCGGGGAAAGCCTCTTCCCCTCCGCGCAGTAGCTCTATTTCGTTGCCTTCCAGGGTCTGTTCCGGCGCCGCGCAGTAACGCCGCCAGTTTTCCATTTCCCGCATATCGTATTCTCCGTCCTCCCGGCGCCAGCCGGGCGCTCCAGCAGCCGACGCTGGTATCCGTTCCGGGGCGCCTCCGCAGGCGCGGCCGGAGCCGCTTTCAGCAGCGCGCAGGCCAGGCCGCCGCGGCCCTCGGCCGCGTAGACCGAGGCCAGTTCCAGCCTGGCCCTATAGAAGTACGGCTCCAGCGAAAGGGCACGGCCGAGCTGCGCCTGCGCGCCGCGCAGGTCGCCGGCCGCGGCTAGCGCGCGCCCTTCGCCCTCGGCATACAGCGAGTTGAACGGCTCGTCCAGCAGGCCTCGGGCATAGACGGCCGCGGCCAGGACAGGGTCGCGGCCGGCCATGTTCTCCAAAGCGACGACCTCGCGGTAGCGCGACTGGCCGCCAGTCCCGCCCAGCAGGGCCGCGGCTGCCAGGACGGTCAAAAGCAGAGCGGAGGCCGACGGCAGGGCCCTTTTCCAACGGAATCCCTCGGCTCCGGACGCGGCGAATCCCAGCGAGCCCCAGAGCAACAGGAGCACCGCGCCGGAATAGAAGACCATGTCGACGCAGCCCTGCAGCAGGACGGCCAAGGCACAGAGCCTGAGCGGCAGTTCCTCCTTACGCCCGAACGCCAGCGGGGGGACAACTGCGGCGAGGAAGAAAAGCGCGGCCGGGAAACCGGCTTCGGCCGCAAGATCAAAGAGAGCGCCGTGGGCTCCCAGAGTAGAGTGACCGTAATAGGAGATACCGTCGAAATAGGGGAACTTGAAAAGCTCGAAAGCGGCCCAGAAGCGCCCCGGCCCCAAACCGAGCAGCGGGGCGGAGGAGGCGGCGCGCAGCGCGGCCCCCCATAGCCTGGGACGCGCGTAGGCACGCGGGTCGCCCAACTTGAGCATACCGGCTAGGACGGAGGAGGGCAGCAGGGCGGCAGCGCCGGCGGCAGCGGCCAAGAGCCAGGCCAGCCAGCGCCAGCGCCTGGCGTAAGCCAGGCCTGCACCACCGGAAAGGAAAGCGGCCAGCGCCGCGCCACGGGAGCCCGAAGCCAGTATCCCTGCGGCCAGCAGCAGGGCGAGGGCCGCGCGCGGGGCCAGGGCGCGGAAACGGCCTCCCGCTGAAACATCCAGAAGCACTGGCGCGAAAGCGGCGGCGCAGAAGACGGCCGAATAGTTGGGATTGGCGCCTACCAGGCCGTGCAGCGGGAAGCCGGCGAGGCGCTGCAACAGGAGAACGCCGGCCGAAAGGGCGCCCAGTAGTTTCACCGCAGCCAGCCATCCGCTCCGGCCGGCCGGCCCAGAGGCCGCCAGATAGAAGATTACTCCGGCCAACGCGTAGCCGGAGAAGGCCGGAAGAGAGACGGACGGGTCCGGGGAAAACAACGCGGCCGCCCCGAGCCAGCCGAAGAACAGGAGCGGCGGCAACGGGGCCTCGGCCGAAAAACCAGGCCTAAGCAACGCGGCCAGCGCGGTCAGAAAAACGGCGAGAGCCGCCTTGGAGGGGACGGACCGCCCCCCCCCAAGCGCGAAAGCCGCCACCAGCAGCAGCGCCGGACCCAGGCGGGAAGCTTTCTCGCGCACGGCCGCGGCCGTCACCGGTAGACCTCCCCCAGCCTCTTATCAAGGCCAGACGCCTCTTTCTGCAACCCCGGCGCGGAATATATCTCCCTTAGCCCGGCCCACGGGGCCGGAGCATAGCGGTTTTCCAGCAGGGCCTCCTCCCAGTAGACGGCCTGTTTGAAGCCGGGCGGCGCGGACTTGTCGCCGGCCGACAGGCCGGCGAGCACTTCAAGGGCCGGCTCGCGGAAAAGCCGTGAGCGAAGGAACGGCGCCAGACAAGACTCCGCCGCGCCAAAGTCTCCGGCCTCGGCCGAAGTTCCAGCGCGCGCGCAGGCTCTTCCAAAAGCGAGGCTGCGCAGGTCCAGCCCGCCCAGCGCCGCGCACAGCGGCAGCGCGAAGGACAGGGCGGCCGCAGCGGCGCGGCGCGAAGGCCGGAAAACCCCCGCCTCCTCGGCTGGGGAGGAGAGCAACCAGCAGAAAAGCCAGAAATCGGCCGGCACCGACAGGCCGAAGTCTACCAGAGAGTGGGCCAGGGCGGCTATCAGACCGTACTTGACCAGGCCGGACCGGGAACGTACCGCGGAGAAAAGCAGCCAGAACCAGGCGGCCGCCGCGGGCAGGCCGTTCTCCGCGAGGAATTCCAGGTAGTAGTTGTGCGCGTAGATTGAATGTTCGCGGAAAGCCCCGAAAGGCTGGAAGCCGGCCTGAGCCCAGGTAAAGGCGGCGTGGCCGAAGCCGGTCAGCGGCCGCGCAGAGAACATACGCCAGGCTACGCGCCACCATGTGATTCTGCCGGCCACCGAGTCTGCCTGCAACAGGTAGAACAGCGCGACAGC
Organism: bacterium; assembly: GCA_021789695.1. Classification (GTDB taxonomy): domain Bacteria; phylum Elusimicrobiota; class Elusimicrobia; order Elusimicrobiales; family UBA9959; genus UBA9959. Next base: position 101,624 of record JAJYJH010000004.1, on the reverse strand, counting down.
CATGACGGCCAGACCGGCCAGCAGCAGGCCGTTCTCCTTCAGGTGGCCGCCGCGGCGCGAAACGGCGTAAAAGCCCGCAGCGGCCAGCAGCGCCAGCACGGCTCCGACGGACTGGGTCCAGATGACCAGCACCAGCATGGCCACAGCCAGCGGCCAAGCCTTGCGCTCCAGCGCCGCGGGCATGATCATCACCGCGTAAAGCGCCAGCGCGTTCAGGTTGGTGAGAGGAGGCTGCGTCTGGAAATTCCCGAGCGCGAAGGCCTGCAGAAGGCAAAGCGCGAAGAGCAGCCAGGCGCCCCACAGCACAGCTCTCTGCACCCTGTCGCGCTCTCGCGCGGTCAGGAATGAGGCGAAATAGAAGATTAGAATGCCTACCCCGTAGTTACCCCATTCGTTGAAAATCCAGCCGCGGAACGGGCTGAAGAGCACGGACAGCAGGGACAGGGCGGCCGCGGTCCAGAGAGGATAGAAACGCCGGGAGGCCATGCCGCGTGGCAGCCCTTCCCCGAAAGCGCGCAGGAAAAGCCATGCCAGGCAGGCAGCCAGCACCCCCTGCTGCAGCGCCAGCTGCAGCGGCAGGTCGAAGACGGACTGCAGCGCCGGAGCCAGCCCCAGCACAAAGGTCAGGATATATGCCAGCATTTGCCCGCCGAAAATCCCCTTTTAAAAACGGAGGGCCAGGTCCTTACGGCCCTGGCCCACGCCGACCGGCACAAAAGGTGCGGTCTCAGGCCTCCACGGTCCTTGGCGTTACGAAGATCAGGAGCTCCACGCGCTTCCTGGACGTGGACTTTTTTCTGAACAGCGCGCCGAGCAGCGGGATATCGCCGAGCAGCGGCACCTTGTAGACGTCTTCGGACTGAACGTCCTGTATAAGGCCGCCGATAACTATCGTCTCTCCATCCCTGACTATCACGTTTGTATCGGCGTTTCTGGTGGCGGTGGGAGGGGGCGCTACGCCGTTGGGAGTGGCCGTGAGCTGTACGACCGAAGGCACCAGGTGCATCGTGATGCGCCCGTCGCTGTTTATCGTCGGCGTGACCTTCAGCGTTATGCCGGTTGTCACGTTGGAGTAAGCGTGCGCGGTCTGGCTGACGCCGTTGACCACGGTGACGGTCTGCTGGTCGTACGGGGTCTGGTCGGTTATATTGATATTTGCCTCTTTGTTGTTCAGCGTGGCCACCTTGGGGTCGGAAAGCACCTTTGCCTTACCGTCGTGAACGGCCGCGGCTATGACCGCGTCAAGCCGGGTGTTGCCCAGCATCTTCCCGAAAGTGAACGAGCCGCCGTTGATGGTGCCTCCTGGCACCGGCCCGGGGAAATAGGAGCCACCGGATATGCCTCCGGAATTATTGGAAAAGTTCCAGTTCACCCCCAAGTCCATGGAGTGGGACAGGTCCACTTCCACGAGCTTCACCTCTATCATAACCTGCTTCGGCACGCGGTCCAGGCTGTGTATAAGCCTGGCTGTGGCGTCCAGGGCGAGCGGGGTGTCGGTCACGATGAGGGCGTTGTTCTGAGCGTCCACCGTGCACTTGGCCGAGATCCTGTTCTCGGCGGTAGCCACGGCGGAAATCTGATTCATCACGTCGGAGGCCCTGGCGTAGTTCAGGAAGAAGACGCGGGTCTCCGGCATAGCCTTCTTCTGCTCGGCGAAGAAAGTGGCAGGGGTGGCGATGCGCAGGATATTGTCGCCCACCTGCTCGGCAGCTAGCCCCTTGATATTGAGCAACGTCTTAAAGGCCTCGTTGAAAGGCACCTTGGTCAGGTTTATGGTAACGGTGCCAGACACGTCGGGGTCGTAGATGATGTTTATGTTGGCTTTGGCTGCCAGCATATCGAACACCTCGCGCACGTCGGCGTCGTTGTAGTCGAAACTTATCGGGTCGCGGGGAAGGTTGTCCAGAATGTCGCGCGTTGAGGAGTAGCGGGTCGCCCTTCTGTCCAGGACGACAGGCGCACGCCTGGCCGCGGGGACAGAGTAGATCTTCACGCGGTCCGCGGCGGCCGGCGGTTGAGCCGGGCCCGGGGCTATGACCTTCACCCCGGCAGGCACCGGGGCGGGGGCGTCCTTTGTCCCCGGCGCGGCGGAGGAGCCGCCGAACACTACGGCGAGTTCTCCGCCGTTGCGGGTTATCTTGTAGGGGACCTGGCGGGAGAGGTCCATCACCACGCGGGAAACGCTGACCGGGGAGGTCTTGAACTGTCCGGTGCGCACCTTTAATATCGGATTACCGCCGGCGGGAATATCCTCCAGCGTCCTGAGCCTGGAGTTCATGAGCTCGACTATCAACTTCGGCGGATTGCGCTGCGTGAAGCTCTTGTACTCCACCGGCCTGTCGGTCTCTATATAGACGATGCCGGAAGAGACACGCACGGCTTCCACGGTCGCGTTCCCCGCAGCCATCACCAGAACCGGGTTCTGCGCGGCCAGGAACAGCGCGGCGACTGCGGCTGATATGAACTTTTTCATTTTATTGGTTCTCCCGCATATTAAGATGACATGCCATCTTATTCTCTGTCATCAGCGTTACCTGCTTGCCTTTTATGACACCGGAAACCCCCCGCACGGCCTTCTTCCGGGAGTCGATGAGACGCCCGCCCCTGAGTATGTAAACGTTCCCGGCGGCGTCCTTCAGCAGCGCCTGCCGGCCTCCGGCGTCCTCCATGACCCCGACAAGCTCAAGCGCGTAGACCGAAAAGGTGCTCTCGGCCACTACAGCGCTCTGCTTGCCGCCCTTGACCGGCAGGCTGCCGCGGCCTGTCAGGTCGCCATAGATAGTGGACGGCACCATCGGGTCCCTGCCATTGGCGGGGTGATAGGCCGCCCCAACGGTGACGGGCGGCGTGGAGACGGTAACCTGGGCCGCCGCAGGGGCGGCGCCGCAAGCCAGTAAAGCCGTAAGTATAAGGTTCATAATTTCAGCCGTTGTACTGGTAGGCGGCCAGCGTAAAGGTGGCGGTGGCGGAAGTGTCGGAGCCGTTGGTCGCCGTAAGGGAGAGGTTCTCGGAGGTCAGTATTCGCTCCTCCAGGCCGAGCGCGGTGAGAAAACGTCCTATGTCGTGGTAATCGCCCTTGATGTTTATGAGATAGGTACCCTTGGTGAAGTACGCGACTTTGGATTGCCCGGAGGGGTTGATGGAAAGTACGCTTACCCCGTACTTCCGGCTAAGCCTGGTGACCGTGCGTATCAGCTCCGGCACGTCCTTTCCGCTGGGGAGCTTCTTTACGGCCGCTTCACGCTGCGCTTTCAGCCTGTCCAGCTCTCCGGACAGGTCGCTGCATTTGGCCTTCATCATGCGGGCCTGGTCTATGTCCCGCTGCATCTTCTCTATCTTGACGGTTCCCTCGTCTATCTTCTTGGAGGTCGGCAGCCAGAAATAGAACAGGTAAAGATAGACGAACAGGCCGCCGAAAAGCAACGCTCCGGCGATCTGAGTTATCTGCTCCTTGGTAAGTTCTATCTTGTTCATGATTTATTGATAGGTGTACTTCAGGGTTATCGGGACCGTATATTTCTTTCCCATGTCGGAGTCGGTTACAGAGATGGCGCCTACGGCGACGTCGCTGTAAGGCCCGGAGATCTCAAGCGCGTTTATCCAGTAGGCGAGATCGTAGGCGGAATTGGAGTTGACGCTCAGCGCCACGCTTAGGACGTTGCCGGAAAGGGTAGTGTTGACGCTGCTGAACCAGAGCGTCGCGGGCAGGTCCTTGACCAGGTCCTGCATGAACCCGGTGTAAACGAAGCGGCCCTTGTTAAGGCTGGTGATGGCGTCCAGATATTTCTGCACTTCCGCTATCTGCTGCTGTATCTGTTTTGCCTTATCCACGTCCTTCTGGAGCACGCTCATCTGCTTCGTGAGGTCGGCCAGACTTGAATCCACCGACCTGGCGCGCCCGGCGTGCCAGAGGGAGAGCATCAGCACCACGGCGACCGCTGCCGCCGCGGAAACCGCGACCTTGGCGATCAGGACCTTGCGGTTGATCCTTGCTATATACTCCGGAGGGATCAGGTTTATCTTTACCATTATTCCCAATCCTTCATCCTGCGCAGGGCCAGCCCTGCGGCCACGGCCAGCGAGGGGAGCACGTCCTTGGGCATATTCTTCGGGACCTCGGGCAGGAACGACAGCGGGTTGATGACCTCCACCGGTACCTTGAACTCGGCCGACAGGAACTTAGTGATGTTGCCCATGTTGGAAAGGCCGCCGGAGAGCAGTATTTTGGAGATGGAATGCTCCACCCCCTGCGAGAGATAGAAATCTATGGAGCGGGAAACCTCGGTGTAGAGGTCCCTCAGCACGGCGGAGGCGGCCTTGGAGACGGCTATTCCGTCCCTGTCGAAACTCTCTATAGCGGCCTCCTTGTCCTCGTCGCCCACCAGCAGCGGCCGGGTCTTCTTAAAGTTGTCGGCAGCCTCGGGCGTACATTTCAGCGCCTTGACTATAGCCTTGTCCAGCGTGGAACCGGCGATAAAGATGTCGCGGACGACGCGCGTCACGCCCTGCGCCACGATGGAGAGGTTCGTGGCCTTCTGCCCGATATTGAGGATCAGCACCGAGCCGGTCTCCCCCTTGGGCCCGATCAGGTCGTACAGGGATTCCAGCGCGAAGGAGTCCACGTCTATCACCAGTGGGTCAAGGCCGGCCCCGGAGATCACGTCTATCTTATCCTGCACCGCCTCGCGCTTGGCCGCCACCAGCACAGTGTCCATCTTGGGCTCGCCTTCCTCCAGCGAATCGTTGAGGATGCTGTAGGTCAGAGCCACGTCCTTGATGTCGAAAGGTATGAACGGCTCAGCCTCGACGCCGATCGTGAGATCCAGTTCCTTCTTCGTGAGTTTAGGAAGCTTAACGTAACGCACTATGACGGCGTTGCCGGAAATGGAGGCGGCCGCGTACCTGACCTGCAGCCCCCTCTTCTTGACGTAGGTCTTTATCTCCTGGGAGATTATGGCTTTCTTTTCCTCCGGCGGGGTGTCAGGCTTTATGGCTAGCGGTATGTAGCCCCAGTCACGGAGCTTGAGCACCTTCTTCTCCTCGGTGAAGCAGATAATCTTGACGGCGTAATTGCCTATGTCTATGCCCAGCACGTCCCGTGAGGGGAACAGTTTCTTTACAAGGTTAGAAAGCATTAAATTCTGAAACCCTCCCGCGCCGGACTCCCGGCGCGCGACTCTTGACTTAGCTGCCGGCGAACTTGCACATTACAACACAGTATAGAGCAATTATATTAAATAATTATTACAGCAAAATCAACGCTTGTCAAGAACGCCCGCCGCGCGGACCCTCCGCGTCCCGGCGGCCGCCTACCTCCCCCCCGCCTTCGGCGCTCACGAAAGGGGGTCTGAGCATGCCCACCAGAAAACGGCTTAGCGTTTCGCTGGAGGCGTAGACCTGAAACGCGGCCCGCGCGGTAAAGAAGAGAGTAAAGACCAGGAACAGCGCCTGGTAGACCCATTCTAACCCGCCGATGAAGGGGAACACCGCCTCCTGGAAGGCGTAATAGGAGAAAAGCAGCGCCAGCACCTTCACAACGCTGCGCGCCAGGCGGCCAGCCCCGGGCAGGAACTCCAGCAACCCATCAAGGGCGGGGGATATCTCCGCGCCGAACCTTACAAAGACCGCTACGGCCAGAGCCGAGACCACCGCCCCGAGGAAGACGGAGACCGGCAATTTAGCGCTGAAGAACGGCAGCTCCCGCGCGTAAGGCAGCCCGGAAACGAACAGTCCCGCGGCGAACAACGTGAAAATCGCCAGCAGCGTCTTAACGGACTTTACCGCCAGCTCCCAAAGCAAATCTTTCTTCGGCATACCCAGGAATTTAACAAAAAAGCCCGCCCGGCGGCTACCCCCCCCCGGAACGCTCCCCGGCGCGGGCTATAAATATTAGTGCATTTGGTGATGTTATTGGAGAACGCGAATTTTTATGCTATAAATATAAGGACGCGCCCCGAGGGGGGCAAGCTGTTGCAGGCGCCAAGCACGGATAGCAGAAGCGGCAGGCGCGTGGAGGATTACAATGCTCGTCGAAAGAACCGAATATAAAGGCCAGCCCGTTCTGATACTCAAAAGGAACGAGAACGACAAGTACCCGTTCTCTTTCGGGCTCTCCAAGGCCCGCCTCATCATCGAGGGCTTCGAGGACATCAAGAAGTTCGTGGCCGAGAACGACAACAAAGAAGAAAAGAAGTAAACTCTTCAGTTTTTTCGTTCCGCAGTCACTGGACGTAAATGCCGTCAAGACCTGAACTGGCAGTAGCCGGGTTTTACGACGGCATTTATCATTTCTACGAAACCGCGAACTCCTTTCTAACCTTCGGGCTGGATCGCTACTGGCGCAGGCGAGCCGCGTGGACGGCCCGCAACGCCTTCCCCGGCGGCTGCCGGGCGCTGGACGTCTGTTGCGGCACAGGAGACTTCGCGCTCGCGCTAAAAAAGGCCTTTGGCGGCGGACTGACGCTTACCGGCGCCGATCTCAGCGAAGCGATGCTCTCCTCTGCGGCCAGGAAACTTCCGGGCGTAAAGCTGGTAAAGGCGGAGGCCAAGGAGCTACCGTTCCCCGACGACACGTTCGATTTGGTCACGATAGCGTTCGCCACGCGCAACCTTAATATAGACAGGGACAGGCTGCTGGCGGCGCTGCGCGAATTCCGCCGCGTGCTGAAGCCGGGCGGGCTCTTCCTGAACCTGGAGACTACGCGGCCGGAGAACCCCGCGGTGCGCTTCATGATGCGCGTCCACGTAAAGACGCTGATAGGCCTGCTCAACCTGGTCTCCCCGAAAAGCAGGACTTCATACCAGTTCCTGCGCGACACCATACTGGATTTCTACACCGCTGGCGAACTCTCCGTCCTGCTGCGCGAGGCTGGCTTCTCCACCGTCTCCAGTTCAATCATCTGCCCCGGAGCCGTCGCCGTTCATACCGCCCGGGCCTGAGCGCGCTAGCTTTAAGCGCCCGCGTATCAGTTTTAGCGTCGTAAAATACTCCCTCTCGCGCTCCTCCAGCGCCCCGCCTAGGTAAAGGATCGTCTCACGGCAGTCCGGGATGACCTTCTTGGACAGCGCGTTGCAGCGGCGCTGCGTTTTTCTCAGTTCCGCGGCCAGGCGCGCGGCCGAGGTCTGCAGGCCAGACAGCGCGGCCAGCCCCGGTAGCGCCCGGCAGAAGAGTCCGCGCGCCAGCGCCGCTTCGGGCGGCATTCCAACCGGGCCGAAGGCCTGCGACCCCGTAGGCGGCGGCGCAGAAGCCTCTGGCAGGACCACCCCCATCAGACGCCGCTCCTTTATGACGACGGCCGGCGCCGGCGGAGCGCCGGCGGAGCCCCTGTCCACCGCCGCTCCGCCGCCGGAAAGTTCGCCGGCGCGCAGCGCGGAAAAGGCGGCACACAGCGTCCTACCCGCTTCCAGACCGGCCACGGCCGCCTTCTTGCGCGTTTCCGCCAGTTCCAGGAGCAGAAGCTCCCGTTTCCGGTCCAGCAGCGCATATCCCTCCTCGGCGAATTCCAGTTGCCTGCGCAAAGCCAGCAGGGCGGACTTGGTGGCCGGCACCTCAAGCAGCGCCATCCCCCCCCCCGTCCGGAAGCGTGGCCGGATTCCTCCCGTAATGTCCATCCAGAAGTGCGGAGCTGACGCGGCGCAACTCATCGCGCGGGAGCAGGGACAGCATCTCCCAGCCCAGGTCCAGCGTGCGCCCTATCGGTCTGTCCTCGCGTTCCCCCTGGCTTAGGAAGCGGCGTTCAAGGGCTTCCCCGAATTCCAGATAACGCCTGTCCAGCGCGCCCAGTTCTTCCTCGCCTATGATGTCCGCGAGCGCGCGCACACGCTTGACGTAGGCGTAGCAGGCGAACAGCTGGCTTGCCAGCGCCGGGTGGTCCTCGCGCGTATAGCCCTTGCCGACGCCGTCCTTCATCAGGCGCGACAGGCTGGGGAGGCCGGCTATCGGCGGGTAAACGCCGCGCTGGAACAGCTCCCGGTCCAGCACTATCTGTCCCTCGGTGATATAGCCGGTCAAATCAGGCACGGGATGGCTGATATCATCGGAAGGCATCGTCAGGATCGCCGATTGCGTGATCGAGCCCGGAGAGCCGTCCACGCGCCCCGCCCGCTCATAGAGCGAGGCCAGGTCGGAATAGAGATAGCCTGGGTACCCCTTGCGGCCCGGAATCTCGCCGCGGGCAGTCCCGACCTCGCGCAGGCTCTCGCAGTAGTTCGTCATGTCCGTGAGTATCACGAGCACGTGGCGGCCAAGGTCAAAGGCGAGATGCTCGGCCAGCGTCAGCGCGGCACGCGGCGTCAGCAGCCGCTCCACGCCAGGCGCGTCGGCCAGCGAAAGGAACATCGCCGTGCGGGAGAGCGCGCCTGACTCGGCGAAGTCGCGCCTGAAATAATCGGCCACGTCACGCTTTACACCCATAGCGGCGAAGACCACGCAGAACCTGCCGTCCTCTCCCGGCAGTTTCGCCTGGCGCGCCAGCTGCGCGGCCACGCGGTCGTGCGGCAGGCCGTTGCCGGAAAAGACCGGCAGCTTCTGGCCGCGCACCAGCGAGTTCATGCCGTCTATCGCTGAGATGCCGGTTTGGATGAACTCTCTCGGATAGCGGCGAGCCACCGGGTTTATCGGGGCGCCGTTGACGTCGCGCCTGTCCCCGGAGAAGGGCGCCGGCCCGCCGTCGGCTGGCCGGCCCAGCCCGTCAAAGACGCGGCCGAGCATTTCCTCCCCGACCGGGATCCGCAGGCTCTCGCCCAAAAAACGGGCGTGCAGCGTAGCCCCGCACAGACCCTCGGTCCCCTCCAGTACCTGCACCACCGCGTTCTCGCGCGAGACTTCCAGCACGCGCCCGAGCCTGCGCCGGCCGGACGGGTCCTTTATCTCCACCAGTTCGTCGAAACCGACTTCGCGCACGCCCTCCACGGCCACTATCGGGCCCTCTATACGCGAGGCCCCTATATACTCCAGGCCGTCGCCGGCGCTCATTCCTTTCCCCTTCCGGCCCGTCCTAGGCGAGCCAGTTCCCCGCGCATCCGCTCCCGCAGCGCCGCCAGCTCCGCCGTCCCGCGGCACTCTGTCTTCGCCCTGACCAGGGCAGCCGCGCAGGGCAGGGCCGCCACTTCGGAAAGCGGCGTGCCGGCGGCTATCAGCGCGCCCGCGGCGCGGTAGAAATCCATCAGCAGCCCCAGCAACGCTCCCTGTTTCTCCGGCGGGCACCAGGAGTCCTCCGGGTCAAAGGCGTTCTGCGCCAGAAAGCCGTCGCGCAGCAGGCCGCCGAAAAACAGGTGCAGGCGCTGGCCGTCGGGAAGCGAGTCAGGCCCTACCAGCTTGGCCACCTGCCGGAAGTGCTCCTCGCGCTGCAGCGCCTCCACGGCCCCGTCCCTCAGCCCGCGCCAGCCTGGGAAAGCTTTCTCCACGCTCTCCCCGACCTCGTCGAGATAATCGGAATAGGAGCGCAGCCAGTTTATGGACGGGTAGTGCCGGGCGTTGGCGAGCTCCGGGTCGAGCGACCAAAACACGCGCGTGAAGCGCCGCGTGTGCTGCGTGACCGGCTCCGAGAAATCTCCTCCGGGCGGGCTGACAGCCCCTACGATGGTGACCGATCCTTTCTCTCCCCCCAGCGAGGTCGCGGCGCCGCCGCGTTCGTAGAATTGTGCTAGCCTCGAAGGCAGGCTCGCCGGAAAACCCTCCTCTGCCGGCATCTCCTCCAGCCGCGCGGCCATCTCGCGCAGCGCCTCGGCCCAGCGGCTCGTAGAATCCGCGAACACGGCCACATCAAGGCCCATGTCGCGGTAGTACTCGGCCATCGTGATGCCGGTGTAGATAGAGATCTCGCGCGCGGCCACCGGCATATTAGAGGTGTTGGCTATCAGGATAGTCCGCTCCATCAGCGGGCGGCCGGAGCGCGGGTCCCTAAGCTCCGGAAACTCGCGCAATACCTCGGTCATCTCGTTGCCGCGCTCGCCGCAGCCGATGAAGATTACTACCGCGGCGTCAGACCACTTGGCCAGCTGGTGCTGCGTTATGGTCTTGCCTGTGCCGAAACCGCCGGGGATACAGGCGCAGCCTCCCTTGGCCAGCGGGAACAGAGAGTCTATCACGCGCTGGCCCGTGACGAGCGGCTCGCTGACGCGCAGTCTTCCGCGCACCGGCCGCGGCGTCCGCACGGGCCACTTCTGCAGCATCCTCAACGGCATTGTTCCGTCGGCTGTCCTCACGGAGGCCAGCTCTTCCAGCAGGGTATAGCCCCCGGCCGGAGCGGCGGATACCGCCGTTCCCTTCATCTCCGGCGGAGCCAGCACTTTGTGCATCACAAGCGGCGTCTCCCTGACCAACCCTATGACCTGACCCGGGGAGATCTCCTGGCCGGCCTTTAACAGCGGCTCGAAATCCCAGCGCCTGGAGAGGTCCAGCGGGTCGACCCTGTCACCGCGCCGTATCCACGTGCCGGACAGCCTTTTGAGTTCCGGCAGCGGGCGCTGCACTCCGTCAAAGATATTCCCGATGAGCCCCGGGCCCAGCCAGATGGAGAGAGGCGCTCCCGTTAGTTCCACCGGCGCACCGGGCCTCAACATGGAGGTATCCTCATAAACCTGCACCGTGGCCGAATCCCCGGCCTGCCTGACCACCTCTCCGACCAGCCCCAACCCGCCCACGCGCACTACCTCGTACATCCGCGCGCCGGCCATCCCGTCGGCCGAAACCACCGGGCCACTCACCCCCGTAACACGCCCCTTTCCGTCCCGGCCAGTCATGGCTTATCCCCCAGGAAGCCGGCCAACTCCGTTCTCAGCGAGGGCCAGAGCCTCTCCAGCCTGCCCGTCAGGCTGTTGTCCCATAACTGCCCGCCGCCGGCAGCCTGGACGACTACGCCGCCGCCTACGGAAGGATCCACCTCCACCTCCAGCCGCAGCCCTTCCCTGCCGGCCAGCCGGCCCACTTCGTGCAGCGCGGCGCACAGCGCGGCCTCGTCCTCCGGAGACGTCCGCAGTACGAAAGCCTCTCCGGCCATGCCGGCCACGGCCTGGGCCGCCAGCGCCGCCAGGGTCCGGCCCTCGTGCGCCGTCCTTTCCACGCGCAGCAAGCGTTCGGTTCCCATCCTGACCTCCTCCAGTTCGGCTTCCAGGAGCGCGGCCAGCAGCAGGGTTTCCTCACCCTCCGCCGCGCCCAGCAGCATCTCCGCGCGGCGGGCTGCTTCCGCTCCGGCGGCCTCGGCGCGCCCGCGAGCTTCGGCCTCGGCCCCGGCTCGGGCCTTCTCCAACAGCTCAGCGGCTTCCTCTTCCGCCGCGGCCAGCAGCCTTTCGGCCTCGCGGCGCGCCGCCTCCAGCGCGTGGGCGGCCAGACCCTCGGGATCGCCTATTACTTCCACACGGAGCCTCCGGCCGCGGTCTCCTCTATCTCCACTACCAGGGGGCGGCGCCCGAATCTCAGCTTGTCCACCGCCGCGCGGGCAAGCCCCGCCACCGGAGAGGAGATTATCAGCACGGCGCAGCCGGCGCCGGCCGCCGCGGCCAGCGCCGCCTCGGCTCCGGCCAGGTCGCGCGCCACGGCCCCCGGCACGCCGGCCAGCGCGAAACCGCGCACCGTCTCCTCCCCGCCCACGCAGAAGAACGAGTCCTTGGCGCTCACATCTTACCCAGTATCAGCATCGCGATGACGAAGCCAAGCACGGCCAGCCCCTCCGCCAGCGCCACAAACATCAGGCTGCGCATCAGCAGCTCGGGCTTCTCCGTAGCGGCCCCCATCGCGGCCGCGCCTATGCGCGCCACGGCGTAAGCCGCGCCAAGCACGCACACGCTCATCGTCAGGGCGGCGGAGAAGGCTAAACCGATCTCCTTGTAGCGGTTCAGTCCGTCCCCGGAATCGGCGGCGGCCGCTGCAGCGGCCGCCGCCGGACTGGCGCAGAACGCCAGGACCGCCGCGGCCAGGCTCGAACATTTCTTTTTCATCTGGGTTCACCTCCAACTTGAAGAACGAAAGGCTTGAAAGGCCTCCCGCCGGTCTCAAAGAACTTTCCGAAGAATTCGTAGTACTCCAGCCTGAGCGCCTGTACCGAGGCCACCAGCCCCTCCAGGCCTATGGCCGCGGCGTTGCCGGCCACGAGGGACAGCACCCCGGCCAGACAGCCCCGCCCCCAGATTCCGTCGGCCGCGTCGCGCAGGGAAAGCGCGGCCGCCAGCAGCGCGGCGTGGCTGAGCGCGTATGCGGCCAGGCGCACAAAGCTGACAGTGTTGGCCAGGTAAAGCAACGCGCCCTCAAAGGCCCCTATCGCCGCGGCGGCGAGGGCCCCGGCGCGACCGCTCCCCTCCGCTCCCGGCTCCAGGCCCGGGACCAGCCCACCCGCCACCCAGCAAAGAACGCCAGCGCAGACTAGCGGAATGGCGACCGCGAAAGGGAGCAGGCCGGCGGCGGCGGAAAGAGCTCCCCAGTAGAATATCAGGCCGGCCAGGGCGAACCTGCCCAGCAGCGCGCCGGCCAGATTTCCGGAACGAAGGCGGGAATGAATATTCAGAATCAACCCGAGCGTTATAACCGCCACGCCCCCGGCCAGCGCGATTTTTATCAGGGCCAGAGGGTCACCCGCAAGTGGATCCCGCCACAGCGCGTATTTTTTAAAACCTTCCAGGCCGAAGAAACTGCCGTAGAGGAGGCCGAAGAAAATAGAAGAAAGGCCGCAGGCGAAGACGCCCCAGCCCGCAGCCCGCAGGTCAGGCCGGCCTCGCAGGGCCAACCATAGCCCTACAAAACCGACGAGGGCTCCGTGACCGCAGTCCCCGAACATCATGCCGAACATAGGCAGGAAAATCAGCGCCGCGAAGACCGTGGGGTCCAAGCCGCCATAGCGGGGCAGGCCGTAGGCTGCCACCAGCGCGGCGAAAGGCTTCAGCAACCCCGGCTGGGCCAACAGCACCGGCGGGGAAGAGCCGCGCTCGGGCGAACGGCTTTCCGCCGCGCAAAGGCCGCCGCAGGCTTCCGCCAAGACCCGCCCGGCCCTGCCGGCCTGCGAGGCCGGCACCCAGCCGAAGAGCACGGCGACGCTGGCCGTGCGGCCGGCCAGCGCGCCGGCCTCGGCGAGGGCCCCAGCCTCGGCCAGAGCTTGAGAGGCTGAGGCCAGCGCGCCGGCGGCCCCCAGAGCCAGAGCGCGGATTCCGTCGGAGAATCTGCGCAGCTCCGCCGCGGCGGCCTCGGCCCGCGCGGCGGCGCCAGCCGCCATGGCGCCCAGCGTCAGGCCTGGCCCGCCGGCATCGGAACTAGCAAAACCGAGGCTCTTCAGCCAGGCGTCCAGTTCCGCCTCCAAGCTTTTCGGCGCCAGCGCCAAGACCCCGACACGCCCTCCGGAGGAGGGCAGGACCAGCAGCGCCCAGAACCTCGGGATGGAGCCTTCCAGCCCATCCGCCGCATTCGCAGGCAGGCTGCCCGCGCGGAGGCAGACGAAGCGCAGGCCGTGCCCCATGCACGGCAGCGCCAGGCCGCGGTAAGGAGCGGTCCCTCTTGCCGCCGCCAGCAGGCCAGGCAGTTCCGCCTCCAGCTCGGCGCGGCGCTTGAGCGGATAGCCGGAGGCCCGCTCCCAACGGTCCAGCGCTGCAACGGCCTCTGCGGCGCTCATGCGCCCGGCAGGTGCCGCGCCGCCGCAATCAAGTTTTTTTATCAGGGCGCGCAGCCGGACGGAGAGCGCGGCGTAGCTGGTTTCAGGCCGCTGCGCGCCGGAAACGGCGGGATAGGCCGCCCGGGAAAGCTCCACCGCGCCCGCGCTCCCCAGGCCGCGCAGGGCGGCCTCCAGCTTTTCAGCCGGCAGCACGGCTTCCAGCCTCCGCATTTCGGCCGGCCTAAACATCCGCGTCTCCCGCTGAACCCGCGAGAACGGCCAGTTCGCCCGCAGGAATCTTCAGGCGCAACCCCTCCGAAACGGTCCCAAGCGCGCGCAGCTCATTCAGCCGCAACGCCAGATAGAACAGCGCCGCGCCGAACGTCATGTGCCAGCGCCTGAAATACCTGCCTGCCAGCCCGGAGTAAATCGCCCAGGCCGAGAGCTCCGGGTCCGCCGGGGCCTCGCCGGCGGCCGCCAGGCCGGCGAGAACGAAGGCTTCCTCTGTAAGCGCCTTAGCGCTGACCGGCTCCGCCGCGTCCCCGGCTCCCGGCGTCAGCCGCAGGCGCGCGGCCAGCAACGCCCCGAACAGCGCCGTGTTCAACCGGCAGAAAAGCGAGGCGGCCTCTCCGTCGCGGCCGCCGAGCCGCCCCGCCAGCTCCGCGGCGTATTCCAGACGGCCCCTTTCCAGGGCCGTTTCCAGCGCGAAAACCGGCGCGGGCGTGGGCTGCCTTGTATAAACGCGGAACAGCCCCGAGCGCAGCGGCCCGGCCGGCACAAGGGAAACCAACTCCTCCCTGCTGCCGGCCGCCGCCAACTCAGGTCCGCAGCCGAGCTCCGCCGGCAGCCGGATGAACAGCTCTTCCGGCGCAGCCCCTTCGCGGCCGGACTCCAGAAAACGCGCCGCGGTTTTGATGTTCTCTAGCCTGAAGCGGTCACACTCTCCGCACACGAACTCCCCTAGCGGACCGGCAAGCGAATCGGCTATTTCCAGGACCTCGGCGGCCAGCCGCCCGGCGAGAGCCCGCTGAAGCGGCGCGGCCTCCTTTATACCGGAGCCAGGCAACAGCGCTTCTGCCAGGGCCGCCGTTGAGCCGAGGGCGCAGAGGGCCCTCAGCCGCGCGCCTTCCGCCAATCTGGCGCGGCGGCCGTGGAGCCTTGCCGCCAGGTATTCTATGTCCTTGACTCCGTCCATGCCCCCCGTCCCGCTCCAAGCACCAAGCGCGCCGCTTCGCGCGCCGCTTCGGCCCGCCTCCCGGAGCGCCCGGAAATAACGGCTTCCAGCTCCCGGCGCCGGCGCTCGAGCCTTTCCGCCCGCGCCCGCGCGGCCGCGGCCAGGAGCTCTTCCGCCCGCGCGGCGGCCTCCAGCTCCGCGGTCCTTAGAAGGGTCTCCCTCAGTTCTACCGCCCGCGCCCGCGCGGCGGCCAGGACGGCCTCGCCGCGGGAACGGGCTTCGGCTACGGCTCGCCCGCCCTCGGCCTCGGCAGCCAGTATCCTGTCTATGATTTCCTTCATCCCCACCCCTCCGCGCACTAAAAAGCCGTGCACCGCGGCGGAGCCGCGGAACCGGTGCCTTACGTTTTATTGACTTCCCCCAAGTTCAGGTTAGCAAACAGGGCCGGGAAATGCAAGGCCCGGCAAAACAAAAAAATACCCCGCTCGGAGCGGGGTATTCCCGGGCCGGCGGACGCTTATTGTTGCTGCCTGCGGCGCTTGCGCTGGAACTCGGCCACTTTCAGGCGCGCGGCGGCGCGGCGCAGGGCCGCGCCGGCCTCTTCCAGGTCCAGGTCGGCCGGTTTGAAGGACAGCTTATCCTTTGCCTTCTGGTAGGCCTGCCTGGCGCGTTCCTCGTCCACTTCCTTGGCCAGTTCAGCAGCCTCCGCCAGCACCAGCACCCGGTCGGGGGCGATCTCGGCGAAACCGGAGAGCACAGAGAAAAACTCCTTGTTGGGGCCGTCCTTGTAATGCATCATCCCTTCTTTGAGCTGCACCACGTACGGCGCGTGGCCGGGCAGCACGCCCAGCTCGCCGCCGGCCGCAGGAACGGCCACGGAGTCCACCGGCTTCCCGGAAAGCACGGTCCTTTCCGGAGTGACTATGGTGAGCAGGAGATGTTTCTTGTCCATGGCCCCGGCCTATTTCTGCTGCTTGGCGCTGCGCTCCATGACCTCGTCTATGCCGCCGGCCATCCAGAAGGCCTGTTCCGGCACGTCGTCCATGCGCCCGCTCATAATCTCCTGGAAGCCTTTTATTGTTTCCTTGAGCGGCACGTACTTGCCGGGACGGCCAGTGAACTTTTCGGCCACCGAGAACGGCTGCGACATGAAGCGCTGGATCTTGCGCGCGCGATTGACGGTGCGTTTGTCCTCGTCGGACAGCTCGTCGATGCCGAGAATCGCGATAATGTCCTGCAGCTCCTTGTAGCGCTGCAAGATCTTCTGCACGGCGCGGGCCGTGTTGTAGTGCTCGTTGCCGATCACGCGCGGGTCAAGGATACGGGACGTGGAGTCCAGCGGGTCCACGGCGGGATAGATGCCGAGTTCGGCTATCGAGCGCGACAGCACGATTGTGGCGTCCAGGTGCGTGAACACGTTGGCCACGCCGGGGTCGGTCAGGTCGTCGGCCGGCACGTAGACGGCCTGGATCGACGTGATAGAGCCCTTCTTTGTCGAGGTGATGCGCTCCTCCAACCAGCCGATCTCGGTGGTCAGCGTGGGCTGGTAGCCCACGGCCGACGGCATGCGCCCGAGCAGCGCCGACACCTCGGCGTTGGCGAGCACGTAGCGGAAAACATTGTCGATGAAGAGCAACACGTCCTGGCCCTTAACATCGCGAAAGTACTCGGCCTGCGTCAGCGCGGTCAACGCCACGCGGGCGCGGGAGCCGGGGGGTTCGTTCATCTGGCCGTAGACCAGCGCGGTCTTCGAGAGCACGGTGGAGCCGTCGGAGAGCTTAGACTCCTGCATCTCCAGCCACAGGTCGTTGCCCTCGCGGCTGCGCTCGCCCACGCCGCCGAACACGGAGCAGCCGGAATGCTCCTTGGCCACGTTGTTGATGAGCTCCATGATGACGACGGTCTTGCCCACGCCGGCGCCGCCGAACAGGCCCACTTTTCCGCCCTTCATGAACGGGGCCAGCAGGTCTATTACCTTGATGCCGGTTTCGAAGATCTCCGGCGTCGTGCTCTGCTCGGTCAGCGGCGGCGGGTCGCGGTGTATCGGCAGGTATTCCTTGGTGTCTATCGGGCCGCGGTAATCCTTGGGCTCGCCAAGCACGTCTATCAGGCGGCCCAGGCACGCGTCGCCCACGGGCACGCGCAGCGGGGCGCCGGTGTCCCTGGCCTCTACGCCCTTGCCGAGGCCCGTAGTCGGGCCCAGCGTGATGGCGCGAACGGTGTTGTCGCCCAGGTGCTGGGCCACCTCGGCGGTGAGCGTCAGATCCTTGCCGTCCTCCTTGTACTTGATGCTGAGGGCGTTCAGTATCCTCGGCAGCTGCCCCTGCGGGAACTCTATGTCCAGCACCGGCCCGATTATCTGCACGATCTTTCCTGTGTTCATGTTGGCTCCAGTCGGATAGGGTCGTTAAATTCTCTAACCATTCAGCGCCTCCGAGCCGCTCACGATCTCGTTGAGCTCGGTGGTGATCATCGCCTGGCGGGTCTTGTTCATCTTGAGCGTCAGCCCGTCTATCAGGTCCGCCGCGTTCTTGGAGGCGGCCTCCATCGCGCTCATGCGGGCCGCCAGCTCGGCCGCCTGCGACTCCAGCAGCGTGCGGTAAAGCTGGGCGCCTATGTGGCGCGGCAGCAGAGCGCCCAACAGCTCGGTCTTCTGCGGCTCGAAGGAAAAGTCCGTTCTCCTGGGAGGCCGCTCCGGGCCTGCCTCCAATATGTGCTTCTTCAGCGGCAGCAACTGGTCTGTGACCACGTGCTGCGCCATCATGGATTTGAACTCGTTGTAAATCAGCGTCACGCTCTCCACGCCGGCCTCGTCGTAGAGCTTCAGCACGGCCTCCTTGAGAATCTGGGCGTGCGCGTAGGTTACCTTGGGGAAGATGCCGACCAGCTCGTGGGAGAGCTCCAGGTCCAGGCCCTTCAGGCGGCGCAGGAAGTCCCGGCCCTTGCGGCCGGCGGCCAGCGCGTAAATCTTCCGGCCGCGGTTCGCGCGCATCCAGGCCGCGGCGGCCTTGAGCAGGTTCGTGTTGAAGGAGCCGCAGAGCCCCTTGTCGCCGGTGACCAGCACCAGGCAGAGGGGACTGTCCGCTGGCCGCTCCTCGAAGAGCCGGCCGGCCTCGGTGCCGTAAAGGTCGTCGCCGGAGAGCTCGCCGTAGAGGTCAGCTATCAGGCGGTCCATCTCCTCCGCAAAGGGGCGCGCCGACAGGATGGCGTTCTGCGCGCGCTTGATGCGCGCGGCCGCCACCATCTTCATGGCGTAGGTTATCTGCTTGATGCTTTTGACGGAAGAGATGTGCTTCCGGATGTCTCGCAATGAGGCCATAAACTCAGATCTTAGCCTTCTCCAGTATTTTCACGTAGTCAGCCACGCCGTCGGCCAGGCTCCACTCGGGCCGGTAATTAATAAGCGCCTTCGCGTTACGCATATCGGCCTGCGTCCTGTTCTGATAGAACGGATAGGGGTTGTCGATGTACTCCGGGCTCAGGTCGGTCTTCAGCGCCTTATTGAGCGCCTCGATGATGTCGTTGAAGCTGCCTGGCTTGCCGGTGGCCAGGTTGCAGACGCAGGAGCGCTTGGCGTCGAGCGCGTTCAGGTTGCCGCGCACGATGTCCTTGACGTAGACGAAATCCCGCGTCTGCTCGCCGTACTTGAACACGCGCGGGCGCTTGCCGGCCTTCATCTGGTTGTAGAGCTGGAAGACCATACTGCCCATCTTGCCCTTGTAATATTCGCGCGGGCCATACACGTTGAAGTAGCGAAGGCCGACTATGGTCATGTCCTTGCGCGAGGCGGCGAACTCGCGCGCGACGTTGTCCATGATGGCCTTCGAGAAGCCGTAGACGTTCTCCGGCGTAGGCTCCTGGTCCTCGCGCATCGGGCACTTGGAATTGCCATAAACGGCGGCCGAGGAAGCGTAGACCACGCTCTTCACGCCGTAAACGGCGGCGTACTCCAGCACGTTGCGGAAGGCGTCCACGTTGACGGCCATCATCTTGCGCTGGTCGGTCTCGGTGGTATCCACCACTGCGGCCTGGTGCAGGATGGCGTCCACCCGGCCCACCCGCTCGAACCAGCCGCGCGAGCCAATGTCGCCGGTCACCACCTCGCCGGCAAAACCGCTCAGGTTCTTGTAATGGCCGGAGGAGAAGTCGTCCAGCACGACCACGGCGGCCTTGCGCTCGTGTTCGAGCGCGAAGGCCACGTTGGCCCCGACGAAACCAGCCCCGCCCGTTACAAGGTACCTTTTCATGGCCGTCTCCTTATCTTAAAGGGCCGTCCTCTTCTTGAAGTCGGTTATCGCGTCGGCCAGGCGCTTCTCGAGGTCGGCGTCCAGCTGCTTTTTCTGCGCCAGGTCCGTCAGCAGGTTGGCGTAGGAGCCGCGCAGGAACTTGACCAGCCCGGACTCGAAGGCCTTGACCTTGGAGGTGTCCACGTCGTCAAGGAAACCGCGCGTGCCGGCGTACAGCACCGCCACCTGCTCGTGGGCGGGCATAGGAGTGTACTGGTCCTGCTTTAGCAGTTCCACCATGCGCTGGCCGCGCTTGAGCTGGTCCATGCTGGCCTTGTCAAGGTCGCTGCCGAACTGGGCGAAGGCGGCGAGCTCGTTGTACTGCGCCAGGTCCAGGCGCAGCTGGCCGGCCACCTGCTTCATCGCCTTGATCTGCGCAGAGCTGCCGACGCGGGACACCGAGATGCCGACGTTGACGGCCGGCTTGATGCCGCTGTGGAACAGGCCGGACTCCAGGTAGATCTGGCCGTCGGTGATGGAAATAACGTTGGTGGGGATGTAGGCCGTCACGTCTCCGGCCTGCGTCTCAATGATGGGCAGCGCGGTCAGCGAGCCGCCGCCGTTCTTGTCGCCGAGTTTACAGGCGCGCTCGAGCAGCCTGGAGTGAAGATAGAACACGTCGCCGGGGTACGCTTCGCGGCCGGGCGGGCGGCGCAGCAGGAGCGACATCTGGCGGTAGCTCTGCGCGTGCTTGGAAAGGTCGTCGTAGATGACCAGCGCGTGGCCCTTGTTCCACATGAACTCCTCGCCCAGCGCGCAGCCGGTGTACGGGGCGAGGTAGAGCATCGAGGCCGGCATCGAGGCGGAGGCGGAAACGATGATCGTGTACTCCATAGCGCCGTTGTCCTCGAGCGTCTTGGCCACGCGGGCCACGGTGGACTCCTTCTGGCCGATGGCCACGTAGATGCAGACGGGACGCTTGTCGGCGGGCTCGTTCTTCTGGTTGATGATCGCGTCCAGCGCCACGGCGGTCTTGCCGGTCTGGCGGTCGCCGATGATCAGCTCGCGCTGGCCGCGGCCAATCGGGATCATCGCGTCGATGGCCTTGAGGCCGGTCTGCAGAGGTTCCTTGACCGGCTGGCGCTCCACGACGCCGGGGGCGATGATCTCCACCGGGCGGCGTTTTTTCGCCTTTATCGGGCCTTTGCCGTCTATCGGCTCGCCCAGCGCGTTGACTACGCGGCCTATCAACTCTGGGCCCACCGGCACGTCCAGCACTCGGCCGGTGCGTTTCACGCGGTCGCCTTCCTTGATCGGGGTATCGGAGCCCATGACGACGGCGCCGACGTTCTCGCGTTCGATGTTGAGCACCATGCCGGCCACGCCGCCTTCGAACTCGACCAGCTCTCCCACCACCGCGTCGCTCAGGCCGTAGATGCGGGCTATGCCGTCGCCTATCTGCAGCACCTGGCCGGTCTCGGAGAGCTGGGCCTCGGGGATGAATTTGTCGATGCGTTCCTTGATTATCTCGGTAATCTCTTCAGGTCTTATCATAAGGTCCTCAGGCTATGTTCTCAGCAGGCCGGCCTTCATGGCCTCCAGCCTGCCTCGCGCGCTGGCGTCTATAAGGTTGTCCCCGATCTTTATCTCAAACCCGCCGAGCACGCGCTCGGCCAGAACCTGGCGCAGGCTCACCTTCTTCCCCACCGCCGCGGCCAGCAGCGCCGTCATCCGCTTCATCTCACCCTCGGAAAGCTCGTAGCGGCTGTACACCTCGGCGCGCACCAGGCCGCGGAAGGAATCGTTGAGGCGCACGCACTCCGCCATGACCTCGTCCAGCAGGCCGAAGCGCCCCTCGCGCACCAGCAGCGCGGAGAAGGCCGCCGCCGGGCCGCAGTTGGTCGCGCCCAGTATCTTCCCCAGCACCTCCAGCCTCACCTCGCTGTTTATCGCGGGATGGGTCAGCACCTTCCGGTAGGGGCGCGCCAGTTCGAAGACCCTTATCAGGCATTCCAGCTTCTTCAGGGCGCCCGCCTCGGCTTCGGGGCCGTAGGGCTTGCCGTCCAGGTCCATGTAGGCCCTGGCATAGCGCTTGGCTAGTATTCTGGCGCTCGGGTCCATCAGTTGTTCCCCAGACTCAGTTCCGGCTTCTCCTTCTCCAGCTCGGAGAGGTAACGGGAGGCCAGGTCGGTGTTGGCGCGGCGGTCCAACTGCTTGAGCAGGATGCGCTCGGCGGCCAGCACGGAGAGCTCGGCCACCTTGTTCTTGAGGTCGCGGGCGGCCTCCAGTTTCTGAGCCTCTATCTCGCGGCGGGAGGACTCCACTATCTGGGCCGCGCTGCGGCGGGCCTCCTCTATGACGGAGTCTTTCTCGCGCGAAGCCTGCGCGCGGGCTTCTTCCAGCCTGCGGGATATCTCGGCCTTCAGCTCGGCCAGCCGGGACTCCAGTTCGGCCCTGGCCTTCTCGGCCTCGGCCCTGGCCGTCTCCGCGGCGCGACGGTCGCTCTTTATGGCCTTCTCGCGGTCGTCCACCGCCTTCATCAGAGGGCCCCATGCCGTGCGGGCCAGCACCACGCTCAGCAGG
Organism: bacterium; assembly: GCA_021789695.1. GTDB lineage: Bacteria > Elusimicrobiota > Elusimicrobia > Elusimicrobiales > UBA9959 > UBA9959. The sequence continues at coordinate 80,067 of JAJYJH010000004.1, read as the reverse complement.
ACGAAGCAGAGTATGGTCCAGAACATCAGACCGAATTCGGGCTTTATCAACGCTTCCATAACGGCTCCTGGCTGCTGGTTCTAAAAGCGCGCGGCGGGCGGCGGCGCGCGGCCCCGCCCCCTGGTCGCGCGCGGCTTACTTCTGGGCCGCGGTCTGGGCCGGGACAGCGGCGCCGGGCTCCGGCTTCGGCATCGAGAAGTTCATCACAGCCAGCAGGCAGATGACCAGCGCGAAGAAGGCGAGACCCTCGATAAGGGCCGCCGCGATGATCATCGTGGTGCGCAGTGCGCCGCCGGCCTCTGGCTGGCGGGCGGTGCCTTCCACCGCGCCTTTGCCTACCAGGCCAATGCCCACTCCGGCGCCTATCAGCGTCAGGCCGGCGCCTACGCCGGCGCCTATATAGCCGAGACCGAGAAACGTCAAGTCGTTCATTGTACTACCTCCGTTTAAGATCAACCATGAACCAAAAATCCGTCCCGCTCAATGGGGGTGCATGGCCATGCCGGTGAAGATGGCCGTCAGAAACACGAAAACGTAGGCCTGCAGGAAGGCCACGAAGACCTCCAACAGCAGCGAGAACAGCACCAGCGCCACCGACACCGGCGACACCGCCAGGCCCACCCCCGTACCCAGCGTGCCAAAGATGAAAATGAAACTGATGAAGGAAAGGATCACGATGTGGCCCGCCACCATATTGGCGAAGAGACGCACGCAGAGCGCCACGGTCTTGGTAACCAGGCTCAGCAGCTCTATGACGAACAAGGGCGCGTACAGCCAGCCCGGTACGCCCCTGGGCACGATGTGGCCCAGATAGCCCAACACGCCCTGCTCGCGCATGCCAGCGAAGTTTATCAGCACGAAGCTGGTTAGCGCCAGACCACCCGTGACGGACCAGTTGCCGGTGGCGGTGGAGCCGTAGGGCACCAGCCCTATAAGGTTCATGATCAGGATGAAGAAAAAAAGCGTGGCGAAATAGGGCATATAGCCCGGGCCCTTCGAGCCCAGGTTCGGCAGCACTATTTCGTCGCGGACGAACAACACCACCATCTCTATCATAGAGCGGTAGGGCGCCAGCGCCGCGGAGCGGCTGCGTATGACGAGCGGAAAGACGACAAGCAGGATGACGGCCGCTATCGCCATCATCAGCAGGAAGCGCGAGACGGGAAGATGCAACGGCCCCAGCGCTATCCAGGACCAGACATGGTCCACCACATGGTGCTCAAGTATCTCTTTTAGTCCCATGCTTAAGAGGAAAAGCCTCGAAAACCGTCTGCGTCAAGATCAAAGCCACGGAAAACAGGACAATTATTATATAATTTTCGCGTCTTAAAATCCAAACCGCGCAGGCGAGCAGCGCCAGCCTGGCCAGTATGCCGCCCGCGAAGACCGCGTAGAAAACCTTGTCTTCGGAACGGAACACCCGCTTCAGCGCCAGCCTGGAAAGCCAGCCGGACGCCAGCCCCGTCAGCGCGCCGGAAAGCGCGGCCGATACGGGAGTAAGAGTCATTTCTTGCCCCCGCCGCGCGGCCCGTTCAGGCGGAACAACTCCTGCGCCACCGTATAGAACCCGGCCGCCATGCCGGCCGCAGCCCCGCCCAGCATCAGCCAGGGGGATGTGCCCAGTTTCTTGTCCAGCTCGTAGCCGGCCCAGAACCCCAGCAGCACCGCCGCGGTCAGTTCCAACCCTATCTGGGCGTAATTCCAATAATCGTCCTTCTGCCCCACCTTCAAATTCTACCAAAAGTCCCGACCTTAAAAATGTTAGAATCGCTAGATGGCCGGCGACAGGAAGAAGATACTGCTGGTGGACACCGACAAGGCGGCAGCCGGCACGGCCTCTTTCCTGGAGGGGCACGGCTACGCCACCCAGACCGTGGGCGGCTACCAGCAGGCCCTGACGGCCGTGCAGAACTGGAGGCCGGACCTGGTCATACTGAACATCCTGATCCAGGCCTTCAACCCGCTGGACCTCATCACAGAGCTGCGCAAGAACCCCTTCACCGAGGGGCAAAGGATAATCATCTTCTCCCAGACCCCGAAGACGGACATCGTCACAGGGCCGACCCCAACCGTGAGCGGCTACCTCACCAAGCCGGTGGACTTCGACGCGCTGAAGGCGGCGCTGACCAAGGCCGCTCCGCCCCAGGAAGGCCGCCAGCTGACCGTGATGGTGGCCGACGACGACACCGAGTTTTCTGACCTGGTTAAGATGTTCCTGGAGGCCAACGACTACACCCCCGTGGTGGTGAACGACCCCCTGCAGGTGCTGGCCAGCCTGCGCGAGCGCAAGCCTGACGCCCTGCTGCTGGACATCATGATGCCGGGCAAGGACGGCTTCGCCATAATGGAAGAGATGCAGGAGTCGGTGGACACTGTCGGCATACCGATAATAATCCTCAGCGCGCTGAGGCTGGAGAACTACCAGGAGCGCGGGGTACTGACCGGCCTGCCGGAGATAGTGGCCCGCGAGATTCCCGGCGACCTGCTGCTGAAACTGGTGGAGGAGCAGACCGGCGGCAACGGCGAGGCCGCCGCGGAGACGCCGCAGCCGGCGGAAAGGCGCGCCGACCGGCCCCGGGTGCTGATGGCCGACGACCAGACCGAACTGCTGATGCTGATGAAGGAGATGGTGGAGTATGCCGGCTTCGAGGTCGTCACGGCCAACGACGGCGTGGAGGCCATGCGGGCAGTTTTCGAAACCAACCCAGACATCATAGTGCTGGACTACAACATGCCGCGCAAGAACGGCCTGGAGGTGGCCCAGGACCTCAAGGACAGCCCGCTGTTCGCGCACATTCCGATTATTATCGTGACGGCCTTTGGAGAAAAACACGCCAAGTTAAAGGGCCTGAGCATGGGCATAGACGACTACCTGATAAAGCCGGTGGACGCCGACGAGCTGGTGGCGCGCATCCGCATGATCCTCAAACGCAACCGCCAGGTGCTCGACACCAACCCGCTCTCCAGGCTGCCCGGCAATCCGTCCATCCAGGCGCGCGTGGAGCGCGAGCTCCAGAAGGGCGGCAAGTTCGCCGTGCTCTACCTGGATCTGAACAATTTTAAGGCCTACAACGACATCTACGGCTTCGAGGCCGGCGACCGGGTGATAAAGGCCACGGCCAACCTGCTGGTGAAGCTGACGATACAGAACGAGAAGGCCGAGGACTTCATAGGGCACATCGGCGGCGACGACTTCATCGTGGTCACCGGCTACGAGCGCGCCGAGCAGCTGGCCCAGCGCATAGTACACGGCTTCGATGAAATCGCGCCGTCCTTTTACAACAGGGCAGACCGAGAGCGGGGCCACATAGTGGCCACCGACCGGCAAGGCAACATAAAGAAATTCCCGTTCCTCTCGATAGCCATAGGCATAGTGCACAACGGCACCCGCCAGCTGAACTCCTTCGCCCAGGTCAGCAACATCGGCACCGAGCTGAAGAAGGGCGCCAAGGCCTCCGACAGGAGCCACTACATAGTGGACCGCCGCAAGGACTGAGGAAAATCCCGGGCCGGCCGCCGGACCCCGGCTGACAAACGCTTTTATCGACTGCCGCCGCTGATCACCCGTTCCCGCCGCTCCAGCCGGTGTTCTTCACAGGAAGGGCCGCGTTCGCCGGCGAGCGGCTTCGGCCCGCGCCCTGGCCCCCTCTTCCTTTATCAGGTCCCCCAGTCTCAGCATGAAGTCCGCGTCCGCGGGGTCCCCTGCCCCGCGGAGCTTTTCTGCGGCGTAGCCGGCCGCCAGGTAGTAGCGGTAGCGGAAGAAAGGGGACGGCATGAAGTTGAAAAGCCCGGCAGGAACTTCCCGGCCGCGGACGCGCAGGTACTCCCTGAGTTCCTTCAGCCCCTCCTTCTGCGTCGCCGGGGTTTTCAGCAGCACCAGCGCCAGCAGGAATTCCGTCCTGCGCGAGGCCGGGTCCAGCAGCAGCGCCCGCTCGCATTCGCGCACGGCCCGCGCCGGATAGCCGGCCAGGAAATAGACGCTTGCCAGGCCCTCGTGCGCGCCGGCGTCGGAGGTGACGTCGTAGACGCGGATATTGTTTCCTATGACGGCCTTCGGCTTCCTGCCGCGCAGCCAGTAGAAAATATCCTTGCCAAACTCCTTGTAATAGAGCCCGTGCAGGTTGGTGGCGCTGACGGCGAGGTATTCCCTGGCCGGGTGCAGGCCGTCGAGGTGGCGCGAGCGCGGCTCTATCGTGGAGAAGAGGTCCTGATAGGGCCTCCCTATATAGTCCGGAAGCGTAGAACCGTAATAGGAAAGTATAAGGTCGGAAACCTTCTCCCGGTCCAGGTAGCGCCCTAGGCCCTTCAGGTCCTGGCCCCAGTCCAGATTGGAGTCCAGCAAATGTTCGTCGCCGCGCGCAGGACCGCCGGCCAGCTCGTTGAAATAGGTCAGGAAATAGGGCTGCACGCCGGCCGAAGCCTTAATCTGCCAGAGCAGCAGCAGCGCCGGGACGATAAAGGAGAGTTTTTTTTTGAAAAGTTTCAGCGCCCCGCCGCAGAAAACGAACAGGAAAGGATAGACCGGCAGCACGTGCCGCAGGCCGATGTTGAAATTGGAGAAAGACGCCGAGACCAGCAGCAGCGCAGGGAAGAAAGCGAGGTACAGCCCGTCCCGGGAGAGCAGGCTCTTTTCCTTAATCCGGACCGCCGCGGCCAGCAGGGCCAGCAGCAGGACCGGCAGCGGGGTTTTGACGAGCAACGCGTAGAGGAAATAGTCCCAGAACCCTGTCGGCGAGTATCTGCCGTTCAGGTACGACATCTGCCCGCCGTTTATGTGCGAGCGCGTCTCCAGCAGCCCGCCCAGATAATGCCCCGCGTGCGTAAAGCCGTAGAAGGCCAGCAGCGTGAGCGCCGCCAGCCCGAAGACCGTCCCGAGCGCGGCCAGCCCGCTCCGGACCTCCGGAACCGCGGCGCGCCGCAGCCGTAGTTCCAGCAGGAGATAGGCCGCCAGCGACGGCAGCAGCAGCACGGCCGTGTACTTGGCGTTGAGCGCCAGACCGAGAAACAGGCCGGAGGCCGCCAGCGCGGCCTTCCCGCCCTCCCTGTTGTAGAGGTACCAGGCGTAGACGGCGAGGAAGGAGAGGGCCGTGAAGGCCATGTCCTCGGTCACCAGCCCGCCGTACGCGAGCATATTGGGCCCGGTGGTGAAGAGCAGCAGCGACAGCAGGCCGGCGGCCCTGCCGTAGAGGCGCGAAGACCAGTCGTAGACGGCCAGCCCCAGCATCAGGGCCAGGAATATTATCGGGAGCCTCGCGTAGAAGAGCAGCTCGTCTGCGGGCAGGACGTTGTGGTGCAGGAAGTCCAGAGTGGCCTGCCAAAGGTCGTCGCTGCTGGCCCCGGCGTTCTTCCAGTGCGGGTCGGACGTATCAAGCCTGGCGCGGGTGGCCAGCAGCGGCAGCGCGGAGAGCAAGGGCACCAGGTCAGGCTTGTAGTTGGCCAGCCTGAAGTCCCCGGTCTTCAGCAGCGAGAAGCCGTAGGCGGTATACTGCGCCTCGTCAAAGGTGGGGGATGAATAGGAAACGTAGTAGAGCTCCCGGACGAAGAAGACCGCCAGCAGCAACGTGACGGCCGCGGTCGCCGCGTAACTGCCGGCTTTCCTGGACGGAGGTTCCGGGCCCATAAAGCGGCGCCCGAGTCAGCGTCCCTTCAGGACGGCCTCACCCGCCACCGGAATTTCCTTGAGGCTCTCCGCAATGAGAGAGCGGTTAATTGTAGGCGGCATAGCGAGGTTATCGTCCGTCATCCCGATTCTCCAGCTTTTTCAGGCGCGTTCTTCTGGTTCCCGCGTGAGCGCGCCCGGTTTTGTCTATAATATCAAAATCCTGCCCGCCGCCTGGCAAAATAAAACCCGGGGCCGCTTGGTCCCGGGCTCTTCGCGCCTGGACGGAGGGGCTACCTGGAAGCGGTCCAAACCTGGCCAGTCCAGTCCACAAACTGGCCCCAGCGGCTCGCCCGCGCGAGCGCCAGATCGCCGTACTTGGTCTCGAGAATGCTGTCGAACTGGCCCGGCTTGAGCTTGCGCTTCATCGTCAGGTTTATGGAGATGCCGCGGGCGCGGGAGTAGTCCTGTCCCTGCGCGTCCACGTGCACTCCGGTGTAGGAGAGCACCAGGCGGTTGGTGATAAAGTCCATCAGGTCGCGGCCGGCGGCTTTTACCGCCTGGTCCTGCGTCTTCTCGCAGATCAGGCGGACGAAGTCGTACAGGTCGCCGTAGGTGGAGAGGGCCTTGGCGGTGTCGGTGTCGCCGGCTATGCTGGTGAAGCGTATCACGTTGGCTATAGCGTAATCCACGGCCGCCTTGTCGTTGGAGGCCATCACGGCCTCGGAGAAGGCATCCAGCCTGGAGGGCAGCTCGCCCACCGCGGCCGGATCCAGCGCGGACATGGTGCCCGGCACCTTGGCTATCTGCGGATAGGCGTTCATAAAACTCTTCCAGTCACCTACTATTCTGGCGCCTATGGCCCTGGGGGAAACGTCAGGGTTGGAATCGATGTAGCCGAGCAGGTCCTGGTAGTCGAATCCGACGGCCAGCATGGTCTCCTCGGAGCCGATTATGACCTTTACGTAGTCCTTCACCTCGTAGGCCGTCTCGGCCATCTGCATCAGGCAGGCATTAGCCGCGTACACGTCCACCGGGCCGGCCTCGCGGAAGATCTCGCCCATCTGCGGCGTGCGGATGTAGTCGTGCGTATCGTCGTCGAAGGAGATGCCTTTCTCGGAGCCGCCTTTCATGATCGGGTCAAGCCAACCCAGGCCGTGGTTCCAGAGGATGAACATATAATGCTTCGCGGGGTAGTTGGCCTTGGAGAACTTTATAAAATCCACCGCGTCTCTGTAGTCGCCCATGTCGGCGTTGGGGTTGTTGGAGAGCAGCACGTCGTTAACGGTGTTCCCGCTGGCCCTCTCCACCAGCAGGCGCTGGGAACCCTGGTGCAGGCGGCCTATCTCCACCACCACGTTCATATGGTCGGTGGAGCCCACCCTCTCCATCTCCCTGAGGTTGAGCTCGGCGTATTTCTGCACGTTGTTCTTGCCGTTCATGAAGACCATCACGGTCCAGTCCTTTGGCGCCCGGGGGGAGGCTGGCAGAACCGCAGTCGCGCGCGGGGCGGACGGCGAGGAGGCGCCGAAGAAGCTGGCGGCGCTGATCCCGTTAAGACCGAAATCGTCCTGCGCGGAGAAAGCCGGCCCGTACTGCAGCAGCAGCCCGGCAGTCAGCGCGCCCGAAAAGAGAAGCTTTAGATTGTTTTTCATATTATCCGGCCCTCTTGTTCCGCTTCATTCATTGTATTGTAGCCTGCCGGCGCGCGCGGCGTAAGTGGCCCAGGACCCGGACAAGCCTAGGCCCAAAGTCCCTGCCTCAGCGGCCGCAGTCCCGCGGGCAGCTGCCCGGATGGCTGCGCTCAAAGACGTCGCAAACGCCGTCACCGCACCTGCCCAGCCTGGGCAGGCGCCGTTTGGGGTAGACGACGAATATCACGCGGTTTACATTGCCCAGTAAGTAAGAGCCGATTTGCCCATACGGCGCGCTGCGGCCCGGGCCGGACGGGATACGCTCCACGCTACCAAATAACGAGGGCACCGGCCGAAGCCGCGGGATGCGGGTTTCGGCCCTGGCCTGGGCCGACCGGATTATCGGCTTCGGCCTTGGCAGCAGGACCTTCTTCTCGGTTTTTTCAGCGGTCTGGACCGGACTTGGCGGTTGTCTTTCAGCCAGCAGGCCGCTGTTCATGGCGGTATTCACCGTGCGGCTGCGACCCCCGTGGGGGTCCTGCTTGCGCAGGAAGCCCAGCCAGGCGTAGAAAGCTCCAAATTCAGAAGGAGTGCTCCTGAAAACCGCGCCGTAGACCCCGTCAGACAGGGCAGAAAAAGCCCTCTCCGCGTCATTTACCCCGCTCTTTTCCACCGGATGGAATGCGAAAAGGAATTTCTCCCTGCCTCCTTTGGCTCCGACGCCTATGAAGCTGTTGTCGCCCTGGGCTCCGGGAGCCGCGCCTGGGTCGGCGGAATGCCGGCAGACATCGTAAGGAGGGGCCGCCGCCAGGAACTTCCTATCTCCGGCCGAGGCCTCCATGCAGCCGGTCTTGAGGTCGGGTTCCAGCCTATTGAGAGCGGCCAGGTAGGCGGCGTGGCCTGGCACCTCGCCGGCGGCCGCAGCCTTCCCGCGCAAACCGGCCAGCCGCCTGGCCTGGAGGTCGGAATAGCCGTCCCATCCAGCGGCCCATGGCCCAACGTGGTAGGCCCCGACCTCGTTGCCGGCATCCTTCCAGGCCTGAAGTTCGGCCAGGCGGGACGGGTCCGTGGCTATATAAACCGCGTATTGGGCGCTGAAAAGCAGGGTCAGGCGCGCGTTCTGCGCCCCGGCCAGCTTCACCATGGCCTCCAGTACCTTGAACGACTCCGCCATCTGCTTTTCTCCGCCGGGAAAATCGTAGCCGCCATTCTCCAGCGCCACGAAATAATGAGGCCCTTCCGCCGCGGCCGCGGCGGGGGCCGACATCAGAACGGCCATGACGGCCGTAAGCAGGGATCTGCCGGTCATAGTCTAATTTTTACCACACGCCACAGCGCTTGGCAAGGGCTGGAGAAAAAAATTTGGGCGTCCCGCCTGGGGCGCCCCTTTTCACTGGCCGCTTTTTGGCGCGGCGTCAAATCGTATTCAAAGAGCTTCTGTTTCAGCTTAAAACTTTTCACTGGCCGCTTTTTGGCGCGGCGTCAAATCCGTACCGGCGCGGGAGCCGAGGGCTCAGGAGCGTAATACACGGCCGGCTGTACCTGCGGCGCCCCCTCCACTCCCGGTGTATATACAGCCGGAGCAGCCACGGGCCTGGACTGACGGCTGCGCAGCAGGGCGGCCTTGTCGAACATATCCTCAAGCCGGCTCCTGGGTATCAGAGACTGGAACTCGCCGCAGAGCGTGGCGTCCTCCCCGCGACCGCCGTCCTGCGTATAATAATTGGCCCGGCCGGGGCGGTAGAACTCCGGACTTTGCGGGTCGGCCACCACGGTAGAAGTGGAATAACGCGGATTGTAAAGGTAGTCGTCCCCACCGCGCACTATGATGCCCTCTATTTTGAAAGTGGAGAGGTTGAAGACCGGGCTGCCTGAATTGCCCCGGAAGGTGTCCAGGTCGGTCACGAAATAGCCGTTGCCGTCCACCCTGCGCACCGAGGCCCCTGTCTCCTGTATCTTTACCGGCATACCGCTGGGATAGCCTATCACTCCCACCTTGGCGCCGGCGGTTATGGGCGTACGGCTGATTGGAAGCGGGTAATGCCCGGTCACCTTTCGGTCCAGCCTGATAAGGGCGTAATCGGGGCCGTCCGCTCCGGGCTGGCCCTGGGTGCAGGAACCATTGACGCAGGTGAAATTATGGCCTCGCCCGATCCTGCCGGGAGCGTCCATCACCCGCTGCTTTATTATCCGCTTACAACTGTAGACCTCGGAAGCGGGGAAAGACGTCCTCGGCGTCCCCTGCGCCGTCATGGCGTAGCCAAAGACCAGCTTTACCTTGTCGCAGGGGCCTCCCCCCTCGTAAGGGGCGAAGCAATGCCCAGCGGTCAGGACCAAATCGTCTCCGACCAGGACACCCGAGCAGTAGGAACCGACCGGTTCTTTCCCGTAGGTCTCTCCCTGGCGGAGGTTGTACTTATCCTGCAGCGTGCGAGTGGCGAGGGTGTAATTCCCGGAGGCGCTGTCGAAGTTCAACAGACGGCCGTTGAAGAGGGCCACGGTAGAATCCGACAACTGACGCATAGTCCTGTGCGCCTGGTAGTATTCCTCAAGGTTATTGCTTCCGTAATACGAGGTACGCTCTATGCGAGCCCCGCCGTACTGGGCGCGCAGGGGCCCGGCCCAGCCGAGGGCCAGTATCAGGAAAGCCACTGTGATGGTCGCGCGCTTCATAATCGTCCTCTGGTAATATTATGGAGGGCAAGTTGACGAATGTCAATCCCCATAGGGCCCAGGCCAACCCAGGGCCCTATGGGCAAATAAAAACGCCGCCCGGTTTTAAGCGGACGGCGTCGGTTGAACAGCGATCGGCTTACTTCGCGTTTTTGCCGATGATCTTGGCCAGGTCGAACATCGTGACCTGCTTCTTGCCTGCGAAAAGCTTCAGCAGCTTCTCGTCGGCGTTGATGTTGCGCTTGTTCTTCTTGTCCTGCAGGTTGTTCTTCTTGATGTAGGCCCACATCTTCTTCACGATCTCGGTGCGGGGCATCGGCTTGTTGCCGACGACGGCGGCCAGGGTCTCGTTCGGGGTGATGGGAGCCATGAACTTCGAGTTTGCTTTAGCAGCGGGCATTGATACTTCCTCCTATGAACTATGCACTTCTCAAATTACCCCTACATATAACCTATTTTCCCAACCTGGTGTCAATGAGAAAATAGGAAAACAGGGACGGATACCCAATCCCCCCATAATACCGGCAGTGCTGCGAAAAAATAAAACGTCATCTGTACCTATTTTATGGTTTTGGGGCGGCAGCGGTGATAGAGGGGCTGGTCACGTTGAACTTCCTGAAGTTCTCTGCGAACAGGCCGGCCAGCTCCCGCAGTTTGGCGTCGTAAGCCGCCTTGTCGGCCCAGGTGTCGCGCGGGTTTAGCACCTCGGGCGGCACACCCGGGCACTCGGCCGGTACGCCGAAACCGAACACCGGGTCCTGGGTGAATTTAACCTTGGCCAACTTGCCGTCCAGGGCCGAGTTCAAGAGCGCGCGGGTGTGCTGTATGCTCATGCGCTTGCCCACGCCGTACGGGCCGCCGCACAGGCCGGTATTGATCAGCCAGCAATCGGCCTTGTACTGCTTCATCTTCTTTTCGAGCAGCTCCGCGTACACGGTAGGGTGGTGCAGCATGAAAGGCGCGCCGAAGCAGGTGCTGAAGGTGGCTTTCGGCTCCTTCACGCCCATCTCGGTATTCGCCACTTTGGCGGTGTAGCCGGAGATAAAGTGGTACATCGCCTGCTCCGGAGAGAGTTTAGCTATCGGCGGCAGCACGCCGAAGGCGTCATAGGTCAGCATCACTATGTTCTTGGGATGCGGGAAGGCCGGACCAGTTATTGAGTTGTCTATGAAGGACAACGGGTATCCGGCGCGGGTGTTCTCGGTCAGCGAGCCGTCGTTAAGATCGAGCTCGCGGGTACGGGGGTCGAACACTACGTTCTCGAGCACGGTGCCGAAGCGCCCTGTGGCCGCGTAAATCTGCGGTTCGGCCTCGGGGTTCAGGTTTATGACCTTGGCGTAGCAGCCGCCCTCGAAGTTGAAGATGCCGCCGGCGCTCCAGCCATGTTCGTCGTCGCCTATCAGGCGGCGCAGCGGGTCGGAGGAGAGCGTAGTCTTACCGGTGCCGGACAGGCCGAAGAAGATGGCGGTGTCATCGGTCTTGCCGATGTTGGCCGAGCAGTGCATCGGCATCACGCCCTTGAGCGGCAGCAGGTAGTTCATCACCGTGAAGACGGCTTTCTTGATCTCGCCGGCGTAGGCGGTGCCGCCTATCAGCACTATCCTGCGCTTGAAGTTAAGCAGGATGAAGGCGCTGCCGCGGGTGTTGTCCACCTGCGGCATCGCGTGGAAGCCGGGCACGCTGATGACGGTAAAGTCGGGGGCAAAGCCTTCGAGCTCGGCCGCCGGCGTGTCTATCAGCAGGTGCCGGGCGAACAGACTGTGCCACGCCAGCTCGGTATAGACCCGAACCTTGAGACGGTTGTCCGGGTCGGAACCGGCGTAGCAGTCGCGCTGGTAGACGTCCTTGTCGGAAAGATAGTTTCGTACCTTGGCCAGCAGCCTATCGAAGACGGCCTCGTCTATGGCCTCGTTCTGCTCGCTCCACCAGACGTGCCCCTCGCTGGAGGGCTCCTTCACCACGAACCGGTCGCGAGGGGAGCGCGCGGTATGCTTGCCGGTGCGAGCGCACAACGCACCTCCGGCCGTGATCTCCGCCTCCTTGCGGGCGACGGCGTGCTCGTAGAGTTCCGGAACAGAAAGGTTCCTGAATATCCTTTTGGAAGTATTAATCTCCGGCATGACCGGCCTCTCTTTAGTTCCCAGCATAAGTTCTCCTTAGTCCAGAATCTCGCGTATGCGCTTCACGCCTTCCACTATGTCCTTCTCCGAGCCGCAATAGCTCAGGCGCAGGTGGCCCTCTAGACCGAACTCCACCCCCGGCACGGTAACGACCAGGGCCTTCTCGAGCAGTATGCCGGAGAGTTTCGCCGAGTCCTTCTCGTAGGCGCCGAAATCGGGAAAACTATAGAATGTGCCCTGCGGCTTGTGCAGCCTGACCTTCTTCAGCTTCGCCAGCTCCGCGGCCATCACGTCGCGCTTCCTCTCCAGCCCCTTGCGCAGCGCCTCCACGAAGCCGTCCCCCTCGGCCAGCGCGCCCGCGGCCGCGGCCTGGCTGAGCGCGGACGGGCAGGACGAGACCTGCGCCTGCACCTTCACCATCGCCTGCGTCAGGGCCTCGTTGGCCACGCTCCAGCCTATGCGGTAGCCGGTCATAGAGAAGGTCTTGGAAACGCCGTTGATAGAGACGATATGTGAGTCGTTGAGCGGCTTTTTAGTGAAAGCGAAGGCGGAAGGCGCCCTGAGCCCGTCGAAGACCAGCCGGTTGTAGATGTCATCCATCAGCAGGTAAACGCCGCGGTCCTCGCAGATCTCTACCAGATGGCGGACGAGATCCTCCGGATAGACCTGGCCGGATGGGTTGTTGGGGCTGTTGAGCAGTATAGCCCGGGTACGGCTGGTGATATGCGCTTCTATGTCGGCGGCTTTAACCAGCAGTTCGCCCCCGCGCGGCTTCACCACCACCGGGTTACCGTAGGCTAAGCGCACCATCTCCGGATAGCTCACCCAATAAGGCGCGGGGAAAACGACCTCGTCGCCGGGGTCCACCACCGAGACGAGGAAATTATAGATGGCCTGCTTTGCCCCGGAAGAGACAAGGATGTTCCTCGGGCCGGGCTTCACGCCATAATGCTTCTCGGTGTAGGCGGCGATCTCCTTTTTGAGCGCCGCCGTGCCGGAAGTGGGTGTATAGCGCACGAAGCCGGAGTCCAGCAACTTGCCGCTCTCCTCCAGCGCGCCGCGGGGGATCTTCTCCTCCGGCTCCCCGCCGCCGAGATGTACCACCGGCTTGCCTTCTGTTTTAAGGTTGTTGGCTATCTCGTTGAGTCTGAGGGTGGCCGACTGGCCTAGGGACTGGGCTAATCTGCTGAGGTTCATGGCGGTAAGGGGATCTATGCCCCTCCTCCGGTAGATATTTGAAAAAGAAGAAAGGCGCGGGCGGGAATCGAACCCGCGAATAACAGTTTTGCAGACTGTCGCCTTACCACTTGGCCACCGCGCCGTGCCGGAATATTTTATCAAAAAGCGGGCCGCCAGACAAAACCGTCAGCCGCCACAGTAATTCCTTCTGAACCGCCTTTCGGCGTCCTCCTTGCTGGCTCCCCGGAGCAGCAGGTCGTTATAGACCAGGTTCTCCTCCTTAAGCAGCCTGTCCAGTAAGAGTCCGTCCCTGTAGTCCTCCAGGCCCGGCCGGTCCCCGCCAGCGCAGGCATCAGCCGGGTTGAACTCGCCGGTGCCGCCGGACAGCAGCTCGGCGTAGCCGCGCAGCTCCCAGTCGCCCATGGTCAGGTAGGTCAACGGCATCACCTTGCGCAAGGTCATCACCCAGGCGGCCGCGGCCGTCACCACCCCGCTCAGGCTGCGGAGATAGCCGGAGGCCGTGACAGCCTTGTCGCCGGCGAAATCCGCCCCGGGCGCCAGGAAGACGGCGGCGTTATAGGGGTTGACCCGGAAGAAACCGCCCTTCAGGAAAGGGGTGAAAAGCCTGTACTCCCACGGCCCGGAAGTGAGTATCAGCTCGAACCTCTGCCCTGGCGTATAGATATCGGAGCCCGAGATCCTGTCCCCAGCCGAGTTTAACACGCCCTCCGGGGACGCCGGCAGCTCTCCCCGCGCCCTAAGCGTGAATATGCCGTAATCGACGCTCTTGTCGAAATACAGTTCCGGCTTGGCCAGCAGCAGCACGTAGCCGCCGAGCAGGACCAGGAAAAAAAGGAATACTATTTTCTTCATAACTTCCTTCCCCGTCTACCAACGGCTCTATTCTACCTCTAAGCCGGCCTTCGGTAAAGAGGGAGGGGACTAGACCCACTCTTCGCTTTTTATTCCACCCTGCACTCCCACCACCACGCGCTTCACAGGTACCCTGCGCCCGGCCGCCTCCGCCGCCCTCTTGACCAGGGACAGCAGGCCCCCGCAGCAGGGCACCTCCATCTGCGCCACCGTTATAGTGTTCACGCCGGCATCCTCTATGAGCGCCCGCAACTTTTCCTCGTAGACCTCCAGCCCGTCGTCCAGCTTTGGGCAGGCCACCACCATGGCCCTGCCCTTTATGAAGTCCTCGTGAAAATCGCCGTAGGCGTAGGCCGTGCAGTCGGCCGCCACCAGCAGGTCCGCTTTCCTGAAATATGGCGCCTGGGGAGAGATCAGGTGCAGCTGCACCGGCCACTGCCGCAGCTGCGACTTCGCCTCCCCGGCCCCCTCCTCCGCGCCGGGACCTCCCTCCTCCCTGAAATCCATGGTCCGCTCACCCGGGCAACCGCAGGGACCGTTACCGCCGTGACGCTGGCCGTTCTTCTCATTCCGTGACATTTCTTCCTCCATGGGGCTACTGATGCCGCGCGCCTTCAGATAGGCCAGGGCCTGGGCCAGCAGGGTCTTCTGGCCGTGGCCGGCCAGGTGCTCCAGGTGGGCCTTTATGGTGCCCGGGCCGTGCTTCACCATGCCCTCCATGACCTTCGCCTCGTCGTATGGCTCGGCCGCGCGCTCCTCGATCCTGATGGCGCCGCGCGGACAGTCCCCTATGCAGGCCCCCAGCCCGTCGCAGAGCAGGTCGCTGACCAGCCGGGCCTTGCCGTCTATCACAAGCAACGCGCCCTCATGGCAGCCGGTCGCGCAGGCGCCGCAGCCGTCGCACTTATCCTCGTCCACGTTTATAATTCTCCTTTTCGTCTTCATGCCAGGTCCTTTACCGTTATGGCCGCCAGTTCTTCTAAAAGGCGGCCTTCCATCGAGGCCAGCCGGGGGCGCAGCTTGCAGGCTGAGTGAAGGCCGCAGAGCTTTCCTTCCGAGGCGCAGTCGTTCAGCTTTATTCCGCCCTGCAACGCGGAAACCAATTCACTAAGCCTTATGTTCCCCGGGTCGCGCGCCAGCGAGAAGCCGCCGCCCCTGCCCTTAACAGAATGCACAAAGCCCGCGCGCTGAAGCTTCTGCATGATTTTTCTCAGAAAGGGACCGGAAACCCTGACCTCCGCCCGCATCCCGGCAACAGGCGTTGCTGGCTTGTCGTTCCGGGCCATCAGCACCAGCGCGCGTACAGCGTAATCCACATCCTTGTTCAATACCTTCATTAAATTAATGATACTATTTGAGTATCATTAACGCAATACTCGTTTACACCGCTCTTTCCGCCGCGCAAAGCTTTTCTTTTGGTAGAATAACGGAAAACAGGAGAAAGAAATGAAGACCTTTCTGATGCTAACGCTTCTTGCGCTCCCCTCCCTGGGAAGCGCCGACACATTCGTCCTGAACGACGGAACGAGGGTAAACGGCAGCGTGACCGGCACCATTAACGGCACCCTGCTGGTGCAGACTAAGTACGGTCCGCTGACCATACGTCTCGCCGACATCAAGGAACAAAAGATAACCGACCCGGCGGCCGCGGCGGCGCCCTCGGCCCAGGAACAGCCGCAGAACTCCACGGCCGCCGTATCCGCGCACGGCCTCACCTTCGTCACGCTCTCCCCCAGCGCCTCCACCCGCCTGCAGGTTTATATGGACGATGGCGTGATAATCGCTACCGAGACCTTCGACGCCGCCGGCGCCCTGCTCTCCTCCGAAGGGCGCATAGGGAACGGCGTCTACACCGAGTACTACCCGGGCGCTACCGCTAAAACGGTAAAAAATATGCTGAATGGAAAAGCCGACGGTCTCCTCAAGGCCTATTATCCCTCCGGAAAGCTGCAGGCTGAAGCCGCCTACCTTGCCGGGCTCAAGAACGGCCCGTTCAAATATTACACAGAGAACGGCAGACTGCTGATGGAGGCCTACTACAAAGCCGACAAACTGGACGGCTGGAAAACAGAATACGGTCCGGACGGCTCCGTTGCCTCCCGCACTTATTATTCCGCCGGCCAGCCGGCAGCGGTCCAGCCCGCGTCCCCTGCCGCTCCGCCGGAAGGCCGGAAGCGGGAAGCCCTCGCGCCGCCGCAGCCGGCTACTCTGGTGACGGTCCAGAGCAGGCGGTTGGCCCGCGGAGAACTCTTCACTTTCAGGCTCAACGACAAGCTGATCGCCAGGCTGACGCTGGATGAGGGGTTCAACCTGCTGCGCAAGGAAGGCAAAGTGCCTGACGGCACGGTTAAGGCGTTCGAAAAAGACGGCACGCTCTCGCGGGAGTTCGTATTCAAGGGCAACCAGCTGGCGCTCCTGCGCGTCTATGGAACCGGTCCGGCCCCCGCGCAGTACTCCTACTCCGACTACAGGGCCGTTAAACTTAAATAAAGCTCCGGCAGAGCAAAAAAGCCGCCCGGCAACTCCGGACGGCTTTTTTATTTTAAAGTCTGGGCCCAGTAGGACTTGAACCTACGACCCAGCGATTATGAGTCGCTTGCTCTAACCAACTGAGCTATGGGCCCGTAAATTTTAAAGAATATGTATTTTAGCATTATTTCCGCTGGATTGAAATAGAGGCCGGAACACAAATTTACTATCATTTAACGACACGGCGACCTATGGCCGCCAAGTTTCTTGGGAGGCAAGATGAGAACCGTTCTGTTATTTTTCACGCTGGCCCTGACCTGCGGCCCGGTCACCGCGGCACAGCTCACGCTGCGCTCCGGAACAGAGGTCGACACCCAGGTCGCCTCGTTCGACACGTCCGAAGTGAAACTGGAGGACGGCAAGGTACTGCCGCGTTCGGAGGTATCCGAGATACAGCTCAGGGCCGAAGCCTCCGCCGCGCCCGCGGCCAAGGCCTCGGCCGCCTCCCCCGAGGACCGCGCAGCCGCCAAGAAGTATTTTGCCCAAGCCGCGGCGCTGGCCCAAAAATTCCCCGGCGTCAACGGCATCACCCTGCTGGATTCCGGAGACTACACCCTGAACCAGGACGGCACCCAGCTCCTGCGCGAGCACGAGGTGAAACAGATACTGAAGGATTCGCTGAAGCAGGACTGGGGACAGATCGTCGCCTGTGTGGAGGACGGCCGCGACAGGGTGAAGATAACCAAGGCAAACGTCTACAACCCCGACGGCAGCATCTACACTCTGGCCCCGTCGCAGATAAAGACCTCCAAGCCTCAGGAAGAAGGAGGAGACTTCTTCACCAGCGGGGATATCTGCACGCAGTACGAACTGCCCAACGTCCAGATTGGGTCCATAGTGGATTATGAGTATTCTATAGATACTTACAATCCCTTCCGCAAGGACTTCTTCTTCCCGCAGTGGGGTTTTCAGGACTACCAGGGCCCGGAGGCTCTCTCCCGGATGTCCGTGACGCTGCCGGCCGGCGCCACATTCTACTATTCGGTCAAAAATTTCTCCGGTCTCGGCAGCTCCAAGCCGGCCCTTTCCGCCTCCGCCGGGAACAAGACCTACACCTGGTCGCTTACGGACGTTCCGCCGATAGTCGGAGAACCGAAGATGCCCGCCTACGAGGACGTGGCGCCCTTCGTGCGCGGGGCCATATTCAAGGATTGGGGCCGCATCTTCGACTGGATGGGCGCCATGCACAGGGAACGCTCCAAAGCCTCGCCCGAACTTAGACAGTTCACCCTGAACCTGATCAAGGGTTCCAAAACCGACGAGGAAAAGGCGGCGAAGATTTATCATTACGTGCAGAAGGACATCCGCTATATCGCCGTCAAGGTAGGCGTCGCCTCGGGCTGGGGAGGCTACGACGCCAACGTCACCTGGAAGCGCCGCTACGGCTGCTGCATAGACAAATCCCTGCTGCTGGTGGCCATGCTGAACGCGGCCGGCATAAAGGCATCCACGATAATCCTCAACACCAACAACCTCGCGGCCACCGACTTCGATGTACCGCAGATAGACTTCGACCACGCGATAACCGTGGCCGAGATAGGCGGCAAGAAGGTCTTTCTGGATTCTACAAACTACGACTACAGGTACCCGGAGATAGCCAGCTTCGACTACGGCGTGCACGTGCTGAACATCTTTGGAAAGAAGATAGACTACGTCCCGGTACCGGCGCCCAAAAACAACGGCGACTACAGCGATTTCAAGATGCACCTCTCCTCCAACGGCGCCGCCGACATAGCGGAGACGATGAGCTTCACCGGGTCCGAGGAGGGAGAATACCGCGGCTACTTCCGCTCCATCAAGAAAGAGGAGCAGAAACAGACCTTCCAGCGCATGGCGAAAGGGGAATATCCGGACGCGGAGCTGGCCTCCTACGAGGTGAACAACGCGGAAGAGATAGATAAGCCGTTCACGGTTGGACTGAACTATTCCGTCCAAAACCTGCCGCAAAGGGCCGGCGACATCCTGATAGTCAAACTCCCCGACTTCGAGATAAACCCCTACTACATAAGGGAGGTTTCACTGGACAGGCGCCGCTACCCCATAGAGCATATGGCCTCCATGGGCCAGTACAGGCGCTACACGATAACCCTGCCAGACAATTACGAACTGGTCTCTCTGCCGCCGAAGATAACGCTTAAGAATAAATATGTTTCTTTCTCCGCCGGCTGCCAGCGGGTCTCTAAAAAAGAGCTGACCTGCTCTCTGTCCTGGGAAAGACCCGTGCGCCTGATTCCGCCAGCCGCTTACGCCGCCTACAAGGCGCTCTTGCAGAAAGCCGCCGCTTACAGCAAGAGCCAGCTTTTCCTTAAAGATCTTTCCGCTTCCGCGGCCAGGGGGAAATAACATGAAAACGCTAAGCGCCATAGCCCTGCTGTTCTTTTGCTCCGCCGCGGCCCGCGCCGACATCCTGTTCATGAACAACGGCGACGAGATAACCGGAGACATCGTCTCGATGAACGCCGGCGCGGTCAGCATCGTGGTCGACGGAAAAACGCAGACGCACCCGCGTGCCGACGTAATGAAGCTGCAATTCGTCAGGAAATACTCGGCCGGAGCGGAGGCCCCGATGAAGGACCCCGCCGTGGCCGGATTGCTGGCCGCCCCGCCCTCGCCCGCCGCCTACCCCAACGACGGCTTCGTCAACTGGCTGGAGTCCAACGACATAACGCTCGCGCCGGACAGGAGTTGGGATACGGCGCACAGCGGCCTGCGCTACGTACTGCGCGAACGCGGCAAAAGCCCGTCGGCGTACCTGCAGCACACCTACCTGCCAGGCCTGCAGAGGACGCGGATAGACTACGCCTATTCCATAACGGATTCCACCGTGACCTATCTCAACGACATTTCCGTCATGGAGGGCTCGCCAAACACTGAATATCCCTCCTACGACAGGCTGAAACTGCTGAAATACGCCATCCCCAACGTGCAAACAGGGACCGTTCTGGGCTACGGCTCCCGCACCGACACGGTGTACGCCTCCACCTACCCGTTCTTCGCCGACTACGCGCTGCGCAGCTACGAGCCCGTCAAAACGTTCAAGCTGGTCGTGACCGTGCCTGCGCCGCTCAAGCTGGACTACTACGAGTTTGACCTGCCGAAGGGCACCGAGCTGTCGCGGACCGAGAAGGCCGGGACGACGACCTACGTCTGGCAGGTTTCCGACCTCCCCTCCTATCACAAGGAGCCCAACTCCCCACCTTTCCTGCGCTACTCGCCGCAGGTGCTGCTATCGCTGGACAACGGCTCATGGGACGGCCTGCGCCCCCGGCTGGCGCCGCTGCTTGAGGCGAAAGCGGCCGTCACCC
This sequence comes from bacterium, assembly GCA_021789695.1. Lineage (GTDB taxonomy): Bacteria > Elusimicrobiota > Elusimicrobia > Elusimicrobiales > UBA9959 > UBA9959. The sequence continues at coordinate 60,155 of JAJYJH010000004.1, read as the reverse complement.
CGGCCATGAAGGCCAAAGCGGAAGAGCTGATCGCCGGAAAAACCACTGATACGCAGAAGGCGGAAGCGCTCTACGACTGGACGGCTACGGCGATAAAGTACCAGCCTGTAGGCATGGACGACTACTCCTACCTGCCGCGGCCGGCAGGCGAGATCTTTGACAGCAAGGCGGGCAACGCGCTGGACAAGCCGTTCCTGCTGTACGCCATGCTGAAGGCCGCCGGACTGAACCCCGGGTTCGCCTACGTGCACAGCAAGGACTCTCCTTTCTCAGACAAGCTGGTGAACATCCGCCAGTTCGACTACGCGGAATGCCTGCTGAAAGCCGATGGCAAGGAATTGACGCTGGCGCCGCTTTCCGACAGGCGCCGCTACACGGAACTGTCGCCCGAACTCCAGGGCGTGCCCGCCTTCCGGGTTCTGGGGGACGGCCCCGCGCTCTTCACCAACGCCGACCACTCCCCCGAGCAGGAGGCCGACATCACGGACGCCTCCTACGTGCTGTCCGATGACGGGAAGCTGGCCGGCTCCTATACCGAGAAACTTAGCGGCGACTTCCAGGCCGGCCTGCGCGGCTACAAGGACTACAAGAAGGAAGATCTGGACAAGGCCATGCAGAAGCTGGCCCACTCCGTCCACCCCAACGCCCGGCTCACCGGCTATACGATGGACAACCTGAACGATCTCTCCAGGAACATAGACTTCAGGCTCTCGATGGAGATCCCCGGCTACGCGATGAAAGCCGGCAGGTACATGATACTTAAAGTGCCGGGCTTGGATTATTCCGCCTACAACGTGGCGGAAACAGCGCGCGAGCTACCTATGTTCTGGTACTCCCGCAGCCTCAATTCCAGCGAAATAAAGATAAAGCTGCCCAAGGGCTACCGCCTGTACTACGCGCCCAAGGACCTAGACCTGAGTGCGGACGGAGAGACCTACAAGGCCTCTTTCAGGGACGAGAGCGGGATGCTGGTCTTCAGGGAGACGCTCCGCTTCGACAACACCTGGATACCGCCCGCGGATTATCCGCAGTACAAGGCCTTCAAGGAAGCTCTGGCCCAGCTGTCCGAGGACTGGATAGTGCTGAAGAAGGATTAACCAGGCCGGGAACAAAAAGAAGGAGCGGGCCCGGGCCCGCTCCTTCTTTTTTTAGCCCGCGATCCGAACTACCAGACGCGGCAGGGGTGCGCCGTGGTCATCGGACTGCCGGCTTTGCAGCCGTAGGCCCTGGTGAACTCCGGCATATTAATCAGCACGCCGTTGACGCGGTCTTCGGCGGGCGGGTGCGGGTCCGTCAGGACCAGCAGCTTTATATAGGCTTCGGTGTAGTTGGTGCACCAGACCCCGGCCCAGCCCAGGAACGCGCGCTGCTCCGGAGTAAGCCCGTCCCGCAGGCCGCCGGCCTTCAGGAAGGAGCCGTTCTCCAGCGCCATCAGCGCCAGACGCAGGCCGCCGTTATCGGCGGTGTCTTCCCCCAGCGTCAGCTTGCCGTTGACGTGCAGACCACCGGCCACAGTGAAACTGGAATACTCATTCACGAAGCACTCGCTGCGCCTGTCGAAGGCCTCGGCGTCGGACTTGGTCCACCAGTCGGTCATGTTGCCCTTCCCGTCGAACTTGCGCCCCTGGTCGTCGAAGCCGTGCGTCAATTCGTGGCCCATCACGGCCCCTATCGCGCCGTAGTTCATGGCCGGGTCACCCCCGGCCCGGTAGAACGGCGGCTGCAGTATGCCGGCCGGGAAGTTGATCGTGTTCATCGACGGATCGTAATAGGCGTTCACGGTGGGCGGGGTCATGTCCCACTCGCTCCTGTCCACCGGTTTGCCGATTTTATTGAGGTCGCGGCGCATCTCGAACAGCGCGGCGCGCCGGTGGTCGCCGAACCAGTCGCCCGGCTTAACCTTGAGCGCGGAATAGTCGCGCCATTTGTCCGGGTAGCCTATTTTGTTCTCCACCTCCGACAGCTTCTTTTCGGCCAGCTCGCGCGTGGCGGGCGACATCCAGTCCCGGCTGTCTATGTCTCCGGCCAGGGCCTTCTCTATGCCGGCTATCATCTCCCTGGCCGCGGCCTTGCCGGCGGGGCTGAACTTCTCCGCCACGTAGCGCTTGCCCAGCAGGAAGCCGAGGCCGCCGTTGGCGTAGTCCACGCAGCGCTTCCAGCGCGGGCGCAGCTCCCTGGCCCCGCTTAGCGTCCTGCCGTAGAAGGCGAAGTCCTCGTCCACAAAAGGCTGGGAGAGCAGGGAGGCGGCGCCGTTGAGCACCCGCCAGCTCAGGTAGGTCTTCCAGTCGGCCAGCGGCGTTCCCCGCAGCATGGCCGCGGCCTTCTTCAGGAAGTCCGGAGATTCCACGTTGATGTACCTGATTTCGGGAGCCTTCACCGCGGCGAAGAAGCCGCGCCAGTCCATCTCCGGGGCCAGCGCCTTGAGCTCGGCCGGGGTCATCTTGTGATAGGTTTTTTCCGGGTTCCGGCGGGTCACCCTGTCCATCGAGGCCTCCGCCAGCGCGGTCTCCACGCGCAGCACGGCGGCCGCCGCCGCGGAAGAGGCGGCTTCGCCGTAGCCGGCCAGCGCGAACATCCTGCGGACGTGCTCCTCGTACTTGCCGCGGAGCTTAGTTGAATCCGCATCCTTGCGCAGGTAATAGTCCTTGTCCGGCAGGCCAAGGCCGCCCTGGCCTATCGCGGCTATCATGCTGCCCGCGTCCTTATAGTCCTGCTCGGAGCCGAAATAGAAGAAGGCCGGGATGCCGGCGGAATAAAGCTTCGCTATCTCTCCGGCAAGGTCCGCCGGCGTCTTCACGGCGGCTATCCCGTCGAGGTACCCCTTTATCGGCTCCGCCCCCAGCGCGTCCACGGCTTTCTCGTCCATGCAGGAGGAGTAGTAATCCCCCAGCTTCACATCGTCCGGGGAGCGCGCCACGGAGGTGTCCGAAGCCTTTTCAAGAATACCCCTCAGGACGGCGCGGTTGCGCTCGGCCAGCTCGCTGAACCGGCCCCACTGCGACTGGTCCGGCGGCACAGGATTGGCGGCCAGCCAGGCGCCACAGGCGTACTGGTAGAAGTCCGCGCACGGGTCCGCTGACCTCTCCGCGGCCGCGGTCCCGGAAGAGACCGCTGGAGCCACAGGCTCCGCGGCGAAAGAGGGCCGAACCAGTGAAAGCAAAAGGAGCGTGTAAAGGGTTTTCATGGTCTCAGAGTATATCTTTTTTCCGGGCGGGCTGAACCGTTCCACCCGGCGGCGCGCTCATCTTGGCAAGCAGCCTGACGCCGGCGGTGAAGGCCAGCCTGATGTTCCCGGAAGCGCTTTCGGCATGCACCGCTCAGCTGTCCGGGACGTTCGGCCACTCCAGGCGCACGTCGCCGGGAGACGACCCCACCTTCAGCGGCATGGGATCGTGAGCCTCTGTACGGAACGAAACTTTGCGGGCCGTATCCGTTTGCGGTTCAGACCTTTTTGGGCACTTCTTCTGGCCTGAAGCTTGCGACTAAAGTGGCCGAGGGGTGGTGTCTAGACCAGTTCTTGTTTCAAATGAAAATGGGCCCGGTCCTTAAGGCCGGGCCCATTCCTGGAGCGATGCGAACTCAGTGTTTGTGGGTGTGAGGCTCGCAGGCGTCCATGCCGAACAAAGGCTTGCCGTCGGCGAACGGGGAGATGGCGCGCAGGCGCTCAATAATGGGGGGGAGCTCGCGGATGATGTAGTCCACTTCCTCGGCCGTGTTGTAAACGCTCAAGGAAAAGCGCACGGAGCCGTGGGCATAGGTCTGCGGGACCTCCATGGCCATAAGCACGTGGGAAGGCTCGAGCGAGCCGGACGTGCAGGCCGATCCCGAGCTGGCGCAGATGCCTTTTTCGCTCAGCATCAGCAGGATGGACTCACCCTCCACGTACTCGAAGCTGATGTTGGTGGTGTTGGGCAGGCGGGCGGCGCCGCCGCCGTTGACGCGGGTGTTGGGGATCTTGAGCAGGCCTTCCTCCAGGCGGTCGCGCAGGCCTTTAACGTAGGTGTTCTCCTTCTCGATGTTGGCCTGCGCGAGCTCCGCGGCCTTGCCGAGGCCGGCGATGTACGGCACGTTCTCGGTGCCGGCGCGGCGGCCGTGCTCCTGGTGGCCTCCCATCATGAACGGCGAGAAGCGCGCGCCCTTCTTGACGTACAGCACGCCTATGCCCTTGGGCGCGTGCAGTTTGTGGCCGGAGATGGAGAGCATATCTATCTTGGTGTCCTTGAGGCCGATGGCCGCCTTGCCGGCGGCTTGGACGGCGTCGGTGTGGAACAGCGCGCCCTTGGCGTGCGTGATGCGGGCGGCTTCCTCCACGGGGTAGACGACGCCGGTCTCGTTGTTGGCCCACATGATGGAGACTATGGCGGTCTCCGGGGTAAGGGCGACCTTGAGGTCCTCTAGGTTTATCTGGCCGGTCTTGTCCACCGGCAGGTAGGTGACTCGGTAGCCCTGTGTTTCCAGATACTTGCAGACGTTGAGCACGGCGGGGTGCTCCACGGCGGTGGTGATGAGGTGTTTTTTCTCCGGGAAGGCGCGGACGGCGCTCCAGAGGGCAGTGGAATCGGACTCGGTGCCGCAGCTGGTAAAGATGACCTCGGAGGGCTCGCAGCCGAGGAGCTTCGCTACGCGCTCGCGGCCGAGGTCCAGATACTTCTGGTTGCCGCCGCCGAAGAAATGCATGCTGGAGGGGTTGCCGTAGAGCTCGCCCCAAAACGGCTCCATCTCCCTGGCGACCTCCGGAGCCACCCTGCTGGTAGCGTTATTGTCGAAATAGTACACCTTTTCCATATTGTCGCCTTTTTTCTGCCTGCGAGGCGTGCGCACGAGGTGCGCGACGCCGTACCTGACGAAGCCGACCCGACGGAAGGTTTACTCCGCCAGCACTTCCAGCGCGGGGTCGATGCGCTCCTTCAGTTCCTTCTCCACCACATTCTTCAAGGTCGCGCTGGACGACGGGCAGCCCGCGCACATGCCGAGGAAGCGCAGCTTCACCTTCTGGCCCTCTATGTCCACCAGTTCTATCCAGCCGCCGTCGGCCTTGAGCTTGGGGTTGACCTCTTCGGACAGGACCTTCTCTATCATCTTTATCTTTTCCACCACGGTCATCTGCGCGAAGCGCTTGTGCTCGGCCTCGGCCCAGTAGTCCTTCAGGATCTTCTCTATTTCGCCCTTGCACTGGCCGCAACCGCCTCCGGCCTTGGTAAAATTCGTAACCTCTTCCACGGTCTTGAGGCTGTTGAGCTTTATGGCCTTCAGGAGCTGGCTCTCGGTGACGCTGAAGCACTTGCAGACCACGCGCTCTCCCACGCCTATGATGACCTTTTCTGCCTTGGCGCCGCGGTAGTTCTTGACCGCCGCCTCCAGCGCCTCCATGCCCATCACGGAGCAGTGCATCTTCTCGCTGGGGAGCCCCCCCAGGAAGTCGGCTATCTGCTGGTTGGTGATCTTGGCGGCGGCCTCCAGCTTCATGCCCTTTATCATCTCGGTCAGGGCGGAGGAGGAGGCTATCGCGCTGGCACAGCCGAAGGTTTTGAACTTGGCGTCGCTGATGATCTCGGTAGCCTTATCTATCTTGAGCGTAAGCTTCAGCGCGTCGCCGCAGACTATGCTGCCCACCTCGCCCACCGCGTCGGGGTTCTCCACCTCGCCCACGTTCTTGGGGTTTTTAAAGTGTTCGTAGACTTTTTCGGTATAGTTCCACATATGTCACCTCGGATAGCGGCGCTGCGGCAGGAGTGGGAAAGAGGCCCTGAGAATATTTTATTAAATTAGAGGGTTTCACTCAAATTAACGGGCCTGCGGCGGCAGCGGCGGCGGGCCGTTCTTCTTCAGCAGGGCACGCGCCAAGTCCAGCGAGTTGCCGACCACTTTCATGGCCGCGGAACGGGAGGTGTAGTAACCGGTGTTCTCCGAGGTCATCTGGCGCACCACTATTATGTCCACCTCTCCCGATTCGCTGGGCTCGTAGACCAGCTCCTGCACCGCGAATGCCCCACCGAACAGAGCGGAGGCTATGTTGGCCAGCAGGGGTGTGTCCTGGTGCGGGACCAGCCCTTCCCAGCCGTCCAGCAGGCCGGAACCCTTTTTGGCTATCAGTACGCAGTAGAGGTAGGGGTAGTCCTTGCCCTGTACGCTGTTGATGGAAAGTTGCACCTGCACCCCGTAGAACTCCTGGGGCGCCCCGACCATGCGCACCATCAGGCGCGCGTCATCAGGCTCCTTGCCGCCGCTCTCGGTGACGTCCAGATCCAGCATGGGATACACCTGCACGTCGCTGGGGTCGCTCAGCTCGGCCATCACCTTCTGCAGCATCTCCACCTTGATGACCAGCCCATCCTTCTTCAGGTACTCGCGCGTACCCACGAACCACAGCGGCAGCAGCAGCACCGCCGCGTCCATCCCGAAATAGAACCAGTAGCCGTCAGGGAAGGCGAACATATGCGCCAGCACCGCGTAGGAGATAGCGCTCAACAGCGCTACAGCAAAGAAACCGATTGCCCCGGTGGTATTGGTGCCGTCGAAGAAATCCTGGTCCCACCTGTTGAGTTCCGCGGCCTTCTGCTTTATCTTGGTGTACTCGTCAGGGGTAACCCTTTCCCAGGATTCCTGCCCGGTCTCCCTAGGCGAGGAGTTGTAGCCGGAGTTCATGCCCAGCAACTGGGCCGCCGCCATCAGCGCGAAGCCGGGCCAGAAGCCGATGGTCACCTGCAGCGCCAGGCCGGCGGCCAGCAGGCCGAACACCGCCATCATGCGCTTCCTGTACGGCAGGCTCTTGGCGAAATAGAACTTTATCTCCCCGTCCTTCTGCGGCGGCGGCAGTATGCTCATAGTTCCCCCTCTTCGGCGGCGCAGGCCTCGGCGGCCGGAAGCAACTCGCCGTAGCCGGCCTTTTCCCAGTAAAGCGGGCAGCCGCCGTTGCAGGCGGCCAAGTGCCTGCAGTCCCGGCACTTCTTGTGAGCGAAGGCCTTGTCCCGGAACCACCTGAAACCGGGCCCGCTCCAGAGCTCCTTGAAACGCCCCTTCTCCTTCAGGATGTTCCCCATGGGCTTAGGGTAGCTGGAGCATGGCAGGATGTCCCCGTCAGGGGCGACGCTCAGCAGGCCGTCGCAGGCCGCGCAGCCCTTGTTGCCAAGACCGCGCGCTATCGGGTTGAAGATGCACAGCGGCGTAGGCGAGTACCACATGAACTCCAGCCCCCGGGCGTCGGCCAGCTCCTTTACGCGCTCTATTATTCCGCCGGCCTCGGTATAAGAGACGAAGGTCTCTTCGAAGTTTTTCCCAGCCGAGCCCACCGGCATCAGCAGGTTCATGGAGAACTTAGAAAGGCCCAGCGACCTCACCAGGTCCAGTATGCCCTCTAGGCGGTCCTTGTTGAGAGCCGAGATGGTGGTGTTGGTGTGCACCCGTATGCCGGCCTTCAGGAAGTTCTCCACGCCTTTCACGCTCCGCGCGAAGGCGCCTGGCTGCGCGGCTATCGCGTCGTGCAGCTCCGCCGTGCCGGCCTCCACGCTGACCTGCGCGGAGTCCAGCCCGGCGTCCTTCAGCTTTTTCACGGTTTCGGCCGAGGCCAGCGTGCCGTTGGTAATCAGGTTGGTCCACATCTCCAGGCCCTTGGCGTGCCGCACCAGCTCCGGCAACTCGGGGCGCAGCAGCGGTTCTCCTCCGGTAAAACTGACGGAAGGCACCTCGGCCTCGTCCCTTATGACTCCCAGCACCTCCTTAAGCGCCGAGGCCGGCAGATCGGGGTGTTCCTCGTCCTTCTTGCAGCCGCAGCCCGCATAGCAAAAGCGGCAGGCCAGGTTGCAGCGGTAGGTAACGGCGATCTCGCTGAGGACCGGCAGCGCGTTGTGGCCCAAAGCGAACGGCCTGGTCTCCAGGGCGAGCCGGCCGGGGTCCTCCTCGCCGCAGCCTTTCAGCAGGGCCATCAGGTCGCGGAAAAAATAATAGACGTCCAGCGACACCTGGTCGCGCCTCTCCTCCGGGTAGGCCTCCACCACGGAAACGGCGCTGCCGCCGCCCATGACGAACTTCAGCAACCTCACGCCCTGCGCATTGAGCTTGTGAGTCTGGTTGGGGATTTTTATCAGCAGGCTGTCGGCCTCGCGCACGCGCACGTACGGTTTTATGCGCGCGACGTAGTCGTCCACCCAGTCCACTCTTTTTTTCCAATCGCCCATGGCGCCTCAATGACCGCTGCTGACGCAGGCCCCGTGACACGCGCCGTGGCAGGCCGAATGACAAGCCGAATGGCAGGCCGAATGGCACGCGTCGTGGCAGGCCGAATGGCACGCGTCGTGGCAGGCGCTGCCGGCGTAGGCCCCCTGGTAGCACATGGCCGAGCCGCGGAAAGAGTTGAAGCTGGCGCTGAAGTCCGCCGGAAGCGAGGTCTTCAGCGCGCTGCCGGCCTGGGCGGCGTTGCTGTAGTAAGGGTTGTTGTAGTTGTAGTAGTGCCAGCGGTAGGCGCCCCAGTAATAACCCATGTCGTCCTCCGGCTTCAGGCCGGAGTTCCGGTCCACCTGCTTGCGGTAATAGTCCTTGGTGGCATCCATGTCACAGTCCCAAAGTTTCTGGTTCACGCCGGCGCCCAGCGCCTTTACGGCGGAATCCGCCGCGGCCTGGTCTATGGTGCCGTCGGGCTTCACGGCCGCCAGCAGCGTGTTCTCGTAGGGGTCATTGCCGGAGGCCGAACTTGGCACACGCTCCACCGTCAGCGGGGAATTGCTCTTGATGCGCAGCAGGTTCTTGCGCTCCATGTTGGCGACCATCAGGCCCAGCATCTCGGTCAGCGGCAGGCCCAGCACCACGCCGGCCTCCAGCGGGCTCAGGCCCTTGTTCACCTTCCCCTGCGTGCGGAAGGAGCTGACCTGCGCCTTCGGCGGTTCCCAGCTGGTGCTGTCCCAGTTGATACCGGAGATGCCGGCCTGCGCGCTCAGCATGGAGTTGTGCTTGACCGTCATGATGAAGAACGGCATGAAGACGAATACCACGGACATGATCAGCAGCAGGAAGATGGTCTCGCCGCGCGTTATAGGCACAGAGGCCAGTATGCTGCCCGGGAAATAGCGGTTCAGGTAGTACTTCTCGCGTGACGGCATATACTTCATCTTCTTCGGCAGGCCTTTCGCCAGACTGCCGTAGGCCATCGTCTTCAGCGCGTAAGGAGCGGCGTCCATGTACAGCTGCACCTGGAAGTGGTACCGGCGCCCCAAGTCGCGGCGGAAGAAGCGCACGCTGAAGATATTCTTGCCCTCGGCGTTCCGCACCGTGGGGTAATCTATCATATAGCGCCCATTGACGTACTTTTCCGTCATGAAGTCCAGGCCGGACAACACCCTGTCGTCCACCGTGGGCGAGGCCAGTTCTATAGGAAAGCGCACGGTCAGCGCCTCGTGTTCCAGCGGGTCTTCCCACTGCACCGGCGACCAGTTGAAGACCATGAGCCGCTTGCCGCCGGCCATCGTCTGCGTCACGTTGCCGGAGGCCTCCAGGTCGGCGGCGTAACGGAAGAAATAGGTTATCTGGCCGCTGGAGAAAGCCTGGCCGTCAGCCAGCACGATGTCGTACCTAGAGTCGGAGAGCTTCGTTATGGAGAGCGCGTACCTGCGCCCGGAGGAGTCCAGCGCGTAAGCGTGCTGCAGGTCGAAAACCGGCTTCTCCTGGAAGCCTTCGAAGTAGAAGCCGTGCAGCGCGCCGCCCTCTCCGGTCCAGCGCACGGAATAAGATACCTGCGCCTTGCCGTCCCTGTCCAGCACCACCTCGGTCTCCACCCAGTTCATGCTGAAGCCGGCGGCCGCGGCGGCGCCGCGCAGGGCGGCCAGCAGCGCCGCGGCCAGCAGAAGTTTTTTTATTCTCATGATTGTCCCTTCATGAAACCGTTACCTGAACTCCCCACGCAGGCCGCCCCTGTCCAGCGCGAGCGCCCACCACAGGCACAGGCCGCCGCCAAAAAATGAGGTCAGCCTGGTGAAGAAAGCCGCCGAGGCCACGGCGTCGTTGAACTGCGGGGCCAGCGATACGCCGCCGTAAACCAGCGGCCGCGGCACTGCCAGCCACGGGTAGGCCAACATCAGCAGCGCGGCCCCCGCCAGCAGGTAAAGCGTCAGGCAGGCCCCGCTCCGGGCCCATTCCCGGCGCGCCCAGACACCCAGAGAGAGCACTAAGCCGGACAGCCACAGGAAGAAAAAAAACGCGAAGAAGAGGCGCATATGCCGCACCATGAAACCGGCCAACGGCGGCATCTGCGCCGGCACCGTGGCCTTGGCCATGCCTAGGTAGAAAGCCGGAGTATGGTATATCACCAGCATCGTCAGCAGGTCGCGCGCGGCCAAAAGGGTCATGATGGAACAGAAAGCCGCAGAAACCAGCGAAAGAGCGGAAAGAGTCCTGGATTTCCCCTCCGGAAAAAACCTCATGCAACTTTGATTATATAAATTTATACTATTGCCCGCGCCGCCCAAAAGTTATTTAATTGTGACGGGCTTTCGCCCTGATTGATGACAACCGGAGCTTCTATGTCGGTAAAAATAGCCAGGCAATATACCGTCTTCCTTCCCAACGTGCCGGGGGCGCTCTCCAAGTTCGTGGAGCTGTTCGCCAGCGAGGGAATAAACATTGTCGGCATAGCCTCGGAGATAAGGGACGATTCCGGGGTGGTACGGGTGGCGGTGGAGGCGGACAGCAGGGTGAGCCACATCCTCACCGGGGCCGGCTTTACCACCATCGAGACGCAGATGATCTCTATCGAACTACTGGACAAGCCAGGCCAGTTGCTGCGCATAACCAGGCTGCTGGGCGAGCACGGCATAAACATCACCACGGTCTACGGAACCGCCGACGCCGGGCAGACTGGCCGCCTGCTGATGAACGCCTCCGACCCGGAGAAGGCCGTAGAGGTACTTAAAAAAGAGCTGGGCGCGAAATAGGCGCCGCAATGCCGCACAGGACTTTACACCGAGAGGAGCTTATATGGGCAAACAGGACGGGCAGAAGACGGGTGAAACGGCGGCGGTAACCCCGCGCGCCAAGGATTACGCGCAGTGGTACCTGGACGTAATAAAGCAGGGCTTGCTGGCGGAGCATTCCCCGGTGCGCGGCTGCATGGTCATCCGGCCGCACGGCTACGCTATCTGGGAGAAGATGCAGCGCGAGCTCGATGACAGGTTCAAGGCCACCGGCCACGAGAACGCCTATTTCCCGCTGTTCATCCCGCTCTCTTTCCTGACCAAGGAGGAGAAGCACGCCAGCGGTTTCGCCAAGGAGTGCGCGGTCATCACGCACCACCGCCTGAAATCGGTGAACGGAGAGGTGGTGCCGGACCCGGAGTCCAAGCTCGACGAGCCGCTGATCGTCCGCCCGACCAGCGAAACCATCATCTGGGCGCAGTACAAGAACTGGATCCAGAGCTACCGCGACCTGCCGCTGCTGATAAACCAGTGGGCCAACGTCGTGCGTTGGGAGATGCGCACGCGCCTGTTCCTGCGCACGGCCGAGTTCCTATGGCAGGAAGGCCACACGGCGCACGCGACGGAAAAGGAGGCTCTGGAGGAGGTTTGGCGCATGCTCGGAGTGTACGCCGACTTCGCCGAAACCGTGATGGCCGTACCCGTAGTCAAAGGCCGCAAAACCGAGGGCGAGCGCTTCGCCGGCGCCATCGAGACGCTTTCGATAGAGGGCATGATGCAGGACGGCAAGGCCCTGCAGATGGGCACCAGCCACTACCTCGGCCAGAACTTTTCAAAGGGCGCCGACGTGAAGTTCCAGAACAAGGATGGCCAGTTGGAGTACGTATACGCCACCAGTTGGGGCGTAAGCACCCGCCTGATAGGCGCGCTGATCATGACGCACTCCGACGACGCCGGCCTGATCCTGCCGCCTAAGCTCGCGCCGGTACAGGTGGTCATAATCCCCATCTACAAGAGCGACGACGAACGCGGCCGCACCACCGAGGAGGCCCGCAAGGTGGCCGCCGAGCTGAAGGCCAAGGGCGTCGCCGTCAAGGTGGACGAGCGCGAGGGCATCATGCCCGGCGCCAAGTACTACGAGTGGGAGGGCAAGGGCGTGCCGCTGCGCGTGGAGATAGGCCCGAAGGACCTCGAGAAGGGCTCGCTGTGCATAGCGCGCCGATTTGTATCCGAGATAGCGGGCGAGGCGCCGGAGGCGCAGCGCAAGCGCCGCAAGACCTTCCTGCCAAGGGCCGAGGCCATAGATTCCGTACTCCCGACGCTGGACGCGATGCAGAAGGAGCTTTTTGAGCGCGCCAAGAAGCTGCGCGCCGCGCGCACGCGCGTGATAGACACGCTGGAGGACTACGAGAAGTTCTTCAAGGACGAGGGCGGCGGCTTCGCCTGGGTGCACTGGGCCGGCACTTCCTCCGACGAGGACGAGATGGCCAAGCGTTTCGAGACCGGCATCCGCAACATCCCGTTCGAGGACCAGATCCCGCCGGAGGCCAGGGGCGAGGGCAGGTGCCTCCTCACCGGCAAGCCCTCCAAGCAGCGCGTGCTGATGTCCAAGTCCTACTGAGCCGCCGGCCCGGAGGCGGCAGCCGGTTCAGCGCGGCCGCCGCCTCTATTGCCGAGCGCTTGGCGTCGCAGTTTGAGCACAGGCCCCGGCGCTTGTATGAAAAGGCCACGAACACATCGTGGCCGCATTCCGCGAATTTTTTTAAAGCGATTATTACGGAAGGCTGCGGGCGGGGCTTGCCGGAAGGCGGCTCTCTCAGGCATGCCTTAAATTCCTCGCAAGTTGTCCAGCACCAGGCGGTTGAGCGGATTTTTAGCGGGTTACGGACGCGTTAACTTTTTATACTTAACGCGGTGCGGGGTCTCGGCCGCGGCGCCCAGGCGCTTGCGGCGGTCGGCCTCGTACTCGCTGAAGTTGCCCTCGAACCAGAAGATCTTGCTGTCGCCCTCGAAAGCCATGATATGCGTGGCCACGCGGTCTAGGAACCAGCGGTCGTGGCTGATGATCACGGCGCAGCCGCCGAAGCTCTCGAGCGCCTCTTCCAGAGCGCGCATCGTGTTGACGTCCAGGTCGTTGGTGGGCTCGTCCAAAAGCAGCACGTTACCGCCCTCTTTCAGCATGACGGCCAGATGCACGCGGTTGCGCTCGCCGCCGGAGAGCACGTCCACCTTCTTCTGCTGGTCCTGGCCGGTGAAGTTGAACCTGGCCACGTAGGCGCGGGAGTTCACCTCCAGCTTGCCGAGCCTCACCAAGTCGAGCCCGCCGCTGATGACTTCCCAGACGTTCTTGCCGGGGGTCAGCGTGCCGCGGTGCTGGTCGGAGTAGCAAAGTTTAACGCTCTCGCCCACCTTGAACTCGCCCGAATCCGGCCTTTCCTCTCCGGTTATCATCTTGAACAGCGTGGTCTTGCCGGCGCCGTTGGGGCCGATGATGCCGACAATGCCGCCCGGCGGCAGCGAGAAAGAAACGTTGTCCAGCAGCACCTTGTCGCCAAAGGCCTTGGTAACGTTTTTGGCCTCTATCACGAGGTTGCCGAGGCGCGGCCCCGGCGGGATATAGATCTCGAGTTCGCGGCCCAGCTTCTCAGAGTCCTGCCGCATCAGCTCCTCGTAGGCGTTGATGCGGGCCTTACCCTTCGACTGCCGCGCCTTGGGGCTCATTCGTATCCACTCCAGTTCGCGCTTCAGCGTCTTCTGGCGGTCGCTCTCGGATTTCTCCTCTTGCCGCAGGCGTTCCCCCTTCTGCTCGAGCCACGACGAGTAGTTGCCCTTCCACGGTATGCCAACCCCGCGGTCCAGCTCCAGTATCCAGCCGGCCACGTTGTCGAGGAAGTAGCGATCGTGCGTGACGGCGATGATGGTGCCCTCGTACTCCTTCAGATGCTGCTCCAGCCAGGCCACGGCCTCGGCGTCCAGGTGGTTGGTCGGCTCGTCCAGCAGCAGGATGTCCGGCTTCTGCAAGAGCAGCCGGCAAAGCGCGACGCGGCGCTTCTCGCCGCCGGAGATGTTCTTTATCGGCGTGTCCGGAGGCGGGCAGCCCAGCGCGTCCATCGCGAGCTCGAGGCGGCTGTCTATGTCCCAGGCGTTCAGCGCGTCTATTTTCTCCTGCGCCTTACTTTGGCGGTCGATGAGTTTGTTCATCGCGTCGTCGCTCATCGGCTCGGCGAGCTTCTCGCTGATATCGTTGTACTCCTTCAGCGCGGCCATCGCCTCGGGCAGGCCTTCCTCGGCTATCTGCCGTACCGTCTTGTTTTCGTCGAGCTGCGGCTCCTGCTCCAGCAAGCCCACGGTGTAGCCCGGCGACAGCACGGTCTCGCCCTTGAAGTCCGTATCCTTGCCGGCCAGGATCTTAAGCAGCGAGCTCTTGCCGCTGCCGTTGAGGCCCAGCACTCCGATCTTGGCGCCGTAAAAATAGGAAAGGTAGATGTCTTTAAGCACCGCCTTCTTATCGTAGTGCTTACTGACGCCGACCATAGAGTAGATGACTTTCTTTTCGTCCTTGGTTTCAGCCATATTGAGGTCCTTTGCCCTAAGATCTATTTTTTCCTGGCTATCGGCGCGTAGGCTTCGGCGGAGGAGGCCTCCAGCGCTGCTACCGAGGCCTTCTTCGCTCCGCAGGTTGCCCGGGAGCCCTGCGCAGGGCGGAGGCCAACTGGTCCAGGGTCAGGCCGTGGCGGCCGCCGAGGCCCTTTTCGCTGGTCAGCGCCTTCCAGTCCGGGGCGGATACTTTCGAGACCAGGATCTCCTCGGTTACGTTCCCGTTGGAGTCGCCTCTTTCCCTGCGGGTGTTGAGCTGCGCGTTCGGCGCCGCCGCCGAGGCCGCAGAGGAGCAGGAATAACAGGTTCGCTGCGGAACGTAAAAAGAGGAAAGAGCACAGTAATCGTAGGCCGGGTGGCCGGCGGCGCGGAAACAGGAATTATCCGCAGAAAACGGGACCGCCAGCTCCCCGTCGAGAAGGAAGCACTTCGGAGCGCCGCAGAAGGCCGGGGAGGAGAAGCAGAGCAACAGGGGCGGCAGAACGCGCATGGCCATAGTATACCTAAATCCATTTCCGGCTGGAACCGCCAGGATTATCTGCCGGACCGCGCACGAGTTCAATCCTCCGGCACGGGCAAGGCAGGGCCGGGGGAGCGCCGCTTGTGGGTCTCGTCCACGGCCAGCGCCGCGATGAAAATACCGACCCCCAGCGACGAAGCGGCTAAGAAGACAGACCGGTAGCCGTAGGCCGCCCACAGCAGGCCGCCCGCCGCCGGCACCAGCATTGAAACCGCGTGGTCCATTGTCACTCCCAGCGACAGCGTGGGAGCCACGTCCTCGCGGCGCACGGCGATGCGGTTGAGGTAGGTGGTACGCGCTATGCGCACGGCGAACATCAGGTTATCCAGGATGAACAGCGCGTACAGCGCCGGCTTCAGCGAGCTGAAGCCGAAGCCCAGGCAGATTACCAACAGCAGCAGCGCGTCGACCAGCAGCACCCTGCGCTCTCCGAAGCGGTCCACTATGCCGCCCAACGCCTGCCTGAAGACCACGCCCAGCGCGGAGGCCGCCACCAGCAGCGCCGCCATCGTCGCCGGGCTCGCCCCGTACACCGTGACCAGCACCCAGGGCGCGAAAGTCAAAAAGATCTGCTTGCGCGCGCCGAAGAGGATGTTCAGCAGGTAGTACCACTTGTACTTCCACCTGAATACGAAACGTTTGCTGCCAGGCAGCCCTGATTCGTCGCCATTAACCCGAGAAAAAAGGTACGCCGAGACCAGCGAGGCCGCCGCGCCGAGAGCGAATGCCCAGTGATAGAGCTGCGGGCCCGCCATTCTGGCCAGCGCCCACACCAGCCCCGCGCCGGCGATGCCGGCGAAGTTGGTCATCGCGCTGAGCTGGCCCAGCCGCTTGCCGTGCCCGCCGCCCTTGGAGAAACGCAGGCCCATTACGGCCTCCACCGTCATGTACAGGTGGCTGCCCGCGCTCCAGAGCAGCATCCAGAGTATCATCGTGTAATACCCCGGAGACAGGAAGCCCAGCCCGGCCACCCCCACGGCCGTAAGCAGGCCGGTGATGACCGCCCACCTGCGCACGGGCAGCGTCGCCAGAAGGCCGGTCATGAAGACCACCAGGAAACCCGGCAGTTCGCGCGGGAACTCCAGAAAACCGCGCTGCTGCGACGTAAGATGAAAAGTGTCGTTGAGATAGTTGTTGAAAGCGGCTCCCAGCACTCCGGCGTTGATGCCGAGGAAAAAGACGCCCAGAAGAAAAGCCTTGAAGGCGGGGTCCGCCTTCCGCCAGCGGTCAAGCAGAGTGTTCATGGCGGATAGATTTTATCAATTCTTAAATTTCTCCGTATAGCGGGCGCCTATCCGGCGAAGAGGCTCATGAGCAGCTTGACGTTGAGCCAGGCGACCACAAGGCCGATGGCGGACAGGAGGACCGCCATCCAGGGGGGATTGGAGTGGCGTCCCATCACTTTCCGGGACGAGGTGAGATAGACCTGCAGGAAGATGGTGAACGGCAGCTGGATGCTGAGCGCCATCTGCGAGTAGATGAGGCCCCGGAACGGGTCGCTGATGAAGAGTATCATCGCGAGCGCGCCGAAAAAGGAGATATATACACCCATGCGGCTGTGGTTGTCTTTGAGGTTCAGCGGCTCGCCGTAAAGCCCGGCGCAGATGGAGGCGCCGGCCATGCCTGACGTAACGCTGGAAGAAATCCCCGCGAACAGCAGCGCCAGCGCGAAGGCCAGAGCCGAGCGCCCGCCCAGAAGCGGCGTCAGCATTTGCTCCGCCTGCTGCAGCTCGGAAACCGGCTTGCCGAACTTGAAGAACGTGGCCGCGGCCATGATCATCATCGCGCTGTTTATGGCCCATCCGACCAGCATAGACAGCAGCGTGTCCGTGAACTCGAACTTAAGTTGGCGCCTGATGATCTTCTCGTCCTCCAGGTTCCACTGACGGCTCTGGATTATCTCGGAGTGCAGGAACAGGTTGTGCGGCATCACCACCGCGCCCAGCACGCTCATGACCACCACCATGGAGCCGGCCGGAGTGGCCGGCACCACCCAGCCGGCGGCGGCGTGGCCCCAGCTCACACGGGCCAGGCTCAACTCGTAGATGAACGATAGGCCGATCAGCGATACGAAGCCGATTATCCATTTCTCGAGCCTGCGGTAATTATTGGAGAACAACAGGTAGATGACTAGTGCCGTCACCAGCACCGCGCCTATTTTGGCCGGTATTCCGAAGAGCATCTGCAGGGCGATGGCGCCGCCCAGCACCTCGGCAAGCGACGTGGCCGCCGAAGCCGCCATGGCCGACCACAGCAGGGGCCTGGAGAGCGAGGGCTTCACGTACTTCTCAGCCGCCTCGCTAAGACACAGGCCGCTCGCTATGCCGAGATGCGCCACGTTGTGCTGTAAAATTATCAGCATCAGCGTGGACAGCGTCACCATCCACAGCAGGGAATAGCCGAAAGAAGCTCCGGCCGCCAGATTGGAAGCCCAGTTGCCGGGGTCTATGAAGCCTACCGTGACTATGAGGCCTGGGCCAATGTATTTAAGGAGTTCCAGCCCTCCCTGGATGCGCTTGTGATGCCTGTCCTTGAGGTCCTTAAAGAATTTAAGCATACGGTGTGCCACCACCCGCCAGTTTAGGAAGCAGCGTCCCTAATCGCTGACGTCTGTGGGACGGATGTCGGTGGGGTGGATGTCGTTGGAGTTTAACCCGCCGAAACCGGAGCCTACCGGGACGAGTTTTTTCCTGGCGGAGGAGGCTCCACCCGTTTTCTGCTGAAGAATGAAGCCGGAGACCTTGCCGCCCTGCAGGCGGTTGAAACGACCGGACGGGGTTTCGGGAACCGCTTTGGTCCCGGAAGGGGACGCGCCCAGTTCCAACGAGGGCAGCACGTTCTTGAGCGCGCGGCCCGAGCCGCCCAGCGCCGAGAGCACCGGCCAGACCAGCGCCGCCATCAGAGCGAACGTGGCCAGCGCCAGCCCCCCCAGCGTGGCTATGTTGAATGCCGTCACCAGCATCTCCATGCGGTGCAGGTGCATGTCGTAATGCAATCTGCCGCGCGCCATCAGCGTGTCGTCCAGGCGGCCGGCCTTCTCGGCCACCTCCAGGCTATGCCGGTCTTCCTCCGGCACCAGCGGCGCCACGCTCTCGGCGAAACCGGCGCCGCCGGCTACCTTTTCCGCGGCCCTCGCGAAACGGCCGCGGCTGACAAGGTCGTCCATGGAGAACTGGCGCAGGATATCCATCATAGCGCCCAGGCTAACTCCGGCCTTGAACAACAGCCCCATGATGGTGTACTGGTAGTAGAGCCGGGCCTCCGAAGAGGCGAAGCGGAACACCGGCAGCGCGTGGCCCGCCAGCCCGAAAAGCTTTCGTCCCGGGCCGGAGCGAACGAACCACCGCCCGAGCAGGATCAGCGCGACGATGGCCAGCATCACGGGCGGCCAGTCGGCCCGGAGCTTCTCCGCCGCGTAATTCACCAGCAATATCTGCCTGGGCACCGCGGCGCCCGCCTTTATCAGCGGTTCCAGCAACAGCGGTATTACCTTGAACGAAAAAAAGAGCAGCAGCGCCAACGCGAAGGCCAGGGCGAAGGCCGGGTAAAGGAGCAGGCGCTCTATGCGGCGGCGAAACTCTATGCGGACCTGCAGGCAGTCGGCGTAGACGTCCAGGAACTCTTCCGTCTTGCCGCTCTCTTCGCCCGCGCGCAGGAGGGCGATAAAGACTTTAGGGAAGATCCCCTGCGCGGAGAAAGCCTCGTGCATGAAGGAGCCTTGCGCGGTCATGCTGGCCGCACGCGCTATGTGCCGGCCGTACCCGCCTGTTTTCGCCAGCGTGGCGAAGGCGTCGCTGAGCGGCAGGCCGCTCTTCACGGAAGCCGTGAGCCCGCGGCAGAAACCAAGCAGTCTTTCTTCGGATATCATCCCAGTAAACGTATGATAACAAAAAGCTGGGCCGAGGCGCGTTTCGCGGAGGGCTTTTGTCCGCCTTAAATTGATACAATACCGTATATCCGCCTGTCATTCTACGGCGCCCGGTCCCCCTACTGATAAAGTATGGCCTACAAGAATCTGAACGAATTCATAAACGCCCTTGAGTCCGGGGGCGAGCTGCGCCGCGTGAAAGCTGAAGTGGACCCAGAGCTGGAGATAACTGAGATAACCGACCGCGTCTCCAAGGCCGGCGGGCCGGCGCTGCTCTTCGAGAACGTGAAGGGCTCCAGATTCCCGGTGCTGATGAACGCCTACGGCAGCTACAGGCGCATGCAGCTGGTCCTCTCCTGCGGCTCGTTCGACGAAGCGGCCGCGCGCATAGAGGCTTCGGTGAAGATGCGCCCGCCCGATGGGCTGGCCGGAAAGATAAAAATGCTTTTCACGCTCAAGGAACTGGCCGGCTTCCTGCCAAAGAAGGTGAACTCCGCCCCCTGCCAACAGAACGTCCTGACCGAAGGGCCCCTGCTGGACGGGCTGCCGATACTCAAGTGCTGGCCTTCCGACGGAGGGCCTTTCATAACGCTGCCCGTAGTCATTACGAAGGACCCGGAAACCGGCGTGCAGAACGCGGGCATGTACCGCATGCACAAGTACGACGGCAGGACTACCGGCATGCACTGGCAGTACAACAAGGACGGCACGCGCCATTTTGATAAAAACAGGACCATGGGCAGGCGCATGGAGGTGGCCGTGGCGCTGGGCGGACCGCCGTCCGTCACGTACGCCGCCACCGCGCCGCTGCCGCCCGACATGGACGAACTGAGCTTCGCCGGTTTCCTGGACTCGCGCGCGGTGGAGATAGTGAAGGCTAAGACCGTGGATCTCCACGTCCCGGCCGAGGCCGACTTCGTCATAGAAGGCTACGTGGACACTGCGGAGGAGCGCGTGGAAGGGCCGTTCGGCGACCATACCGGTTTCTATTCCGCCGCTGACAAGTACCCCGTTTTTCACGTCACCGCCATAACGCACAGGAACGGCGCCGTCTACCCCGCCACCGTAGTGGGCAAGCCGCCGATGGAGGACTGCTACATGGCCAAGGCCACGGAGCGCCTCTTCCTGCCGCTGATAAAACTGCTTGTGCCGGAAATAACCGATATAGAACTGCCGATAGAGGGCGTTTTCCACAACTGCGCGATGGTCTCCATAGATAAGAAGTATCCCGGCCAGGCCAAGAAGGTGATGAACGCCCTGTGGGGACTCGGCCAGATGGCGTCCACCAAGTTCATAGCCGTCTTCGACAAGGACGTGGACCTGCGCGACCGGAGCGCCGTGCTGTGGAAGCTGCTGAACAACACCGACCCTAAGCGGGACCTGCTGCTGTCCGAGGGCCCGCTGGACGCGCTGGACCACAGCGCCCCGCACGCGAACTTCGGCGGGAAGCTGGGGATAGACGCCACGCGCAAGACCCGCGAGGAAGGCATGGGCCGCGACTGGCCGGAAGAGATAAAGATGTCGTCCGAGATGAAGGAGCAGGTCGCGCGCCGCTGGAAAGAGTATGGCCTTTAAAAAACTCTCCGACCTGTTGTTGCCGGAGCAGACGCTGTTCGCCCTGCCGTTCGCGTGGCTGGGCGTGGTCTTCGCCGGCGGCGGCAGCGCACGGACGTGGCTGCTGGTCACGCTGGCGCTGGCCGCGGCGCGCGCGGCGGGCATGGCCTTCAACCGAGCCATCGACGCCCGCATAGACGCGCTCAACCCCCGCACGAAAGACCGCGCGATACCGCGCGGCGAGGTAAAGGTCTGGGAGGCCGCAGCGCTCGGCGTAATTTCCAGCCTGGTATTGATCGGTTCGTCTTACCTGCTGAACCCGCTCTGCTTCCACCTGTCGTTTTTCGCCGTGGCGCTGCTGGCAGGATACTCCTATTTCAAGCGCTTCTCCGCCGCTTCGCACCTCTGCCTCGGCGTCACCGAAGCCGCAGCGCCCATAGGCGGCTACCTGGCCATCGCCGGCCGCTTCGACCTGCTCTCGCTGGCGCTGGGCTCGGCCATACTTTTCTGGATAGGCGGCATGGACATGGTCTACGCCATGCAGGATGCCGACTTCGACAGGCGCGAGGGCCTGCATTCGGTGCCGGTCAGGTTCGGAAGCCGGGCGGCGCTGGCGCTTTCGGCTGCCTGCTACGCGCTGGCGCTGGCGGCCCTGGCCGCGGCCGGGGCGCTGCGCGGCATGGACCGGACCTACTGGGCGGCCCTGGTCTTCGTGGCTGGCGTCTTCGCCTACCAGCAGAAACAGGCGCGCGGCCCGGACATCAACGCGGCGGTGCGGCGCATCCTGAAGGTCAATATATACATCTCCCCGGCGCTGCTGGCCGGGGCGCTGCTGGACAAGGTCATGAGGTAGGGATGATAGCGGTAGCCGTAACGGGGGCCAGCGGCCCTATACTGGGCATAAGGCTTATAGAGGAGCTGCTGAAGGCGGGCGGCCAGGTGCACGCCGTGGCCTCGGAAGGCGCCTGGCGCGTGATAGGCCATGAATTGGGGTATACGAAGAGCGGATCGGCTCCCCTGACCGCGCTCGTTAAGAAGCGCGCTGTCGCCCCGGTGAAATTGCTGGCCGAGTCTGACGACGAGGACTTCCTCTCTCCCCTCGCGAGCGGCACCACGCCGCTGGAGGCCCTGGTGGTGGCACCGTGCTCCATGAAGACGCTTTCCGCCGCGGCCAACGGTTATTCAGATTCGCTCATCACACGCGCCTGCGACGTGGCGCTAAAGGAGAGAAGGCGGCTGGTGCTGGTGGTCCGAGAAACGCCGCTCTCCGCGATACACCTGGAGAATATGCTGAAGCTCGCGCGCGCCGGCGCCTTTGTGCTGCCTCCAGCCATGGCCTTCTACACGCGGCCAAAGACCCTCTCCGACATGACCGACTTCGTAGTCGGCAAGATACTCAACACCGTCGGGGTGGAACATTCCCTTTTCAAGAGCTGGGGCGAACAGTCAGCAAAACTGAAGAAGCGCAAGAAATGACGAAGCTGCCGGATGCCATGACGGACGCGGAACTGCGCCCGATAGCCAGCAAGGTTTACGAGGGAAGGCCGATAAACGGGCCCGACGCGCTGCGGCTTCTCGCCACCTGCAGCATCGCGGACCTGGGGCGCCTTGCCTCGCATGTACGCCGCGGGCTGCACGGCGACGCCGCCTATTACGGCGTCAGCATGAACCTGAACTTCACCAATATCTGCGAGCTGCGCTGCCCGCTCTGCGCTTTCGCGCGCGACGAGGGCCAGCCCGGCGCCTACCTGCTGACGCAGACCGACATGGAGCGCCGCATAAAGAAGGCGGCCGCCGCGGGCGTTGACGAGGTCCACATAGTGGGCGGGCTGCACCCGGACCTGTCCCTTTCCTATTTCGAGGAATTGCTGAGCTCGGTGAAACGCCTCGCCCCGCGCATGTTCATCACCGCTTTCACCGCCGTAGAGATAGATTACTTCGCCCGCAAGGAAGGCGTCTCCACGGAAGAGGCGCTGGCCAGGCTGATAAAGGCGGGACTCGGCGCCATGCCGGGCGGCGGCGCCGAGATCTTCGCCCCGCGCGTGCGCAAGGTCATAGCCCCGAAGAAGATATCCGGGACCCGATGGCTGGAGATCATGCGCATGGCGCACGAGGCGGGCCTCAAGACCAACGCCACGATGCTCTACAACCATATCGAGAAGCCGGCAGACATCGTGGACCACCTGTCGCGCCTGCGCTCTCTGCAGGCGGAGACCGGCGGATTCAAGGCCTTCGTACCGCTGGCCTACCACGACGGTAACACGGCCGTTAAAGCCCGCCGCCGCGTTCCCACCGGCTTCGACGAGCTGCGCCTCTACGCCACGGCACGCGTCTTCCTGCACAACATCCCGCACATAAAGGCCCTGTGGATGTACGTGGGAGAAAAGATGGCGCAACTGCTGCTAAATTTCGGCGTGGACGATTTTTCCGGCACTTATTCCGGCGAACGCGTCGTGCACGCGGCCGGCGCCGCCACGGCGGACCGAGGCTCTGAAACCTATCTGCGAGCCCTGATTGAGAATGCGGGCTTCAGGCCGGTGCGAGTGAACGCCTCCTACGAGCGCACCGGGAGGAGAGCGTGAAACTGGGCCGCATAGATTACCTCAACTGCTATCCTTTCTACTACCATATGCTGGAGCGAAAGCCTTTGCCAGACGTGGACTTGTACCCGCGCCTGCCGTCGGAACTTAACCGTTTGATGATAGAAGGCAAGCTGGACCTGAGCCCCGTTTCGGCCGCGGCTTACGCGGACCTGACCGGCTCGGCCGCGCTGCTGCCGGAGTTCTGCATAGGCTCCAAAGGCCCGGTCGGCTCCGTGGCACTGATCAGCAGGGTCCCGATAGAGGACCTGGGCGGCAGGACCCTGGGACTGACGTCGGCCTCGCGCACCTCGGTAACGCTGCTGAAGATACTGCTGAAGAAGTCCTACGGCGTGGAGCCAGAATACGTTCAGTCCGGCCCTGCCCCGAGCCTGAAGGATTTCGACGCCGCGGCGGTGATAGGCGACCACGCCATGACGCCCGAAACCGAGGCGGCGCCGTATCGCTACGACCTGGGCGAGCTGTGGCGGCAGAAGACCGGCAGGCCGGTGGTGTTCGCCGTTTTTGCGGCGGGCAAGGCGGCCGTGGCCGCAGACCCGGAAGGCATTAAAGCGGCCGCCGGCTCCTACAAGGCCTCGCTACGCTGCCTGGCGGAGGAGCGCCGCGCGCTGGTGGGCGCCGCCGAGCGCGCCTACCCTTCCGTGACCCGCGACGTGGACGCCTATTTCTCCGGCCTGCGCTACGAATTTACAGAAGAGATGAAGGACGCGCTGAGGTTCTATCTGGCCGCCGGCGCGGAACTGGGCCTGCTGAGGGAAGTGAAGGAACTGGAGTTCCTGAAGCCATGAGCAGCGCCGCCATAAAGAAAAAGATCTATTCCGGCGCGCGTATAACCCCGGCGGAGGCGCTGTCGCTTTTCTCCTGGGACCTGCTGGAACTGGGCGAGTCGGCCGATTTTCGCCGGCGCCTGGTGCACCCGCAAAATACCGTAGGATTCATCCTGGACCGCATCATCAATTTCACCAACGTCTGCGAGGCCAGTTGCTCTTTCTGCGCTTTCCACTCGCGCGCGGCCCTGCCCCCTTATGAGCTGGCCGTGGCCGAGATACTGCGCAAGACCGGAGAGCTGGCCGCGATTGGCGGCACGCAGGTCATGCTGCAGGGTGGCCTGCATCCCGACTACGACATAAGCGCTTACGCCCGCCTGTTGAAGGCCGTAAAGAAGAAGTACCCGGAGATAACACTCCATTCCTTCTCCCCTAGCGAGCTGGCGCACGCGGCCAAGAAGAGCCGCCTGACGCTGGACGAGGCTTTGACGGAGCTGAAAGCCGCCGGCCTCTCCTCCATGCCCGGCGCCTCGGACCTGCTGGTGGACCGGGTCCGCCGCGAGGTAAGCCCCCGCAAGATAACCACGGCGCAGTGGGAGGAGGTCATGCGCGCTTTGGCCCGCCACGGCCTGCCTTCCTCCGCCACTATGACCTACGGTATGGGCGAAACCCTTCGCGAGCGGGTGAGGCACCTGGAGGTGGTACGGCGCACGCAGGACGCCACCGGCGTCATCCGCGCCTTCATCCCGTGGTCCTTCTCTCCGGGAAACACCCGCCTCTCCCATATAGTCCCTGCCACCGGCGTGGACTACCTGAAGATAGTGGCCGTCTCGCGCATCTTTTTGGACAACGTTCGTTACATACAGGCCGGCTGGCTGACTGAGGGCCTGAAGCTCGCGCAGGTGGCCCTTGCCATGGGCGCCAACGACATGGGCGGAGTGCTGACCGAGGAACGCGTGCTGAAAGCCACCGGCGCCGGCGCGAAGGCCTGCGCCGAAGAGTTTATCGACCTGATAAGGAACGCCGGCCGCGCGCCCGTGCTGCGCGATTCCGCCTACCGCATCATAAACCGCCGACCCGGGAGGAAATAATGACAGAGCTTTCCCTCGCCTTCTCGCCCTGTCCCAACGACACCTTCATTTTCCACGCCCTGCTGCGCGGCCTGGTAGGCGACGGCGCCCATTCTTTCAGGCCTTTTATAGACGACGTGGAGACGCTCAACACCGCCGCTTTCGAGAAGCGCTTCCAGGTGACCAAGCTCTCGGCCGGCGCGTGGCTGCGGCTGAAGAACGATTACGAACTGCTGGATTCCGGCGGCGCGCTCGGCTTCGGCTGCGGGCCGCTGGTGGTGGCCGCGGCCGGCAAGAAACTGACCCCGGAATCGCGCATAGCCGTGCCCGGCCTCAACACCACGGCGCTGATGCTCTTCAAAGGCTGGAATCCGGCGCTGAAGAACCTGAGCGAGGAACGCTTCGACCGCATCATGCCCGGCATCCGCGACGGCAAGTACGACGGCGGGCTGATTATCCATGAGGGCCGTTTCGTCTACAAGGACTACGGCTGCGAGAAGCTGGCGGACCTGGGCGAATGGTGGGAGGACGAAACCGGCTGTCCGGTGCCGCTGGGCTGCATAGCGGTGCGCAGGGACGCCGGCACCATAAAGCACGCGCCGGCCATAGACAAACTGATCCGAGAGTCAGTGGAATACGCCTTCGCCCATCCCGGGAAGTCGCGCGATTTCATCCGCGCCAACGCTCCGGGCATGAGCGACGCGGTCATGGACGCGCACATAAAACTCTACGTGAACGCTTTCTCGGTATCTATGGGCGAAGAAGGCCGCGAGGCATTCAGGCTGCTGGAGAAAAAATGCGCCGCGGTCCTGTAGCCCTGGTCATAGCCGACCTGCTGGAGGCCGCGCCCTTCATAAAAGGCCTCAAGCTGAAGAAAGCCGCTTTCGGCCCGTTCACCGTATATAAGGGCAAAGGCCTGGCGCTCGTTATTTCCGGGATCGGCAAGTCCAACGCCGCCATGGCCACAGCCTGGGCCTGCACCGCACTATCCCCCCGCTTACTGCTTAACTTGGGCGCAGCCGGCAGCACGGACGGAAAGTTCCAGCCCGGGGACTGCCTGCAGGTAGCGCTCGCCGTGGAGCCGGAACGGACGCATTTCCGGAACGGCGCCCCTTACGAACACAGGCCAGCCACCCTGAAGGGCTTCCGCTGCGCCGTGACGGCCACCATGGACCGCGCCGTGCTTTCCGGACGGGACAGAAAGGCCCTGGCCAGAATGGCGTCGTTGGTAGAGATGGAATGCGCCGCCTTCATCCAGGCCTGCCGTAAGTTCGACCGGCGCTGCTACGCCTTCAAGCTGGTGACGGACTCCCCCGGGCATACTTCCGGCGCGGACATCGTTCGCAATATAAAAAGGTACAGGGACGGCTTCTTCTCTTTCTTCTCTTCTAAAATTCTTCCCAAGCTCTAGGACCGTTCCACTTATAAGAGTAAAGGGAAAAGGGGGACAGGCTACTTTTTTTACCTAAGAAAAGGGGGACAGGCTACTTTTTTTGTTTCTTTGGATGCGAAATTGTTGTTGTAATTAAAGTATTTTTTTAGGTAAAAAAAGTAGCCTGTCCCCCTTTTCCCCTCTTTTCCCCCTTTTTTGACAAAAAAATAACGGCGCGGGGGACCGCGCCGTTATTTTTTACCGTTTAAGGCTTGAACTTACTTCCAAGCCTTCGCGCCGTCGAACATCGGGGCGACGCGCTGCCAGGTCTTTTCGCTCTGAACCAGAGCGGAGGGAGCCTTGCTGCCGCCGTCGCTGTAGGCGACGGTGCTTAGGCCGAAGTCCGTATGACTGCTTCCGACCTCGGAATACGAGATGCGGAAGAAGCCGTTCTCGCCCCAGTTGGGACTCCAGCTGTTCTTCACGATGAAGTACTGGCCTTTGTCGTTGTAGCCGACCAGCAGTATGCCGTGACCGCCCAGTTTCTTTCCGGAGGTGTAGGAGTACACGCCGGACTTATAGTGCATGAAGTCCTCGTATACCATCATCGCGGTGGGCAGGGGGCCGTACTGGTTCAGGGCGGCCTTAAGGTCGTTGACGCTCTGGTTTATGGAACCCCAGTCGCCCACCTTGTAAGCTTCATTCTGCCACCCGGGGGTAGCGTCGGAGCAGTTGCCGTCCGTGGCGGTGTAGGGATAGTCCGATTCCGGAGGCAGACCGGTGCTCTTTATGAAGCTGCCGTCCAGCTGGCCGCCCTGGCAGGAGCCCGCGCCGCTGCAGGAAAGCATGACCTGCTCGGAGAGGTCCAGGTCCTGGCCAGGCATATTCTGCGTGCGAAGCACGTAGGCCTCAAGGCCGCCGGTCATCGCAAAGGCCCAGCAGGAGCCGCACTGGCCCTGGTCCCTGGCTGGGGTGACGAAGTCGCCGCCGTGATTGCGCCAGTCTAGGGACGAAGGGAGCTTGCCCGACCTCGACAGGGATATCGGGGGAGCCTTTATAGGCTGGAAGTTAAGGCCAACGTAGTACTTCCAGTTGGCCGGGTTGGCGGAAACGCTGGTTTCACCGGCGACCCACTTGGCGCCGGTGCGCTGTATGGCTTCCTGCACCTGGCTGATCTGGTCCTTTACGTTCCCTCTGAGGGCCTGCTGACCAAAGGAAGGCCCGGCGGCCAACAGGGCCGCGATTGCTATCAAGCTCTTCATTTTTACCATCTAACCTCCTGGTGACTTAGCCGCCTGAGGGATCTTTGTTGAGAGAAACAGCGTTGCAAAGTCCGGGACGGGCTCGTATTGATTATCGTCAATATACCTTAATTATGGCAGGCAATTCAACTTCCGCACAAGGCTGAAAGGCCTATTTCGCTCTGGGCCATAGGGCCTATGACAAAAGTCAACCCGCCTTATCTTATGGAAAGCGCGTCCACATACCTGTCGTAGCGCATACGTATTTCGGAGAAGGAAAGGGAGCCCACGCGCTTGACGCTGAAATCCTCCACGCTAAAGGAGGACATGACGGTCCCGTAGGACATCGCCCTGCGCAGCGCGTCGAAATCGCGCCAGTCGCCGGCGCTGGCCAGGTAGCCCATGAAGCCGCCGGCGAAAGTGTCGCCGGCGCCGGTAGGATCCACCACCCTCTCTATGGGATGGGCCGGGATGGAAAGGACCTGCGTGCCGTAGAAGAGCATGGCGCCGCTGTCTCCGCGCTTGACCACTATTGCTCCGGGGCCCATTTTCAGTATCTTCCTGGCGGCCGTCATCAGATTGTACTCGCGCGTAAGCTGGCGGGCCTCCTCCTCGTTGACAAAAAGCAGGTCTACGTCTTTGAGCAGCTTCATCAGCGAGGCCCTCTTGAGGCTGATCCAGTAGTTCATCGTGTCGCAGGCCACCAGCCTGGGGCCGGCCATCTGGGAAAGCACTCCGCGCTGCAGGTCCGGGTCTATGTTGGCCAGGAACAGGACGCCGCAGCGGGCATGGTCCTTGTTGAGTTTTGGCTTGAAGTGCCGAAAAACGTTCAGTTCGGTGGCTATGGTCTCGGCGTTCTTGAAGTTGCGGTCATAACGCCCCTTCCAATGGAAAGTCCTGCCAGGCATTACCTCCAGGCCGTCAAGGCAGATGTTTCGCCGCTTGAGGAAGCGCTTGAAGGGAACGGGGAAGTCCTCCCCTACCACGCCCACGACCTTTACCGGGGAGAACCGGGAGGCGGAAATGGAGAAATGGACGGCTGAGCCGCCCAAGGCCCGCTTGGTGCTGCCGTGTATCGTGCTGACCGAATCCAGAGCCACCGAACCCACTACCAGAATGGTGTTCTTCATAATAAGAGGTATTGTTTTTAAAGAAATTAAAGCCCCGCCGGGAACTTTAAGGCTATGATACAAAAAATTACAGCAGCGCTGGGCGGGGAGGAAGACCGGAACCCTACATGGAGGCTTCCGCTTCCCCGCTCTCTATGAGCTCCAGCACCCTGGCGGCTACCTGATCCGCCGTGTCCACTCCGGGAGCGGCCTTGCCGTCGGCGCGGCTATCAGTTAAGTCGCCGCCGACAGCGTTCATTCCGAAGCGCGTGGCCGTCATCCTGGGATGCATCACGCTGACGGTTATGCCGTCCTTTTCGAGCTCCCTGCGCGAGGTGAGCGAAACGGCGTTCAGGGCGTACTTGGTGGAGGCATAGGCCGAGAGCCCAGGGAAATAGTTCTTGGAGACCATGGAGCTGACGTTTATTATGCGCCCCCCGCCGGCGGCGCGCATAGCCGGGATGACCCGCTGCATCAGGTCCACCACGGCGAAGAGGTTGAGCTCCATAACCTCGCGGTAGGCCTTCAGCGGCACTCTCTCCAGCGGGCCGTAGATCCCTTGCCCGGCATTGTTGACCAGGATGTCCAGCCGGCCGTACTGGGCCATGACCGCGTCCACGAGGGCCTTTATCTCGCCCGGGCTGCGCAGATCCGCGCGCCGGGCGGTGGAGCCCGGGATCCCTGAGGCAGCCTTTCTCAGCTTCTCTTCTGAACGGGCGGCCAGCGTAACCAGAACCCCCGCGGCCCCCAGCCTGCGGGCGACGGCCAGGCCTATGCCCTCCGAAGCCCCTGTCACCAACGCCGTCTTCCCCTTGAAATCGTAGGGCACGTTCAGACCGCCGCCTTTTCCCGGTTCTCCTGCGCGGGCCTGTGCAGCGCCTCTATGGTCTCGCGCACTATCAGGTCGGCCCACTCCCGCCGCAACTCGGTGGTAGGGGCGGGCAGAGTACGGTGCTCTATATGGAACTCCTCGAGCAGGGCGTTCAACCTGTCGTAGATGTCCTGCTGGAACTCGCGGCTCTGCGCGTCGCGGATGCCGTCATCCATCAGCTCCCCGACCATCGGCAACTTATAGATCACGTCGTACGGAAAGGCCTCGGCGTAGCCCTTCAGGAACTCGCGCAGCATCTTGTTCTCTCCGCAGCGGCGCTCCAGATAGACCAGGTTGTCGAAGACGCTGCGGTCACAGACCACCACCTGGTAGTGACGCAGCGTGCCGCGCAGCTCCTCGGTGATATGCTGCATCATGATGTACATCTGCGCCGGCAGCGTAGTGGCCTCGTTTATCGGGATGCCCTGCTCGAAGGCGGCGGCCGCTATCTCGGAAAAGACCTTGACCTTGAGCCCCCGCTTCTTCAGCTCAGCCGCCACCTCGTAGCAGAGGGTGGTCTTGCCGGTGCCGTGCGTGGAGATGAGGGAGATTTTGTATGGACGCTTTTTGGTATGGGACATTTTTAACTCCGGGCCCCGCGATTTCCCTTATACTACACTTTTTGGCCGCGCCGGCAAAATCCCCCGGCGTAGAGACGTGTCGCGCCCTTGCCGCTGGCGGGTTGGATATGCGCCGGATTATATTTTAGAATGGCTTAAACCCGGCACGAAAGATGTTCCGGCTTTTCATTCAAGAAACAGTAGAACAAGGAGGATATTATGACGAAAAGACTGACCGCGTGTTTACTGGCGACCGCCGCGGGGCTGGCGCTTGCTCTGCCGGCCGCGGCTAAAGACCACGGAAGGGAACAGTTCAGCGAGTGCAAAACGGTGGCGAACTACAAGGTGGTCTTCACGATGACCACCGGGGTGCTGGAGAGTTCGGGGACGGTCCTGACGGCCCGGAACGGGGAAGGAGAATTCGCGGCCGGAGGCAGCAAGGCGCTGCGCAACGGCGAGGTGAACGGAAAGCCTTTCTTCGAACTGAAGGATTTCGCCAGTTCCGCCAGCTTCCGAGTCTACGGCAACTCGGGACGGGAAGGAGATCTGGTTCTGGATTGCAAACTGTCGCTAAAGGGGCCGGTTTCGGCTTCTGGCCCCGGGACCCTGGAAGAAGAACTGAGCTTCCACGGCACGGTGGCCGTCACGCCCGGCAAGCAGGTCTTGCTGACGGACGGTCCTTCCGGCAGGATAACTGTGACGGTGTTCCAGGCCGACTGACGCCAGGATAAGACGTGCCCAAAAGCGAGAGCCCCCGAAGCACGGGGGCTCTTCACTCCGGCGCAGGCCGGACACCGCTTTTGGGGCGGCCGGGGAACCGACGGGGCTCAAAACGCCGCCGAAGGGCCGGGACGCCCGCCCGGGCCGTGGCGACCTCGCCGCGGACCGGGAACCCCGGGAGACCGCATGCCTACGCACTGCCAGCGGGCCGGGAAAAGCGCCGGGGCCGGGGCAACCCCCGAACCGACCGAACAAGCACACCACACCAGGCCCCGCACCGCTGCCAGACCAGACCGCGGGACCCTCGACGAACCGGCGCTATAAAAGATCAGGCTGCAACTCTAATATAACAGACGCCCTTTGACTTGTCAAGGCCCATAAAAGACCCAGGCCCAGTTTTTTGGGACCGCCCGCTGCAAGCCTGGAAGAAAAAAGGCCCGCGCGCGGGCCTTTTACGACGGAGAACGGCGGCTCAATATCTGGCCAGTGCCGTCTTGTAGTATTTCCAGAGCGCAGCGGAGGAATGGGTGGGCTGGCCGTACGGACTGCCGGGAAGGGAAGCCCAGGTCCCGTTCAGCCTCCTGAGCGCCGCCGTGAAATTGGCGTACACGTTAGATTTTTCAACGGACTTGTAGGCGCCGGCGCGGCGGATTATCTCCATCACGGCTTTCTCCTGGCTGGGCGGCGTGAAGTCAGCCAGGCCGAGGCTGCTGGCCAGCGAGTCCCAGGTAGAAGAAAGGAACTGATAGCGACCGGCCGCGTCCGAACACAGATGCCCGGAGCAAATCCTCCTGCGCGGATGATCGGCGTAACTGCTGAAGGTCACGAAGGTGAAGATGTAGTTGTAATGCTTGTTGACCCCTTCC
Source organism: bacterium (assembly GCA_021789695.1). Lineage (GTDB taxonomy): Bacteria > Elusimicrobiota > Elusimicrobia > Elusimicrobiales > UBA9959 > UBA9959. The sequence continues at coordinate 28,542 of JAJYJH010000004.1, read as the reverse complement.
GCGTAGGCCAGCGTGTCCAGGAAGGCCCGAACGTTCCTGGGCAGCTCCCAGGCGCCTCCCGCGGAACTGGCCGAGACGTTGGACATATTCACATAGCCTTTCTGAAGTCCGCAGCCAGGGACTTGGCCGGCCAAGCGGACGACCATGTAGTCCCCCTCGAAACCAGGCTTGCCGGCGGTCCTGTAAACCGTATTTGCGGCCAGGGCGCAACCGCCGGCGGCGCCGGCAGCCGCCGCAAGATAAGTCTGGTCCTTCCCGGTCTTGAAAAAATCTTCGGCGGGAGCCGCGCCCCTGCTGATGTTCCCGTCCGGCCATTTGAAGCCCGGGTTGTCGTTGTCGGGCGGAAGGTACTGGCGGGCCTCCGTGAAGCCGACGGCAGCCGGCGGCATGGCCGCGGGAGGAGGCGGGGCGGAGACGTCGCTCCCGGAGCCGGCCTGGCTCAGCAGGTCGCCGAAAGCCTGGGCCGAGACCAACGTCGGGGCGGCCAGCAGCAGGGCGAGCAGGGCGGCTTCCAGTCTCTTCATGCCTATATTATTGCGTATGAACCCGGAATGCGCAAGGGCGGCGAGTCCCTCAGGGCAATAGGACTAAAGGCCCAGACCGCCGGCCCAGAAGGAAAACCGGGGACGAGAATGTCAGTAAACCAGGAATTTCTTTATGCCGGTCATGACCATCTGCACGGAGATGGTCACCAGAATCATGCCCATCAGTTTTTCCATCGCCAGCAGGCCGCGCTGGCCCAGCAGGCGCGATAACCAGCCGGAGAAGCCGGCCAGGATGACGGCGTTGATTAGCCAGGCCGCGCCGACCACTCCCGCCCAGAACCAGAGGCGGCCGGGGTCGCGCATCGAGAAGAGCAGCACCATGGTCAGAGTGGAGGGTCCGGCCACCAGCGGGATGGCGAGCGGCACCATGAACGGCTCTCCCTCAGGGCCCTCGGCCAGGTTGTGGGCTGGATTCGGAAAGATCATCTGCATAGCTATCAGAAAAAGCACGATGCCCCCGGCCACCGCCATCGCCGTGAGGTCCAGAGCCAGCGCCGACACAAGGTATTTGCCGAACAGCAGGAAGAACACCATGATGCCCAGCGCTATAAACAACTCGCGCAGTATCACGGCCCGGCGACGTTCCTCGGAGACGTTCTTCAGCGCGCTCATGAACAGCGGCATATTGCCGAGCGGGTCCATCACCAGCGTCAGGGTGAAAACGGCCGTCACGAAAAGAGTCGGGTCCATGTCTAAATTCTAGCAAAAGAAGGCGGCCGGGGAAGTTTTCCCCGGCCGCCTTTACCTGCGCGCCGCCGTTACTTTTTCTCTTCGGCGGGCTTGGTTTCGTCTCCGTCGTCCACCACGGGCTCGACGCTGGCGATCTTGTCGCCCTCCTCGAGCCTCACGAGGCGCACGCCCTGCGTGTTGCGGCTGATCACGCGCAGGTCCTTGCAGGGCATGCGGATGATCTTGCCCTTCTCGGTCATCACCATCAGGTGGTCCTTGTTCTCCACGAGGTGGATGCCGACCACGGCGCCGTTGCGGTCCGTCGCCTTGATCGTGATGACGCCGGAGCCGCCGCGGCCCTGGTGCCGGTATTCGTCAAGGTCCGTGCGCTTGCCGTAGCCGTTCACGCAGACCGTCAGCAGCGTTTTTCTGGTTTTCGGCTCGGCCACTTCCATGCCGATTACCTGGTCGCCGTCGTCCAGGCGGATGCCGCGCACACCCATGGCCCCGCGGCCCATGCTGCGCACGTCGCTCTCGCTGAAACGGATGCTCATGCCGGCCTTGGTGCCGATGATGATCTCGTACTTGCCGTCGGTGTTGCCGACGGAGGTCAGGATGTCGCCGTCCTCCAGACCGATCGCTATGATACCGCTGCGGCGGATGTTGGCGAAGTCGGAGATCGGGGTCTTCTTGATATTGCCCTTGCGGGTGCACATCACGATGAAGCTCTCCTTGCCCTTGGCTTCGTCAAAGGATTCGACCGCGAGCACCGAGGTGACCTTTTCGTCCTTGATCTGCAGCAGGTTCACTATCGCCTTGCCGCGGGACGTACGGTTGCCCTCGGGGATCTCGTAGCCCTTCAGCGCGTACACCGTGCCGCGCGTGGTAAACATCAGTATCGTGGCGTGGCTGGAGGTCACGAAGAGCTTCTCGATGAAGTCCTCCTCGCGCACCTCGGAGCCGATGATGCCCTTGCCGCCCCTGCCCTGCACCTTGTAGGTGTCGGCAGGTATCCGCTTGATGTAGCCGCCGTGGCTCATCGTGATGACGACCTTCTCCTCGGGTATGAGGTCCTCGATGTCGAGTTCGGCCGCTTCGCCGGTAATCTCGGTCAGGCGCTTGTCGCCGTACTTGGCCTTCATCTCTTTCAACTCGTCGACGATGATCTTCAGCACCTTCTTCGGGTCGGCGAGGATGCTCTTCAGCTCGGCTATCAGCTTCATCAGCGCCTTGTGCTCTTCCTCTATCGCGCCGACCTCCAGGCGGGTCAGCTGGTGCAGGCGCATGTCGAGAATGGCCTGGGCCTGGATGTCGCTGAGCGCGAACTTCGCCATCAGTTTTAGCTTGGCCTCCAGCGCGTCCTTGGCCTTCTTGATGATCTCGACGACCGCGTCGATGTTCTGCAGGGCTATCAGGTAGCCTTCCAGGATGTGGGCGCGGGCGAGGGCCTTCTTCAGGTCGTACTTGGTGCGGTTCACCACCATCAGGCGGCGGTGGCGCACGTACTGCTGCATCACTTCCTTGACGGGCAGCACGCGCGGGCGGCCGTCCACGATGGCCAGCATGATGACGCCGAAGCCGGTCTCCATCTGAGTGTGCTTGTAAAGCTGGTTCAGCACCACCTGGGCGTTGCCGTCGCGCTTGATCTCTATGACGATGCGCATGCCGCGGCGGTCCGACTCGTCGCGGATGTCGGAGATGTCGGGGATCTTCTTTTCCTTGACCAGCTCGGCTATCGTCTCGATCAGCGCGCTCTTGTTGACCTGGTAGGGGATCTCGGTGACCACGATGCACTCGCGGTTGCCCTTCATCTCCTCGATCTCGGCGCGGGCCTGGATCGTGATGGAGCCGCGGCCGGTCTCGAAGTAATCCTTTATCCCTTTGCGGCCGCGGATGATGCCGCCGGTCGGAAAGTCGGGGCCCTTCAGCAACTTCAGCAGGTCCTTGGTCTCCACGTCGGGGTTCTCGATCACGGCGATCGTGGCGTCGCAGACCTCGGCGAGGTTGTGGGTCGGGATGTTGGTGGCCATGCCGACGGCGATGCCGGAGGCGCCGTTGACGAGGAGATTGGGCAGCTTGCCCGGCAGCACCGACGGCTCGGTCATGGAACCGTCGTAGTTGGGGATGAACTTCACCGTCTCTTTCTCTATGTCGGCCAGCAGCTCGCCGGCTATGCCGGACAGGCGGGCCTCGGTGTAGCGCATCGCGGCGGCGGGGTCGCCGTCCACGGAGCCGAAGTTGCCCTGCCCGTCGACGAGCATATAGCGCAGGCTGAAAGGCTGGGCCATGCGCACCAGGGTGTCGTAGATGGAGGCGTCGCCGTGCGGATGGTACTTGCCCATCACGTCGCCGACTATGCGGGCGGATTTCTTGAAGGGCTTGTTGTGCTGCAGGCCCATGTCGTCCATCGTGTACAGCACGCGGCGGTGCACGGGCTTGAGACCGTCGCGCACGTCGGGCAGCGCGCGGCCCACGATGACGCTCATGGAGTAGTCTATGTACGAGGACTTCATTTCCTCGCTGATGTCGCGGTCAATGATGTTGACGAACATGTTCTCGGCGGTCTGCTTCGGTGTGTGATCTTTGGATTCTGCCATTTCGTTGCTCCGGTTTTAAATATCCAGGTTGCGGGCGGCCAGCGCGTTCTGCTCTATGAACACTCGGCGCGGCTCCACCTTGTCGCCCATCAGCGTCGTGAACATCTTTTCGGCCTCGGCCGGGTCCTCGAGTGACACCTTCAGCAGCTTGCGCCGCAGCGGATCCATCGTGGTCTCCCACAACTGGCCGGGGTTCATTTCGCCCAGACCCTTGTAGCGCTGGATGTGGGCGCCGGCCGCTCCGGCCTTCATCACGTTGTCCATAAGGGTGCGCAGGTCCCTGGCAGACACCACGTCCTTCTCCGTGACCAGGTCGAACAGGGCGGGCGCCTTCTCGTCCTCTATCTGGAATTCGTTGAGGCTGTGGCCCATCGCCTTCAGCTTGGCGCAGATGTTGTTGAGGCGGGAGAACTCGCCGAGCGTCTGGAACTCCGGGCCTAGTTCCTCGGTGTCGATCTCGGCCTCAGGCACGCCGTCCTTGGCGAGCTTGTCCTTGTGCTGCTGGATATACTCGTTCTCGAAGTCCAGCCATTCTTTTTCGGTGAAAAAATACCGGTAAGTCTCGGGGCCGGTCTCGATGCGGTACAGCGGCACCGCGCCGGCGGCCAGGAACTTCAGATAATCCTTCAGTGTGAGGTTCTTGCTCTCGAGCTTGCGGCTGGTGTTCTCCGCCGCTATCGTCAGTTCTATCAGGTCTGCTATTTCCTTGGGCTCGAGCTTCTTGCCCTTGGACTTCACGGTGATGCCGGACAGGGCTTCCTTGAGCTGCCACTTCTGCAGCTTTTCCTCGTTGTCGAAATACGCCTCAAACTTGCCTTTCTTGACCTTGTAGAGAGGGGGCTGCGCGATGTAGACGTGGCCCTGCTCGACGAGCGGGCGCATCTGGCGGTAGAAGAAGGTGAGCAGCAGAGTGCGGATGTGCTGGCCGTCCACGTCGGCGTCGGCCATGATGACGATCTTGTGGTAGCGCAGCTTCTCGATGTTGAAGCCGTCCTCGCCCTCGCCGATGCCGGTGCCGATGGCGCTGATCAGATTGCGTATCATCTCGCTGGAGATGATCTTCACTAGCTGCGCCTTCTCTACGTTCAGGATCTTGCCGCGGATGGGCAGGATGGCCTGGAACACGCGGTCGCGGCCCTGCTTGGCCGAGCCGCCGGCCGAGTCTCCCTCTACAATGAAGATTTCGGACTTCTCGGGGTCCTTCTCCTGGCAGTCGGCCAGTTTTCCTGGCAGGCCGGAGTCGGTCAGCGAGCCTTTGCGGCGCGCCAGTTCCTTGGCGCGGCGGGCGGCCTCGCGTGCCTCGGCGGCGCCGAGGCATTTCTGGCAGATGGCCTTTGCCACCGACGGATGCTCCTCGAAGAAAACGCTCAGCGCCTCTCCGGAAAGCGTCTTAACGATGCCTTCCACCTCGCCGTTGCCCAGTTTGGTCTTGGTCTGTCCCTCGAACTGCGGATGAGGCACCTTGACGCTTATTACGACCGTAAGGCCCTCCCGGCAGTCGTCGCCGGTGACATTGTACTCTTTATCTTTGAGCAGTTCGTACTTCTTGATATAGTCGTTGATCACGCGGGTCAGAGAGGAGCGGAAGCCGCTCACGTGCGTCCCGCCCTCGGTAGTTTTGATATTGTTGACGAACGAGAACAGCGTTTCGGAATAGTCGGTGTTGTACTGGATAGCCAGATCGAGCACTATATCGCCGTCCACTTTGGAGACGAAGATCGGGTCGTCGTTGATGACCTGCTTGTTGGTGTTGAGGAACTTCACGAACTGCTTGATGCCGCCCTCGAAGAAGAAGGTGTGCTTCTTGTTCTCCTCGCGTTCGTCGATAATAGTGATGCGGGCGCCGGGGTTCAGGAAGGCCAGCTCACGCAGCCGGTTGGAAACGGTGTCGAAGGAGAGTACGGCGTCGCCGAAAATCTCCCTGTCGGCCTTGAAGGTCACGGTGGTGCCGTGCCCGTCCGTGGTGCCGATGGACTTCACGTCGGCCTGGGGCTTGCCGCGCTTATATTCCTGCCGCCAAACCTTGCCGTCGCGGTGCACCAGCACTTCCAAGGTCTCGGAAAGAGCGTTGACGCAGCTGACTCCAACGCCGTGCAGGCCTCCGGACACCTTGTAGGCGCCGGCGTCGAACTTCCCGCCGGCATGCAGCACCGTCAACACCACCTCGAGGGCGCTCTTGCCCTTGAGCTTCGGGTCCTTCACTTCCTTCATCGGATCCACGGGGATACCGCGGCCGTTGTCGGTGACGGAGCAGATATTGTCTTCCTTGATCGTGACGTCTATCTTGTTGCACCCGCCGGCGAGGATCTCGTCTATAGAGTTATCCACCACCTCGTAGACCAGGTGGTGCAGTCCATGCACCCCGGTAGAGCCGATGTACATGGCGGGGCGCTTGCGCACCGCCTCCAGGCCTTCCATCACCTGTATTTTGGAGGAATCGTATCCGCCCTCTTTAGGGTTAACCGTCTTTGTCATTTCCGTCATGCTCCTGTTTTTTTAACCCGCACCCCTATGGGGCGCGGCTCCTTTTTCAAATCTTAGTGGCTGGCCTTATAGCCCTTATCCACGGCCGCTTGAAGTACTTGTTAAAACCTTTCACCAGCACAGAACTGCGCAGGGCCAGTTCGCTGGCCGCGGCCGCAGAGGAAGGTTTGACGACCAGCGCACCCTTGTCCACCCCGAGCAGCACGCAGTGCTCTCCGAGCCGGCCCAGTTCCTTCATCCAGACCGCTTCCAGCACTCCAAGTCTGTCCAGGTCGGCTCCACCCAGCAGCCTTCGGGAGGAGCAGATGGCGTCGGCCTTGCGCCAGTTCTGGCTTTTCCTGGAGAGGAATATACGGCCTCCTAGCCAGGCCCTAGGCCTGGGTGCGAAGGGGCATCACGATGTACAGCAACCCCTCATGCCCCTTCATCCTCAGCAGAGCCGGCGTGGACGGGGAAGTAAATTCGGCCGTAACCTCCCCCTCTCCCGCTGCTTTCAGGATGTCCAGGATGAACTTCGGATTAAAACTTATCTGGAATTCCTTTCCGTCGTAATCAGCCTCTATCTCGTCCTCAAAATCCATGCTCTGCGAGGCGGAATTCACAACCAGCGCGCCCTTCCTGAAGGTATACTTCACGGCTCCGGAGCGCTCGCTGGAGCAGATGGCGGCGCGCTTAGTGACCGCGGTCAGTTTTTCCGCTTTCAGCGTCACCTCCATCTCGTGGCTTTTCGGAATGATCTGCTCGTAGGCAGGGAAGTTCCCCTCCACCAGCCGCGAGATAAAAACAGTCTTGCCCAGTCTGAAACCTATCTGGTTGGAGGAAAGGCCAACCGTCACCTCGTCGTCGTCCTTCGCGCCAGAGGCTTTTATGAAGCGGGACAACTCACCAAGTATCTTGGACGGAACTATAGCCTTGAACTCCTTTTTAGCCTTGACCTTCCTGGTGGAGGAGACGGCCAGGCGGCGGCCGTCCGTGGCCACCAGGAAGAAAGTGTCTTTCTCGAACTTCCACAGAAGGCCGTTAAGAAAGTGCCTATCGTCCTCGGTAGAGGCGGAGAAGATGGTGCCGTTTATCATGTCGGCCAGCAGTTTCGCCGGCACCTTGAAAGAGTTGCTCTCGTCAAGGTCCGGGATGACCGGGTAATCGTTCTTGGGCGCGCCGCCCAGTTTAAAACGTGACTTCCCGCTAAGAATAGAAATCCTGTTATTCTCGTCAACGGCGATGTTGACGGAGGAATCCTCTCCCAGGTTCTGCACTATCTCCATGAACTTTTTAATGGGAACCGTTATGCTGCCTTCTCCCTTTATCTCGACAGGAATATGGTGTTTTATGGCCATCTCCAGGTCCGTGAAGACCACTTTCACTCCCTTTTCCTCCGTCTCCATGAGAAAGTTCTGGAGTATAGGGATGGTTCCGGTCTTGGAAGAGACCCCCGCCTGGATGGTCTGTATCCCTTTTATCAGGGTTTCACGATTACTGTTGATTTTCATCTTTATAGTCCTCTATAAGATAGTTGTTTGTAGTGTCAGAGCTGTGAAAAGCATAGGGGAAATTTATTAACAACTTATCCGATTTCACTGACAATCCTGACAAAGGCCGGTGTTTTTCTCCCTTCAGCTCTTGTTATTAACAGCCTTTATCTTAGTTATTATCTGGTTCAGCGTTTCGTTGAAATAGGGGTCAGTCTGCACCATCTGTCCTATCTTGTTCTTGGCGTACATCACGGTGGCGTGGTCCTTGCCGAAAGCTTCCCCTATATCCGTCAGGGAAAGATCAGTCATAGTGCCGGCAAGGTACATCGCCACCTGCCGCGGGAAAGCTATATTCTCGCTGCGCTTCTTTGAGTTCATTTCCCTGAGTTCGACGTTGTACTTATCCGCTACCACGTTCTTTATCTGTTCTATCGTCACTTTCCTGTCTTCCAGATCGTGGTCGCTGATGTGATCCTTTATTATTTCCTTGACCGCGTCTATGGAAGGTTGTATGCGCATATTGGAACAGAAGTTTCCCACCGTTATCAGGCAACCCTCCAGTTCCCTGATGTTCTTTTTGACGTTCTCCGCGATGAAGGTTATGACGTCGTCGGGAATATCGTACTTATGATTTTCCCTCTTCTGGCGCAGTATCGCCACACGTGTCTCAAAATCTGGAATCTTTATATCGGCCACCACTCCGGACAGGAAGCGGGAAATCAGGCGCTGGCCCAAGGCGAGTTCTCGAGGCGGGCGGTCTGAAGTGACCACGATCTGCTTTTTCGATTCGAACAGCGAGTTGAACGTGTAAAAGAACTCCTCTTCGCTGCGCTCCTTGTCTACGAGGAACTGAATGTCGTCGAGCAGCAGGCAGTCCAGCCTTCGGTACTTGCTGCGGAACTGCTCTGTGGCTCCGCCGCGCACCGCGTCGATGTACTCGTTGACGAAATTCTCGCTGGCCGTGTAAAGGATGCGGGCCGAGGAGTTCTTTTTCATGATGCCGTGCGCTATGGCGTGCAGTAGATGGGTCTTGCCTAGGCCCGGGGGGCTGTAGATGAAAAAAGGGTTTGTCTGTCCCGGAGTCTTTGCCACTCCTTCCGCGGCGGCGAAAGCGAAGCGGTTGGAAGTGCCCATTATGAAGGTCTCGAAGGTGTAGTTCGGATTAAAGGAATAATAGTTGGCCGGCAGGGCTATGGCGGCCGGCGCGGCCTTGGACTGAGGCGGAGGTTCCGTGGGCGCAAGCGACATTGAATAGGTTATCTTAAGGTTCCTGCCGGTGAATTCCTCCAGGAGCGAAACGATCTTTTCCTCGTAGCGCTGTTTAACCGTATTGTAGATAATGGAGTCCGGAACTTCGAGCTTGAGAGTGTCTCCCTCTATGAAAAGAAGCTTTATCGGGCGCACCCAGAGGTCCACAGTCCCGGAACCTATCTCGGCGTCCAGTTTTTGAAGCATTTTCTGCCAGGTGTCCTTGATATCGGTTAAGTTATCCACAAGTTATCCACAACTGTTAATAGATTCTGTCGCCACTATAAAAACTCTTATTTTTTATGCTTTTTTTATGTTGATAACTTTTTTGGAATCGTAATTTCCAACGGTTCTGCTCCAAAATAAGTTACTAAAAGACGAACAAAGAGACCTTTTAGTCCGGTTGAAAAAAGCCTCCCTTTGCGGATATCTATAATATTATATATTTCCGATTACTTCAAGTCAACGACAGAAAAGATAAAAAAGCGCCCGAAGACGCTTTTTTATGCGGAAGAGGCGGGAAGGGTTTTAACCCTTTATTCCCACTTTTACCTTGCGGAAGCGCGCTGGGCTTGAGGCGTGACACATCATGGCCCTCTGGCCAGGCTGCCCTTTGCCGCAGTTGGAAACGCCCCACAGGCGCCATTCCTGCGGGCCCGCGATGCCGTCGCAGGAGCCCCAGAACTCAGGTGTAATACCCTGGTACCTGGGGTTTTTTATCATGCGGCCTTTTTTGCCGTTCCTGATCTCCCAGCCTATCTCGCAGCCGAACTGGAAATTAAGGCGTTTCTGGTCTATGCTCCAGGACGTGTTGTTCTCCATTATTAACCCGTCTTTTATCCCGGAAACGAGCTCTTCAGTTGAGGAATCTCCCGGCATCAGGCTCAGGTTGGAGATGCGGATTATGGGAATGTTGGAATAGCCGTCGGCGCGGTTGCAGCCCCGGGAGCGTTCCTGTCCTATGCGGCCGCAGAACTCGCGGTTGGTCATGTAACCGGAGAGGATGCCATCCTTTACGATGTGCCAGCGCTGGGCTTTCACGCCGTCGTCGTCGTAGCCGGCGGTGGCCAGGCCGCCGGGCAGCGTGGCGTCCGCCACCAGGTTGACGATGGGCGAGCCGTAGCGGAACTTCCCCAGCTTATCCGTAGTGGCGAAGCTGGACCCGGCGTAGGATTCCTCGTAGCCCAGCACGCGGTCCAGTTCGGAGGCGTGCCCCACGCTCTCGTGTATCTGCAGCGCCAACTGGTTGCCGGAAATGATCAGGTCCTTTACTCCCGCGGGGCAGACGGGAGCCTTCAGCAGCGCGGCGGCCTCGTCGCGCACGCGTTCGGCGTGGTCGGCCAGGTGCAGGGCTTCTATTATTTCCCAGCCGCCGCCCAGCATCTGGCCGCTGTGCGAGGAGGGGTAACCGCGCATCTGCGATTCCCCGTTTTCCACCGCGGTGGCCGAGATGGAGGCGCCGGAGTTCAACAGCACCTGCTCTATGCGCGAGCCTTCGGTGGTCAGGTGCCACTGGTGCTCGCGGATGAACTCCATTTCCGCCTCAGAGACTTTTATATTCCGGTGAGCGCGCAGCGTCTTGTCCAGCGCGAACAGCAGGTCCAGCTTGCGCTGCACCGGCACGGCGAAAGGGTCCTTCTGGAAAGGCGTTTGCCAGAAATCGGAATAGGCCGGTTCTCCGGCCAGCCGCACCTTGCCGCGCATCAGCAGGCGGCTGGCCTTGGCTATGGTTATGGCCTTCAGCGCCGTTTCCTTGACGGCGCGCTCGGTCATCTCGCGGCCTGAAGCGAAGCCCCAGGCGCCCATATAGAGCACGCGTACGCCATAGCCGAGGGTAGTCTCGTCGGTGAGGGCGCTAATCTCCCCCGTCCTCACCGCCAGGACCTGGGCGCGCTGCTCCACTACGCGGATGTCGCCAAAGTCAACTTTGTGCTTTTCCGCCACTTCTATCGCTTTAGAGGCTAGTTTGAACATGTTTTTTACCTTAGAACTTCGTGGCCGAAGAGAAGTTAAAGCCGGACAGGCGCATGGGTGGGCAGGAGATATTCCCCCAGACGGCCAGCAGTTCGGCGGCGGAGCCAATGGCCTCTATGTTAGCGAAGGCTTCCACCATGCTCTGCGTGAAGCGCAGGTTCTTTATCGGGAAGGCCACCCCGCCGTTTTCTATCATGAACGTGCCGTTGCGCGTCATGCCGGTTATCTCCATGGTTTCCGGCTTGAGCAGGTTGGTGTAATGGAACTGCGTCACCAGTATGCCTCGCTCGGTGCCCCTTATCAGGTCCTGGAGAGAATCCTTCCCGGGCTTCACGGCGAGGTTTATCGCCAGCGGGCCGAAATAGCTCGGCTGTGGCAGCGCGTGGCCGGTGGGGGATGTCTTCGCTTTTTTGGCGGTCTTGCGGTCGTGCACCACGGCCTTGAGCACGCCGTTCTCTACCAGCGTGAGCTTAGAGCGCGGCTGGCCTTCAAAGTCGAACGGCATACCGGGCGCCGCTCCCAGGAAGTTGTCCTCCAGGGTCAGCAGCGGGCTCAGGACACGCTTGCCCAGTTTGCCGCAGACGAAGGAACGGCCCTCGTTGTAGAACTGTCCGCCGAAGCTGTAGGCGTTCATGTAAGAGAGAAGGTCCGCGGCGGCCTGCGGCTCCAGCACCACCGTGTATTTGCCGGGTTTCGGGTCGCGCGGCCTGCGGCTGGCCGCGGCCTTGGCGCGCGCGGTCTCGTTGAGGCGCCTGAAGTCTATGTCCCCCACGGCGTGGGAGGTCTGCTCGGCCCAGCCGGAGCCGTCGTGGTCTGTGACCGTGACGCTGTGAGTGACGAAACTGTCCCGCCAGCGGGCGAAGAGGCCGAGGTTGTTTGCAATCACCAGCTCGGAGCGGCCGTTGTCCACGGTTCCGCAGGCCGTCTGGCCGGCTTTCGCGCACGCGCGGGCCAGCTCGGCGGCCTTTTCGGCGCGGAAGACAGGCGTCAGTTCCGCCGTGGCCCTGTCGTAGAGGTTCTTGCCGGCCTGCAGCGGCTTAGGCTTCGCCAGCGGCAGCAGTTCCGGGTCCTTTTTCTGTTTCTTAAGTATCTCCAATCCGGAACTTATCGCCCTTTTCAGAGAGGCGTCGTCGGTCTGGTTGAAATTGACCTTGGCGGCGCGCCCTCCGTCCAGCAGCCGCACGGAGAAATCCCTGGACGACGAGGAGACGTTCTGGGAGATGACGTTGTCGGCGAAGCGGGTCAGGGCCAAATCCCGGCTCCCCACGGTCACCTCGCACTGGACCCGTCCGGCAAGGCGGAAGATCTTCTCTATGGCGGAGTCTGTGTTGTTCATAAGCGGAAAGAACCCTCCCGGGGCGCCGTAAAAGAAGCGGAGCGCTCCTCAACTCTGCGGTTTATCCGCCTGCGGCTGCTCGCCTGTTTCGGCGTGCTTCTGGCGGCGGTGATGCTTCTTGGTTTCCTGGGCCTGCTCCTGCGCCGGGGCCTGCGGCTGGGCGTGCTGGGCCTGGAAGATCGGAGGCATTGTTTCCTTCGACTCCATAAATTTTAGCAGCGAATCCTCCCCGGTCACGGAATAGGTCTCCGGGGTGTTCACCACGTTAAGCTTGTTGCGGCGCGCCCTCTCGGCCAGCGTCTCAGCGCTCTTGCCGCGCGAGAAGCCCGGGGCCTCGAAGATCTTCAGGTTTGGGTGCGTCAGTCCCACCAGGTAGTAGGTCCCGTCGGTGTTCGCGCCTATGGCCACGGTCCTGTCATTGACCGAATCGAAGGCCTGGTAGAGCCACTCGCCTTTGAGTTCTGGCGAGAGATGGTTTATCAGCACGGCCTTTTTTGCCCCGGTGAAGAAGGCCAGCTTCATGGCGTCCTGCAGGCGTTCCTCGAAACTGTGTCTCTTCACCTCGAGGAAACCGGGATCCTCGGGGTCCAGCCAGGTGAGGTCAGGGTGGCGCGGCGACTTGGCGTAGGAGATAATCAGCATGGCGTCGTTGAAGTTCTTGGCCAGTTTATAGGCGGCCGCCAGCAGGTCGCTGTTGACGTGGGCCGCGCGTTCGGGGCCGAAAGCGGTCTTAAACTCGCTGCTTATCCTGTCGGCCTCGGGCGGGTCCACAAGCAGGATGATGCTGTTGTCTCTGTTCTTTGCCATAGTCGCCGTGCTTTGAGTCGGATACTGAAGTATATTATACTAAATGGGTCCGCCAAATAACCCGGCGGGCGTCTATGTCCGAAGAGAAAAAGCCGGTCATCGTCTACGGCGGGAGTTTCGACCCGCCGCACAGGGGGCACGCCGCGCTGGCTGCCGCCGCTCTCCGCCAGCTCGATCCCGCCTTCTTTTATTTTGTCCCTGGGTTCCGCACCCCTTTCAAGGATTTCATGCCCGTGCCCTACGGCGCCAGGGCCGCCATGCTCAGGGCCGCGATGGAAGAGGAGGGCTTCGGCGGCGACGTGAGGATAAGGATCAGCCCCTTCGAGGCGGCGCGGCGGCGCGTGGTCTACACCTGGGAGACGCTCTCCCATTTCAGGCGGCTGCACCCGCGCTCGGAGATGTTTTTTTTGATGGGCTCCGACTGCCTGGAGGGCTTTTCCCGCTGGCGCAGGCCGGACCTGATACTTAGGAACGCGCGCCTGCTGGTGGGCCCGAGGCCGGGGTATGCGGCCGCGTCGAGCGGGGTCCCCTTCTCGCGCCTGGCGGGGAGTTTTCCCGAGGCCGATTCCACCGGGATCCGGGCGCGGCTTTTCCTTGGCGGCCGCCCTGCGCAGTTGCAGCGCTCCGTACAGGAGCTGCTGGAAAAAAAATCCTTTTATCTCTTTCGGGAAAGGGCGCTGCTGAGGGAATTGCTTTCCCCCCGGCGCTACGAGCACACTCTGCTGACCGCCGAGCTGGCCCTTCAGCTGGCCGGGCGCGTCGGGGTGCCGCAGCGCAAAGCGGCGTTGGCCGCGCTGCTGCACGACTGCGCCAGGGACCTGCCGCTCCCGGCGCAGCGGCGCCTTTGCCCGAAGAATGTTCCGCTGCGCGGAGAGATGTTCAGGGAAGCGCCGCTGCTGGCGCACGTGTGGGCCGGCGCGGAGCTGGCCAGGAAGAGGTTCTCGGTGAGGGACCCGGAGGTGCTGGGGGCCATAAGGCTGCACGCCACGGGCGCTCCCGGGATGGGCCCGCTGGCGCGGCTGGTCTACATAAGCGACCTGGCCAACCGCGGCCGTTCCTTCCGGGAGGCCTCCCTGGTCCGCAGGCTGGCCGTGTTGGATCCGGCGGCGGCCTTCCGGGCGGCCAATTATGTTAAACTTGTCTATGCGTTCTCTGCGGGCGGCTGGGTCCACCCGCTGAGCGTGGCGCTATGGAACAGTCTGCGGGAAGAAAAGAAAGGCTGATGCTGGCGGCCGGTCTGGCGTTCGCCCTGGCGGCGGCGGCCTGGCAGTATCTTTCGCCGGCCTCCAGGGCGATCATGTCCGGCCGTGACGTGCGGCTGGCCCTGCTGGGGCCGGACTCCTCGGCTCTTTTGGTTTATCATCCCTTTTCCGGCGCCGTAAGCGCCTTCACCGACAGGCGCCGCCAGCGCCGCAAGGCCAAGCCCGCGGACAGGGCCGCGGAACTGGCCGGTACGGCCGGAGCCGGCGGCGGCGGGGTCTTTTACGTGGAGCTTTCCACGGCTCCGGACCTGAACGTCCTCTGGAACGCGCTTAACGGCTGGAGGCGGGACCCCAGGCTGCTGTTCTCGGCTGCCGCGTGGACGCGCCGGATAAAGGCCTCCGGGAGGACGAATCTCTCCTCGTTCGACCTTTTTTCCGTTTTTTCCGGATTTTCCGGGCTGGATTCCTCCGATTTCATACTGACCGACCTGCGGCGCGGAACGGAGCAGGACGGGGAGGCGGTGGACGATTCGCGCCTGCCGATGGTGGAGGTTCTGAACGCCTCGGGAAAGGACGGCCTCGCGGGCCTGGCCGCCAAAGACCTGAGGGAGAAGGGTTTCGACGTTATCTCGGTCGGCAACAGGGCCAAGCAGAAGCGGACGGAAATCTTCGGCTTTTCCGAGGACGCCGCCGCGGCGCTCGCATTGCGCGCCGCGCTCGGCCTTGACGAGCTGGAGATACGCCTTAGGCCGACGCACAACAGCGTGGCGGCGGCGGAGGTAATGCTGGGCGAGGATTTCGACGCGGACAGACTTAAAAAATAAGGGGAGGGTTTCCTATGGACATGGTCACGATTCTGAAGACGGCCGTTCAGCAGGGCGCCAGCGATATACATATCAGCGTTGGCAAGCCCCCGCTGATGCGCCGCAGCGGCGAGATAGTCCCGGTCGCCGAGGGTATTCCGCCTCTGACGGCGGAACAGTCCAAAGCGCTGATCTATTCCGCCCTCTACGACGAGCAGAGGGCCAGGTTCGAGAAGGATTGGGAACTGGACAGCTCCTTCGCCGTCACCGGCGTGTCCCGCTTCCGCCTTAACGTGCTGGCTGCGCGCAACGGCGTGGAGGCCGTGATGCGCGTTATCCCCTCGGTCATCCCCACCCCGGAGCAGCTCGGCCTGATGCCCTCGATTGTCAATTTCTCCGAGCTGCCCAAGGGCATGGTGCTGGTGACCGGGCCCACCGGCTCTGGCAAGTCCACCACGCTGGCGGCGCTGATTAACCTGGTCAACCAGAAGAAGAAGAAGCACATCCTGACGATAGAGGACCCGATAGAGTTCACGTACGAGGCCAGTTCCTGCGTCGTGCGACAGCGCGAGGTGGGCCAGCACACGCGCAGTTTCAACAACGCACTGCGCGCCGCGCTGCGCGAGGACCCGAACGTGATCCTGGTCGGAGAGATGCGCGACCTGGAGACGATCCAGCTGACGATCACCGCGGCGGAGACGGGCCATCTGACGTTCGCGACACTGCACACGCAGGACGCCGCCTCCACCGTGGACCGTATCATAGACGTGTTCCCGCCGCACCAGCAGGAGCAGGTGCGCGTGCAGTTGGCCGCCTCGCTGCAGGGCGTCGTGTCGCAGATCCTGCTGCCGCGCAAGGACGGCCGCGGCCGAGTGGCTGCGCGCGAGGTTATGCTCATGACGCCGGCCATCGCCAACCTGATCCGCGAGGGCAAAACGCACATGATCTACAGCGCTATAGAGACCGGCGCCAAGTTCGGCATGATCCCGATGGACCGCGCGCTGGCGATGCTGGTAAAGCAGAACCTGGTGGACTACGGCGTGGCCGCCGCCAAGGCGCACGACTCGGATGGCTTCCAGAAGCTCTGCAGTCCAGCGGGCGTTTAAGGGGGGGGTATGTCCGAAATAGACGAACTGAGAAAAATACCGCTATTCCGCGGCCTCTCCGACTCGATGCTGAGCGAGTTTTCCGGCTACTTCCGGCAAACCTCCTATGCCGCCGGGGACGTGATTTTCCGGGAGAAGGAGCAGGGCGGCTCGCTTTTCATCATCGTGTCCGGAGAGGTCGTGATAGAGAAAGCGCTGGACGCCGGAGGGGCCAGCTTTAAGACCCTGGCCATACTCTCTCCCGGCGATTTCTTCGGCGAGATGGCCGTGATAGAGGGGCAGCCGCGCTTCGCGCAGGCCCGCGCCTCCTTTGCTGCGGTGCTCTACGAGGTCGGGCGGACCCAGTTCTTCGATTTCATAAAGGAGCACCCCGGGACCGGTATCAGCATCTTCAGCGGCATCATGCGCACGCTGATGCGCCGACTGCAGCATACCTCGAGCGAACTGACGATGCTCTACGACCTCAGCCGCCTGCTGATGCTGCAGCACAAGTCGCCGGGCGAGTTCTTCGCGAAAGTCATGGACGAGGCCCGCATCTACCTGGAAGGCGACTGGAACGTGAAGGGCTACGTCTACAATATGTTCAACGAGGAGTACGAAGAGGTCTACTCGCGCGATTCCTTTCCACGGGCGGCCGAGGCCGCGGTGCCGGCCAGACCGGAAGGCGGCTGGCGGGACGATAATTCCTACGTGATGCTCTGCGCGGCCGAAGGCAAAAGCCTCGCCTGCGCCGTGCTGGACAGGAAGGAGAAACTCTCTCCTGTGGAGAGGAATAACCTGTCCACCATATTTACTACAATATCCTCCATCGCCGGCTCGGCGATAATCAACATCGGGCACCAGGCGGAGGCAGCCATGCTCGAAAAGCTCAGGAAGAGCAAGAACACGATATGACCGATAACAGAAACAGTTTCAGGAAGATAGCCGTGGCGGCCGCGCGCATAGGCGACGCCAAGAAGGCGTCCCCGGTGGCGGTCTATGACCTGGCCGGGACCTCGCCGCTGGCGGACTACGCCGTGCTGCTGATGGTGGAGTCCGGCCCGCAGCTGGACGCTGTGGAGGAGGACATTCTGCACAAGCTTAAGCAGGAGGGCGTCTTCTGCCTGCACAAGGACGGCATGCGCTCGCGCAGCTGGAAGGTGCTGGACTATGGCGGCACGCTGGTGCACATCTACGACACGAAGGCCGCGGAATTCTACGCGATAGACAAGGTCTACGCCGGCTGCAAGCAGGTGCCGTGGGAAGAGAAGCCGGCCCCCGCGCCGAAGAAACCGGCCGCCAGGAAAGCCGCGCGCAACCCAGCCGCTAAAAAACCCGCGGCGAAGAAATCCGCAGTTAAGAACGCCGCCAGGAAACCCGCGCGCAACCCAGCCGCTAAAAAACCCGCGGCCAAAAAGACCGCCAAGAAAAAATAATGAAGATCTCCACCCTCGAAGCCGACCTCAAAAGCCGCGCTAAGGCGGCCTTTTCCCTGGACGACGAGGCGCTGTCGTCTTTCGCGCTGGCTGCGCCACCGCCGCACATCAAGGCGGACGCATCCGTAGCCTGGCCGATCTCGGCCGCGAAGCTGCTGAAGAGGCCGCCGCTGAAGATAGCCGCGGAACTGAAAGCCGCTTTCGGGGCGGAGCTGGAACCGGAGGCCGTGGCGCCCGGCTTCGTGAACATAAGGCTTCCCAGCGCGCAGCTCTTCTCCGCGCTGAAGGAGCTGGAGAGGCCGGACTGCTACAAGAGGCCCGAGTTCGCCGGCGAGAAGATAAACCTGGAGTTCGTCTCCGCCAACCCCACCGGCCCGATGCACCTGGCCAGCGGCCGCGGCGCCACGCTGGGCGACAGCCTCGCCCGCGTCTGGAAGGAGCTCGGCGCCGAAGTGGCCACCGAGTTCTACGTCAACAACGTCGGGCGCCAGGTGGAGAAGCTCGGCCTCTCGCTGAAGGCGCGCCTCGAGGGCAAGGAGCCCCCGGCGGACGGCTACCAGGGCGATTACCTCAAGGACACGGCCGCCGCGCTGCCCAAAGAGGCCGCCGGCTGGACCGACGCGCAGTTCTCCGAGTACGCGGTCTCAGAGATGCTGAAACTGCACAAGGCCGACATGCAGGCCTTCGGCGTGAAGTTCGACCGCTGGTTCCTGGAGAGCGAACTGCACGAGGCCGGCGGGCCGAGGGCCGCGCTCGAGACGCTGAAGAGCCGCGGCATGACCTACGAGAAAGAAGGCGCCGTATGGTTCGGTGCGGCCAGCGAGCTCGAGAGCGACGACAAGGACCGCGTGCTGGTGAAGGCCGACGGCCGCAACACCTATTTCCTGAACGATATCGCCTATCACCTGAACAAATTCTCTCGCGGCTTCACCAGGCTGATAGACATCTTGGGCGCAGACCACCACGGCTACGTGCCGCGCATGGAAGCCGCCGTCAAGGCGCTTGGCTCGGAGAAAGGCACCTTCAAGGTGATTATACACCAGCAGGTGTCGCTCTTGCGCGGCAAGGAAGTGGTGAAGATGTCCAAGCGCGCCGGCGACTTCATCTCGCTGAAGGAGCTGATAGACGACGTAGGCACCGACGCCTGCCGCTTCTTCTTCGCCTCGCGCGGCCCGAACACGCATCTGAACTTCGACGTGGAACTCGCCAAGAAGAAGTCCAACGAGAACCCGGTCTACTACGTGCAGTACGTGCACGCCCGCATCTGCTCCATCTTCGACAACGCCCCGGCCAAGGGCGTGGACCCGGCCGCCTCCTTCGACGAGGCGAAGGCCGCCATCAACCCCGAGGAGCGCGCCCTGATGCTCAAGCTGCTGTGGCTGGAGAAGACGCTGGCCGACTGCGCCCGCGACAACTCCCCCCACCATCTGACCACATACCTGACGGAGTTGGCGGCGCTGTTTCATTCCTTCTACGACAAGCACAAGGTGCTGGACCCGGCCGACAAGGAAACCAGCGCCTACCGCCTGTTCCTGCTGAAGGCGGTAAAAGGCGTGATAGCGCGGGGGCTGGGCTTCCTGGGCGTCTCCGCGCCTGAGCGGATGTAGGGACGCTGTTTCCTAACTTCCTAAATTTCTAACCGCCTGATAGGAAAACCGGGAAAGGAACAAGGGGAGCATTAGCTCCCCTTGTTCCTTTTTGCAAGTTAGGAAGCGGCGTCCCTAGAATAAGGCGCGACCGATGGCTGAGGTGGCGTCGATGACGGGGCCGGGGAAGAGGCCCAGGATGAGCATCGCGGCCACCGAAAAGGCCAGCGCGGCCTTTATCGTTACAGGGACGTTTACCGCAGGGGAGTCCTTCTTACTATCGGAGATGTACATTCGCCGGAGTATCGTCAGATAGTAGTACAGCGACACCGTGCTGTTGAGCGCGGCCGCGATTACCAGCCACACGTAGCCCTGCTGCATCGCCGCGTAGAACAGGTAGAACTTCCCGATGAAGCCCGCCAGAGGCGGGATGCCGGCCAGCGACAGCAGCGCTGTCAGGAACACCAGCGCCAGCACCGGCTCCCTGCGGGCCAGCCCGTCGTAGTCCGCCAGGTCGTCCGAGCCGGTGGAGTGCGCTAAGGCCGCCGCCACGCCGAAGGCCGCCATGTTGGATACTGCGTAGGCCAGCAGGTAGAACATTACCGAGCTGATGCCCGCGGCCGAAGCGCCGACGAAGCCGACCAGGATGTAACCAGCCTGCGAGATTGTGGAGTAGGCCAGGAAGCGCTTGACGTTCTTCTGCGGAATTGCCATCAGGTTGCCCGCGGTCATCGTCACGAAGGCCAGCACGGACAAGAGCGGCACCCAGATGCCGGCGAGGCTGGCCAGCATGACCGGGAACAGCCTTATCGCGAACACGAAGCCGGCCGCCTTGGAAGCCACCGAGATGAAGGCCGCCACCGGCGTCGGCGCGCCCTGATAGACGTCCGGCGTCCACACGTGCATCGGCACCACCGAGAGTTTGAAGGCCACGCCCAGCAGAGCCAGTATCATGCCGGTCACGAGAGCCGGGGCGTGGTTGCCCGCGGCCGCTATCTTTATGACGTCAACGTATGTCGTGCCGGCCAAACCGTAGATCAGGCTGAGGCCGTAGAGGAGGATGCCGGAGGAGGAGGCGCCCAGTATCAGGTATTTGAGTCCCGCCTCGGTGGAGAGGTTGTCGTCCTTGTAGAAGGCGGCCAGCGCAAAGAGGCTGGTGGTGGCAAGCTCCAGCCCGACGTAAAGCGTGATCAGTTCCTTGGAGGAAACCAGCAGGCAGAGCCCCAGCACCGAAGAGGCCAGCAGCGTGTAGTAGGCCCCGGCGAACCGGCCCTCCGATTTCAGCGAGCCAAGCGATAGCAGTCCGGTGAGGGCGGCCGAGAGGAAGATCACCACCTTGGAGAACCTGGAGAGTCCGTCCGCGACGTAGGTGCCTATCATGAGCGCCCCGTAAGAGCGGTCCAGCAGCGTCCACGCCAGCAGGCCGGCCATCAGCAGCGTGAAGGCCATCCCCACCGCTTTTTTCCCGGCGCCCAGTATGTCCATCATCAGCAGCAGCGTTATGCCGCCTGCCAGGGCCAGCTCCGTAGACATCAGCGAGAAGGAGGCGAACATATCAGGCGCCCCCCAGCTTTATAGCTATCGGCAGCACGGAGGAATGTATTACTTTCATGATATAGAACGGATAGAAGCCCACGGCCAGGATGAAGACCATCAGCAAGGTCAACGCGGCCAGTTCCGGGAGGGTCGCGTCTTTGAGCCCTGCCAGGCGCGGGTTCAGCGGGCCGAAGAAGGCCGTCTGCACCAGCTTCAACACGTAGAAGGCCGTTATCACGATGCTGGTTATCGCCAGCACCGTGAGCTTCGGATATGTCCTGAAAGCGCCGAGGAAGACCGTCAGTTCGGCCACGAAGCCCGAAGTGCCCGGCAGCCCCAGCGAGCAGAGGCCGGTCAAAACGAAGAAGGCCGTCAGCGCCGGCATCACCTTGGCGAGCCCCCCCATCTCGGTGACGACGCGCGTGTGCGCGCGGCCGTAGACCATGCCGACCAGACCGAAGAAAAGGCCGGTCATTACGCCGTGCGAGAACATCTGCAGCACGGCCCCGGAAAAGGCCACCGAGTTGGCGGCCGCTATGCCCAGCAGGACTATGCCCATGTGCGAAACCGAAGAGTAGGCCACGATGAACTTGAGGTCGCGCTGGGCCACCGCGCCGAGCGAACCATAGACGATGTTCACGAGGGTCAGCAGGGCTACCACCGGGAGCCAGAACCTGGCCCCGGCCGGCAGCAGCCAGACCGCGACGACCAGGCAGCCGTAGGCGCCCAGTTTCATCAGCACGCCCGCGTGCAGCATCGAGACGGCCGTCGGGGCTGAGGCGTGGCCGTCCGGCGACCACGTATGGAACGGCCACATGGCCGCCAGGATGCCGAAGCCGACGAAGAAGACGGGGAAGAACGCGATTTGGAAGGAGCGCGGGAAGGCGACGTTCAGCAATAAGTCCATGTCGAACGTGTGCAGGCCGGAGGCGAAGAAAAGGCCCAGCAACCCCGCCACTATCAGCGCGCTGCCGGCCATCAAGTAGAGGGTCAACTTCATAGCCGACTCTTCCTTGGGCCCGGTGCCCCAGATGCCTATCAGCAGGTACATCGGCAGCACGGCTATCTCGTAAAACAGGAAGAACAGGAACAGGTTGTAGGCCATGAACACGCCGAACACGCCGGTGGTCAGCGTCAGCAGCAGGATAAAGAACTCCTTCGTGCGGTGCTCCACTCCCCACGAGGCCAGCACGCCGGCCAGGATAATCACGCCGGTCAGCAGCACAAGCGTCACGTTGATGCCGGTGACG
Source organism: bacterium (assembly GCA_021789695.1). Classification (GTDB taxonomy): domain Bacteria; phylum Elusimicrobiota; class Elusimicrobia; order Elusimicrobiales; family UBA9959; genus UBA9959. The sequence continues at coordinate 6,512 of JAJYJH010000004.1, read as the reverse complement.
GCCAGGAAGTAGTTGACTCCCAGCGCCGGTATCCACGGGGCGCGTTCGACGAACTGGAAGCCTCCGGCGTGGTAGTCATAGGCGAAGAACAGCAGCACCGACAGGACGAAGGCCGCGGCCGAGAAGACCAACGAGACCGTTTTTATGGCCTTTTTGTTCTCCTCGGGGATGAAAGCTATGCCCAGCACCGCCGTCAGCGGCAGCAAGTAGATGACAGTAAGTATAGGTATTGAGGCAAAGAGAGTTCGGACAGCGGTCATTTCAGCGGGCCTCCGAACCCGAACAAGGCGGGATGCATCCAGGCGGAGGCCAGCAGGATAACAGCCATCCCGCCAAAGACGGTCAGCGCGTAGGATTGCACGGTGCCTGACACGGTGCGGCGCAGTCCGTCTCCGGAGCGGCGCACGGCCAGGCCGGAGAGCCTGACGGCCCCGTCCACCACGTTCCGATCGAACCACCGTATGGCGGCGGTGAGCGCGAAGAAAACGTTGCGAACGAAGAACAGGTAAAGCTCGTCCACGTAATACTTGTTTTTGAGCAGGTAGTAGAGAGGTCCCGAGGCCGCGCGCAGCGCCGCCGCCGGCACGGCTTTGCGGACGTAGACCAGCCAGGCCAGCGCTATGCCGGAGAGCGCCACCGTCGAGGAGGTGAGGGCTATCGGGAGGCTCAGCCCCGCCCGCTCTGGCTGCCCGTAGAAGATGAAGGAGGCGATACCGTGCGTGTGGGGCAGCGCGGCAAGGCCCGCGAAGACCGAGAAAAAGGCCAGCACGACCAGCGGCGCGGTCATCACGACCGGCGGCTCGTGCGCGTGCCTGGAGCTCTCTCCCGGCTCACCGGAGAAAACGACGAAGTAAAGCCTGAACATATAGAAGGCTGTCATGAAAGCCGCGGAGACGGCGGCAAAGTAGAGGTACGTATGCCCGCCCGCTTTCAGCGCGGAGAAGATCTCGTCTTTGGACCAGAAGCCGGAGAACGGGAAGATTCCGGAGATGGCCAGCGAGGCGGCCAGCATCGTCAGGGAGGTCACAGGCATCTTTCTGTGAAGGCCGCCCGTCTTCCAGATGTCGTTGGTGTGGACGGCGTGAATCACCGAGCCGGCGCCCAAGAAGAGCAGCGCTTTGAAGAACGCATGCATGGCCAAGTGGAAGATGCCGGCCGTGTAGGCCCCCGCGCCCATGGCCATAACCATGTAGCCCAGCTGCGACAGCGTGGAGTAGGCAAGTATCCGCTTAATGTCGTCCTGCACCAGGGCTATAGAAGCCGCGAACACGGCCGTGAACCCGCCGACGCCCGCTATGACGCTCATGGCCTCCGGCGAGGCGGAGAAGACCGGAAAGAGCCTGGCTAGCATGAAGACTCCGGCCGCCACCATAGTGGCCGCGTGGATCAGCGCCGAAACCGGCGTGGGGCCCTCCATCGCGTCTGGCAGCCAGACGTGCAGGGGGAACTGCGCTGACTTGCCCAGCACGCCGCAGAAGAGCAGCAACGCTATCAGCGTCACCCTGGCGGCCGGCAGGGCGCCGGAGGCGGCGAAGGAGGCAACTCCGGAGAAATCGAAAGTGCCGGCGGCCCTGGCCAGCAGCAGGATTCCCAGCAGGAAGCCGAAGTCCCCTACGCGGTTGACGACGAAGGCCTTCTTGGCCGCGGCGGCGGCAGCCGGCCTGTCGTACCAGAAGCCGATCAGCAGGTAGGAGGAGAGTCCGACCAGCTCCCAGAAAATGTAAAGCTGTATCAGGTTGTCCGCCACCACGATGCCCAGCATCGAGAACGTGAACAGCGACAGGAACGAGAAGAACCTGGAGAATCCAGCGTCCCCGCGCATATAGCCCAGGGAGTAGATCTGGACCAACAGCGAGACTAAAGTGACGATGAACAGCATCAGCGCGGTCAGCTGGTTCACCAGCACGCCCATGTGCAGGTTCACGAAAGCCAGCTGTAGCCACTCGGCGCCGGCCGCGTGGACGGCCGGGGAGGCCAGCTCCGAACAGAGCACGGCGCACGAGAGAACGAAGGCCGCCGCGGTGCCGGCTATGGAAACGGCCGCGGCCCCGGCGGGACGGCGGCGGGCGAAGGCCGCCGCAGCCAGAAAGGCCGCGAACGGAAGGGCGGGGATCAGCGCGGCCAGCAGGCTTATCTTGTCCATGTTCTTACCATTTCATCAGCTTCATCTCTTCCGAGTTTACCGTCTGGCGGCTGCGGTAGATCGCCAGGATTATCGCCAGGCCCAGCACGCTCTCTGCGGCGGCCACGGCTATGACGAAGATGGCGAACATCTCTCCGTGCGCGAAGCCCGGCTCCTGGAAGCGGGAGAAGGCCACCATATTGATATTGACGGCGTTGAAGATCAGTTCGGTGGACATCAGCAGCGCTATCGCGTTGCGGCGAGTCATCACGCCGTAGAGCCCTACGCAGAACAGCGCTGCGCCAAGTACCAGGTAGTGGGTGAGCGTTATCATCTGCCGTCCTTCGCTATTATGGTTATCGCGCCTATCAGCGCGGCCAGCAGCAACACCGAGACGGCCTCGAAAGGTATCACAAAATCCGAGAGGATATGGCTGCCTATGGCCGCGGCGTCGGTGCCGGCGCCGTAGGAATACGCGAACGACGCTCCCCAGTCGGTCCTCAGTATGGCGTTGGTCAGCAGCGCGCCGGAGGCCAGTACCGTCAGCAGGGCCGGCACCGCCCTGCGGCCGGTCCCGGCCGCTCCGGCGCCGGTGATGTGCTTTGTCATGCTGATGACGAAGATGGACAGGACCACCACCGCGCCGACGTAGAGCAGGATTTGCAGGCCGGCCAGGAAGTAGGAGCCCAGCAGCGCGAACACCGCGGCTACTCCGAACAACGACAGCGCCAGATACAACGCGCTGTGGAAGACGTTCCTGACCGTCACGGTCAGTACGGCGGCTATAAGTATGGAGGCGGCGAAAGTGTAGAAAAGGAACTGTTCCATCAGGCGGGTTCCTCCCCCTTGAACTTGGCGAGCCACCAGGAGAGCTTACTGCCTTTCAGTTGGTGGTTTTCCGCGGCCAGGTCAATATTTAGACTTTCCCTGTCCCGCGTCGCGGTTTCATACTCCTCCGACATCAGGATGGCGGCGAACGGGCAGGCCTCCACGCAGAGGTTGCAGTACATGCAGTTCCCAGACCTGTAAAGGTATTTAGCCGCGCGCGGCTTCGGTTTGCCGTCGTCCCCGAGGGCTTTCGTTATCTTTATCGAGCCGTTGGGGCAGGCCTTCGCACAAAGCAGGCAGGCCGTGCAGCGGTTGGCTCCGGTGGCCGGGTCGACGGGCATGACCAGCCTGCCGCGCGCGCGCAGTGGGAGCGCCGGCTTCTCCTCAGGGTACTGGAGGGTTATCGGCTTCCTGAAGCAGTGCTTCAGGGTCACGCCGAGCCCGGCGGAGAGGCTTTTTATGCCGTAGTAAATCTCAGAAATGTATCCCATCATCTATTAAAGCAGCTTCATCGCCGCCGCCGAGACCAGCAGGTTTAGCAGCGCTATGGGCAGCAGGTATTTCCACGAGAACTGCATCAGCTGGTCCACGCGGATGCGCGGGAACGTCCAGCGCGCCCAGCAGAGCAGCGTTATAACAAAATAGGTCTTTAAAAAGAACCAGACCACGGGCGGCAGGAGCGGGCCTTCCCAGCCGCCCAGGAACAGGCTTGCCGCTATGGCCGAGGTCAGGAACAGGTTGGTGTACTCGGCCAGGAAGAAAATAGAGAACTTCATCGCGGAATATTCGGTGTTGAAGCCGGCCACCAGTTCGGACTCGGCCTCCGGCAGGTCGAACGGGGCGCGGTTGACCTCGGCGTTGCCGGCGATAAGGAAAATGACGAACGCGACCGGCTGCATGAACGCGAACCAGCCGTAGCCGGCCTGCGCGTCCACGATTGCCCCCATGCGCATCGAGCCGGTCAGCATGACGACCGGCAGGATTGCCAGCATCATCGGGACCTCGTAACTGACCATCTGCGCGGCCGAGCGCAGGCCGCCTATCAGCGAGTACTTGTTGTTGGAACCCCAGCCCGCCGACAGGATGCCTATCACGGACAGGCCGCTTATGGCCAGGATATAAAGGATGCCGATGTTCAGGTCGCCGGCTATCAGCCCATTGCCGAACGGGATAACCAGGAACACGGCGAAAGACGGGATGAACACGAGCAGCGGGGCCAGCCAGAAGGCCAGCGGGTCTATGCGCAGCGGGTTGATGTCCTCCTTGGAGAGCAGTTTCAGCGTGTCGGCCAGCGTCTGCAGCAGGCCGAACGGACCCACGCGGTTGGGGCCCTTCCTGAGCTGCATCAGCGCGGAGATCTTGCGGTCGAACCAGATGATGAAGAGCGCGTTGACCGTGATGAAGCCCGAGACCGTGGCCGCTATGGCCAGCTGGAAGACGAGGTCGAGCACCGGGGACGGCAGGCCTCGCGCGGCCCATAGTGCGCGCGCCTTCGCGGCGAGCCCGGCCAGCGGGACCCCCGGGTTATAAAGGAGCGCTTCGAGCAGATGGAGCATATTACCTGTCTATCTCCGGTATGACGAGGTCCAGGCTGCCCATAATCGCTATGATATCGGCGATGTTGCAGCCGACGGCTATTTCCCTGAGTACGCTGAGGTTGGAGAACGAGGGGCTCCTGAACTTTACGCGGTACGGCCTCTCGCTCCCGTCGCTGACTACCCAGGCGCCGAACTCGCCGCGCGGCGACTCCACGCGGGAGTAGGCCTCTCCGGGGGCGGGCTTCAGTACGCGCGGCGTTTTGGCCGAGACTTCGCCGGACGGCAGCGCCCCGGCGGCCTGACGCAGTATCTTCGCCGACTCTCGCATCTCGTCCATGCGCACCTTCAGGCGGGACCAGGTGTCGCGCCCTTCCGAGGTCGGGACGCGGAAATCCAGCTTGCCGTAGACCGAGTAGGGCGCGGTCCTGCGCAGGTCCCAGGCGGGGCCGGAACCGCGCAGCGAGGGGCCGGTCACGCCGTAACTCACTGCGAGTTCCGGGTCCAGCGCGCCGACGCCCTTCGTCCTGGCCTTCAGTATGACGTTGTCTATAAGCAGCGCCTCGTACTCGTCCACCTTCCTCTCGAAAGAGGAGAGGAAACGGCCGAGTCCCGGCAAAAAATCCTTGGGCAGATCGCTCCTGAAGCCGCCGATGCGCAGCGCGTTGTGCGTCAGGCGGCCGCCGGTGGCCGCCTCCATCAGCGCGATAATCTCCTCGCGCTCGCGGAAAGCGTAGAAAATCGGAGTCAGCGCGCCGACATCCATGCCGAAGGCCGAGTACCACAGCAGGTGGCTCATGATGCGGTTGAGCTCAGCCAGGATCACGCGGATGTATTCGGCCCTCTCCGGAACCTGTATGCCGCAGAGCTTTTCCACGGCCAGCACGTAGGCCCATTCCAGGTTCACGGCGCCCAGGTAGTCCAGCCGGTCCAGGTAGGGCACTATCGCCGGGTAAGTCCTGTTCTCGCAGAGCTTTTCCACGCCGGAGTGGATGTAGCCGACGTCGGGAAACACGTCCTTGACCAGTTCGCCCTCCAGTTTGAGCACGACCCGCAGCACGCCGTGCGTTGACGGGTGCTGGGGGCCCATGTTAAGGATGTATTCCTTGTTGGAGAGCTTTTCCAGCTCGAAAGGGGCTTGTACGGGCATCGGTCGGCTCAGACCACGGGCAGCGGCGTCATCTTCTCGTGCTTGAAATCCTTGCGCAGCGGCGCTTCCACCCCGTCGGGCAGCAGCAGCTTCCCCGGGCAGGGGTGGCCGGAGAACTCCACGCCGAACATCTCCGCCGTTTCGCGCTCGTGCCATTCTGCCGTCCTGAAGATGCCGCTGACGGAGGGCGCCGAGGGGTTGCCGCGGTCCAGCCGGGTCCTCACGGACGCGTCGATCCTGGATACGTAGGAGAAAAGGCGGTAAACCAGCTCTATCAGGTTCTCCGACGGAAGGTCCTTCGCCGTGACGAAGCTGAGGTGGCCGAAGCCGGACTTCTTGAGGGCGGTCAGGATGCCGGGGACCTCTTTGGCGGGCGCGAGGACGTCCAGCACGGAGTCTGGCCCCACGGCCCCGGAGGCGCCGGGCACCTTGTTTATGTCGTCGAGTATATCTGAAGTGTTCACGCTGCCTCCGCGGCGAATTTTGATAGTTTTATTTTTTTCTGCAACTTTATCATGCCGTCCAGCAGGGCCTCGGGCCTCGGCGGGCAGCCTGGGACGTAGACGTCCACGGGAATGATTGTATCTGCGCCCTTGACCACCGAATAGGTGTCGTAGGCGAACGGGCCGCCGGAGATGGCGCAGGAGCCCATGGCTATCACGTACTTCGGTTCCGCCATCTGCGCGTGGAGGCGCCTGACCAGCGGGACCATCTTTGTCGTGACCGTGCCGGCCACTATCATCAAATCGGCGCGGCGCGGGGAGGCCGCCGGCACCTCGAAGCCGAAGCGCGCCCAATCGTAGCGGGCCGCGCCCGCGGCCATCATCTCCATCGCGCAGCAGCGCAGGCCGAAGGTCAAGGTCCACAAAGCGTTGGC
>JAJYJH010000052.1 GCA_021789695.1 bacterium | reverse complement strand
CCACCAGCGTCGCGCGCCAGGGGCCTGCGGCCAGCTCCGCCGCCTTCCTGAACACCTCCGCGCGCTCCCGCCAGGGCCTGCTGGCCCAGTCGGCCCTGGCTTTGGAGGCCGCCTCTATAGCGGTGTCCACCTCGGCCGCCCCGGCCCTGTGCCAGGCGCCCAGTTTTCTCCTGCGGTCGTGCGGGGCTACGATCGGCGAGGTCCTGCCGGTGCGCAACTCCCCGCCGCCTATGAACAGCGGGATGTCGCAGGCCTTCCCCTTCAGCTCCGCCAGCTTCGCCAGCAGGGCGTTCCGCTCCGGGGTTCCCGGGGCGTAGGAGAGCTCTTGCTCGTTGCCGGGCTCCGGCGCGTTCTCTTCGGCGTTCATATTGCCTCCAATACCTGGGTCAGGACCATCTTATCAAATAAGCCGAAATAAAGGGACCGGAGGTGGCAGCCTCCGGTCCCGCCCGCGCGCGCCGCGGCGCGCCGGCCTCAGGCCTCCTTCTGCATGTAGGGGTACCTGTAGTCGTGGGGCGGCACGAAGTTCTCCTTGACGGCGCGCGGCGACGTCCAGCGTATCATGTTCAAGAGCGAGCCGGCCTTGTCGTTGGTGCCGCTGCCGCGGGCGCCGCCGAAAGGCTGCTGGCCGACGACCGCCCCGGTGGGCTTGTCGTTGATGTAGAAGTTGCCGGCCGCGTTCTCCAGCCTGTCCATCGCCTTCAGCACGGCCGCGCGGTCCTGCGAGAAGATCGCGCCGGTCAGCGCATACGGCGAGGTGGCATCGCAGAGGCGCAGCGTCTCGTCGAACTTGGCGTCGTCGTAGACGTACACCGTCATGACGGGGCCGAAGATCTCCTCCTGCATGGTCTTGAAGTCGGGCTTCGACGCCTTTATCAGCGTCGGGCGGATGAACCAGCCCTTGGAGTCGTCGTACTTGCCGCCGGCGATGATCTTGGCGCTCCTGTCCTTGGCGGCGTAGTCTATGTAGCCGGTGATGGTGGCGAAGGCGTTCCTGTCTATCACGGCGTTCATGAAGTTGCCGAAGTCCTCGGCGGGGCCCATCTTGATGCCCTCGATATCGGAGACCAGCTCATCCTTGATCTTGTTCCAGACGGACTTGGGGACGTAAGTGCGGCTGGCGGCCGAGCACTTCTGGCCCTGGAACTCGTAGGAGCCGCGCACGATGGCGCACTTCAGGGCCTCGCGGTCGCAGGACGGGTGCGCGAAGATGAAATCCTTGCCGCCGGTCTCTCCCACTATGCGCGGGTAGCCGCGGTACTTGTGGAAGTTCTTTACTATGGTCTCCCACATGCCGTTAAAGACGGCGGTGGAGCCGGTGAAGTGCAGGCCCATGAAGTCCGGGCTGTCGATGACCGGGTTGCCCACCTCGCCGCCGGAGCCGGGCAGCATATTGATGACGCCGTCGGGCAGGCCCGCGGCCTGCCACAGTTTCATCAGCTGGTAGGCGGAGTAGACGGCCGTGGAGGCCGGCTTCCAGAGCACGACGTTGCCCATGATGGCCGGGGCCGTGGGGAGGTTGCCGGCGATGGACGTGAAGTTGAACGGCGTTACCGCGAACACGAAGCCCTCGAGCGGGCGGTAGTCCATGTAATTCCAGTTTCCGCGCGGGGAGAAGGGCTGCTCGGAGTAGATTTGCTGGGCGTAGTAGGTGTTGAAACGGTAGAAATCCGCCAGCTCGCAGGCGGAGTCTATCTCGGCCTGAAACGGCGTCTTGGACTGCCCCAGCAGCGTGGCGGCGTTCAGGGTCTGGCGCCAGGTGGTGGCCAGCAGGTCGCCGGCCTTAAGGAAGATGGCGGCGCGGGCGTGCCAGGGCATCCTGGCCCAGGTTTTGCGGGCCTGCGCGGCGGCGCGCACGGCCAACTGCACCTCTTTCGGGCCGGCTTTGTGGAAGCGGCCTATCACCTTCTTGTTCTCGTGCGGTATCGTGATGTCCACCGTGCGGCCGGTGCGCACCTCTTTGCCGCCTATGATGAGCGGTATGTCTACGACCTGGCCGCGCAGTTCGGCTATCCTGGCCTTGAGTTCCTTGCGCTCGGAGGAGCCGGGCGCGTAGTTCATTACCGGCTCGTTGATGGGTTCTGGTATTTTGAAAATAGAGTTCATGGTTTCCTCCTGTCCGGGACTTTCTAAAGGAATTATATCAATCCCCGCAAATATTAGTATAATTCATAATATTCAACCAGACTATGAATTAAAATCATGATAAACCTCGACCTTTACCAGCTCAGGGCGTTCTTTACGGCAGCGCAGACGCTGAGTTATACTGAGGCCGCCAAGCGCCTATACGTGACCCAATCCGCGGTCAGCCACGCCGTTGCCAAGCTGGAGCGCGGCCTGAAAGAGAAACTTTTCGGCAGGGTGGGCGGCAGACTGGAACTGACCGAGGCCGGCAGGATACTCTACAGGGCCTGTGAGAACGCCTTCTACGAGCTGGACGCCGCGCGCGAGCGCATAGAGGGGCTCGGGGGCAGGAACGCCGGCGTGATAAAGCTGGGCGCCACGGTGGAGTTCGGCACCACGCTGCTCGTGAAATACCTAAAAGGCTTCATAGCCGGAAACCCCGGGGTGCACATAGACTTCCAGTTCCGGCCTGACCTGCTGAAGCCTCTGCTCGGCGACGAACTGGACCTGGCCATAGACTGCCGCAGCCACGCCGTAGAGGGCCTGGAGAAGGTGCCGCTGTTCAGGGAGGAGTACGCCGTCATAGCCTCTCCGGGCTTTGTGCGGACCCGCGGGCTCAGGGCCCCGCGGGACCTTGCCCGCTGCCCAGTCCTTTCGATAGACAAGGACGGCCAGTGGTGGGGTAACTTCATGAACGCGCTGCAGCCCTCGGAGCGGCCCGAGCTCCGGGACGTCACCCAGCTCAACCACATCCGCGCCATCATAAACGCCGCGATGGAGGGGCTGGGGGCCGGCTTCGTGCCCAGATATACCGTGCTGAAGGAGCTGAAGGCAGGCACGCTGGTCAACGTTTTTCCGAGGCTGAAGCTGCTGGAGGACAATTTCTACGTTTACCAGAAGGCCGGGAAGGCCGGCCTGGAGAGGCACCGCCGCCTGCTGGATTATCTGAAGAACATCAAAAGCGCCCACCTGGAGCGGGCCTGAGCCCGCGGTTGCCGCAGGGCGGGGTTATTGTCTAGAATTGCGGGATGGCTGACATCCGCGCCGCGGCGCGCCTGGCCGCGTTCCCGCTGGCCCTGCTGGCGGTTTTTCTGGTCTACGCCCGCTCGCTGGACGGGCGCTTCGTCTACGACGACCACCACTTCGTGGAGAACAACCCGGCCGTGGCTTCGCTGTCCTCTCCGTGGAGGTTCTTCTCCGACCCGTCCACCCAGTCCGACAACGCGGGGCTCAATTCGGACGTCTACCGCCCGCTGGCCACGCTTTCCTACGCGCTGGACTACGCGACGGCCGGCCCTGTCCCCGGCTATTTCCGGGCGGTCAACGTGCTGCTGCACGGCGTGAACGCACTGCTGCTCTTCCTGCTGGCCGGGCTGCTGGGCCTGGAGGCCCCGTACGCGGCGCTGGCCGCCGGATTCTTCGCGCTGTTCCCCCCGTCGGTGGAAGCCGTGGCCTGGGTCTCCGGCCGCTCCGGGGTGCTTTCCTGCACCTTCATCCTGCTGTCGCTGATCTGGTTCGTGAAGTATTCCTTAGGCAGGGGAACGAAGTTCCTGGTCCTGTCCGCGCTGGCGGGGGCGTCAGCGCTCTTCACCAGGGAGATTTCCGCCGCGTTGCCGCTGCTGGCCCTCTCCTACCTGCTGGTCTTCGGCGCGCGTCCGCGCCGCTTCCTGGACGCCGCGCTTTTTCTCGGCCTGCCTGCCGCGCTGTTCGTGCTGCTGCGCTTCGAGCTGCTGGGCAAACTGCAACAGACGCCCCAGCCGGCGCTCTCCGCCCTGGGGCTTTTCTCCATGCCGCTGTTGATCTTCGCCAAGTACCTGGACGTGCTGGTGTGGCCGTTCCATATGCTGGTAAATTACAGCGACCTGATGGAACTGCGCCTGCACGCGCCGGCTTTCTACCTGCCCTTCGCGCTGCTGGCCTTCCTGCTCTACTGCGCCCTGGTTTGGGCGCTTCTCCGGCGCGGCCGCAAAACCGAGGCCTGGGGACTGCTGTGGTTCTTCATCGCTCTGCTGCCGGTGCTCAACATAGTCTCCATCGCCACCTTCATGGCCGAGAGGCTGCTGTACCTGCCCTCCGCGGGGGCGGCCCTGGCCCTGGCCGCTGCCGGCTCGCGGCTAGGCGGCTCGGTCCGGGCGCGCCGGGCCTTCTTCGCTTCCTGCGCCGCGCTGCTGGCGCTGTTCGCGCTCAACATACAGCTACGCCTGCCGGTCTGGCACGACGACGTCTCGCTGTGGAGCTACGACGCGGGCCAGAACCCGTGGGACTTCCTGACCAGGATGAAGCTGGCCGACGCGCTGAAGAAGGCCGGGGACCAGGTGGGCGCGGCCGCCGCGCTGAGGGACGCCCTGGGCAGGGCCTCGTCCGCCTGGCAGCGGGCCATGGCCTACAACGAGATGGGCGTGCTGCTGGCCATGGACGGGAAGATAGCCGAGGCCGAGAGGTTTTTCCGTACTTCTGTGCGGCTGGACCCGGTAGATCCGGTGGCGCTCTACAACCTGGCGCGGGCGCTGGCCGTGCGGGGCGACAAGGCCTCCTCCAGGGAATATCTCAGGCTCTGCCTGCAGCGGGACGCGGACTACGGGCCGGCGTTGAAGCTGCGGGCCTCGCTTGATGCTTCGCCGCGGGCCCCGGGCTGGAAAGGGGAGAGCTGACGTGCCCGGGAACTGGCGCGCGGTGGCGGAGCTTTACGGGCTGACGGAGCACCCTGAGGGGGGCTATTTCAGGGAGACCTACCGGGCTGCGGGCGTCATCCCGGGTACCGGCCGAAATTTTTCAACCGCCGTCTATTATCTGCTCGCCTCCGGGCAGAGGTCCAGACTGCACCGCCTGAAGTCGGACGAGCTCTGGCATTTCTACCTGGGCGGACCGCTGGCCGTGGCCCAGCTCTTCCCGGACGGGAGGACCGAGACCGCGCTGCTGGGGCCGGACGCCGCGGCCGGCCAGAGGCTGCAGCACGCGGTGCCCGCCGGCTGCTGGTTCGGGGCTTACCCGGCGGAAGGGACGGTGTATTCCCTCGTCGGCTGCACTGTCGCCCCTGGTTTTGACTTCGCGGATTTCGAGCTGGGCGACCGGGAGGGCCTGCTGAAGGCCTTCCCGGCGGCCGCGGAGCTCATAAGGAAGCTGGCCTGACTCATCATCTATCCCCGGCGTCCCAGATATGGGATAATTACGTATGACCGAAAACACAAAGAACCCTTTACCGAGTTTTTACGGGCTGGGCATAGCCCCCAAGCTTCTGGAAGTCCTCGAACAGCTCAAGTTCAAGACGCCCACCCCCATACAGCACAAAGCCATCCCCTCCGCCGCGGAAGGCAAGGACCTGGTGGGCATAGCCCAGACGGGCACCGGCAAGACGATAGCCTTCGCCGTACCGATGATACAGCGCCTGGCCGCGACCGGCAACGGCAAGGGCCTGGTGCTGGTGCCCACGCGCGAGCTCGCCCTGCAGGTGGCGGAGGTGGTGCGGCAGTTCGCCCCGAAGCTGGGCCTGAGCGAGACCGTCGTCATCGGCGGCGAGAGCATGCGCCGGCAGACGGAGGCCCTGCGCAGGGGCCCGCGCCTCATTATAGCCACGCCCGGCCGCCTGATAGACCACCTGGGCCAGCGCACCGCCGATCTTTCCGACGTGCGCGTGCTGGTGCTCGACGAGGCCGACCGTATGCTGGATATGGGCTTCGCCCCGCAGATAGAGAAGGTGCTGGCCGCGATGCCGCGCGAGCGCCAGACGATGCTGTTCTCGGCCACTATGCCGGACGAGATAATGAAGCTGGCCGGCCGCCACATGAAGCTGCCGATCCGCGTGGAGGTGGCGCCCCCCGGCACGGCGGCCGAGCTGGTGGGGCAGGAACTTTACGTCGTCAGCCAGAACGACAAGAACGCTCTGCTGGCCAAACTGCTGGACAAGTACTGGGGCAGCGTGCTGCTGTTCGTGCGCACGAAGCACCGCGCCAAGAAGATAACGCAGGCGATAAAGGCCATGCCGCACAGCGCGGCCGAGATACATTCCAACCGCTCGCTCAACCAGCGGCGCGACGCTCTGGAGGGCTTCAAGTCCGGCAAGTACCGCGTGCTGGTGGCCACCGACATAGCCGCGCGCGGCATAGACGTTACCGGCATAGAGCTGGTAATAAACTATGATCTGCCCGACGAGGACGGCAACTACGTGCACCGCATAGGCCGCACCGGCCGCGCCGGCCAGCCGGGCCGCGCGATAACCTTCGCCGCCCCGGACCAGGGCGCCGACGTCAGGAATATAGAGAAACTCATCCGCATGCCGCTGCGCGTCTCCACGCATCCGGACGTGGCGTCGGCGAAGTTCGGTGACGCCGTCCCGGAGAGCAGGCCCGCCGGTGGGCGCCAACCCCATGGCCGTGGCGGCGGGCGGCAGGAAAGCCGCGGCCATGGGCCCTCCGGAGCGGCCCCTCGCCGGGAACAGCCCGGGCGGCAGGGGAGGCGCCCTTCAGATCCGCAGCCGCGGCAGCCCGGCCGCGAGCGCCAGCCGGCAGCCCGGCAGCCCGGCCGGGAACAGGGCGAACAGCGGCGCAGACAAGGCCGCGGTCAGGGGCAGAGGGACCGTCAGGACCTTGCCCGCCGCGGGGGGGAAGGGAGCCGGGAGGGACGCGAGGGCGGAGGGAACATCAACCGCTACGGCGTTGACACCTCGAAGAGAAGCTCCATCGTCAGCGTCTCGCCTTATTTCGACGAGCCGCGGCGCCACGATTTCGACCACTCCGGCCCGCGCCGCCAGCAGCAAAAACGCGATGGGAACTGGCTCACCCGCCTGCTGGGTGGTAAGAAGAAGGATAGATAGGAGACCGCCCTGACGGGGCCGGGCGGCTTTCAGCGTTCCTTTTCCCTTGTCCTAAAGAGCCTGACCAGCAGTTCCACGGCCAGGTTGGCCTGCATATTGGCCACCAGCGCCACGCGCGGCGCCATCGGGCTTATGC
>JAJYJH010000020.1 GCA_021789695.1 bacterium | reverse complement strand
GGCTCGCCGCGCTGGGGGAGAAACCGTCGCACGCCGCCGCCGTGTTCTCCTTGCTGTACCGGAAAGGGGCGGATTCCTTTGGAGAGATGAAGGAACTGCCGCCAAAGGTGCTGACGGCGCTGGCCGGCGCCTTCTCCCTGTCCCCGTTCCAGCCGCCGCTCAGAAGGCTCGTTTCACGGGACGGCACGGCCAGGCTGCTTTTCGGCTTTGGCGGCGATCCGGCTGAGTCGGTGGTGCTGCCGGGCAAGGGCCGCCTTTCCGCCTGCCTCTCGTCGCAGTCCGGCTGCGCCTGCGGCTGTTCCTTCTGCGCCACAGGACGCATGGGTCTCAGGCGCAGCCTCGCCCCCTCGGAGATAACCGCGCAGTTCGCCGCCTGTCTGGCCGCGGCCGGCGGGCGGCTGGACAGCCTGGTCTTCATGGGCATGGGCGAACCGTTCCTGAACTGGGAGAGCGTTAAGAAGGCCGTGCTCATCCTTTCGGACGGGCGCGGCTGGAATTTTTCGCAGGGCAGGATGACGGTCTCCACCGTCGGCGTGGTGCCGGTGATAGAGGAATTGGCCGCCTCGGACCTGAAGGTGAAGCTGGCCGTCTCGCTGGTGACTGCGGACAGCGCGTTGCGGGCCGGGCTGGTCCCGATGGAAACCCGCTATCCGGTAAAGAAGGTGATGGAGGCGGTCCGGTCCTACTGCCGGGCCAGGGGCGCCCAGGTTTTTCTTGAGTACATAATTTTTGACGGAATCAACGACTCCCCGGAGGCCGCGCGAAAACTGCTGGCACTGATAAAAGGCGCCGACTGCCGTCTGAATTTGATCCCCTATAATCCGCCCGGAGGCGGGGCCGGAGTGACTCCGCGCGCCAAGCTGTTTCAGAAGACGATGATAGCGGCCGGTGTGCGCACTTACCTGAGGCTGGAGAAAGGCTCCGACATCGCCGCGGCCTGCGGCCAGCTGGCCGCCGCCGAGGCCGCCGGCCGCCAAGCCCGGGATTGAACCTTCACTTTTTTATCGCCAGGCAGATCAGGCTGCTGTGCCTGGCCGAGAGCGGGGCGCCGCCGTAGCCGCCCCAGAACTTTAGCGGCTTGAGGCCGGCCTGCGCGAGCGTCCCGGAAAGACGCTTCCTGTCGTATAGCCGGCAGAAGAAGGTCCGTGCTCGCGCTCGCCCCCCCCTCTTCGGCAGCCGCATCCAGGTCTCGTGCAGTCCGTCCGCGGTCAGTTCGGAGCTAATCAGCAGGAAATGGTCGCCCATGTCGTCCCACCAGCGCGGCCGGAAGGACTTCCGCGCGTGCTCGGCGTTGACCAGTTCTATAAGGAAGAAGCCGCCCGGTTTCAGGGCCCTAGAGACGCCTTTCAGGGTCCTCAGGTCGTCGGAGAACTTCAGGAAATAGCCGAAACTGGTGAAAAGGTTGACGGCGGCGTCGAACTCGCCGCTGAACTTCAGTTCCCGCATGTCGCCGCGCGCCAGCCGCAGTGCCACCCGCGCCTTCTTGGCCCGCGCGGCCGCTTCGCGCAGGTACTCACCCGAGAGATCGTAGCCGGTCACCGCCAGCCCCTTCTTGGCGAACTCTACTGCGTGCCTGCCCGGCCCGCAGCAGAGGTCCAGCAGGGCGGAGCCACGTTTTAGTTTCAGCCGCCGCAGCACAAAGGAAGCCTCTGCCGGGGCCCTGCGCGCGGCCTCTCCGGCGGCGGGATTGTAGAAAGAATTACGGAAGAAATCCCTGTGCCAGTCCGCCCGCGCCCTCATTTTCAGCGCGGTCCGGCCTTGACCAGGTTCCTGTAGACTCCTGGTTCTGAGCCGTCTATGACCACGGCCCCGGCCGTTTTTCTGAAAAAATCCACCGGGCCCGCCCAGCCTATGACGGCGTAACCGTATCCGGCGTCCCGCATGGCCTCGAGCGTGCGTAGCAGCAGCGCAGTGCCCAAGCCGGTCTTATGCGCCTTTTTGTCCACTCCGATGGGGCCGAAAAAGCCCTTCAGTGTGGCGTCGTAGCAGGCGAAGCCGACGAGTTTTTTTCCTTTCACGGCCAGGAAACAGGATACCGGCTGGGATGACATGGCCACGTCGCACTCCGAGGCCCAGGAGCGGGAAAACTCTTTCTCCGCCCATTCCACGACCGCGTGCTTCTCCGGG
Source organism: bacterium (assembly GCA_021789695.1). GTDB lineage: Bacteria > Elusimicrobiota > Elusimicrobia > Elusimicrobiales > UBA9959 > UBA9959. The sequence continues at coordinate 33,154 of JAJYJH010000020.1, read as the reverse complement.
CCTATGGCGCGGCGTATCTCCACGCCGCCGGCCAGCAGTTTCTCCAGGTGCGGGGCCGAAGACGGGAGTTCGTAAAGCTTTACAAGCAAATCGGACATCACTGTCCTCCGTTGGTCTGCTGCCCGTCCTGCCCGGCAGGAGGTTCCTGGTAGTCCAGCGGCTTGGCCGGCTCAAGTTTCGCGGCGGCGCCCGTTACGTTTTTTGCGGCCCGGCCCTTTTTCCCGTAGCGCCCTTTTTTCGGCTTTCCGGTCTTCTTGACTATGGGGTTGGCATTGCGGTCAAGCTTGTAGACAGCGGCCCCGTCCACGTCGGAGAACTTGTACGCGGAGGCCTTCTTGCGGACGGTCTTCCTCGCGGTTTTTTTGCGGGCCCGGGATTTTCCCCGGGTTTTTTTATGGCCGGGCCGTCCCTTCTTCCTGGCGGCCGGTTTCCGTTTGTGCGCGGAAGAACCGGTTATCGGGTTGGCATTGCGGTCAAGCTTGTAGACGGCGGCCCCGTCCACGTTGGAGAACTTATACCCGGAGGCCGTCCCGGCGGCTCTTTTCTTTTTTTTCCGGAAGGCCTTCTTGCCGGTTTTTTTAACGGCTTTCTTCTGAGCCGGATTTTTCTTGGGCGCCGCTTTCGTGGGCTCGGGCTTACTGCCTTTGGTCCCGGCCGGCGCCTGCTGCGCGGCTGTTCCGCCGCTGGCCCCGTTGTTCGAAATGGTTCCCATGGTCAGTACGGCTCCGGCCGGAGGGCAGAGAGCGGCGGCCAGCGACAGGATTAGCAGCAGGGAGAAGGCGTTCCTCATGTCAGTATTATACCGCCTTTCCCGGTCTTCGGGGCCAGTTCGGCCGCCCTGACAGTGGCCTCCAGCAAGCAGGCCAGCGTGACCGGGCCCACCCCGCCCGGCACCGGGGACAGCGCCGACGCCGTCTCTTTCAGCCCCTCGAAGTCGGCATCGCCGCACATCCTGCCGTTCTCGTCGAAATTGGTGCCGACGTCTATCACGGTGGCCCCGGCCGGCAGTAGCTCCCTCTTGAGCCACTTTGCCTTGCCGACAGCCGTTATCACCAGGTCCGCAGAGCGGAAAACCTCGGCGATGCTCTTGGTGCGGGTGTGGCAGACCGTCACGGTTGCGTCCAGAGCGGTCAGCATATGGGCCAGCGGTCTCCCCACCACCGCCGAACGGCCGGCCACGGCGATGTTCATGCCGGCGGGGGCTATGCCGTGGAAGCGCATCAGGCGGACCACGGCTAGCGCGGTGCACGGAGAGAAATAGCCGCCGTTCTCTATTTCAGGGAATCTCTTGGAGATGAAGAGCCTGCCCATGTTCATGGTGGAGAGGCCGTCCACGTCCTTGGCGGCCGGGACCGCGTCCCAGGTTTCCAGCGTCTCGAAGCCCTCCGGCAGCGGGCGCTCTATCATCAGCGCGTCGTACGCCGGGTCGGCGCCAATCCTGGCCAGCAGTGCCTTGAAGGCCGGGTAGCCCTCCTCGGGCTTTGGCGCGAAGAGCCTGACCTGGATCCCCAGTTTCTCGCAGACAGCTGTCTTGCGCTTCACGTACACGGCCGAAGGAGAGTCCTCGAAGTAGTTCACGATGGCCAGCGAGGGTGGCCTTCCCAGGCGGGCCATGACGGCCTCTATACGTGGCGGCAGGGCTCCGAGGATTTCGGCAGAGAGTGTCTTTCCTTCAAGTATGCGCATAGCGAAATGATAATAAAAAAGGGCGGCTTTTTAAAGCCGCCCTCCCGGTCCGGCCGGGGCCGCCCGTTTTAGTTCTCGTTCTCCACGTAAAGCGAGCCGCTGAGCGTGCCGGAGCCGCTGAGGCTGAAGTAGCCAGAGGTCGGCCATCCGCTCACCGAAACGCTGCCGGCGACGTTGACGGAGCCCACGGACCTGCCGTTGCGGTAGAGCGTCACGAAGACGCCGGGGTTGACGGTCTGGAAGACGTACTGGTTGGGTCTAACCCAGGCGGAGACCGAGGTGTTGATGTAGGTGCTGTTGCTTGTTATCTGCCCAGTGGAGTCGCGGAACGTGGCCCAGCCGGTGAGGGTGACCGTGGTGAAGCCGCCGGCGTTGCCCGGCATCCAGCCGCTGCCGTTCAGCGTAACGTAGGCCGAGACCTGCACGTACTGGCCGCCCTTGGCCCGGGCCGGCCGGGAGGCGGCCGGGACGGCCGCCGGAACTTCTCCGTTGATGACCAGCTGTTTAGAGAAGGACGTGCCCGGAAAAGCGGGCTCTGCGGCGTAAAGACCGGCCCCCAGGAACGAGCAAAGCGCGGTCAGGAAAAACTTTTTCATGGTATCCTCCATGTACGGATTATACAAAACCGGCGGCCGGTTTTTACCCGGCCAGCGGCACTTTTGATATAGTATTGAAGAGGCGGGCGCCTGGCCCGCGGAGAGGATAACATGGAAAGGATAACAACACACCCAGTTCTCCAGCCGGAGGAACGGAAGGCGGTAAAATTCACTTTTGACGGACGGACCTGCGAGGCGCTTGAAGGCGAGATGATCTCCAGCGCGCTGTTCGCCAACGGCATCAAGATTTTCGGCCGCCACAAGAGGGATGGCTCGCCGCAGGGCATCTTCTGCGCCAACGGCCAGTGCGCGCAGTGCTCCGTGATAGCCGACGGGCTCACCGTGAAGTCCTGCGTGAGCGCGGTGCGCGAGGGCATGGTCGTGGAGACGCTTAAGGGCGAGGCGCGCCTGCCGCGCGCGGCCTGCGTACAGGAATTCGGCCGTGTGGAGGAACTGGACGTGGACGCGCTGGTACTCGGCGGCGGCCCTTCGGGGCTGGCGGCCGCGGCGGAGCTTGGCAAACTGGGCGTGAAGACGCTGATCATAGACGACAAGGACCGTTTCGGCGGAAAACTGGTGCTGCAGACGCACAAGTTCTTCGGTTCCGTGGAAGACTGTTTCGCCGGCACGCGCGGCATAGACATTGCCGGGAAGCTGGAGGAGCAGCTCAAGGAATATCCGTCGGTTAAGGCCTGGAAGAACGCCACCTGCCTGGCGGTGTTCTCGGATAAGAAAGTGGGGGTGCTGCGCGGGGAGCAGTACTGCCTGGTGCGGCCCAAGGCCGTTATAAGCGCCACGGGAGCGCGGGAGAAATCCCTTGCCTTTCCCGGCAACACGCTGCCCGGCGTTTACGGCGCCGGCGCCTTCCAGACGCTGGTCAACCGCGACCTGGTGCGCCCGGCGAAACGGCTTTTTATCGTCGGCGGCGGCAACGTGGGCCTGATAGCGGCCTACCACGCGCTGCAGGCCGGCATACAGGTGGTCGGCCTGATAGAGGCCCTGCCCAAGTGCGGCGGCTACAAGGTGCACGAAGACAAGGTGCGCCGCCTGGGAGTGCCGGTCTATACGCGCCACACGATACTGCGCGCCTACGGCAGGGAACAGCTTGAGAACGTGACGATAGCCGAGGTGGACGAGAAGTTCCGGCCGAAGCCCGGCACCGAGAAGACTTTCAATGCCGACACGCTGTTGATAGCCGTTGGCCTCTCCTCCGTGGACGAATTCCACGCGCAGGCGAAAGAGGCAGGTATGCAGGCTTTTGTATGCGGGGACGCTGAGGAAATAGCCGAGGCCTCGGCCGCGATGTTCAGCGGCAAGATCACCGCGCATAAGGTGCTGAAGTCCCTAGGCGTTATGGCCGCCCCGGTGCCGGAGTTCTGGTTCGAGCGCTTGGAGGTGCTGAAGTCCCGCCCCGGGAACACCTGGCCCGTGGAAAAGAAAACCCACGACAAGCCGGTTTATCCGGTCCTGCACTGCCGGCAGGAGATCCCCTGCAACCCCTGCGTGACCGTTTGTCCCAAAAAGTCCATCAAGCTCTCTGGAGAGAGCATCATGAACGTGCCGAAATTCGACGGGGAGTGCATAGGCTGCTACAAGTGCCTGCTGATCTGCCCCGGCCTGGCTATAACCGTAGTGGACCGCCGCAGGGACCAGGCCAACCCGTCGGTGGCTATACCGTTCGAGATAGGCCGCGGCCTGGTGAAAAAGGGCGGCCGGGTGCGCCTGACCGCCCGCGAGGGGGAGGACCTGGGCGAGGCCGAGGTGCTTGACGTCAAGGATTTCAAGGCGGAGAACACGATGATAGTCGTAGTGAAGGCGAAGCCGGAGACCGCCGACCGCGCGGTCTCGCTGCGGCTGTACACGGAGGAGGACGGGACCTTGTCGGGGGCCGACCTGGCGAAGGCCGACGACGAGACCATTATCTGCCGCTGCGAGCGGGTCAGCCTGGGAGAGATACGCCGGGCAATCCGTTCCGGGGTGCGCGACCTCAACCAGCTCAAGGCCGTCACGCGTGCCGGCATGGGCGCCTGCGGCTCCAAGACCTGTTCTGTCATGCTGGCGAACGTCTTCCGCAGCGAAGGCGTGCTCCCGGAGGAGGTCACGCCGTTCACCAGGAGGCCGTTGTTCGTGGAGGCGCCGCTGGGCGTCTTTTCCGGAGTTAAATGCCGCGCCGAGGCCGAGGAGAAGGGTGGTTGGAGCGACTTTTAAAGGGATATCTATGACCGAGAAGGATTACGACGTAGTCATTATAGGGGCTGGCAGCATCGGTACGCCGCTAGCCATGGCGCTGGCGGAAAGGGAACTCAGGACGCTGGTGCTGGAGAAGGAGGCCTCTCCCGGCCAGGGCCAGAACAAGTGCGCCATCGGCGGCGTGCGCGCGACGCATTCGGACGGTTCCAAGATCAAGGCCTGCCTGAGAAGCCTCGGGATCTTCTCATCCTGGAAGGAAAAATACGGCGACGATATAGGCTGGATCAGGGGCGGTTACCTGTTCCCGGTCTACGCGGAGAACGACGAGGTCGTGCTGAAGGAGCTGCTGAAGGTGCAGAGAGGCTTCGGCCTGAACATAGACTGGGTAGGCCCGGAGCGGGTGAAGAAGTTGGCGCCCGGCATAGGGGAGAGGGACCTGCGCGGCGGCACCTATTCCCCGGACGACGGCTCGGCCTCGCCGCTGCTGTGCGTAAACGCCTTCTACAGGCGGGCCCTCTCTCTCGGCGCGGAATTCCGCTTCAAGGAGCCCGCGAGGGGGATACTAACGGAGAACGGGGAGGTCAAAGGCGTGCTTTCGGCCCAGGCCCGCTACCGCGCGCGCTTCGTGGTGAACGCCGCCGGCGCAGAGGCCGCCGAGGTCTCGGAGCTGGCGGGGGTAGCGGTCCCGGTGAAGCCCGACTGCCACGAGGCCGGTATAACCGAACCAGCGCAGCGGTTTTTAGAGCCGATGGTAGTGGATATCCGCCCGGGAAATAAGTCCAAAAATTACTATTTTTACCAGAACCGGGAGGGGCAGATAGTGTTCTGCATGACGCCGCAGCCCTCCATCTGGGGCCGCGACCGCCGTTCCACCTCCGAGTTCCTGCCGGAGATCTCCCGCCGCATGATAAACCTGCTGCCGGGCCTTTCCAACCTGCGGGTCCGGCGCACCTGGCGCGGGCTGTACCCGATGACTCCGGACGGTTTCCCGGTGGTGGACTTCCCGGCCGCGGTTAAGGGCTACGTTCTGGCCGTGGGTATGTGCGGGCAGGGCTTCATGCTGGGGCCCGGCCTCGGCGAGGCCCTGGCGGCCCATATCGCCGGCTCCCCTTCCGCGGAGGACCGCGAAATACTGGCAGGCTTCGGCCTGGCCCGCAGTTTCTCCGGCCAGGAAAAACTGAAATAGCGCCGCCGGCTGCGCCGGCGCCGCGGGCCGCATACTATGCCAAGCCAAAGAACTCGCTAAGACCGCCAAGTCCAAACCCCTCGGCCCCGCCGTGCAGAACAATGAATGGGTTCAAGATTCTAGGCAGGAGGATGTGCTGAAAGCCCTGGACCACTACTACCGCAACAACGTCCGCTTCATGCTGGAGAAGGGCTCAACATCCAAAGACCTTGTAATATCCGTCAAGGCCAAAAGGTATCCCCAAAAACCAGATTAAGGACAGAAATAATAAATGTGGAGACTAAAAAGCCGCAATTTTTTAACGGCGTTGCCTTTATTGAGCGCAGGACAAATTTTTACCCTCCTCCGCGCACGAGGTATATTGACCCGGCGGTCAGTATGACGTATACTTACCGTTAGGTAAAAAACAGGAGGGGCGGGCGCAATAAAACGGCCTGCCCGGGCGTTATACTGAATGATGAAAAAACTCTCACTTACCGCGTTGGCGCTGCTGGCGGCGGCGTCGCTGGCGGCGGCCGCCGCTCAGGAGCCGCCGCTGGAGCTCACCTGGCAGGACTGCGTGGCGCAAGCAGCGCAGAACAACCCCGCCCTGAAGGCGCAGAAGGCCACGGTAGAACAGTACAAGTACCTGTACCGGGCCGGCTTCAACGCCTATCTGCCTTCGGTCGACATCTCGCATTCCGTTACCAGGAGCGGGGCGCAGCTTTCATCTCCTTACGACAGGGTCAGCACGTCCTTGTCGGCCAGCCAGGACCTGCTTAACCTGAAGGCTCTCTCCTCGATAAGGAGCGCCAAACTGGCCTACGAGAAGGCCGACGCGGACTACAGGGCCGAATCGGCCGCTCTGCGCCAGACGCTCTACACCGCGTTCATAAACCTGGTCTACGCACAGGATAACCTGGCCACGCAGAAAAAGATCCTGGTCATCAGGCAGAACAATTCCCAGCTGGTCGCGCTGGACTACGAGAGCGGCACCGAGTCCAAGGGTAACATGCTCTACTCTCAGGCGCTGACCCAGCTCTCCAGTTCCAGCGTCATGCAGGCGGCGCGCAGTCTGGAGAGCGCGCGCCTGGACTTGCTCAGCGCCATGGGCTACACCGATTACAGGCCCATAGTCGCTAAAGCGGAGTTGACGGCACCGGACTATACGCTTGATGCCTCCGGCCTGAAGAACCTGGTTGAGAAGGTCCCGCATATTGAGTCGCAGGAAAAGAGCCTTGAAAGTCTCAAGGAAAGGCTGCTCGGCGCTAAGTACGACCTCTATCCGACCCTTATGGCCAACGGCGCCGTCGGCTGGGCGGGAGACCGGGAGTTCTCCGGCGGCAGGAGCTGGTCCATGGGGCTGAGCCTAAATCTGCCGCTCTTCTCAAACGGCCTGACCTATACCCCCAACAATATCAAAGCGGCCGGGCAGGCCTACAAGAGCGGAGAGGCTTCCCTGCAGGACGCCAAGAACTCCCTGCTCAATAATATACGCGACGGTTACAATAATTTCCTGAACGCCAGGGATAATGCGTTGGTTAACGTGGCGGTGCTGGACGCGGATGAGACGCGCTACAAGGAGTCGCAGATACAGTACCAGGCCGGCCAGATGAGCTTCATCGATCTGGAGACCGTGGAGCAGACTCTTGTGGACGCCCAGTTGAACCAGCTCTCCTATTACCAGCGGGCAAACAGCAGCCTGATCTCTTTGCAGGGGCTGTTGGGCTTTGGCCTGGAGGACAGATAGCGCCGGATTTTCCCGGCCAGACCTTTTGAAGCATCCGACTCACAGGAGAAACCATGAAGAAGATCCTTTTAGCGGTAAGCGTCCTCGTCCTGCTGGGCGGCGGCGGGTATTACTGGTATCGAACCCACCATACGGAGGAGGTCCGTTACGTTTCCGCGCAGGTGGTGTCCAAGACCATCTCCGAGTTTGTGGAGACCACCGGTTCCGTGGCCCCGCTCAACCGCGTGGAGATAAACCCTTCTTCCGCGGGCCGTATAGAGCAGATACTTGTCCACGAGGGCGACAGGGTAAAAGCCGGCCAGGTGCTGGCGCTGATGAGTTCCTCCGACCGCGTGGCCATACTGGACGCCGCCCGCGCTATGGGCGCTGCGCAGTACAAGCACTGGCAGGACACCTATAAACCGATGAAGGTGGTCTCCCCCCTGGACGGCACCATCATCCTGAAGAACGTGGTCGAGGGTCAGACCGTCAGCCAGTCCACCGTGCTCTTCGCCCTGTCCGACAGGCTCATCGTAGAGGCCAACGTGGACGAGTCCGACATCGGAAAGGTAAAGCCCGGGCAGAAGGCGACCATAGTGCTGGACTCCTATCCCGACAGGCCAGTCAGAGGCAGCGTTTTCCAGATCCTGGACGAGGGCACCAACCAGAGCAACGTTATAACCTATACGGTCAAGATACAGCCGGACCATGTGCCGGCCTTCTTCAGGTCGCAGATGACGGCCAATATAAAGATAGAGGTTTCCAGAAAGCAGCACGCACTGCTGATCCCGACCGAGGCGGTCACGATAGACCCCTCCGGGCATACCGCCGTGATAACCTCGGTCAATAACGGCAAGCCGGTCTACCAGAGGATAGAGACCGGTCTGGACCAGGGGGATATGGTGGAGGTCACGAAGGGCCTGGAAGAGGGCGACACGGTCAGGTACACGGACAAGGGCTACGTGCCGCAGCAGTCCCAGGGCATCAACCCGTTGATGCCCAAGCGGCCGAAGATATCGCGCAACGCGCACCGGGCCATGCACTAAGAAGGCCGGTCCCGCCCGCCGGGCGGGAGGCGCTTTATGATAGAACTCAAGGGCATAACCAAGGTATACCAAATGGGCGGCGAGCCGCTGCGCATACTGAAAGGCGTGGACCTGTCGGTCAAGGAGGGCGAGTTTGTCGCGATCATGGGCCCCTCCGGCTCGGGCAAGTCAACGCTGATGCACATCTTGGGCCTGCTGGACCGCCCGACCTCCGGCTCGTACAAACTCTTCGGCAGGGAGGTCTCCGAGCTCGACGACGTGGAACTCTCCTACCTGCGTGCCCGCATCCTGGGCTTCGTGTTCCAGCAGTTCAACCTGCTGCCGCGCATCACCGCCGCCGAGAACGTGGCCCTGCCTCAGATCTACCTTGGCGAAAAGGCCCGCCCCGCCGAGGCCGGCAAGCACCTGGCGCAAGTGGGCCTGGCCGACCGCATGGACCACCGGCCCAACCAGCTCTCCGGCGGCCAGCAGCAGCGCGTGGCGATAGCCCGTTCGCTGGTCAATAATCCGAAGCTGATCTTCGCCGACGAGCCCACCGGCAACCTGGCCAGCGACCAGTCCAACGAGATCATGGGCATCTTCCGCAAGCTCAACGACCAGGGCATAACCGTGGTCATCGTAACGCATGAGCCGGACATCGCGGCCTGGGCGGACCGCGTAATAAAACTCAGGGACGGGATGATCATAGAGGACGTGACCAAAAAACCCACCCAGAAAAAGGAGGAAGGGGGTCACCTGCGCATCCCCAAGTCCTTCTTCCTCTCCTGGCGCGAGGTCGTGGAGAACATGGCCTCCTCTATCAGTTCGATAGTTAGCAACAAGACCCGCTCGTTGCTGACGATGCTCGGCATTATCATAGGCGTCGGCGCGCTTATAGCGATGATGGCCGTAGGCACCGGCGCGCAGAAGGCCATAGAGAAACAGATGTCGTCGCTGGGCACAAACCTGCTGGCCGTCATACCCGGCAACATCTCTCACCGCGGCATGTCGTTCGGCCGGGGCGCCACCAGCCGCATCACGCTGGCCGACGCCGCCGCGCTTCCGAGGTTCGTCCCCGACGTCACCAAGACCGACGCCGAGGTGCAGGGCTTCGTACAGGTGGTCTACGGCCCCACCAACTACCGCACGCAGCTGATGGGCGTGACCGCAAACTACCCGTCGATGCGTGCGGCCGAGCCGTACTTCGGCCGCTTCTTCTCCGAAGGCGAGGACACGGCGCTGAAAAAGGTCGCCGTTATCGGGCAGACCGTGGCCACGCAGCTCTTTGGCGTTTCGGACCCGGTGGGCAAGACGATTAAGATTAACGGCAAGAACTTTAGCGTGATAGGCGTTCTGCCCATGAAGGGCGCCTCCGGTTTCCGGGACCAGGACGACGTGGTCGTAGTGCCGCTGCACACCGCCATGAAGGTGCTGCTGGGCAAGCAGTACGTGGATTCCGTCTGGGTGGAGGTCTCCAATTACAAGCTGATGCCCAAGGTGCAGGACGACATTATAGCGCTGATGCGCAAGCGCCATAACATCCCGCCCTACAAGGACGACGACGTCTCGCTGATGAACATGGCCGACATCCAGAACATGCTGACCGGGACAATAAAGACGTTCAGCACGCTGCTGGGCATCATAGCGGGCATTTCGCTGATCGTCGGCGGCATAGGCATCATGAACATCATGCTGGTCAGCGTCAGCGAGCGGACCAAGGAGATAGGCCTGCGGAAGGCCATCGGCGCCACCCGGCGAGCGGTGCTGCTGCAGTTCTTGATAGAGGCCGTGATTATCTCGGTGATAGGCGGTCTGCTGGGTATACTGACCGGCGCCGGGGCCTCGCTGCTGCTCTCCAAGCTGTCCGGCTGGGCCATCTATATTTCTCCGGCCTCGGTGGGTCTGGCCTTCGGTTTCTCGGCCGGGGTGGGGGTCGCGTTCGGTTTCTGGCCTGCCCGGAAGGCTTCCGACCTGTCCCCGATAGACGCGCTTCGGTATGAATAATTTGATATCATAGCCGGAAGCCGGACGGGCGGCAGGCGCCGATTCCTCCGGGCAGCCGATTCTCTGGAGGTAGTGTCATGGTAAGCGTATTCGTAAAATGCCCGCATTGCGGCAAGTCGCTGATGAGCGCCGGAAAGAAGCTGGACGGCACCAGGGCCATAGAGGTCAACCTGACCTACGCGGGCAAACACGCCCCGCTCTATCTGAGCGCCCTTTACGGCAGTTACCTGGCCGAGACGGGGTTGCCGGTCCCCGCGGGCAAGGTGGCCGGCTTCCGCTGCCCGCATTGCAAGGCCGATCTGAAGAGCACCCGCAAGTGCGACGTGTGCGGCTCCCAGATGGTGGCCTTCGACCTTAAGGATGGCGGGCAGGTGCAGATCTGCTCGCGCCGCGGCTGCAAGAAGCACGTGCTGGAGTTCCAGGACGCCGACAGCGAGCTGCAGGCCTTCTATAAATCCTATCTCAAGGCTCTAAAGTAGCCTTCCCGCCGGCCGGTGGCGGGTCTTCGTCGCGACCTTAGCCTTCCGGCCGGCTTTATTTTTGAGCGCTGGTCCGTGTTTTACCGGAGCCGGGCCGGGTGGGAACTGACCCCATGAAGAAGCACCTGTACAAGGTCTTAGCCTTGCTGCCGCTGGTCCTGATGGGCGTCGGCGTCTGGTACTTCGTCCAGGTCCGCATGGGCGCCGAAGAGGGCGCCGGCCCGGCGGCCTGGCTAAAGGTCCTGTTCCATCGCTCGGGCGCCGCGGCTCCCGGAGCCTTCGTCCCGGCGCCGCAGACCCAGGCCCCGGTGGTGCCGGGCGTGGCCGCGGCCAGGCTGCCGCCCGCCTACGACCCGCGCGTCGCCATTGACATACAGGGCTCCCCGGAGTTCAAGGGGCAAGTGCTGAGCGCCCTTAATCTGATCTGGGCGGCCGATCGCGACACCTTCCTGTTCATCAAGAGCAATCTCTCCGTCATCCGCAGCCAGAATATGACCGGCTTCTACATGGACCATGGACAGACCGTTGCCGCCATCTCCGACGCCAACGCCTTTCGCTCCGTTACCTGGTGCGCGGGGATCGTCGCCCACCAGGCCTGGCACGCAGCCTACTCTTTATCCAAGAAAAAGGCCCTGCCGCCGCCGCCGCTTCCGGGCCAGAAGGCGGACCTGCAGGTGGACGCAAATCCGGTGCGCGTGGACTACCACGGCATGGACTCTCTGCTCGATATCGAGGCCAAGGCCTTCGCCTTCCAGCTGGACGTGCTGAGGAAGGTGGGGGCCCCCCGCTCGGAAACGCGCCTGCTGCTGCGCCGCGCGCCAAGGGACTTCAGCCCCGGCCACGACGGCGACTATAATATCAACCCGTGACCGCCCCGCTGCTGCGCCCGCTGCGCTTAGGCGGGCTAGAACTCAGGAACAATCTCGCCCTGGCCCCGATGGCCGGCATTACCAACGCTGCCTTCCGCGTGCTGGCCGCCGGCGGCGGCGCCGGGCTGGTGGTGACCGAGATGGTCTCGGCGGAAAGCCTTAAGTACGGCAACAAAAAATCGTTCAAGATGTTGGAACTGCTGCCGGGCGAGCGCCCGGCGGCCATACAGTTATTCGGGGCCGATCCGCAATCCATGGCGCTGGCCGCGCAGGCGGCCGAACGCGCGGGGGCGGATATCGTGGACGTCAACGCCGGCTGCCCGGTGAAAAAGGTGCGCCGCTCTGGAGCAGGGGCGGAGCTGATGCGCTCCCCGCAGTTGCTGGCCGACATAGTCTCGCGCATGGTCAGGAGCGTCAAGATCCCGGTTACGGTGAAGTTCCGCACGGGCCTGGAGCCCGGCGAGAACCTGGCCCCGCTGCTGGCGCGGGTCTGCGAGGAGGCCGGCGCGTCGGCGCTGACCGTGCACGGCAGGCCGGCTTCCCAGTTCCATTCGGGACCGGTGAACCTGGAGTACCTGGCCGCTGCGGCCGCGGTCGCCAAGGTCCCGGTTTTCGGTAACGGCGGGGTAGGCGGCGCGGACCAGGCCAGGGCTATGCTGGAGGCCGGCTGCTCCGGGGTCGCCGTCGGCAGAGCCGCCGTTCACAACCCGGCGGTGTTCGCCGAGATAGCCGCAGGGCTCTCCGGAGAGAGCGTCCCCCGCCCGTCCGACGCCGACCGCGTTAAACTCTTCCTGCGCTACCTGGAACTGAATGCCGGCATCTACGGCGAGGAGCACGGCCTGGCCCGCGCCCGCAAACTGGTGGGCTACTGGCTTAAGGGCCTGCCCGGCGCCGCTGGAGTGCGCGGCGCGTTCATGAGCCTCAAGACCCTTAAAGAAGCGGAAGGGCTTTTGATACAATATACACGGGAAAAGTAGCCCGTTCTCCGGCGTGCCCGGCGTTCCGCTCCGTCCGCCGCGCCGCTGTGGCGAATATTGTGAGTTAATTCTATGACCCAACAAGTGGAAACCCCAGAAACACCGTTGATGCAGCAGTATCAGGCGCTGAAGAAAGCGTATCCGCACGCGCTGCTCTTCTTCAGGCTGGGGGATTTCTATGAGCTGTTCTTCGACGACGCCAGGACCGCCAGCTCCGCGCTGGGGCTGACGCTGACGGCCCGGCAGGGAGTGCCGATGTGCGGCGTGCCGCACCATTCCGCCACCAGCTACATCTCCCGCCTGCTGGCGGCCGGGCACAAGGTCGCCATCTGCGAGCAGGTCGCTCCCTCCGGCGACGCCAAGAAGGCCAAGCTTTTCAGGCGCGAGGTGGTGCGCCTGATAACGCCAGGCACCGTAGTGGAGGACGAATTACTGCAGCCGCGCTCCAGCCGCTACCTTGCCGCGGTGGAACTGGACATCGTGGGCTGGGGTCTGGCCTCCTTCGACGCCTCCACCGGCGATTTCCTGGCTACTCAGAACCTCAACGACCCGGACCTCTACCAGCTGGCGGCGCTGCTCTCGAGACTTTCCCCGGCGGAGATCATAGCCGATCCGCGCACCGTAAAGGAGATAAAGAAGCGCGGCCTGGTGTTGGGCTTGGAGCCGACCGAACACGTCCGCTCCGACTCGGACCTGCCGCCGTGGACCTCGCAGGCCGTCTGGCAGAACCATAAACTGGCCATGAAGACCGCGCTGAAGGTCACTTCGTACGTGCGCCAGACGCAACCCGGCCTTAAGGAGGTCTTCTCCCCCTCCTATCACGAACCTTCCAACCGCCTGCAGCTGGACGAGTCGGCCATCAAGACGCTGGAGCTTGTCTCCTCTCCCGACGGCGATGATTCCAGGACGCTGTGGGGCGTGCTGGACCTGTGCCGCACCTCCATGGGTTCGCGCCTGCTGCGCCGTTGGCTGCTGGAGCCGCTGACGGACCTGCGCGAGATAAACTCCCGCCAGGACTTTACGGCCTTCCTCGCAGAGAACCGCGAGGCCCGCGAACAGCTGGGCGAAGTTCTGGCCCAGGTGCCGGACATCGAGCGGTTGCTGGGCCGCGTGATAAACCTTTCCGCTTCGCCGCGCGACCTCGGGGCCCTGCGCAAGGCGCTGACGCAGCTGCCGCGCCTTAAGCTGCTGATCAGTTCCGCGGGTTTCTTCGAGCGCGCGCCAGAACTGGCCGCCCGCCTGGACGGCGCCTCGCACGCGCTCAACAGCCTTCGGACCGAGCTGGAGCGCGCCCTTGGCGAAACCCCGCCCGCCCGCCTGTCCGATGGCGGCGTCATACGCGAGGGATACAGCCCGGAGCTCGACGACCTCCGCCTCGTCCGCCGCGACAGCCAGAAACTTTTGACCGATATAGAGTTCAAAGAGAAGGAGAAGACCGGCATCCCGACGCTGAAAGTCGGATATAACAGCGTATTCGGCTACTACATCGAGGTTTCCAAGGCGCAGGCCCAGAAGGTGCCGCACTATTTCGTGCGCAAGCAGACGCTGGTGAATGCCGAGCGCTACATCACCGAGGACCTTAAGGTGCTGGAGAACAAAATCCTGGGCGCCGAGGAGAAAATGGCGCGGCTGGAGTCGCAGCTCTTTGCCGCGCTGAGGGAGAGGGTAAAGAGCTCTATAGCGGAGATAAAGACCTTCGCTTCCGGCGCGGCCGAACTGGACGTTTTCTACGCGCTTTCCGAGTGCGCGGTGCGCTACGAGTTCTCGCGCCCGAAAGTGAGTTCAGGCGACCTGCTGAAGGTGGAGGAGGGACGCCACCCCGCCGTGGAGCGCTTTCTGCCGGCAGGCGCGTTCGTGCCGAACGACCTGGAGATAGGCGATTCGGAGGCCCGCGTGATCATACTCACCGGCCCCAACATGAGCGGCAAAAGCGTCTACCTGCGCCAGGCCGCGGTCATAGTCATACTCGCGCAGATAGGTTCGTTCGTGCCGGCCCGCGCGGCTGAGATCGGCGTAGTGGACCGCATCATGACGCGCATAGGCGCACAGGACCGCATGGCCCGCGGCGAGTCGACGTTCATGGTGGAGATGCGCGAGACGTCGGCCATTATGCGCCTGGCAACGCCGAAGAGCCTGATTCTTCTGGACGAGGTGGGCCGCGGCACGTCCACGTTCGACGGCATCTCTATCGCCTGGGCCGTGGTGGAGCATCTCTATAAGCCGGAAGACGGCCCGAAGGTGTTGTTCGCCACGCACTATTTCGAGCTGACCGAACTCGCCGAGAAGTTCGCCGGCATCAAGAATTGCAACATCGCCGTGAAGGAATGGACCAACGCCCTCGGCAGGACCGAGGTGGTCTTTCTGCACAAGATCTCCGGCGGACCCGCCGACAAGTCCTACGGCATCCATGTCGCCCAGCTCGCCGGCCTGCCGGAGAGCGCCATAGCCCGCGCCAGAGAAATCCTGCTGACGCTGGAGACCAAGGGCAACATAAAGGTGGAGTCGAAGGACGAGAACCAGACCCCCCTGCTGCCCATCTTCTCCGGCCACCCCGTGCTCGACGAACTGAAGATGTGCGATACCGACAACATGACGCCGATACAGGCGCTCACCGCGATAACCGACTGGAAGAAACGGCTCAGGGATTGAGCTTTCCGCCCAGGCTGTCCAGCCCGGACCGCAGCCGCAGGACCACGTGCAGGCAGGAATATAAAGCGCCCGGCAGGGCGGCCGCGTACGAGGCCGCAGATGCGCCGGCGGGATCGTACGCCAGGTTGGAGGCGATGTCCCACGGAGCGAACAAGATGAACTTCAGGTAGAGAATCGTCAGCGCCGCGTTCTCTATAAGCGCCGAGAGCCGGGCGTAAGGCAGTTCGAAATAGAGAGCGGCCCCGAGCCCCCATTCAACGCAATAAAAGGCCGCGTTACCCCGGAACGCCCCGCCCGTTATCACGCCGGCGCGGAAGTCCGGCCAGACGAACGTCTCCAGCGCCAGCCATAACGGGGCCGCGTAATAGAACCAGTCCAGCCATTTTTTTTCATCGTCCATAAGACCTATAAGAAACGCGGACTATCGGCCCATGTTCCCCGGAGGCCTAATTATTATAATCTAAGGGTAGATGGAGGCACAAATGCTGAAAAACACAGCCGCCGCGCTTTCGTTCTTCGTGCTTGCAGTTCCGGCTTCGGCCCAGACTTTCTCGCTCAACTCCTATGATGCCGGCACCATCCCCGGGACTCCGGCCGCGAGGCCGCACGGCCCCGCGCCGGTGACCCCGCCCGGAGTAACGATAGCCAATTATACCACCGACGAAACGTTCACTTTCGAAAACCAAGCCAAGCCGGCCATGGACGCCCGCATAGCGGCGCTGCAGGCCGCAGGGATAACCACTCTGGGAGGCCGCGTGGTGCCGTCCGGCAACGACTACAGTTTCGTGATAGACTACATCCCGACGGTGAAGGCCGGCGCGGCCCTGCCCCCCGCCGTGCTGGTGGAAACCTACAGCAACGGGGCCTCCTACTGGCCCTCCCAGAGCGCGGCGGACGCGCTGAACGACTGCGCGGCCAACTTCCGCGCCGCCCGCCTGCCCGTGATCGGCTCCCGTACCGAGGACTCCGGCGCCAACGGGACTTTTTCCGTTGACTACCTGGCCAACGACGTGCTGTTCCGGGCGCCACAGTACGACGTGAAGTTCCGGACCTATACCGGCGGCAAGTTCACCTTTGAAAGCGACGCCAAGCAGAACATCCCCGCCTATCTGGCCCTGTTCAGACAGGCCGGCGTGCCAGCCATCCGCGGCGAGGCCGTGCCTCGTCCGGACGGCAACTACGCCGTGCGGGTGGAGTACGCCGTCAAGGCCGGCAACGAAGGCCCGCGGCCGCAGTACTCCGTGGTCCGCTACGACGGCCGCGCGACGTTCCCGTTCGAAAAGGACGCACTGGCCGCCGGCAAGACCGCCCTGCCTCTTTTCGCCAACGCCGGCGTGCCGCCGCTCTCAGCCGTTTCCCGTCCCGCCGGCAACGACTATTCCTACAGCGTGGACTTCCTGGTGCAGAACTTCTACCAGCACGGCGCCGTCGTCCCCTCAGCCGCGGTGGAGACCTACCAGGCGCAGGAGACCTTCACCTTCGACCAGGACGCTAAAAAGGCCCTGGCCGACAAGACCGCCGCTTTCAACGCCGCCGGCCTGCCGGTGGTGGGCTCGGACGTGACCGGCCAGCTCGGCAGCTTCACCTACGTGCTGGACTACGTGGCCAAGGCCGGGCAGAACGCCCCCGTCCGCTGAGCCGCCGTACGCCGCTGCGGGCCCGGGTCGTTCCCGGGCCCTTTTTATGCAAAGCCCCAACCCGTTCTCAGGGATAAAGACCTGCACCGACTACAGGCACCTCTGGCTGCTGACGGCTTTGGTGATACTGCTGCAGATAGCTGTATCGGCCGGCGTAACGCTGCTGGAGCGGCATTTTGGCGTAAGCCTCGGGACCTTTGGAGGCTTCCTCCCGGCCCTGCTGGTCACTGGCTATATCTCTTGGACCGTGTTGTCAGGCATGGGAGTTTCCTGGCGTGGAGCTCTGGCCGACTGGCGCGCTCGGGCCGGGCGCGATTTTGTCAAGGCGCTGCTGTATTTCCTGGGCTACGCCGTCCTGCTGGCCGGCATAGCCGCGGCCCTTTACGCCGGTTATTATCTGCTGGGCGACAGGCTGGCGGCCGCCATGCGCCCCCTGGACGTCCGCAACAGCGCAGAGAACATGGCGCTCTACAAGGCGGCCGTCTCGGCCCGCCCCAGTTTCCTGCTGGCGCTGATCAGCGCCTGCGTGGCGGCGCCGGTGGTGGAGGAGACCTTTTTCCGGCGCATCGTCTACACCACGATAAGGCTGAAGAACGGCTTCTGGGCCAGCGCCTTGTGGTCCGGTTTGCTTTTCGCGCTGTTCCACGGCGAGGGCGCCCCCATCATCTTCCCGGTGGGGATCTACCTGGCCTGGGTCTACGAGCGGGAGCGCCGCCTGTCCCTCAACATCCTGCTGCACGCGCTGATCAATGTCAGCATGATGTCGCTGAAAGTGCTAATAAAGTAAAATCCCCTATATGCCCGAGATAAAGGTCCTGCCCGAAGAGGTGGTCTCCAAGATAGCCGCCGGCGAGGTGATAGAGCGCCCGGCCTCCGTGCTGAAGGAGCTGATAGAGAACTCTCTGGACGCCGGGGCCTCCAAGGTGGAGATAGAGATAAAGAAGGCCGGCCGCGGCCTGATCCGCGTGCACGACGACGGGCGCGGCATGGACCGCGAGGACCTGAGGCTGGCGCTCGGGCGCCACGCCACCAGCAAGCTCGGAGTTTTCGACGACATCTACTCGCTGGCCACGTTCGGCTTCCGCGGCGAGGCGCTCTACTCAGTCTTCGCCGTCTCCCGCCTGAGGCTGACCTCGTTCAGGGCGGGGGCGGATTCCGGCTATTGCCTCGAAGGCGAGGGCGGCCGGGTGACAGCCGAGCTTCCCGCGCCTCCCGTCAAGGGTACCACCGTGGAAGCCGCCGACCTGTTCTTCAACACCCCGGCCCGCGCCAAGTTCATGAAGAGCGACGCCGCCGAGCGCGCGCACCTCATCCGGGCGGTGGAGGAGGCCGCGCTGGCCAATTCCGGCGCCGCGTTCCGTCTTACGATAGACGGGGCGGAGATACTGAACTTTCCCGTCCTGCCCGGCGGCCGGTGGGAGAACCTCAAGAGCCGCGCCGCGGCCATCTTCGGCAAGAGCGTCTACGGCGGGCTAGCCCGCGTGGAGGGCAGGACCGAAGGGATGGCCGTCTACGGTTTCGTCTCCAGGCCGGATGCGCTGTCCACCACTCGCGCCAACCAGCACTATTTCGTGAACCGGCGGCCGGTCTCCTCCGCGCTGCTGCGGCAGGCCCTGTACCGCGGCTACGGCCACATGCTGACCGGGCGCCACCCGGCTTGCGCGCTGTTCGTGGAGCTTTCTCCCGGCGCCTTCGACGCCAACATTCACCCGCAGAAGCGAGACGTCAAGTTCTCCTCCGAGAACGAGGTCTTCAAGACGGTGTCCAACACCGTCTACGAGGAGCTGCTCTCCAAACAGACGGCGGAGGTCTCCCTGCCTTCTCCCGGCGCCGCCCCCGACGTCCCCGCCTACCGGGAGGCTTTGTCGTCGCCGCCTTCAGCCGCCGCCGAGACCGGTAGTTTGTTCGCCGCTCCCGCCGCATCCCCCGAGGCTGCCGCTGCGCCACTGCCGCCGGCCGCAGACTGGCGCTCGCACGACCTTTCCTACCTGGGCCAGCTGGCCAAGAGTTATCTCATTTTCGAGTCCGGCGCCGGCCTGCTGGTGGTGGACCAGCACGCCGCGCAGGAGCGCGTGCTGTTCGAGAAGTACCTGGAAGAGTTCGACAGGGGCGGCGTGAGGGTGCAGCCGCTGCTGGTGCCGCTCGAGGCAGAACTGTCGCGCTCCCAGATGGAGACGGTGCTCAAGTGGCGCGATTGGCTGAAGACCGCCGGCTTCGAGATAGACCAGCGCGGCCCGGCCGCCGCGCTGCTGCGCGCGGCCCCGTCGCTGTTCTATTTTACTCCGGCCGCATTCGCCGAGTTCCTCGGCTACCTCTCCGAGGTCCTGGGGGAGCCGGAAAAAGCTGCCGAGGACATGAAGCGCAGCGTCATCGCCACGATGGCCTGCAAGAAATCTGTCAAAGCCCGCGATTTTGTGAGGCCGCAGGAGGCCCTGCGGCTGATGGAAGACCTGAAACGGACCCGGGACAGTTACCACTGCCCGCACGGACGCCCCACGCTGTTCTACCTCTCCGGAGGCGACATCGCCCGCCGCTTCCAGCGCTCCTCCGCGGCGTAGGGACAGCTCGTTCCCGATGCCGCTCTACCGGTGTAGGCCGAAAAGGCCGGAACAGACACTTCTTTTCCCCGGGGACCGATGGGAAAAAGGCCCGGTTGCCAGGTCTTATGAAAGATATCGCCGCGGGGTATAAGGCCCGCTGAACTCCAATTCTTCTTTAAGGCTCGCGGACATGGTGCGGCATTTTGGCGGGGACCTCCATTGAGAGCTCCACGAAGCCGGAGAACCTGCCGTCCTCGTACCACGGGGTTTGGTAGATCAGTTTCCTGACGCCGCCCTTTTCTATCGTGTAGGCGTTGGTGAAAGGCTCGGTGAGCATCTTTTTCAACTTGCTCCTGGCCGGCTCTGGATGGAGTTCCAGAAGGCTCCTGCCTAGCAGTTCCCTGCCGCCCCTTTTTGCGAAGGTGGCGGCCGACTTGTCGTTCATCTCAAGCACTTTGCCTTCCGCGTCGCAGACCGTGATGGCAAAATTTACTCCGTTCTCCCAGTTCTTCATTTTTTTGTCCTTTCTCAAACCGCGCTGCCTATATTATAAAATATGCCTATGCCCGGATCGCGCTTTCTGGAACTGGTCGCGGCGCGCCGCAGCGTGCGCAGGTACAAACCAGACCCCGTGGAAAGGGAGAAACTGGACCTCTGCCTGGAGGCTGCCCGCCTGGCGCCCTCGGCCTGCAACGCTCAGCCCTGCCGCTTCGTCATTATCGACGAGCCGGAGTTGAAGGAGAGGTTCTGCGAAACGGCGTTCGGCGGGCTCTATTCGGCTACCCGTTTCGCGGCCGCGGCCCCCGCCATCGTGGCCGTGGTCTCCGACAAGGGCAACCTGACGGCCTGGCTGGGCAACCAGGTGCAAAACACCAACTTCCGCTTGATAGACGTCGGGATAGCGGCGGAGCATTTCGTGCTGGCCGCGGCGGACCAGGGGCTGGGCACCTGCTGGATAGGCTGGTTCAACCAGCGCGCGGCCGCCAAGGCGCTGGGCCTGCCCGGCGGCAGGAAGATACAGGTGCTCATAGCGGTCGGTTACCCGGAGACGGTGCCTGCGCCCAGGCCGCGTAAGACCAGGGAGGAATTCTGCTCCTACAACAAGTCATGAAAAAATATTTTCTGCTGGCCGCGCTACTCCTCGCCTCCGTCCCCTCCTGGGCCGACTGCTCCAAGAGCACGGACGCCTGTTCCGCCGGGAACAAGAAGCTTTCCCCCTTTCTTGCGGCCGCGATGCTGCGCGATATAGCCTCCCCGGCCGCGGCGCGCGAGCACGCTACCGCGGACAATAGCGCCCCGGCGGCCGCCGCGCCGCGCTCCGGTCGGGACACGGCTTCCGCTCCCTCCCCGGCCCCGGCTGCGCCACCCGCCGCTTTTGCCGGGGATAAACTGTCCAGCCCGCTGTGGCTCGGCTTTATCGCCGCCGGTCTGGCCGCGCTCTATTTTTACTTCGCGGGTCCGCCGCGCCGCGCCAGAGGCAGGAAGAAATGATAATAGACTACGCGGACTTCACCCGCGCCTCCAACCTTATACATCCCATACAAGGGGCGGCCCTGCTGCTGCTGGGCGCGGCAGAGGCCTATGCGCTCGACAACGACGGACGCCGGTTAACGCTGTCGGCCGCCGCGGCCCTGGCGCTTTCCGGCGCGCTGATGTTCGCCGTCATATTGGCGCTGCCGGGCCGCTGGAGCCCGGCCCAGCTGGCGGTTGCCCTTTCTGTCCGCCGCGGTTTTTACATCTTCGTCTCCTTCGCCTGCGTTTATTCCGCGGCGGGTTTGAGTCTGCTGACCAAGGAGGCCCTGGGCCGCGGGGGCGGGGGCTGGTTGGCCACGTTCCTCGGCCTGCTCGCCTTTGCTGGCGTCCTTTACTTCGTCCTGGCCTGGCGCGTCGACGCGGAGGCCTGGCGCCGCGTGCTGGTCTGGCACGCCGCCATAGGGGGCACGCTGCTGCTGGCCGTTGCCGCGCGCGCCGCGGACGTCCTGCGCCCGCGCCGGCGGCTGCGGCTGGCCTGGGCCGCGCTGTTGCTGCTGACCGGGTTTCAACTGGCGCTCTACCGCGAGACCGCGTCGGCTTTCGCGCCCAGGTTGATAACCGTGGAGAGTTCTACGAGCCGGCCCGGCCGCTGATGCTGCTGATAAAGAACGGTCTTCTGATAGACCCGGTTTCCGGAGAGGGGATCGGGGATTTGCTGTTGGCCGGGGGGCGTATAAAGCGGGCCGGGGGGCGCATAAAGGCGCCGCCTTCCTGCGAGGTGTTGGACGCCTCCGGGCTGTGGGTCTTTCCGGGCTTCGTGGACGCTCACGTGCACACCCGAGAGCCGGGCGCGGAGGCCGCCGAGACGCTGGAGAGCGCGGCACTAGCCGCCGCGGCCGGCGGCGTGACCACCGCTCTGCTGATGCCAAACACCGTCCCGCCGCTGGATTCCCCCGCCCTGCTGCGCCGCCTGCGCCGCAGGGCGGAAGGTCTGCCGGTCAACCTGTTTTTTTCGGCCGCCGCCACCAGGGGCCGGGCCGGCAAGGCCGTGGCGCCGTTGGCCGCTCTTAAGCGGGCCGGCGCCCGCGCTTTCACCGACGACGGCTCCTGTCTGCCCCGCCAGCTGCTGCCGGAGCTGATAAGGAAAGCGGCCGCCTTGGGGTTTCCGCTGCTGGACCATCCGGAGGACTTCCGCCTGACCGGGGACGGGGTGGTGAACGCGGGGCCGGCCGCCCGCAGGCTGGGCCTGCCCGGCATACCGCCCATGGCCGAACTGCGGGCCGTGATAAACGGCCTCCTGGCCGCGGCCTGCAGCGGGCCGCTGCACCTGCAGCACCTCAGCCTGGCCTCCTCGGTGGCGGCGCTGCGCTCGGCCAAGGCCTGCGGCTGGCCCGTGACCGGAGAGACCTGCCCGCATTATTTCGCCCTTACCGACGCCGATATCCCCGTAGACGACGCAGATTTCAAGATGAAGCCGCCGCTCCGCTCCGAGGCTGACCGGCGCGCCGTGCTGCGCGGCCTGGCCGACGGCACCATAGACCTGATCGCCACCGACCACGCCCCGCATGAGCGGCGGCTGAAGGCTCTGGGCCTGCGGCGCGCGCCTTTTGGGGTCATAGGTCTGGAGACGCTGGCCCCGCTTTGCGCTACCGAGCTCGCGCTCAAGGGCGTGGTGACGAAGGGCCGCCTGGCGGCGCTGCTCAGTCTGAACCCGGCCCGGCTGCTGGGCCTGCGGAAGAAAGGCAGGCTGGCCGCCGGCTTCGACGCCGACGTAACGCTGTTGGACCCGCGCCGCGCCCGGCAGGTGCCTGAGCGCTTCGTCTCCAGATCCTCCAATTCGCCTTTCGTCGGGCGGAGGCTCCGGGGCTGGCCCGCCGCCACCGTGCTGGCCGGAGAGATAACGTTCCGCGCGCCCTGAACCGCGTTTTTGCTAGAATCGTACCACGCTCATGGGATTCTTATACCGCAAGCTCGTAAGGCAGCTGCTCTTCAGGCTCAACCCGGAAACCGCTCACGACGCCGTCATAAGGACGGCGCGGGCCGCCCAGCGCCTGCCGCCGGCCGGCTCGCTGGCCCGCCTGCTGACGCGCTCGAAGGACATTCCGGTGGAGGCCGCCGGCCTCAGGTTCCGTAACCCGGTCGGGCTGGCTGCCGGCTTCGACAAGAACTGCGAGGCCGCGCGTTTCCTGGCGGGGCTCGGCTTCGGTTTCCTGGAACTGGGTACGGTGACCCTGCGCCCGCAGCCCGGCAACCCGAGGCCGCGGCTTTTCCGGCTGCGCGAGGACAGGGGACTCATTAATCGCATGGGCTTCAACAATGCCGGGGCCTGGCAGGCGGCGCGCTCGCTGGAAAAGCTGCTGCCGCTGCCGGTGCCGGTGGGCATAAGCGTGGGCAAGAACGCGGACTGTTCGCTGGAGGAGGCGCCCAGGAACTACCTGGAGACGCTGAAGGTCATGTACGAGTTCGGCGATTACTTCGCCGTGAACATAAGCTCCCCCAACACGCTGCAGCTGCGTTCGCTGCACGGCCGCGACAGGTTGCGCCGCCTGCTGGAGCCGATGCTGGACTTCGCCGCCGGCATGAAGAAGGCCAGGCCTTTCTTCGTCAAGATTGCGCCGGACCTGGAGGAGGCCGACCTGGAGTCCGCCGCCTCCCTGGCCGTGGAGAAGGGCTTCGGCTTGATAGCGACCAACACCACGGTCAGCCGCGAGTCCGTGCCGGCCTACTGGCGTTCCTACGAAGGAGGCCTGAGCGGCAAGCCCCTGCGCGAACTTTCCAATTCCGTGCTGGCCAGGACCGCAGCCCTGGTGAAGGGCAGGGTTCCGCTGATAGGCTCCGGCGGGGTTACGGACGGCCCCAGCGCGCTGGAGAAACTGAAGTTGGGGGCTGACCTGGTGCAGGTTTATTCCGGGCTCATCTACGAAGGTCCCTTCCTGGTCAGGGATATCGTAGAATACCTGCGCCTCCAGGGCTTTCGCGGTTCCGCCGGCAGCCGCGGCTAGCCCGCGGCTGCTCCGGGCCGAACCGTTCCTTACCGGGGATTTTTATATAATTTACCCGACGCAGCCGCGCCCTTTATGCAAAAGACCGAGCTCATAGCCGCCCTGGACGCAGACACACTGAAGTCGGCCGAGCGCCTCCTTGAAAGGCTGGAGGGGCAGGTAAAGTATTTCAAGATAGGGTCCGTACTTTTCACGGCCGCCGGCCCGGCGGCCGTGGAACTGGTGCACAGGCGTGGCGGGAAGGTCTTCCTGGACCTCAAGTTCCACGACATTCCCAACACGGTCAAAGGCGCGGTGCGCCACGCTGCCGCGATGGGCGTCTACTCCGTTTCGCTGCACCTCTCCGGCGGCGCCGAGATGCTGAAGGCCTGCGCCGAGCTGGAGAAGCGCCCGAAGCTCTGGGGCATCACGGTGCTGACCAGCTTCGACGAGCACGGCCTGTTCCGCGCCGGCTTCCGCTGCGGCATAGCAAAGACGGTCAGGCGGCTTGCCGCGCTGGGGCTGGACAACGGGGCGGATGGGGTGGTCTGTTCGCCGCTGGAGGCGGCCGGGCTCAGAAAACTGTACGGCGGAAAAATAAAGTTGATAACGCCGGGCATAAGGCCTGCGGCGCTCGGCGACGACCAGAAGCGCGCCGTGACCCCCGCGGCCGCCAGGGCTGCCGGCTCGGATTTTATAGTAGTGGGAAGGCCCATCATAGCGGCCGAAGACCCGGCCGCGGCCGCCGCGGCCGTACTGAAGGAGTTGGAATGATAGAAGAGGAAGAACTCCGTTCCTACCTGGCCTCGTCCGGGGCTTTCCTGGAAGGCCATTTCCTGCTTTCGTCCGGGCTGCACAGCCCCAACTACGTGCAGTGCGCGCTGGCGCTGAAGGCCACGGCCTGGGCTGGCAGGATGGGCTCGGCGCTGGCAGAGGGCTGGAGCGGGCCGAGGCCGGACCTGGTCCTCTCCCCCGCCATGGGCGGGCTCATCATCGGGCACGAGACGGCCCGGGCTTTCGGCGTGGATTTCCTGTTCACGGAGCGAGAGAACAACGCGATGGCCCTGCGGCGCGGCTTCGCCCTCCCCAAGGGCGCCAAACTTATCATCGTGGAAGATGTTTTCACTACGGGCAAGTCTACGCTGGAGACCGCCGCCGTGGCCGCCGCCGCCGGCGCCGTGACCCTGGGGGCCATGTCCGTTATAAACCGGATGGGAGAGAAGACGCTGCCGTTCCCGGCGCTCAGTCTGCTGAGGCTGGCCCTGACCACCTACCAGCCGGAGAAATGCCCGCTCTGCACCGCTGGCGTCCCGCTGGTGAAACCGGGCTCCCGCAAGTTGACCTGACTTGCCGCGGCGTCCCCGGCGCGATGTCAGCGCAGGAACATCAGCCTGTCGAAAAAGAGCATGGCTCCGGCCGCTACCAGCAGCGAACCGGCTATTATCTCCACCCAGCGCATAGCCTTCCGGAAGCGCGCCATGAAGCCGAAAAATTTGGCCGTCAGCGCTGCCGCCGCCAGCAGCGGCACCGCCATGCCGGCGGAATAGGCCAGCAGCAGGGACATCCCCTTGACCGCGGTGCCCGCGACGGCGGCCATCCCCAGTATGGCCGCGAGGATGGGGCCTATGCAGGGCGACCAGCCCAGCGCGAACGCGAAGCCCATCAGAAAGGCGCCCAGCGGGCCACGCGCCATGCCGCGCGTGGAGAAGCGCTTCTCGTAGTTGAGGAACTTCAAGTTGACCAGCCCCGTCATGTGCACGCCCAGCAGCGCCATCACGAGGCCAAGCACGCGGAGAAGCAGCTGCTTGTAGTCGAAGAGCAGGCTGCCGATGCTGGAAGCAGCCGCTCCCATCCCGACGAAGGCGGTAGTGAAACCCACCACGAAGATCAGCGCGCTGCCTACCACCTTGCGCGTTACCACTTTGGCGTCCCCTTTCACTATCTCCCCGGCCGAGAACCCGGAGAGCATGGAGAGGTAGGCCGGCAGCAGCGGCAGGATGCAGGGCGAGAAGAACGACGCGGCGCCGGCGCCGAAAGCGGTGAGGAATTGTCCCATGGAGTTCAGTCCTTCGCCCCGGACTTCTCCCGGGGACCGTTAAAGTTCTATCCTTAAAATGTCCAGCCCGCCCCAAGCCCAGTCCTGCATCCAGAAGCCCAGCGCATATTTCCCGCCTGAGGCGCTTATTTCCCCCCCCGGGGCCCGGGCTGCCTGATTATCTTCAGCGGGCCTTTTTTTATCTCCGGCCAGTGCGCGCTCTCGACATAACTCATAACGGTCTCCCAGTGCCCCTGGCTTTTCAGTATCAGGTCGCAGACCTCGCGCACCGCGCCGGTCCCGCCGTCCTTGGCGGTCACGAAATGGGCGGCTTTTCTGGCCTCGGGCATGGCGTTAGCGGGCGCGCAGGCCAGCCCGGCCTTCTTCAGCAGCGGGATATCCGTCCAGTCGTCGCCCATGTAGGCCGCGTTCTCCGGTTTAAGCCCCGTTTCGGCTAGTATGCGCTCCAGCGGCTCCAGCTTGGAAAGGAAGCCCTGGTAGGCGTAGGACATACCCAGTCCCCGCGCGCGGGCCACCGTGCCGGGCGATTCCCTGCCGGTGATGACTCCGGTCGTCACGCCGAACTGGTTGAGCAGGCGCAGGCCTATCCCGTCGAGGGAATGGAAGGAGCGCACCTCGGTCAGTCCCTTGCCGGCCGGTACGAAGTACATCTTGCCGTCGGTCAGGACGCCGTCCACGTCCATCAGGAAGATCTTTATTTTCTTGGCTCTCTGCGCTAAGGTCATCTTGCCGCCTTCCATTTTTCCGCCAGTTCCAGCTCCCGTTTGCGCGAGGCGTAGTTTTTTGGCGCCGGCCCCGTGTAGCTGAAGAGGTACCAGAGGATGGTCTCCTCCAGCCAGGCCGCCGCCGGGGTGGAAGCCCAGCCCAGTTCTTTTTCAGCCTTCGATACGTCCAGAACGAAATCTGAGCCCATGGAGAAAGGCGAGGCGGCCATGTCGAAGCCGCTCTCTTTGAGCCTGGCGTAGTCCGGATATATAATCTCAGCTTCCTTGTGCATTATGCGCGCAGAAAGTTTTACAAAGTCCTCCAGCGTAAGGGGGTGCGAGTCTCCGATGTTGTACGCCTTGCCGTGCGGCTCCTCGGAGTAAAGCAGGGTTTCCATGGCCCGGGCCAGGTCCTTAGAGAATACGTAGCGGTTCCGGAAAAGCGCTCCTGGCAGGAAAAGGGGCCCTCCGTCGGTCAGCCGCAGCCAGTACGAGTAAGCGCGCAGCGTCGGGTCGTTGGGACCGATCACTACTGGCGGCCGTATTATGACGACCGGGAACTTCTTCTCGGCGAAAGCCCCCATGAATTCTTTCTCGGCCAGGTATTTGCCCAGGCCGTAGGCGTATTTTTCCTTGAGCCCGGCCTTTAGCGGCAGCAGTTCAACCAGGCTCTCCTTGAAAGGCGAAGAAGCCCCCTCCAGGACGGGATATACCGCCGCCGTTGAGGTGAACAGATAGAGCCCGGTGCGGCCGTTGAACACTTTTATGGCCTTCTGCGCGTCCTCCGGAGAATAGCAGATGTTGTCTATGACGGCGTCCCAGGGCTCCACGGCCATGCGGTTGAGATCGATCTCCACCGTTCTATCCCCACGGGACTGTTTTATGTCCAGCGGAAGGCCGTCTATGGGGGCGCGTCGGGAGAAGACCGTAACTTCGTTGCCGGCCTTCTGCAGTCTCAGCGCGGCTTCCCTGCCGAAAAAGCTGGTGCCGCCAAGTATCAGGATGCGCATTGTCAGTTGTATAGTATATAAATTTTTTCCGCTTTTCCGTCGCTCAGGCTGAAACAGCGTGGTGCGTTGTTTATAGGACGTGCTTGGGAGGCATCTGTCGGGGTTGTCATGGCCCCCCGTTCCTGCTTTGGTTGTTTTTTTATTTATATAGTTAACAGTTGTTAACTATTTCTTTTGATTGGAAAATGTGCTTGAAAAAATAGTTAACATATGTTAATATATTGCTATGGCAAGGGAATATTATTCTGTTCCTGAGGCTGCCGCCATGCTCGGACTTAGCCGTATCGCTGTTTTCAAGCGGGTGAAGTCCGGGCGGATTGCGGCTTTGCGTATTGGGCGCAACTGGGCTATACCGGCCTCGCTCCTCCCCGTGCGGGAGGGAGTTAGCGTGGATGCTCATGCTGTTGGCCAAGCGCCGAAGGTTCAGGACCAGGTCGAGCAGACTGTCTCGAACGACGCCGCTATGGATTCAATGGGTTGGGATTGATTATGCCATGGTTTGTATTGACCTGGGGCAAAGATCTCTCCGGCCTTGGGGTGCGGATATCGCCTAATCTTGTTTTTGTGTGAGCAGGGGTACCGCGCTTACGGTTAGACGTTTTTTGTGCGCGTCCGGATGTTTCATGTGAAAACATTTCGCCTGCGGCGTCGCTAGTGGCGCCTGCGGCAGTTAAAACCTTATGCCGCGGTAAAAACAGTTTTCACGTGAAACAGTAGGGAAAAATTTGGCGCAAGCCGTATAAGTGAAAAGTGCGACTGCGTTGTGGAATTGACTTTAATTCCGCAAAACTATACAATTCCTCTGTTCTTATATGGCGGAGTCCTGTGTTTCATGTGAAAACAACGGTCACGCTTCATATTCAAGGAGAACGTATGGCAGAGATAGTGGCTATAGCTAATCAGAAGGGAGGGGTGGGGAAAACCACTACGGCCATAAACTTGGCGGTGGCTCTGGCCGCCTTCGATTACGAGACGCTGCTTATAGATTTCGATCCGCAAAGTAATGCCACCTCCGGCCTCGGGGTGGATATCACCAAGAACAACAAAAACATCTATGACGTGCTGAGCGGCCACTCCTCCGTGGAGGCGGCTATACACCAGACCTCGGTGGAATGGCTGGACATTGTTCCTACCAGCCATAATCTGGCTGGGGCGGAGATAGAACTGGTCAGCGAATTTTCCCGCGAGTCGGTCCTTAAACGTTCCCTTGAGAAAGTGGGGGGGATGTATAAATTCGTAGTTATAGATTGTCCTCCGTCGCTGGGCTTGCTGACGGTGAACGCCCTTAATGCCGCGAACTCGGTGGTGACCCCGGTACAGTGCGAGTATTACGCCATGGAAGGTCTGGCCTATTTTATGAATACCGTGGAGAAGATAAAGCAGGCCCTTAACCCGGGCTTAAAGATAGACGGCGGGGTGGTGACCATGTTCGATTCGCGCATAAACCTGGCAAACCAGGTGCGGGAGGAGATAAGCCGCTATTACGGGGAGAAACTATATAAGACCGTGATCCCTCGCAATGTCCGTCTGGCGGAGGCGCCCAGCTACGGGCAGCCCATCTTCGTCTATGACCCAAGCTCGCGCGGCGCGCTGGCCTACAAGGAGTTGGCGCTGGAATTTCTGTCGCGCAGGGGCGTGGACGTGTCTGTATACAAGAATTCAGATCTTTACGTCAACGAAGAGACCGAACTGGAATACGACCTGGGCGGCTAGGCGGCTCCGCGGGCCCTTAACATAAGGAAGGAACGGCATATGAGAAAAGCTCTTGGCAGAGGTATAGACTCCCTGATAACCAAGGTTCAAAACAACGATATCTCCGGGGATATAGTGCAGAAGATCCCGGTGAACAGGATAATACCCAACCCGTACCAGCCGCGCCGCATTTTCGACGAGGCCAGGCTGGCCGAGCTGGCGGAGTCAATAAAGGCCGGTGGGCTGCTACAGCCCATCACGGTTTGGCGGAACGGCGGCGATGACGGGTATACGGTGCTGGCCGGAGAGCGGCGCCTGCGCGCCTGCAGGCTGGCCGGCCTGGCCGAGATAGACGCGATAATAAGGAAAGACTTGGACGACGAACAGAAACTCGGGCTTTCGCTCATAGAGAATATACAGCGCGAGGACCTGAATGCGGTGGATACCGCGATGGCTTACCGTCAGTTGATGGACAAGTTCGGCGTTTCGCAATCCGACATAGCGGGCAGGGTGGGGAAGTCCCGTTCTGCCGTTTCCAACACGCTGCGCCTGTTGGAGCTGGACGCGGAAATCCGTCAGGGGGTCCAGAGCGGGACGATAGACGAGGGCCACGCCCGCGCCCTGATCTCCGTCCCTGACGCGGCCAAGCGCCGCGAGCTTTACCAGCGCATAGTGGCGGAGCGGATGACGGTGCGTGAGGTGGAGGCCATGGCGCACGGCTTCCATCCGGACAGGCAGCGCGCCCCCCGCGCCCCCCGCACAGGCTCCCGCCGCACTCCCGAGGTGATGGAACTGGAGGCGGTGCTGGAGAAGACGCTCGGCACGAAGGTGGAGGTCTGTCCGGGGCCCGGCCCGCAGAACGGAAAAATTGTGATACACTATTTCTCGCTGGACGACCTGGATAGGGTAACACAAATTATAAAAAAGTGACACGAAAGAAAATAGAACGCAACCTCCTGGCGGCAGCGGTCTCCGTCTTTCTGGCGGCAGTTCCGCCGGCGCCGGCCGCGCCCGCGGGCAACGGCCCGGCCTTCTCGGCCGGGGCCACGTCTTTCGTCCCGGCGTATTTCGCGCCAGAGATGAACCTCGGGCGCTACTATATGTACGCCGACGGCGGCTTCAACGCCGACTGGTACGTGGGTTATAACAACTGCTGGATAGTCAAGCTGCCGCCGATACCTACGGGCGGCTACGCGCGGGCCTTCATCGGCGCCAAGCTGGGCCGAGCCAAGATCATGTCGTGGCCGTCCCCCTGGGACACGGACCCCATCCCCGGCAAGATTTATATGGCCGTCAACCAGACTCCGGACTTCAGTTCGGACCACACCTATTTCCTGGTGGACGCGGCCGATCTGCCACGGGAGCCCTTGCCGAACGACTCGCTCGACGGCGTGAACTCCTCCCGCTGGTTCTGGGCGGAAGTTCCGCTCTCGCGCGTTTCCGCCGACAAAGATAATTATCTGGCGCTGTGGTCTTCCTCGCAGTATTTTACCTCCTCTTCCAGCTCGCCAATAATAGCGGCTGCCATCAGCTCCGACAAGGACCAGGACGTCTGGCTGAACCGCTCCGTAATGGGTAACGCTCCTTCCGGCGGCGACGCGCTGGAGACCCCGATAAAAGGCATAAAGCCGGCTATGGCCGTCAAGCTGGTGCCCTCAAACCCCTACAAGGTCTTCATCAAAGGCTTCTCGGCGGAACTCACCCCGGACGAGATAAACGTTTTCTTCACCGCCATAGGCGAAGACATCCACGCCGCCTGGCTGGAGGTTTCCTACGACAAGTTCGATTGGCAGCGCGTGACCCGCTATTTCTTCCGCTCGCCCTATTTCTGGACCTTCAAGCGCGATGCTATTTCCAAGGACATGTTCTACCTGCGTGCCGCCGCTGTTGACAGCCTCGAGAACGTCGGATATTCCAGCCCTATAACCATTCCGGCGGTGCCGGCGGCCGCCGCCCAGCCGGGCGGCCAGGACCAGGGCCAGGCGCAATCCCAGGGCCAGGCGCAATCCCAGGGGCAGGCGCAGGAGGGGGGGCAACGGGATAATTCCGGCGCCGGGTATGACAATGGCGACTGATAAGAACACTCCGGAATTTGACGTTGCCGTGGTCGGAGCCTCGGGCATGGTGGGAGGGGAACTGCTTGGCCTGCTCGAGAGCAGGAATTTTCCGGTGGGTGAACTGTACGCCTTCAATTCCGGCAGAAAAAAGACTCAGGTCCGCTTCCGAGGAAGGAAATTCGACTGTTCGGTCCCGACCTTGGCCGCCCTTAAAAAGTCCGGGCTCGTCTTTTTTGTCTCCAACGAGGCGGTCTCGGGCCGTTTTGCGCCGCGTCTGGCGGCCTCCGGCGTTTGGTGCATAGACGATTCCTCCCGTTTCCGCCTCGCGCGCGGCGTGCCGCTCGTCATCCCCGAGGTCAACGGGGCCGAAATAAAGCCCTCGCGAAAATTGATAGCCGGGCCCAACTGCACCATTACCGGGGCCGCGGTGGCGCTGGCCGGGGTGCACCGTCGTTTCCGCGTCACCGAACTGCGGATCGCTACCTACCAGGCCGTTTCGGGTGCGGGAAGAACAGCTATGCGCGTTCTTGAGGAGGAGTTGAAAGACTATTTCGGATCCGGTTCGGTCCGGCGTTCGGCCGTCAGCGGCTTCCCGCGCCCGATAGCCTTCAACCTGTTCCCGCAGGTGGGGGGCTTCGACGGGGAGGGGAATACCGGAGAAGAGAACAAGGTGAAGGCGGAACTTAAGAAGATCTGGGGCGACGGGAACATACGGGTCAGTTCCACCGCGGTGCGCGTGCCAGTCCTGCGGGGACATTCGTTGGCCGTCTGGTTCCGGACCGGACGTCCGGCTTCCCGGGCCGCGCTGGAAGAGGAACTGGGGCGGACACCCGGCCTAAAATTCTTCTCCAGGCCGGAGGATTATCCCACGCCGCTGGAGAACGGGCTCCGCACGGAGATTGTCTACGCCGGGCGCCTGCGTAGGTCGGGGACTGCCCCCGGGGAATACCAGCTTTGGATAGTTTCAGACAACCTGTACAAAGGCGCCGCCCTGAATTCGGTCCAGATAGCGGAAAAGATAGCGGCTCTTTAAAAAAGCGGGGGAGGGGGGATGCGGATAAAACTCGCGGCCGCGGCGCTGGCCGTTCTGGCCGCGCTCGCCGCGTGCGATACCAGGAAAAAACCGCCGGAAAACATCCCGAGACCAAGGGCCTCCGGCGCCGTCGCGCGCGTCCCGGCAAACGCGCCGGCCGGGAAATCCGGGGTTTTTGACAACTAGTTTAGCATTTGCTAAACTACTATATATGAGGAAGGTCATGCTCGCCCGCGCGGAGGAGATCTCGGCCACCCTCGCCTGCGTCGCGCACCCGGCGCGCCTGATGATCACCTGTATGCTGCTCCGGCGCGAGATGTACGTGCACGAGCTGGTCAAGAAACTGGGTACCACTAAAGGCAACATCTCCCAGCACCTGCGCGTAATGGCCGACCGCGGCCTGATTCAGAAGCGCCGTGACGGCAACAGAATCTTCTACAGCATCAAGGACCCGAACCTGGCTGACCTTATAGCCAGGGTCAAGAAGCTCTATTGCCCGAATTTCGATATTTAGCTTAACGGAGGAAATCATGGACCTGAAAGACGTGAAAGCAGCTAAAGTCGTTGACGCCCGCTCGATGGCCTGCCCGGGCCCGCTCCTG
>JAJYJH010000019.1 GCA_021789695.1 bacterium | reverse complement strand
TGGAAGATCTGCTTCTTGAGGTCGGCGGCCTGAGCGCGGAGCTCGGCGTCGCCCATGTTCCTCAGGTTTTCCTTGTCTTTTCTTTTCATGGTACGTTAGGCTCCTTGGCTCAGTTCTCGCGGCTGACGAAGCGGGTGCGTATCGGCAGCTTGTGGCCGGCGCGGGTGAAGGCCTCCTTCGCGGTAGCCATGTCCAGGCCTTCCACCTCGAAAAGCATGCGGCCGGGTTTCACGACGGCCACCCAGTGGTCCGGCGCGCCCTTGCCCTTTCCCATGCGGGTCTCGGCGGGATGTTTCGTAATGGCCTTGTCCGGGAAGATGCGGACCCAGATCTTGCCCTTCTTGCGGAGGTAGCGCACGATCGTCACGCGGCACGCCTCTATCTGGCGGGCGGTGACCCAGCGGGGCTCCAGCGCCTTCAGGCCGAACTCGCCGAAGGCCAGCGTAGTGCCGCGCTTGGCCGGGCCCTTAATGCGGGGCGCCGAATGCGGCTTGCGGTATTTCACTCTCTTAGGCATCAACATATTTATGCTCCTTGGCTGAAACTCCTCAGGCGGACGGCTGCGCGTTGCGTGCGGCGGCGGCCTCGTCCAGCACCGGGGTCTCGGTCGGGTTCTCGGCCTCAAGCTTCATCAGCTGCTCGCGCAGTTCGCGCGGGGTCTTCGCGAAGAAGAGTTTCTTGAAGATCCAGACCTTTATACCGATTTTGCCCATCGAGGTGTGGGCTTCGGTAAGGCCGTAGTCGATGTCGGCGGAGATGGTCTGCAGCGGCACGCGGCCCTTGCGGTACCACTCGCGGCGGGCTATCTCGGCGCCGCCGAGGCGGCCGGAGGCCATGACCTTTATACCGAGCGCGCCGGAGCCCATCGTGCGCTCCATCGCGCGCTTGATAGCGCGCTTAAAACTGATGCGTTTCTCCAATTGCTGAGCCACGGACTGCCCGACAAGGCGGGCATCCAGCTCGGGGATCTTGATCTCGGAAACGTTGACAAAAACCTTGCGCTTTGTCAGGCGCTCCACGGCCTTTTTCAGGGCCTCTATGTCGGCACCCTTGCGGCCGATCACGACTCCCGGGCGGGCGGTGTGGATTGTCACCTTCAGGTACGCGCCGGCGCGCTCGATGTCCACCCAGCTGACGGAAGCCGTGGCGAAGCGTTCCGTCACCATGTGCCTTATCTCGAAGTCCTCGCGGATCAGCTCGGGCATCTTCTTGGGAGAGAACCAGCGGGACTGCCAGTCCTGGATGTAGCCGAGCCTTAAGCCCCTGGGGTGTATTTTCTGACCCATATTAGTTGCTCTCCTTGGACTTCTGCTTAGTGTCCGAGACGACCACGCTGATGTGGCACATCTTGCGCTTGAACGGCATCGCGCGGCCCTGCGGGCCGGGCTGCACGCGGCGCAGGGACTTCATCGGGCCCTGGTCGGCGAAGCACTCGGTCACCCAGACCTGCCTGAGGTCCAGCTTCTTGCCTAGTTTGACGGACAGGTTGGCGCCGGCGGACTTGATGGCCTTACCCAACACGTCGGTGGCCCGCATCGGGATGCTGGCCAGTATGTACTGAGCCTCGTAAAGGGACTTGCCCCTTACCTGGTCCATCAGCTGGGCGACCTTGCGGCGGCCGTAGCGCTGGTATTTGAGATGGCATTTAGCGTCCATGATATTCTCCCTTAAATAGCCCCGTTAGGTGAGGTCCGTCGCTTCCTTGGTATGCGACTGGCCGTGACCCTTAAAGAGCCGCGGGAAAGAGAACTCGCCCAACTTGTGGCCGACCATGCGCTCGGTCACGTACACCGGCAGGAACTTCCGGCCATTGTGCACCATCAGCGTCTGCCCGACGAACTCGGGGGTTATCGTGCAGGCGCGCGCCCAGGTCTTTATCTGCGTCTTGGCGCCGCTAGCCACGGCGGCCTGAATCTTGGCCAGCAGCTTCTGGTCGACGAAAGGCCCTTTTTTAGACGATCTGCTCATTTATTCCTCCGTTACGCGGCCGTCGCCTTGCGGCGGTCCTGCACTATCATCCAGCTCCAAATCTTAGACTTGGTCCTGGTCTTGAAGCCCTTGGACGGCTGGTTCCACGGCGAGCGCGGAACGTTGTTGCCCTTGGAATGTCCGCGGCCACCGCCGAGCGGGTGGTCGACGGCGTTCATCGCGGCGCCGCGCACGGTCGGGCGGATGCCCAGGTGGCGCTTGCGGCCGGCCTTGCCGAGGGTTATCGTATTGTGCTCGATGTTGCCGACCTGGCCTATCGTGGCCATGCAGTTCTTGAGCACCTTGCGGATCTCCCCGGACGGCATCTTGACGAGGGCGTAGTCGCCCTCCTTTGCCATCAACTGCGCCTGCGTGCCGGCCGCGCGCACGAACTGCGCGCCCTTGCCGGGGATCATCTCGATGGCGTGTATGAACGTGCCGTCGGGGATGTTGGCCATCGGCAACGCGTTGCCCAGCCGGATCTCGGCTTTGGGGCCGCTCATCACGGCGGCGCCAACGCCCAGGCCCAGAGGGGCCGGTATATAGCGCTTGTCGCCGTCGGCGTAGACCAGCAGCGCGATGCGCGCGTTGCGGTTAGGATCGTACTCTATCGAGGCCACCTTCGCGGGCACGCCGAACTTCTCGCGCTTGAAATCCACCGCGCGGAAGCGGCGGCGGTGACCGCCGCCGTGGTGGCGGACCATGACCATGCCGGTGTTGTTGCGGCCGCCGTGCTTGCGCATACCGGCGGTCAGTCTCTTCTCTGGCTCGGTATTCGTGATGTCCGAATAATCGGCCATCTGTATCGTCCGCCTCGAGGGGGTATAGGGTCTGTATGATTTGATCGGCATATTTTCCTCTCGCTAGCCCGCCTTACTTGGGCAGGTCCGTCATGTCTATCTTCTGGCCGGTCTTAAGGGTGACTATGGCCTTCTTCCAGTCGGAGCGGTAGCCTTCGCTGCGGCCCACGCGGTGAAGTTTGCCCGGCAGCGTGGCGGTGCGCACGGCGGTAACATTTACCTTGAAAAGGGTCTCTACGGCCTTCCTGATCTCGGTCTTGTTGGCTTTGAGGTTCACCTGGAAGGTGTAGCGGTTCTGCTTGTCCTTCAGCAGCACGCTCTTCTCGCTGAGTATGGGGGCTATCAGCACTTCGGTAAAGTTCATTTTGCCTCCTTCACGCTCTCC
This sequence comes from bacterium, assembly GCA_021789695.1. Lineage (GTDB taxonomy): Bacteria > Elusimicrobiota > Elusimicrobia > Elusimicrobiales > UBA9959 > UBA9959. The sequence continues at coordinate 32,234 of JAJYJH010000019.1, read as the reverse complement.
GCCAGAGCCTTAAGACCGCCGGCGGTGAAAACGAGCTTCTCGCTGCGCATCGCCTCGTAGGCGTTCAGGTTGCGGGCCAGGCACCAGCCGAAGTCCGCTATGTTGCGGGACGCGGTCCTGAAGTTATTGTCCATCTTGTCGGTGACGAACAGCACGCTCTTGGCGTTCAAAACCTTGCGCAGCCCGTTGAGAGAGCTGGTCTTGGCGGCCTCGAGGCCGAGATTCTCTATCGCCAGCACCGCGCCGGTGGCGGCGCGGGCGGAAAGAGCCTCCACAAGGGCCTGCCTCAGCTTCTGCTGCGGCAGGTACTGGCGGAAGGAACGCGGTTTAGGGCCGAACACGACGCCGCCTTTGCGCCAGATCGGCGAGCGGGTGGAGCCGTGACGGGCGCGACCGGTGCCCTTCTGCTTCCACGGCTTTTTTCCGCCGCCGGAGACCTCGGAACGGGTCTTCGTGCAGGCGGTGCCGCGGTGCTTGTTGGCGAGGTAGTGCTTAACCACCTCGTGTATAAAATAGGAATCAGGCTTGGCGGAGAAGATGTCCTCCGGCAGGTCGACCTTGCCGACTTCCTGTCCCTTCAGGTTAAAGAGCTTGGTTTCCATGTTAATCCTCTCAGGGCCTTATTTCTTGGCGGCCGGCTTGGCCGCGGCCTTGACGGCTTCCTTCTTCTTGCTCTTAGCGGGCGCGGCGGCGACCGGCTTGGGGGTCTTCTTGTTGGTGCGCGTGATGTAGACCATGCTGCCATTCGCGCCGGGAATACCGCTGTTGACTAGCAGCAGGTTCTCCTCGGGGATAACCTTCACAACCTTCACCTTCTGTACGGAGACGGTCTCTACGCCCCAGTGGCCGGCCATGCGCTGGCCGGGGAGCACGCGGCCCAGCGAGCGGCGGCTGCCCAGGGAGCCGGGGGCGCGCTCGCGGTCGCTGGCGCCGTGGCTGGCGGGCTGGCCCTTGAAGTTGTGGCGCTTCATGCCGCCGGAGAAACCGTGGCCCTTGGAAACGCCCTGCAAGTCCACCCAGTCGCCCGCCGCAAAGCGCTCTACGCCTGCGGTCTGGCCCTGCTCGGCGCCGGCGAGATCGGTGACGCGAAACTCCCTGAGGTGTTTCAGGGCGGAAGTGCCCAGCTTCTTGGCGAGCCCCAACTCGGCCTTGTAGGAATTCTTCTCTTTCTTGTGGCCGAAGCCGAGGCAAACGGCCTGATAGCCGTCATTTTCCCTGGTGCGGGTGTAGGCCACGCGGCAGGGGCCGGCCTTCACGACCGTGACGGCGTGCAGGTTGCCGGCGGCGTCGAAGATCTGGGTCATGCCCATCTTCTCGCCGATCAGAAATTTATGCGCCGAGTTGAGCTGCTTCGCCTCCGGCTTTCCTTCCGGCTTGGCCTCGGGAGCCTTGTTCTCTTTGTTCTCTTCTGTCATATCAGTACCGCTCCTTGCCGTTCTTCCGACGAGAAGACCCAGATCGTCCGGGGTCCCGCGGCGGAATGCGAACGGACCGCGCCGGAACCTTTCGGCTCCGGTTCTGATGCTGCTTTTTTTTTAGTTTCTATGATTAGCCCGCAGGCGGAGGGAATCAAGGCCGCTCCGTCTATAGGGCCGCCGCCCGTATTCCGTAGAACGCGGCGGCGTAATAATAAAAACTTCTTTTCAAAGAAACCGCGGCGTTGCCGCGATCAACTACCGGATTATTATAACAAAACTCCGCGGAGGAGTCAACGTCAGGCCGGGCTGCTAAAAAATACCCGCCGCCGCCCCCAGCAAGGCCAGGAACACCGCCATCGGCCAGCTCTTCCTGAACCAGTGCTTGTCGTCCACGTCTATAAAATCGTCCGGGGAGCCTTCGCTCATCCGGCCGGCCTCCCGGCTCACTGCGGAACTGGGATGCGGCTCCGGCGCCGGAGAAGCAACCGGGACCTCAGCGGGCCGCGCCGGGGCGGCGGACATCTCTTCTGGAAGCACCGCGGGCCGGGCGGGCTCTGATTGGGGAACCACTCCCTCGAGGCGGGACGGGAGAGCCCCGCGATGGGCGCAGGCTGACCCGCACAACAGCCCGGCTGCCAACAATATGAAGCCGCCCGGATATCGCCGCCTGGAGCTATAACTGGAGTTACAATCGGTATTCATATAGATATTTATATTATATAAATTCCCTAAAGGTTCGCCCAATAAAGACGGAAAATCCTATTGCAGCAACTCCACTGTGCCGTACTTCTCCTTGGTCTTCCTCTCCTGGTGCTGCCCGGCAGGTTTTTCAGGCAAAGATGCGCCTCGCCCGCCGGCGAAGATACCCGGCCGGCCGAGCAACAGGAACCGCATACTCAGGCCGGAGAGATCCCCCTCCCTGGCATTCACCACCCGGGGTCTTCCCAGTGGCAGCCGTTCGGCCCCGCCAGCCGAAAGCGGTGCGGCGTCCCCATCCAAAGCGTTCTCGGCCTGGTACTGAAGCATAGGCTCGCCTCCAGGGCCGTACGACAGCCCCCCCCCGAAAGTGAAGGAATAGCTTTTTCCCGCCTCGCTAAGAGAGTCTGATACGCTATACTGAGCGCCGGCCCGCAGGACCAGACGGCAGTCCTCAGGATAATCACCGGACAGCGCCTTGGCGGCGAGATGATAATTTCCGGAAGAGCGAAGGTTCCAGGGTGTATCCTTCTTGCTTTCGGCCCCGCGGCCCGCGTCAAGTTCGAAGCGCAGGCGCCAGGGCCCGCAGGCCACGGCGGTAATCCGGGAACCGCGCATCAGCGAAAGGGAACCGCTGGTCCGGAAGGAGCGCGTTCTTACCTCGGGACCGCTGGAAAGCGAGACCTCGTATTCCAGTCTGTACAGCCCGCGGCCCGAGCGAGTAAGGCCGCCGGAAAAAGACAGGCTCCGGGAATTGACCATGCGGGAGAATTCGGCCCTTTCCCCGTCCCTTACGAGAACGGCGTGCCCGTAAGGGACGTCCCCGTTAAAGACCCTGACGGCGAGCGAATGACCGGCAGCCGAGGCTGCGGCCGGAGAGAACGGCATCGAGGCGGCCAGAAATACGGCTGCGAGTTTCATGTCTCCTCCAGGGCCGCCTGGCGCGGCCGTTATCTATTTTAGCAAAACGCCGGCGCCCCGGCCGCCGGACCCGGCCGGAGGAAGCACCCCCTCGGCCGCGATCAGGATCGAAACGGTACTTGTCGCGATAAGACGAGCCTTGATTACCATGCCGCCGTCGCTTCTGGGAATCAGCGTGCCCGTCACTATCGCGGCGGCGCCGAGGCGGCCGCCGATATCCTTTATGGCCGCGGGGCTCAGCGCGGCCGAAGGCTCCAGCCCGGCGCCAGACAGCGCCTGCCGCACAAGGCCCTGCGCCATGACCTGCATTCCGCCTCTGGCGGCCATGGCGGCGCCCAGATTGTCGGCGACAGCCTGCCCCTCCCCGGGAAAGCGCTGGCCGGAACAGGCGAACGGCAGCACGGCCACCTTTCCGCTCACCAGCTCCCTACCGCCAGCGGTCAGTTCCGCAGCCAGACGCACGTACGGGTCGTCCGCCGCAGTTTTAGGGGCGTTCAGCCCGGCCCTGCCGCCGCAGCCGCAGAAGACGGCCAGAGCCGCTAGCGCTATAAAGACGTTCCTGTTCATTTTTCCTCCTCCTTAAAGAGAATCACCGGCCGTCAGCAGGACAGCGGTATAGTCCGTTGTCTCCAGCCTTAGCTGGTAGATGCCGGACCCGGCGCAGCAGTTCGTTCGCCCCGCGGTACCTGCCGGAAGGAACGTTGGGCGAAGCGAGCATCAGGTACTGCTCCCGCGTCATGGGCGGCGGGTCCAGCAGCGAGAAAAGCGGCAGCAACGGAAAGAAAAAACGCCGCGGAAGCCCTACCACCGGCCTGCGCACCCCGGCCGCAGCCAGTTCCGCAGCCAGAAGCTCCCTGAAGTTTATTACCTTTTCCCCGCCCAGTTCGAAAAGCTCGTCACGGACCGAGTCATCCTCGGCGGCGCGGACGAAGCAGGCCGCCACGGTGCCGGCGTCCACAGGCGCCGCGTAAGAGTCTGAAGGCGCGGCGAACACCGGGGTGAAGCGCGCGAGCGCCCTGAGCTCGGCGCGAAGCTTCTGCCCCTCGCCGGTTATATAGGAAGGCCTGAAGATCACGTATGGCAGCCCCGAGGCCCGCACCACTTCTTCCCCGGCAAACTTGCTGCGGTGATACTCGGACGGGGCGTCCGCCGCGGCGCCCAAGGCGGACATCTGGACGAACTTGCGGCAGCCGGCCCGCTTCGCCCCGGCCAACAGCCTGCGGGTGTATTCCTCGTGCACCAGCCGGAACGGAACCCCGGGCGCCGCGCGTATTATGCCCAGCAGGTTTATCACGACCTCTGGCCGCGTCCCGGCGGCCAGGCCTTCGAGGTCCTCCGTGAAGGCCGGAAACTCGGCATTCAGGCCGGCGGCCTTCAGCCGGGCCTGGTCCCTGGACGGGAGTATCAGCGTATGCCCGGCCAGCCTGCGGACCAGGACGCTTCCCACGAAGCCGCTTCCGCCGGTTATCAGTATCCTCAAGGCTCTATCCCTTCGCCCTCGTACATGGCGATGGCCGCTACCTCCACAAGGTATTTGCGATCGATGGCGTCAAAGGCCCCTACGGCGTCCTGGTCCACATCCAGCACTCCCGCCACCCTGCCTTCGCGGTCCCTCAACGGCACAACGATCTCAGATCTGGAGGCCGAATTGCAGGCTATGTGCCCGGGGAAAAGCCTGACGTCCTCCACCAGCAGCGTCTCCCCGCTCTCCCAACAGCGCCCGCAGACGCCGCGTCCTCTGGCTATGCGGGTGCAGGCCACCGGACCCTGGAACGGCCCCAGCACCAGTTCTTCGCCCCTGACCAGATAGAACCCGACCCAGAAATAACCCATGCTGTACTTCAAGGCGGCGCAGATATTCGCCAGGCGCGCCACGGCGTCCGGCTCCCCCGCCGCCAGAGCCCTGACCTGCGGCAGCAGGCTGCGGTACTTCTCCTCCCTGTTGCTGCCAGTGACCGTCAACTCTTCCGACATCTGTTCCTCCCGCGGCAGCGATTATTCTATTAAATCGGTACGCGCCGCGGCCAAGGCGCGCACCGCAACTTCCGCGCGTATTTTAACTATAATACTATGTGATGAGCGAGAGCAAGAACCGCGTCCTGATAATAACCAGCGGCAAGGAGCTACTTGCCGAGATGACGCCCTCCATGTCCGGCCGCGGAATGGAGATAGCCTGCGTGCCGACGCTGAAGTACGCCGCCGAGAAACTGGGCGCGGGCGAGTGTTCCGCCGTGGTCGCCGACTTCGGTTGGCTGCCTCCGACCGAAAGGGAAAACCTGCTTTCGCTGCACGGGCAGTTCCCGAAGGTCCCGCTGTTCACTCTCGAATCCGTAGCCAGCCTTACCCCGTCCACGAACTCTCCGCTGCGCCGGCTCAGCTGGCCGCTGCCGATGGGCTTTGCCGACCAGGTGCGGGTGATAGCGCGGTCCGTGGTCATAATGGCCGACCAGGTCCTTTTCTCCACCGGGGCGGTGCAGACCGCCCTTCAGCAGGCCGGTGTGAACGCTATCTCCGCAGAGACTGCCAAAGGCCTGCCTGAGTTCATCCGTGAAAAGAACGAGGCACGCATACTCGCCGCCAAGGCCAAGAAACCGAAGAAGGGCTGGTCTCTGCTGGGTGGCAGCGACGAAGGCGAAGAGGCCGCCGCTGAGCCCCCGCCGCCAAACGTCGTGCTGGTCAAGTTCGCCGGTTCGCTGCAGGACGCGGCCGCGCTGGATGCGGCCGTGCGCTCGGCCGTGCCGGAGGCCGTCTGCTACTACGTCTCCGGCACCGACACCGCCCGTTACGCCCTGCAGGCGCTTAAGGAGGACCAGCCGGTGGCCGTCCCGCGCGAACACGCCGGGCGCATAGCCGGCATACTGGCCGAGAGCTGCGAGGGCGGCGCCGAAGCGCGGCTGCGCGAGCGCGAGCGCGAGCGCATCCTGCTGCTGGACAATTTCAAGCCGGCCCTGACGATGCTCAGCCAGGCTCTGATCGCTGCGGGCTACGAGGTGACGGCCACGATGGACGGCGCCGAGGCCCTTGGCCTCTGCAAGCAGGGGGCCTTCCACCTGGCCGTCATAGGCACCGCCATCACCTTCGCCGAGCACACCGGCGCCGAGCTCGCCCAGAAGATGCGCGAGCGCGACCCGGACCTGCGCATCATCTTCATGGTGGACCAGTACCCGCTCAAGGCGGCGCTGCAGGGAGTCAGCCAGGTGGTGGAACTGGGCCTCGACGACGCGTTGCTCAAGCCCGTGGAGGCCTCGCGCCTGATCTTCTCCGTGCAGAAGGCGCTTGAGGCCCGCTTCCTGAAGCTCGAGAACGCGCGCCTGCTAAAGGAAACGCAGGAGCAGAAGACGCAGCTCGAACTGATCAACGGCTTCCAGAAGAAATTCTTCGCCACGGTGGCGCACGATGTAAAGAGCCCGCTGACCGCCATCCTCGGCTATTCCGAAGTGCTGACCGGAAAGCTTAAGGCCATGCCGAGCGAACAGCGCTACGCGGCCAACATCCAGACCTCGGCCAAGACCCTCAACATCCTGGTCTCCGATCTGGTGGACCTGGCCGCCATAGAGTCCGGCAAGCTGCGCGTGGAGATAGGCGAGTTGCACCTGCTCAGCGTGATTCAGGACGTCTACGAGCGCGTCAGCATAGCCGCGCAGAAGCGCCAGCTCAACATGATAAAGGACGTGCCGGCCTCGCTGCCGCCGCTGGCCGGCGACGACGCCCGCATAGGCCAGGTGGTGCAGAACCTCTGCACCAACGCCATCCAGTACACCAAAGAAGGCGGCAAGATCACCATCAAGGCCGAGCTCAAGCCGGACCGCGTAGAGGTCAGCGTGATAGACACCGGCATAGGCATCTCAAAGGAGGACCTGCCCCGCGTCTGGGAGAGGTTCTTCCAGACCAAGGAGGCGCAGGGCATGCGCAAGGCGGGCTTCGGCCTCGGCCTCAAGATCGCGCGCGAGATAGTACAGCGCCACGGCGGCGAGATGGGCATAGAGTCAGAGCTCGGAGTGGGCTCTCGTTTTTTCTTCTTCATACCCACCGGCAGGGAGATCCCCCGGCCGCAGGCCGCGGGCGCTCCGGCAGCACAGCCAGCGCCGGCCCCTTCGCCTTCCCAAGCCCCCCAGCATCCCGCCCCCGCGGTCCCGCCGCCCCAATCGCCCACGCTCCCGGAGCCCCCGCCGCAGGCCGGCCATCCAATGCCGCCTATCCCTCCGAAGAGGGAGATAAAACAATAAGCGCCGGGAGCACCCGGCGCCTCCGCTGCAACGAACCCATCCGCGCTCAGGCGGCCGGCGGCTCCAGCCTGAAGCGCACCCGCAGCACGCCGGCCGCGAAGCTGCTGGAAACTATCCTGAAAAAACCTATCGAGCCCGTGCTGGCCACGTGCTCCCCGATACAGGGACAGGCGTCGTAATCCCCAACGCGCACGACGCGCAGGCCGCCGCCCGCGGCTTCCGGAGGCAGCCGGCGCAAGTCCAGTTCTGCCTTCGCCTTATCCATCGGTACCAGCTCCGCCGTGACCGGCAGGTCGGAGCGCAGCACCTCGTTGACCCGCCGCTCCAGCTCGGCGGCCTCGGCCTCCGTCAGCTCACGGCCGAAGCGGTAGTCGCACTTGGATTTTTTACGCTCTATATGCGAGCTGAATGCCCGGCCGCGCCCGAACATCCTGACCATGGTCTGGTTCAGCACGTGCTCGGCGGTATGCATCCGCGGGTCCGAATACTCTTTCACAGGGGGATATCCCGTCCTTTCCTTATTTCAAGTCGGAAGCGCAGTGCGCGCACTTCACGGCCTTTAGCGGGATGACCGACAGGCAGAACGGACATTCCCTGGTGGTCGGAGCGGGCGGGGCCGCCGGCTTCTCTAAGCGCCGCTTCAGCGCGTTCATCTGGCTGACCACGAGGAACATCGCGCCGGCCACTATCAGGAAGTTGATGACCGTGTTCAGGAACACGCCATAGTTCACCGTGGCCGCGCCGGCCTTCTGCGCCGCGGCGAGACTCGCGTAGGAGGCCCCCGACAGGTTAAGGTAAAGGTTCGAAAAGTCCACGCCACCGGTCAGCTTGCCTATCGGCGGCATTAACACGTCGTTGACCAGCGAACCCACTATCTTTCCGAAAGCGCCGCCGATAACGACGCCCACAGCCATGTCCACCACGTTACCGCGCATCACGAACTCTTTGAAGTCCCTGAGCATAATCTCCCTCCCCCGGGTCCGGGCTAGTAGTTCACTATGACGGCCATCGCGGTTATCGTGTCCGTCTTCTTGAAGCCGGTGGCCGGGCTGTTCACGTACTTCCAGACGTAGGACGCCTTCAGCGAAAAGTGCGAGTTGATGGAGGCCACCAGCGCGGTCTCGGCGTTCATACGGTAGCCCTTGGAGTCCTCCAGGTCGCCGAGGTACTCCAGGTCCTGGCTGGCGCTGGCAGTGGCCGAAAGCGTACGCTGGTACTTGACGTAGCCACGGTAGGTGCCGAAGCTCTGGTTGGCGGAGCCCAGCCGGTCCTCCAGGATGTAACCGCCGCCGGCCTCTGCGGACAGCTTGTCGTCGGCCGTGTCCAGCAGGTCGCGGCCGAGACCTAGCAAAGCCTCGTAGCGGTCGTTTATGCCGGAGAAGCGGTCTTTGCTCCAGCCGCCCTTCTCGAAAGCGTAGTTCCTGCCGGCCAGTTTAAGACTGATCTTCTCGGCGGCGTTGTACTGCTCCGCCGTCACCTTGTTGTCGCTCTGCGTGCCCAGGCCGCCCGCCGTCAGTTCCAGCGCGGTCTTGCGCCAATCGTAGGCGAAGCGGTTCTTGGCCGCCAGCGTCGAGGTCTTGGTGTTGCCCGAGGTCTGCACATAGGACAGTTCGGCGGTGTCCTTCCAGTTCTTAGGCGCGGCCTGCTGGGCCCAGGCTGCGGAAGACAAGAACAACATAGCCGCGGCGATGCGGTATCTGCTCATGATAATCTCCTTAATTGACAAAATTTTCCCCCACGGACCATTATAACAAAATCTTCAGGCGACGCGGGCGGAGGCCCGCTCAAGCCCTCGGCCATGAGGCGGACGTATCTGAAGCGCGCGGCCCTTGCGTCGTCGTACATCAAGGCCGCGTTGTAAAGCTCGAAGTTGAACGGGATTCACGCCGTTGGGGCAGGGCATGCAGTAGGCGCAGAGCGTGCACGGGACGGTCTGCCTTTCGGCGAACTCCTCCCGCACTGGCTATCGGAAGCAGTTCCTCTTCGTCCAGCGTCCCTGAGCCTGAGCCGGCGGCTTTCAGTCCCGCTTACGAAGGCCCTGTATTTAATGGGGCCTCTTAGAACGCGCCCATCTCCCGCAGTATCTCCCAGAATATCCCGTTGCCGGTTTCCAGCGCGGCCGGGTCAAAGTCGAACCTGGGGCTGTGCAGCGGGTGGACTAACCCCTTGCGCGCGTTCTTCGAGCCCAGCAGGAAATAGAGACCCTTAGCCCCCTTCTGCAGATAGAATGAGAAGTCCTCCGAGCCTGACAGCCGGGCGTTCTCGTATATCTTCGCGCCCGCTTTCCTGGCCGAACGCAGGAAGACGCCGTAGAGCTCCGCGGAATTCACTATCGCCGGGTAGAACGGCCTGAAGCGCATCTTTATCCTTACGCCGTAGGCCGTCTCAAAACCGCGGTTTATCGCCTCCAGGCGCGCGCGTATCAGCTTCAACAACTCCTTGTCCGTAACGCGTATCGTGCCGGCCAGCTTCGCGGTCTCCGGTATGATGTTGCGCGCGCCGCCCGCGTGGAAACTTCCTATACTAAGCACCGCCACGTCCTCCGGCTTTAGGTTGCGGGAGACTATGGACTGGTAGGCCTCCACCAGTTTGGCCCCGACTAGAATAACGTCTATGCCGCGGAAAGCCTGCGCGCCGTGGCAACCCCTGCCGGTTATCTCAATATCAAGGTCGCAGTTCTGGTAGCTGACCGGCCCGGCGGCGCTGCCGGCCGCTCCCTCCTCCATTCCCGGCGCCAGATGCAGCGCGAAGACGCCGTCCAACTTCTTGGAGGAGAAGACCCTGTGGCGGGCTACGGCGCGCGCCCCCCCTTCGCCCTCCTCGGCCGCCTGGAATATCAGCATCACGGACCTCTTCAGCCTGCGCCCGGCCGCGGTCCTTTCCCTAAGGCGCCGCGCCAGCAGCAGCAGGTTGGCGGTGTGCCCGTCGTGGCCGCACGCGTGCATCATCCCCCGATGCTCCGAGGCGAAGGCGCGCCCTGTCTCTTCCGCCACAGGCAGGCCGTCTATGTCGGCCCTGAAGGCCAGCCAGCGCGGCCCGCCGCGGAAGAGGGCCACGGTGCTGGTGCCTACAGCGGTGTATTCTATCCTGTTCCTGTCCAGGAAGCCCCGGATGTATTCAGCCGTCTTGAACTCGCGCAGCGCCTTCTCCGGTATCCGGTGCAGGTCTTCGCGCGTCTTTTTCAAAAATCCATTGATATCCATGCTCTATATCCTATCAGTATCCGGCGGAAATGGAGGCTTTCCACTCAGCTGACAACGGCGTCAGCGGGCGTTTGCGAGACGCACTTCAACGGCTGCCGTCCTCTTTTCCTCGTCTATCTCCACCTCCAGCCGGCCGGCGGAAAGGTCCGGCAGGCAGTAGCCGGCGCGGAATTCCTCCAGCGTGAGCCGCTGCCCCGGGTAGGGAGGGAACAGGGCGGCCTCGAGCGCTGGCCCGGCGCCGTGCGGCATCCCGTCGGAGCCGAACACCAGGTCCGCCCCCGGCACGAAGCCGGCCTCGTCCAGCAGCATCCTGAAAGGGTTGTTGGCGCGCCGGTATTCCGGAGGCAGCCTGTCTGCGTAATCGGCGGAATCGAAGCTGAAGTTGGGCTGCATACAGAGCGCCAGGCCCAGTCTCTTCGCCCGGAGCGCCTGCGCCCTGGTGATCAGTTGCGCGTGCTCCACGCGCACGGCCAGCTCGCCGCGCGGGACGCGCAGCCTTTCAAGCGCCGATAGCAGCTGTTCCAGCGCCGCGTCGCCTATGGCGTGCACGGCCGCGCGGCCGCGGAGCCCGGCGGCCTCCTTCAGCAGGGCCGTCAGCTCCGCGTCGGAATGCAGCAGCATCCCTTTCCCTCCTCCCGAGTAGCGCCCGTTCAGCGCCGCCGTGCGCGCGCCAAGGGCTCCGTCGGTGAAAAGTTTTATCCCGCCGACGGCTTTCTTGGCTTCCGGTCCCAGCCGGCGGTAGACTTCGGGCGCGGCCCAGAGCTTCACGCGGCCGGCGTAATCCCGCGCCAGCGGCAGCGCGGCCTCCTCCGGGGAGACCAGCATATCCTCAACCACCCAGACACCGAGCCCGGAGAGGCGCTCCATGAACGCCGGTATCCCGTATGCTCCGGCGACCGTGAAAAGGGAGAAAACGCGCGGCAGGTGGCGCTCCACCCAGTTCTGGTCGTCGATCCCCGCGACTATGTCGGGGAAATCGCGCGCCAGCAGCTCCCTTGCCGGCGCGCTCATCCTGAAACTGTGCAGCGACACGTTGCAGACCAGCGCCGGGCCCAGCCTGTCCAGCGCCGCCGGCGGCAGTTCGTAGAGGTTGTTGCGCCAGCCCCGCCCCAGCCGCAGCGGCCCCTTCTGTTCTTCTAGCTTTTCCAGCGCCGCGCCCAGGGCACCGCAGCCGGACAGGTCGGCCGCCCCGGCCAGCGCGGCGTAGAACGACACGTGCGTGTGCCTGTCGTGGAGGAGAGGCAGTTCGGCCCGGAGCGAGCTCACAGCGGGCGCCCCGCCCGCCCGCCGCGGAGAAAGGCCTTCCTGAGGCGGCCGATGGCGATTGGCGCCAGTAGCATCGCGGCCAGGACGGCCCACATCGCCATCATAGGGCTGCCCAGCCAGGTGCTAAGCTTTAGCGTGGAGGCCATCACGACCCAGAAATAGAACATGTCCCCGGTAATTGCTATGGCCCAGCCGCTGACAAAGCCGTGGCCGGCCGCCTTCGCCGCCGAGCGCCCCGTCATCGGGTCCACTCCGAAGGCCACCATGATTAGCGCCAGCGGGCCAGAGCCGCGGTAATGCGCCGTCAGGCGCCTCGTGGACTCGCTGAACGCCCAGCCCAGCCGCGCCAGGAACGGGGACTTCCTGCTGGCTGCTATAAACAGCAGCATCAACGGCTCGAACACCGCGGCCAGCAGCAGGTCCGACGCCAGGTAAAGGGCGGACGTGGTGGTCCAGGGCATACCGCGCGCTTGGGCCAGCAGCACCCCGGCCGGGATGCCGCCGCCTATAGGAATCACGAAGAGGGACAACACAGCAATCATATCGAAGCTCTATTCTACAAAACGGCGGGGCGTAGCACGCCGCTCACTGCTAAAGCCAGCCCTCCGGCCGAAGAGCGGCCTCTGGTCCCTTCGCAGGCCGGAAGCGCGGTTCATTTCATCCCTAAGACGCGTTTGAACCAGCCCTTTATGCCCGCCGAGTGCAGCGGACAATCCTTCACCGGCTCCGTGCCGGCGATAAAGAGTTCGGTGCGGCGCTGCGGACAGCCGGACACCGCCAGCAGGCCGCTCTCCGGGTCTATCACGGCCGAGACCAGCCCGGCCTCAGGCTTCCTGAACTCCTCCGGCGGTCTTCCCCCTTCCGCCGCCCTCATGAAATCCGCCCAGATCGGAAGCGCGTCGGCGGCCCCGACCAGGCCCACCGGCTTGTCGGAATCGTCCCCGGCCCAGACACCGGCCAGCAGGTCCGGAGTATAGCCCACGAACCAGGCGTCGCGCCCTCCTGAGGAGGTCCCGGTCTTGCCGGCTGCGGGGCGAGCCCAGCCGTAAAGCTTGGCGAGATTGGAGCCGGTGCCGTCCTTCACCACGCTTTCCAGCAGCGAAGTCATCAGGTAGGCCAGGGCGGGAGTGGTGACCGAACTCCTCTCGCGCGTGCCGTAGTAGAGCGGCCTGCCGTCAGGCCCCTTTACGGCCGTTATCAGTTCCGGCCGCACCATGAAGCCGCCGTTGTCGAAAGGCGAGTAGGCCGCGGTCAACTCCAGCAGTCCGACCCCGGAGTCCCCCAGCGCGACCGCCAGGCTGTCGTCCAGCGGGCTGGTCACGCCCATGCGGCGCGCGAAGTCTATTATCTTGTCCGGGCCGACGCGCCCGGCCAGGTCCAGCGTGGCCGAGTTCAGCGAGTGGGCAAGCGCGGTGCGCAGCGTGACCGTCCCAAAATAGATCCCGCCGTAGTTGTGCGGCTCCCAGACCTCGCCGCCGAGGCCCCCGTACCTGCGCCGCTCGTCGGAGAGCAGCGTGGCCGGCGTGAAGCCGTCTTCCAGCGCCGCCCCGTACACAAAAGGCTTGAAAGCGCTGCCGGGCTGCCGCAGGGACTGCGTGGCCCGGTTGAACTGCGAGGTCCCGTAGTCCTTGCCGCCGGCCAGCGCCAGCACCGCGCCCGTGTCCGGGTCCAGCGCGGCCAGCGCGGCCTGAAAACGGGCGCGCCGCACGGCCGCCATCGCGTCGGCCTGCAGTTCCGGGTCCAGCGTGGTATAGACGGTAAGCCCGTATCGGAACACCTCGTCTTCGTCGAAGCTGTCCAACAGCCGGCGCACCACTTCCGAGACGAAATAGGCGTTCGCGTCCGAGGCGCGGCGCGGTGCCGGCGCCAGGCGCAGCGGCTCGGCCTGGGCCGCCAGTTCTTGATCCGCGGTTATCATGCCGGCGGCCAGCATCCGGCCCAGCGCGTAGTTGCGCCGCTCCACCGCCGCGCGCGGGTCGCGGCGAGGGTTGTAGAGATAGGGAGAGCGAATCATGCCGGCCAGCAGCGCGCACTCGGACAGATCCAGGTCGCCAGGCTTCTTGCCGAAGTAGAACTCAGAGGCCGCCTTCACGCCGGCGATACTGACCGGCCCGTCCTGGCCCAGGTAAATCTCGTTGAGGTAGAGCGTGAGTATCTGCTCCTTGGTATAGCGGCGCTCGAGGTAGAACGCCAGGAAGGCCTCGGCTAACTTCCTGCTCAGGGTGCGCCGCGGGTTCAGGAAGATGTTTTTGGCCAGCTGCTGCGTGATGGTGCTGCCGCCCCAGACCCCGGGCCTGGTCAGGTCGCGCCAGAGCGCCCCGGCCGTCGCGCGAAAATCCACCCCGTGGTGGAGCATGAAGCGCTTGTCCTCCACCGCTATCACGGCGGAGCTCAGCGCGGGGGGGATATCTGCGGCTTCGGCAGGCTCCCGGCGCACCTTGTTGGGACCGGAAAGCTCAGCCGCCAGCTCTGGCTCCAGCATTATCCCTCCCGGGCCGCCGCCGGACAGGAAATGCCAGCCTTTCGGACCGTACTCCAGAGAGACCGGGCCAGGCGCCTGGGAAAGCAGCGGCGCGCTGAAGCCGCGCAGATTGACGCAGAGCGCCGGCGGCTCCCAGTCGTATTGCCCGAAAGAGGGAGCACCGGGCGCCGCGGCATATTTGAGCGCTGCCAGCCGCTTCAGCAGCAGGTCCGGAGGGGAGAAATCCCCTTCCTTCACCGCGAAAGGGGCGCTGTAGATCCTTGTGGAGAATGATTCGCCCAGACCTCCGGGCGCGAAGCGCGACAACTTGTATCCGGCAAACATCCAAAGCCAGGCCCCGGCTGCGGCCAAGGCGGTAAGGAAAATGGCGGCAATGACCAGCCAGGTTTTTTTCCCTATAACGGCGCGGTGGAGCGGCATTAAGGACATTCTACAAAACCCGGCCCCCGCATAACGGGGGCCGGCGCGCCCTGAAGGACGGAAAAAGACGGCCAGAGGCCGGCGGCTGGCTCACTTCCCGATCAGCGCCTCCACTTTCTTGCGCAGGTCTTCAAGCGAGACCGGTTTGGCGACGAAGCCCTTGAAGTTCGGCTCCTGCGCGAAAACCGAGTACATCCCCCCGTCGAAATAGCGCCCGCTGACCAGAAGCACCGGAATTCCGGCGGTCTCTTCGTAGGATTGCAGCTCCCGCAGAACCTCTATGCCGTTCATTCCCGGCATCATTATGTCCAGCAGGACCAGGACCGGCTTCAGGGCGCGCGCCCGGGAGAGCCCCTCTTTGCCATCCCCCGCCACCTCCGCCGCATAGCCGGCCTTGGCCAGATACGCTACGGCAATTGAGGTAAAATCCCTGTCATCGTCTATTATGAGTATGGTCTGCATTCTCCCCCCGCCGTAGCCTGAGGGCGCGTAAACTCCGGCCCACCGTACCAATATACCAAAAATAAGTCTTTGGGGCGCGGGCTTTCTATTGGCGGACCGTTTTCGGTATAATAATCCTGAAGATTGACATTCGTCATATCCTTAAAAAAGAGGGAGCCAAAAAGAGATGAAAAGGAACCTTGTCCTGTCCGCAGTTTCGGTCCTGCTGCTCGGAGCCACGACCCTGAGCGCCTCGACCTACCAGTATCCCAGCTTTCTTCCTCCCAACGGCATGCGCATCCCCGTCGGGTCTCCGCAGTCCCGCGGCATGAATGAAGCCGAGTACAACAAGGTGCTGGACGCCATCCAGCGCGTCTACGCGCCGATAGTCGCCAAGCACGGCGGCGTGCTGCAGATAAACCGTCTCTGGACCGACGATACCGTGAACGCCTCCGCGCAGCAGAGCGGCAATAAGTTCATACTCAACATGTACGGCGGCCTGGCCCGCCACGCCGACATCACGATGGACGGCCTTTCGCTGGTGGCCTGCCACGAACTTGGCCACCACCTGGGCGGCGCGCCCAAGAGCAGCGGCTGGTCCAACGGCTGGGCCTCCATCGAAGGCGAGGCCGACTACTACGCCACTCTCAAATGCCTCAGGTTCATCTTCGCCGATCCCGGCGCCCGCTCCTTCACGCAGCCCCGTGACGACGACCAGGTCGCGATAAAGGACTGCGACGCCGCTTTTTCCTCCCCCGACGACCGCGGCATCTGCATCAGGGGCGCCAAGGCCGGCAAGTCGGTGACCGCGCTCTTCATGGATCTTCACCACGAGGCCACCGAGCCGCATTTCGACACGCCGGACACCGACGTGGTGGCCCAGATGTACGAGGACCATCCAGCCACGCAGTGCCGCCTGGATACCTACCTGCAGGGCGCCCTGTGCGCCCAGCCGGCCTCCGCGCCGCTGAGCGACACCGACCCGACGGCTGGCGCCTGCACCCGCGGCGGCGGCTTCACCACAGGGTTGCGCCCGCTCTGCTGGTACAAGCCGGCCGGCTCTAATGAGTTCTCAGCCCACGGCAACGCAGCCGGAACCCCCACTGCCGGCCCGGCCTTCTCCGCCCTGCGCGGCCCGGCCTGGTAACGGGGCCCCGCGAACAGACAAAAGGCCGCCGGGCCGAAGCCCGGCGGCCTTTTTTAACCGGAGCCGTACAGCTTTCTTTTTTAAATATTCGAATCTAACCCGCTCGGACCGGCGTTATCTCCTTAACCCGATGACGATCCGTCCTATGAGGCAGCTCACTTTGTGCCACGGGTCTCGCGTCTCCTGGGCCGCCCCGGAAGAGATATCGTAACTTTTCCCCTGCCTCCGCTGATTCCCGGGAAAAGTGCTAAACTTTAACGCTACGTCCAGCCCCACAGGAGGTCTTTTCCCATGTCTTTCGCCGCTGGCTTGATACTCGTCCTTGTCGGCACAGCCGGGCTGTTGCTCGCGCCCTCCTGGAATTCGGACATGGGTGAGATCGACCTCCTCATAACCGCCATAGGCGCGCTGCTGCTGCTCTACGGCTCCTTTTCCAAAAGTCCGGCGGCCGTCAAAAAAGCCGAGGAGCGCAACGCTCTGCGCGGGCTGATAGCCGTGGTTTCGTTCGCCATGCTGACCGTCGGAATGCTGGTGGTAATGATTTATTTCTTCGGGCACATCGACGACCTGCGGCCCTACGTCCCGTGGGCCATGGCCGGCCTGGTCCTGGCCGCTGCCGGCTTCTACTACGGCATAGCCTACCAGCAAGACACGGACCTGGTGAAGCTGGCGCCGGAGATAGGCTTTGTCCCGGCTGATACCGGGCCCGGAAGCCCCGACGGGCAGTACGACATAAAAGGCGTGGCCGGCGGCCTGCCGACGCTGGTGAACCTGGAGCGGTACCCCTCTTCACGCAACGCCCCGGCTTCCTTCTCCCTCTATATTCTGTGCAGGACCGCCAATCCCTACGGAGTGGAACTGCGGATAAAGCCGGAAGGCCTGGCGGACAAACTGTCGGGCCCGACTCTCGCCGTACCGCGCTGGGACTGGTATTCCGTCAGGGCCAACAACAAGGAGCTGGTCATGAAGAAACTCCCCCCCGCACGCCAGAGCGCTGACAGTTCATTCTCCGACAAGTACGGTTTCCTCTCGCTGGAAGCCAAGGGGACGGATTTCGTCTTCAACTTCAGGCGGGAAGGATACTTCTCCGTAGACGGCAAGGAGTACCTGCTGAAACTGCTGGCCGACTGCTCGGCGCTGGCCGCCTCTTTTAATCAGGGCTGACCGTGGCCGCCGCCCTTTTTCGGGGCGGATGCCTTGCAGGAGTTGCCCTTGAACGAAACCCCGGCCACCCTGTTGTTCTTGCCCATCTCGAAATAGGTGTAGCAGTAGAAATTAAGGGTATCTCCGCCGTAAGCCGTGGAGTATCCGGTACCGCTGCGCGGGTCGTAGGTATAGGTGGTGAATCTGGAGGTCTGGTAGGTCTCCCTGCTGTCGTATTCGTATACCGTGTTGCCGTCCGGAGCGGTGAAAGTCTTCGCCGGGTATCCCCAGTTCTTGACCAGAGTTTCGGCGTCCACCCCTAACCAGGAGTCCACCGCCCTGCGGTAGTTCGCCGTGGTGGCGCAGCCGCATAGCCCGGCCAGCGCCAGAAAAAAAAGCATCCGTTTCATGTTTCCTCCCAGTCTTAGCGGCCGCCTCCGTCCTGCCCCAGGAATTTGGCGACGTCTATCCCTTCGCTCCAGGCTATCCTGTACGACAGCCGCTTTAGGTAGAACCCCAGGCCGTAAAGCCCTGCCAGCAGCAGCAGGGCAAACCCGGCGGCTCTTCCACCTCCCGGCAGCTTCACGAAGAACACCGCCGGCCAGGCCACCAGCGCCAGCACTATCCCGAAAAGACCCGCCAGTTTGAGCCAGTGCCCCAGCAGCCAGAACAGGCGCCCCCGCGAACCGCGCCGTAGCATCTCCTCGTAAAGCTGGCGGTCCGGGGCCATATCCTCCCTCAGGAAAGACGCGAGACGGGAGGCCTGAGCGCCTCTTCGTGCCTGACTTCGGCGCGGGACAGCTTCCCTGGCCGCGCGCAAGGCCAGCCGAGGCCGGCCGCCTTCAGCATACCGAGGTGCTTCGGCGTCATCCTGAGCATTAGGTCGGCCTTGTAGTCCAGGCCGAACCTCAACTGAGCCACGTTGAAATAGCCCGCGGCCCTGGCCGCCTTGGCGCATTTACGCGCGAAAGCCCTGCCCTGCGCGCCCGCGCAGGTCCTTTCGAAAGCGGCGAGCCTTTCGGCCGAGATCTTTTCCGAGATCCCCTTGTATTTTTCGGCGTAGGCGGCCAGCAGCTCCTTGTCCGGCAGTTCGCGGTAAACCTCGTCGTGAACCACCGCCTCCGGCGCGAGGCGCGGGCGCACAGGCGGTCTGGCGGCCGGGTAGCCGACGGCCAGCGAGACCACCGGCACCACGCCTTTCGGCAGGCGGCACATGCGGCGTATGGCGGCCATCTGGTCGAACGCCGGGCCGATGTAGACGGAGCCCAACCCCAGCGACTCCGCCGCCACGCACATGCTGTGCGCGCAGATCACGGTATCCTGGAAGGCCAGCCAAAAAGGCCTCAGCGCGCGGTCCGCCGAATACGGGGCATGCTGCAGCGCCGCCCAGCGCTTGAGCCTGTGCAGGTCAACGCAGTAGACGAAATGCAACGGCGCCTTTTCCATGAACTTCTGGCCGCATAGCCCGGCCAGCTCCCTGACGGCGCCCGGCTTCTCTATCCTTATGACGGAATAAGGCTGCAGGTTGCCGCCTGTCGGCGCGTGTATCCCGGCCTCTATCAGCCGGCGCGTCACATCGCGCGGCACCTTTTGGTCCTTGAACGCCCTGCAACTGCCGCGTTCGGTAAGAAGTTTCAAAGTCTGGTTCATTTGTATTGCCCTCCCTCCCCCGTATTGTACAAAACAAAAACGCCGTTCAAGCCGCGTTACGCTTCGCGCGCCCCTCCAGCGAGGCGGCCAGTTCCAGCTCGCGGGCGCGGCCGGCGTAGCCTTCGTGCGGCGCCGGCGGCGGGTTCTCCAGGTGCGCGCGCACCACTGCCGGCAGATATTCTTCAGGGCCGCGAGCGGAGAAGCCCAGTGCGAAGGCCAGTGCCGGGTCTGGCCGCGAGCACCAGCGGCCCCAGTAGGGGGCGCATGTACCGGCTAGGCCGGCCGCCCGCAGCGCCTCGGCCCGCGCCGGCACGAAACGGGGGAACAGCCCGGCGCAGTTGGCCGCCAACGCCAGGAACTCACGGAGCGTCGTCTCTTCGGGCTGGGCCAGGTTGAGCGCGGGCAGGTCCGGCCAGGCCGGCCCGCAGGCCAGCCGCAGCAGCGCCAGGGCGGCGTCGCCGGAATAGACGAAGCGCACCGGCTGCTCGCCACCGTCGGGCAGCAGCACCGGGCCGCCGTCGACCATGCGCTGCAGCCAGCCCCAGAGCCGCCCCGAATTCAGGCCGTCCAGTTCGCCCTGCACCACCGGCAGGCGCAGCGCCAGCGCCCTGAGCCCGCGCGCGGCAGCCTGTTCCCGCAGCGCGGCTTCGGCCGAGCGCTTGCCCATGCCGTAGACCCAGTTATGCCAGGCGCGCGTGCCCGCCTCCGGCTCGGGCATGGCCGGCGCCCCGGCGGCCTCTTCCCTGAAAGGCGGTACCGGTCCCCGGCCAACCAGGTAAACCTGACCGCTGGAGATCATCACCAGCCGCCCAGGGGAGAAACCGGGAGTCGAGAGCAGCCTCTCCACGCCGTACGCGTCGTAGGCCAGGAAATCGGCCGTGAAATCGAAGCTCTTCCCCTTCAGCGCGGCGGCCAGGGAGGCGGCGTCGTTCCGGTCGGCCGTAAGCCGGAGTTGCCGCGGATGTCCCGGCAGCGGCCGCGCGCCTCGCGTTACCACTGTCACGTAGTGGCCGGCGGCCAGGAAGGCCTCGCGCGCGGCCCCACTCAGCAGGCCCGAGCCACCCAGCAGCAACACACGCAAACCGGAAGTATTTCTGACGTCCATATCTCAGCGGCCGCGGGGCCGCCTTCCCACGTATTCTATCAAACCCGCAATAAGGTAAACTTGTATCATGAACAGGTTCTGGCGGCGCAGCGCGCTGGACCGGGAGATCTTCAGGATAGCCGTGCCGGCCTTCCTGGGGTTCGTCGGTTTCATCCTCTTCGACGTCATAAACATCTTCTGGGTGGGCAAGCTGGGGACCCCGGTCATAGCCGGCGTGGCCTCGGCGGCCTTCCTGACCTGGGCCGTCTACGCCGCGATGAACGCGACCACCGTCGGAGCAAACAGCCTTATAGCGCAGTTCTTCGGCGCCGGGAAAAAGGAAGAGGCGCTGCGCGCGGCGGTACAGGCGGCCTGGCTGAGCCTGGGCGCCAGCCTGCTCATCATGTCGGCGCTGCTCCCCTCCATGGGCGCCGTCTTCCGACTGATGGGTCTTCACCCCGGCACGGCCGTGTTCGCGCGGCAGTACCTTACGGTCTACGTCTGCGCCCTGCCCCTCTACTACCTCTGCAACCTGGCCGGCAGCGTCTTCAACGCCTACGGCGACACGCGCACCAACGTGCTGATAATGTCCTCCTCGGTGGCCGTCAACATGCTGCTGGACCCGGTGCTGATACTGGGCTACGGCACCGGCCGGCCCTTCGGCGTGACCGGCGCGGCCGCGGCCTCCGTCTTCGCCACGGTCTGCGCCCTGACGCTGCAGGCGATCTTCCTGCGCCGGCGCGGCTTCCTGCCGCCGTTCCCGGAAATCTTCCACCTGCCAGCCTTCACGCACGCGCGGCGCATACTGCGCATCGGCCTGCCTGCCGCCTCGGTCAACATGGTTTGGTCGCTGGTCTACCCGGCGCTTACCGTCATTATCACGCGTTTCGGAGAGGCCCAGTTGGCGGGACTCAGCGTCTGCTTCAGGCTGGAGGGTGTCCCGTATTACCTCGGCATGGGCTTCTCCACCGCGATGGCCGCGCTGATAGGGCAATCCTACGGGCGCGGCGACAGGCGGCGTGTCAGGCGGATAGCCGCCCGCGGCCGTCTGCTCATCACGGCGCTGCTGCTCCCGGTCGCCCTGTCCTTTATCCTGATCCCGGGCCTGCTGATAAGACCACTGGCCCCGGACCCGGAGGTGGTGGCTAGCGCCGTCCGCTACCTGCGCGTTATAGGCTATTTCGAAATCTTCCTGGGCTGGGAGCTCCTCTTCCAGGGAGCCTTCAACGGCCTGGGACACACGCGCGACTACATGATAATCTCGGTGCCGCTCACCTTGGCGCGCTGGCCTCTGGCCTGGATGCTGGCGGTGACCCTGGGCCTGGGCGCCCCCGGGATCTGGTGGGCCATCAGCCTCTCCACCCTGGCCAAGGGGGCATGGCTCTCCTGGCTTTTCCGCAGGGGCGCCGCGACAACGCGCCTGCTGGAACTGGATTCCCTCCCGGCGCGGGAGCCCGCCCTGCAGCAGTAGCGGGCAGGCTCAGTGGCCGCGGGACTCCGCTCAGGAGGCTCCACCGCGGGCAGCGCGTTCCAGCTCATCCGCCTGGTTCTCCGGCATCAGGCCCAGGACGCCGGCCCTGGCCGCCCGCCCCTCCCGTCTCACTGCCAGCGAGGCCCGTACTATGCGCAGGTCTTCAGCGGCGGCAGCGCATGTGCCGAGCCCGGTCATCACGGCCCCCGGACCTCCCTTCACCATCATGGGCACCGAGGGGATGGCGATCTTGCGCGCGGCGTTCACCAGCGGGTTGGCCAGCGCGTTCAGGACGATGTTGCCTATCTCTATGAGCAGCCCTTCCTCCAGGTCGGCCACCGCGGCGGTGTCGTATAGCGGGCCCTTAGCCCAGCAGCTGGAGATGAAGCCTATGTCCTCCGAGCGGAACAGCAGCGCGGCCGCCAGCCTGAAACCGTCCCTTATGTTGACCTGAACGGAAGCCGCGGAGCGGCCGAAATCCAGCAGCCTTGGTACGTCGGAAAACCTGCCGCGCAGCACTTCCAGATCGACCAGCTCCCAGGCCCAGGTGGAGACCTCCGAGGTCCTAAGCATACAGAGGCTAAGCCCTCCGGCGGCCAGCCTGATCAGGGTCTCGTCCTGCGGCGGCGGGACCACCCTGCTCTCCGGCGGCCTGGCGGAAGCGAAGGCCTTCTCGAAGTCGTCCGCTTTGAAGGGCTTGTAGATTATGCCTGAGGCCCCGAGCAGCAGCAACCTCCGGTTTATATCGTCCTGTTCCACGGCCGTCACTATGAAGACCCTGGCTCCGGGGTCCAGTCTCCGGATCTCCTCCAGCACTTCCAGGCCCGACTTGCCAGGCATGATGATATCCAGCAGCACCACGTCCGGGCGCAGTTCGGAAAAGGCCCTGAGCCCGGACTCCCCGTCACCAGCCTCGGCGGCCACTGTGTGGCCTTTGCTCTCCAGTATGACCCTTATCAGCGCCCTTATATCCGGGCTGTCGTCTACTACCAGTACCTTCATCTTTCTCCCCTGGCGGCCAACCGCCATCGTTATTCTAGCAAAACGCGGCCGCCGCGGCGGCAGCCCGCTCAAGCGCCCCGAAAAAGTGTAAAATAGGGGACAGTTCTGCGCGGCCGGACTTACCGCCGCCGGCCTCCGGGGGTATCATGGACAAGAGGAAAGAAAAGCTCAACTGCCAGCTGCGGCTCATCGCCGCCCTGAAGGATTTCACCGGGCCAGTACCAGCCGGCCAGTTCACTCAGAAGGAGTTCTTCATCGTCAGACTGCAGGGCATCGGCGCCCTTCTGGAAGAGTTCAAACTGGAGAAACTTGGCGAACTCCAAGGCTGGCTCTCGGCCAGGCCTGTCGGCGGCCTGACAGAGGCGGACACGGCCAAACTCAAGGAGTCGCTAGCCCAGCTTACCGGAGGGCAGGACTACAACTCGGTCTGTTCCGCACTCAGCGGCAGCAGGGAGCTGCTGCTTCAGCGCCTGGCGCGCGTTTCGCCGCTTTCCATAGCGGCCGAGGAGAGCAAACGCCCCGGCGAGTTCAGGGAACCGTCCACAGAAAGGCTGGTCTCCGGCGCCTACGCCAGAATGGGCTTCGACAGGCTTGAGAAGGAGTTCGCGGCGGGGCGCCCGGCGGAAGAGGTCATGGCGCAGGCCAGGGAACGCGTCGGCGCCTTCAGCGCCGTAGGGAAGATGCCGCTGGGCGCGGACAAGACCATGCCCTCCCCCGCCCTCAACACCATAGAGGCCGCGGCAGGGGCCTGCTTCCGTCTTCTGTCCCATATGAAACGCTAGAGCCGGCCCGGAAGCGCCTCCCGGCCGCGGATAGGTTTGCTAGAATATCCCGGTCGCACGGCAAAGCCCTTATGCGAGAACGTTCCCAGAAGAAACTCCTGGCCGCGCTTTGCGCGGCCTTCCTCCTGTCCGGCTGCAAGCTTTTCCAGGAAACCCCCATGGAAAAGTTGCAGAAGGCCGTAAATAACGACACCGCAGCCACGGTCAAGGAACTGATCGCCGGCGGCTTCTCTCCCGACGAGAGGACCAGGAGCGGCCTGACGCCGCTGATGATGGCCACCACTAAGAACGCCACCGACATCATGCAGATTCTGCTGCAGCACCACGCCGACGTCAATGCGCGCGACAGGCAGGGACGCACGGCCCTGCACCTGGCGGCGCGCTGGTCCAAGCCGGCCACGGTAAAAATGCTGTTGGACCACCGCGCCGACACCGAGGCTCGCGACTACCTGAGCTGGACCCCGCTGATGTGGGCGGCCCTGCAGGGCAGGACCGAGATAGTCCGCACGCTGGTGGACGGCGGGGCCTCACCCTTGGAGTACGACGGGGACGGGAACTCGCCGCTCATCCTCGCGGCCTGGCGCGGCCACAAGGATACTGTGGAGTTGCTGATAAGCATGGACTGCGACCCGGCATACCGCAACAGCCACGGTCTTGACGCCGCAGACGTCGCCAGACAGAACGGTTTTCCAGACCTGGCCAAATACCTGGATTCCCT
The DNA here is from genome assembly GCA_021789695.1 of bacterium. Taxonomy (GTDB): domain Bacteria; phylum Elusimicrobiota; class Elusimicrobia; order Elusimicrobiales; family UBA9959; genus UBA9959. Next base: position 8,164 of record JAJYJH010000019.1, on the reverse strand, counting down.
GCCGCGGCCCGCACAGACACGAAAAAAATAGCCGGGCAAAGAACGAGAGTTAGGGACGGAGCCTGGAAACCAGCCAGGCCATATTCTCGCCCAGCACCTTCATCGTGCGCATCCCCTCCTCGTCGTCCCGCACCTCTCCAATCTCCCGGCCCAGGCCGAAGTTCCAGTAACTGGCGCCAGGCACCACCATCTGGTTGATCAGGAAGAAATGATTTATGCTGTCGAAGACGTGCACTGCCCCGCCGCGCCGGGCCGCAGCCACGGCCGCGCCGGCCTTGCGCCTGTACAGCCCGCCATTGGCCATACCCACGTACCCGGCCCGGTCTATCAGCGCCTTGGCCTCGGCCGTCATGTCGGAAAAATATGTAGGGCTGCCTATGACGATGCCGTCCGCCTCGCACATTTTCTGCACGTAGCCGTTGAGCCCGTCGTCAGGCAGCGTGCACTTGCGGTCTTTGTTCCTGAAGCAGCCTTTGCAGGCGGTGCAGCCCCGCAGCGGCCGGCCGGCCAGTTGCACCAGCTCGGTCTGATGACCGGCGGCCTCCAGCTCCCCCAGCGCCGCCCTGAGCATTATCGCCGTATTCCCGTCCTTGCGCGGGCTGCAGTTGAAAGCGACTACCTTAGCCATATATCCTCCTGTCCTGCTCCTAAATTCTACAAAACATTGCCGCTGGGCCTCCCTGGCGGTGCCTGTGTTCCGTTCCGGAAGCGGGTTTTGCTACACTTTCTCCATGACGGGAATAAACGGGACCGGGCCGCGCTTCAAAGGCGACTCGGTGCTGCGCAACGGGGAATGGGTGCAACTCAGGTCGCTGCTGACCTCGCTGCCTCCGGAGGAGTTCGCCTCGCTGGCGCAGGCGCGGGGCCTGGACCACTTCCTGGCCACGCACGCCTTCTGCGGCCGCTGCGGTGCCCCCATGGAGCCGGCGCCCGACGCCGCAGCGCCGCACGCGCGCCGCTGCCCCGCCCCGTCCTGCGAGGGACGCTCCAAGTTTTCCTATCCTTCCTTCTCGGTGGCTATACTTGCAGCCGTCACCAGGAACTCCGGCGCAGAACTGCTGCTGGCCCACAACGCCGCCTGGCCGGCCCCGCGCCTGAGCCTGGTGGCAGGCTTCCTTCAGCCCGGCGAATCGCTGGAGGACTGCGTCAGACGCGAGGTGCTGGAAGAGACCGCCCTGCGCGTCTCGCGGCCGGTCTTCCGCGGCAGCCAGGCCTGGCCCTTCCCCTGTTCTCTGATGGCGGGCTTCTCCGCCGAATGGGAGTCCGGCGAGATACGTCCCGACGGCTCCGAGATAGACCGAGCCGAGTGGATAACCAGGGAAAGGTTAAAGGCCGCCGCGGAATGGTCGCAGCCGCCGGACGGCGGGCCGCAAATCCCGCCCAAGGGCAGCCTGTCGCGGCGGCTGATGGACGATTGGGCCGCCGGCTAACCGCCGCGCCCGTTCTCCTCGCGCCTGTGATGATGCTCCCTGCTGTAGCGCAACTGGATGTCCACCAGTTTCCTGAAGACCGTCATCAACACCTCCGCTTTCAGGCCCAGCTCTTCGCGCCCGGCCTCCTCGGCCTCCCCGCAAAGGTGATATACCGCCTCTATGGTGGAGACGCAATGCGGCTGGGGCTGGCGCTTGATGGCGAACTGGGAAAGGTAGGCGCGCGAGAAAGAGATGCGCGGCAGGCCGCGGACGTTGCGGCTCTTGTTCAGCAGACTCCTGGCGGTGCGCCAGGTGCCGTCTATCACGAAGATCAGGATGGTCTTGCCGGGCGGCAAGGCGCTTTCGCCAAGCCCTGCGAAGTTCACCGCGGTCGGGCCGGGATACAGCACGAAAGGGAAGTACGAAGGGTCGGCTAACAGTGCGTTCACCCGCGCGTCGTTCGAAAAGTCGGCGCCGACCAGCAGCTCGGAATTCTCCAGGCAAAGCCTGGCAAGGCGCCCTGTGCCGGTCTTCTGATTGCGCGCCTCCTCGCTGTGCATCAGTATCACGAAGCGCATCCGCGTGGCAAAAGGCCTTATGCTGCCGCACAGGCAGTTCACCTTCGCCCTGCGGCAGGCGTAGCAGTATTCCCTATAATTTACGGCCGCCGGCGCGTCCATACGCATACAATTCTACAAAAACGCGCCCCCCTAAAGCCTTCAGGAATTAAGGAAGACGCGGGGGCGGCGGAATCGTTCCTGGTCTCTCCGTAATGGCCTGAGACGGGCACATAAAGCCCGGCGGCGTGGAAAATCCGGTTCTCCCCGGCGAAACCGTAACAGGCTGCTTTCCTCTACCGCTCTGAAATTATGTACCCTATTTTAAAGGCGAAGGACATGGACAAGACCGATATAATCGTAGTCGATGACGACAAGCTGGTGGGGGAACTCACGCGCAACGTGCTGGAGCACAGCGGCTTCTCCGTGCGGCTCGTGCCAGATTCGCGCAACGCCCTCTCACTGATAGGACAGACATCTCCGAAACTGGTCATAGCGGATATCATGTTGCCGGGCATCAGCGGCCTGGAGCTCTGCAACCGCATCACCTCCGACCCGGCCCTCGCCGGTGTGAAGGTGATGATTATGTCGGCCAAGGCTTTCGACACGGAGATACGGCGGGCGCGGGCGTTTGGCGCGTTACATTTCCTGGTCAAGCCATTCAGCAAGGAAGAGCTGCTGGACGCCGTAAACGCCCTCCTGTGCCGGCGCGAACCCAGCCCCCGGGCTTCATGAACACGCCCCCTCTCAAACCTCCGGCTTGCGCAGCCTGGCACACGACTTAGTTATCAGGAAACTCTCGTCCATGCCGCTCGCCATGCGCTCGAATTTGAGCATGGGGACGGCTAAGTTGAGCGTCCCCTTAGGCATGAACGGGCACGCTCTTATATTTTGCCGCGATGAACAGAACCGCCGGGGCGGCCCGGCGGTTCTGTCAGGAAGTTAGGGAGCAGCGTCCCTACTGAAGGCTGAGTTTGTCGCTCTTGATGTAGCCCTCAGTCCAGCTGCCGGCGGCCACGTCGGACTTGCGGACCTTGTAATAACTCCCCTGCTGGGCGGTTATGATCACCTTGTCGCCCCGGTTGAGCGACGTGATTTTGCCTGGGAAGAACCAGGTGGCCTTCTTCGTTACATCGGCGCCGTCCTTGCCCACCACCCCGACCTTGTTGGCGTTGGTCCGCGCGTACGCCTGCTGGTAATCGCCGACCGGCTGGCCCTTCAGCGAGAAGGTCACGTAAAGGGTGTCCGCGTCCGGCGCGACTACGTCGTAGAGCTTGCCGACGGCGAGGTTCACCGCTGTCTTCGCCCGGCCGCCCACACCCGCCGCCTGCAGGTTGGGCACCAGGGTTATCTCCCCGCGCTCGCTCTTTACAGTTATGGAAACCGCGTCCGACGGCTGGAAGCCGTAGTTGCTTATCTCGGCCTTCATCATGACGTTCTCGTCGGCCTCGAACTTGCCGTTGCCGTTCTCGTCGTAAAACCCGATGCCGGAGACCTTCAGCACGGCGTTCTCGTGGTAATACTTGTCGGCCGCGGCTACGCCGGCCTGCTTGCCGGCGGTGAACGCGCCGGGATACACCTCGGCCGCCTTTTTCTGGTAGCCGTCGTTGTAGCCGCGCTTCGCCTGCTCGGCACTGCCGGCCGCAAAGCCGTCCTTCTGGCCGGCGGCCTTCCCCTCGCTTAGGCCCTGGGCCCTCCGGTCGGAGTATTCCATCTTGCTGTAACGACCGTAGGACTCGTTATAAGCCGAGTTATAAGCCGAGTTATAAGCTTCCTGATAACCCTTATCTTTTCCTTCGGTATAGCCGTTCCCGTAACTGATAGAATACTGGGCGTTATAGGCCTGACTATAGGCGTTCTGATATCTCTCATTATACCCCTGCAACTTGGCGTTATCGTACGCCTGCTGATAGGCGTTGCGGTAGCCCTGCTGATAACCTTGCTGATAGGCTTGCTGCTCCTGCGGAGTAGAATACCCGTTGCGAACCAGTTCTATGGGAAGGCCCGTCAGCTCGCCCCGGGTCAGGTCGCTGCCGGCGAAGACGGCTTTCGCGGCGGGCATGCCGGCGAGGGACCCCTGAAGCTCGGTTTCGCGCTGGCTGAACCCGGCCTGATAGCCGGCCTTCTGACCGTTATGCGCCTCGGTGACGGCCGCGTCGGTCTGCCCTTTGGCGAAACCGGCGTTGTAGGAAACGGCGTCCTGCTCGCCCGCCTGCTTCGCGGCGGCATACGCTGGATTGTAGCCGCTGGTATAGCCCTCATCGTAGCAGCGCTTCTGACCGGCCGCGGCGCCATTGGCGGCTCCGGTGTTCTGGCCGTCGGAGTTACCTTTCTGCGTTGCCGCGGACTGATCTACGTTGTAACCGTCATTATAGCCAGCCTGCCGGCCAGCGGTATCGGCGTCGTCGGTCCCTCTCCTGCGCCCATCCATCTCTCCGGCATTTACGCCGTCGGAGTAGCCCTGCTGCCCTCCTTCCCACGTGCCTCTCTGTGCGCCATCCCTTATACCGTCATTATAAGCCTGTGCGGTATCCACCGGCGCGGGCGGCTGGGGATGCGGCTGAGGCCATGGCTGCGGCGGCGGAGGAGGAGGGTACGGCTGGGGGCCGGGGAAAGGCTGCGGATGCGGTCCCGGCTGAATAGGCTGGCCGGGATGACCGGGCTGCCAGCCCGGACGCGGCTGCTGCCCGGGTTGAGCGTGAAAGTCTTTCTGTTCTTGAACGCTTTGCCGAAGACTGTCGTTAACGTCCGACAACTGCAGGGCAGCCCCGTCGGACGCAAAGGCCATACTCGAGGCCACTAAAAGGGAAGGAACCAACGCCACCGCGCGGATTGTCTTTTTCATTAAACGCACCCCTGGTTTTCCGGCTTCCCGGAGATATTGATAAGATATTCTAGCCGAACCCGCCACGGAGACATAGAGCATAAAGTCCCTGGACCGCGTGAAAAATGTCCCTCAGGACATAGGCCCTATGGTCCCGGGACCTCCTCCCAAAAGCCCAAAATCTTCGGGTTGTATTCAACTTTTTGCTCTCCCATTTTCCCCGCCATGAAGCGGACCAAAGTGCTTTGCGTTAATAAGGCCGCTCAAGAAAAAGCCCGCGAACAATGAAACGATATGCCTGCCGCTGCGCGCGTTGAAGACGCCCACCCTGAGCACCAGCAGGTAGGCAAAGAGCAGGTTCGCTATCCCCCACACCACGTTAACGGCGTTTGAAGAAAGCCCTTTCCCCGGGGGACTGGCGAACGGCGTCTGAAAAGCCTCGCCGCGGGTGCCGCTCGCCAGATGCGGCACCGCATTAAGCAGGAACGCGCCGCCCAGGCCATAACTCACGCAATTGATGAATTCCGTCATACGATTTATCCTTGTGGCAACGGGGCCGGCCTTATTTCTTACGGGCCTTCTTCTCCGGCAGGCGGGCCAGCGTACAGGCCACCGCCTCGGCCAACTTCTCCCTGTCCTCCAGCCAGGCCGCGTTATCCTGGCAGGTGTTCTTGCTGCCCGGATAGACGCGGGGATCCCTGTCCTCGAACGGGCGCAGCGTCTCCGGCGCAGTCTTGAGGAACAGCGTACCGTCGCGAACCATCCAGAACACCCGCCCCGCGCCGTAGACGCAGTACTTCCCAAGCATCGGCCGGGAGTTCACCTCCTGCACCAGCACGCGCGTCTCGCAGGGACTCTATGGCCTCCCTGAAAGTACCCATAGTCCAATTCTATCAAAACTGGAACTCCAGGCCTCGCGGCGGCAGTTTGGAAGAACAGGAAGCAGCGTCCCTATTGTGCCTATCGTACTATTGTAAAATAGTCGGGTGGACACTTTCTGGAACAGGCTTCCGACAAGCCACGGCGGGGCGCAAGAGGACATCCGGCGGTTGGGCGCCTCCGGCCTGCCTTTAGTGCTGTACGGCGACGGCTGGTACGCGCCCTACGTGCGCGAATACCTGAAGCGCCGAGGACACGCGCCGGCCGCTGTGTTCACCGACGACGGCTTCACCTCCTCCGGCGAAGCCGTTGACTTCGCTGAGGTCAGCCGCCGGTTCCCGAAGTTCGCAGTAGTAATAGCCTTCGCCAACGCCAGCCTGGCCAGGAAGAAGCTGGCGCGTCTGGGCGTAAACGCGGCCCGAGTCTTCTTCTTCGACGTGATGGGCGAGCTGCTGAATAACGCCATCGACAGGGCCTGGCTGGAAGGCCGCAAGGCGCGGTTCGACGCGGCCTACGGCCTTCTGGCCGATGGTCTCTCTCGCGACACTTTCGAGGCCTTCCTTGCCGCCAAGCTGGGCGCCGCCGGGGAGCCGCTCGCCGCCGTGTGGCGCAAGGAGCAGTATTTCCCCCGCGAAATAGTGAAACTTTCGCGCAGCGAGGTGTTCGTGGACGGCGGTGCCTACACCGGCGACACACTGCTCACCTTCCTGCGCCTCACCGGCGGCGCCTACGCCCGGTACTGCGCCTTCGAGCCGGAACCGCGGAACGCCGCCACACTAAAGGCCACCGTGGAGAAGCGCGCCCTGCGCGGCGTGAGCGTGCACAACAAAGGCCTGTGGAGCGCGCCAGCCGCGCTGCCCTTCGCCGTGCGGCACGGCACCTCGGCCTCGGCCGTGTCGGCCGGTGGGGAGACCTCTGTAGAGGCGGAGACCATAGACCGCGCTGCCCCCGATGCGACCTTCATAAAACTCGATATAGAGGGCGCCGAGCTGGAGGCCCTCAAGGGCGCGGCCGCCGCCATCAAACGCAACCGCCCCACGCTCGCCGTTTGCGTCTACCACAGGCCCGGCGACCTGTTCGAGATCCCGCTGTTCATCAGCGCGCTGGTCCCGGACTACCATTTCTACCTGCGCCAGCACCAGCCCGTGGCCTGCGAAACCGTCCTGTACGCGGTGCCCTAGTTCACGGCGGCGGTTCGGAAAACGGGGGAGCAGCGTCTCCGGGGCCCAGGACCTACCTCTTAGGGGCCATAGTGCCCATGTACAGCCGGCCCGATAAATGTCATACTATACAGGTAGTCAGACCTGAACTCACACTTTTTTGCCTAATTCTCCCAACTGACAGTTCGGAAGAGATAGAGAAAGAGAATTGAGACGAGGCTGAGATAGTCATTAGGAGAATAACAATGAGCAAGCGTATATACGTGGGCGGACTGCCCTTCAAGACCACCGAGGAGGAGTTGAACGCCCTGTTCACCACCCACGGCCAGGTCACCAGCGCCAAGCTGATCACCGACAAGTTCACGAACCAGAGCCGCGGCTTCGGCTTCGTGGAAATGGCGAATGACGAGGAGGCCGTTGCGGCCATCTCTAAGCTGGACGGCACCGACTTCGACGGCCGCAAGCTGACCGTCAACGAAGCCCGCCCGATGGAACCCCGCACCGGCGGCGGCAACCGCGGCGGCGGCAACCGTGACCGCGGCGGCCGCGGCGGCTACGACCGCAGCTGGTAACAAAAACCATTTAACGGTTTTAAACCGCCGTCCGCAAGGGCGGCGGTTTTTTATCTCCCTTAAACGGAACCGCGGGGCTTTCCCTCAAGCCTCTGTTTGTTTATCCTTCTGCTAGTTATAACCCCAATAAAAAGATCATGGCAGGCCTTGCGGCTAAGGAGCGATGTTGCCTGCCGCATATGCGCCGCCATTCACCCGCTCCACGTTGAAAAAAGCCGAAAACAAAACCCTGGCGGCGCTTTGGGGGCGCCGCCAGGGCTGGCAAAAGCAAGCTAACCGCTGAGCTGTGTCGAGTTAGAGTTTTATCTCTACTTCAACGCCGCTGGGCAGATCGAGCTTCATCAACTCGTCCACCGTCTTCTGAGTAGGGCTGATCAGTTCTATGAGGCGCTTGTGGATGCGCATCTCGAACTGCTCGCGCGACTTCTTATCCACATGCACCGACCTGTTCACCGTATACTTCCTGATCCTCGTCGGCAGCAACACCGGGCCCGCGATGAGCGCTCCGGTCCGCTTGGCCGTGTCGATGATCTTAGCGGTGGACTGGTCTATCAGCCTGTAATCGTAGGCGTTCAGGCGGATGCGGATCCGCTGAGTCCCGGCCTTTGAGTCCGTATTATTTTCAGCCATATATTACTCTATGATCTCGCTGACGACGCCCGATCCCACGGTGTGGCCGCCCTCGCGGATAGCGAAGCGCAACCCCTTCTCCATGGCGATCGGCGAGATCAGCTCTACGGTCATCTCGGCGTGGTCGCCG
>JAJYJH010000051.1 GCA_021789695.1 bacterium | reverse complement strand
CTGGGACGGCCACTATTCCACGGTGGACGGCAACGGCAACATCATAGACGGGGACTTCGTGCCGCAGGGGTCTTACAACGTGCGGATAACGGCCAAGGACATAGACATAGACCCGAACCTGGTCTCGATGGCGACGGTGCAGATGACGATAGACGTGGACCCGCTCAGGATCTACGACGTGTCGATAGTGCCGCTGACGCTGGACAATTCGGCGGTGGTCTCCTACCAGGTCTCCGAGCCCATGAAGGTGGTGGTGAAGGTCTACAAGCCCGGGGCCTCGGTGCCGCCGGGAGACCAGGACCCGCCGTCGGGCCTGGTGAAGCGCATCATCGGCGTCAGGCCGGCGCGCACGCAGATCTCCGAGTACTGGGACGGCACCGATCTGACTCTCTCCAAGGTGCCCGACGGGAACTACGGCTTCAAGATCTACGCTTCCACGGTCACTACCGCCATAAGCTCGATAGACGGCAGCGCCACGTCCGCGGCGCTGCTGGCGCCGGACGTCATAGTCTCCAACATCCCCGTGACCAGGGGCGGGACGGCGGACCTGTGCGGGGATTTCACCAGTCAGACCTTCTTCGCGCCCAATCCCTACACCGGCACCTCGGGCTGGTTCCATATCCCGATAGAGATGAACGGCTTCGTTACGCTGCGGATCTACAACATAGCCGGGGACCTGGTGTACAAGAAGGACTACGGCAGCCTCGGCAGCCCGCTCGGCGGGAACAGCGTGATAGACGGGAACGGGCTGTGCGTCACGTCGCACAACCCGGACAACGGCTGCTGGCCCAGGGTGAACACGTACGGCAGGACCGTGGCGCCGGGGGTGTACTTCGCCGTTCTCAGGTACCAGGCCACGGAGGGGACGCGGGACGTCTGCCAGGTGGTGAAGAAGATCCTGGTGCCGTAGGGACGGCCGGGCCTAACCGAGGATAAGGGTATGAAAACCATCGACAAGCTCACCTTATTGCTGGCCGCCGCGCTGCTGCTCCCCGCCGCGCCGGTCCTGGCCGGCGACTCCGGCGTCGGCACCGACGGCGCCGCCTTCATGAAGCTTCCCACCGGCAGCCCCAGGGTGCAGGCGCTCGGCAACAACGGCGTCTCGCTGGCGGAGGGCGGAGAGGCCCTGGCGGTCAACCCGGCGGGCATCTCCTCAGCGCAGATGAGGGAGGTCTCGTTCTCCTACATGAGCTGGCTGCAGGGCTTTGACGGCCAGTACGTCTCTTTCCTGAACCCGGTGGGGCAGTCCGTGGTGGGGTTCAACATGGCCTACTACAACATCAGCGGCTTCGACGTACGCGACAGCAACGGCGTCCCGCAGTACGGCACCGACGTCAGGGTCCGCGACGGCTACGCCACGCTCGGCGTCGCCAGGGGCTTTTTCCTGGAGAGACTGCAGCTCGGCGCCAGCGTGAAGGAGGTGCTGGAGGACAACTACACCGAGAAGTACCAGAACACGGTGTTCGACCTCGGCGCCATCCTGCACGTGGGCCGCAAACTTTCGCTGGGCTGGGCCGCCCAGAACCTCTCCGGCAAGTCGCACCAGGTGGTGAAGGTCACCCGTCTCGGGGGGGCCTTCGTGTTCAATCCTTTCATTACCCTGGCGCTGGAGGAGAAGACCTATTCGGACCGCAGCGGGGTGCTGGGCGGCGGAATGGAGTTCAGCCTGCCGGAGGAGGTGCTGCAGGTCGGCCGCGTCTCGCTGCGCGTCGGCTACACCCCGTCCGACAGCTACGGCAAGAACATGGACGACAGCACGCTCAAGAGCCTGGGCATGACGGACATCTCCGGCTGGTCCTTCGGCGTGGGCATCTACAGCTCTCAGGCTTTCGGCTACGGCATGGGCTTCGACTACACGATGGCGCCCTACGGCGCGCTGGGCAAGACCAGCCAGATGGCGCTGCGGTTCCAGTTCTAGGAGGCCGCGTGAAGGCGGGACGGATGGAGGCGGACGGGGACGCGGCGGCCTGGCGGCGCCGCCGGAAAGGGCAGACCGCGATAGAATATCTGCTGGTGATGGTCTCCCTGCTTTTCGTTTTCGTCATCATGTTCAAGGCGCTGCAGTACGCGCTCGGCAACCAGTTCAAGCGCGGCGGCATGGTGATAGTGCGGATGTACAAGGCGGATCCCTGGTGAGCCGCGGGGACAAGTTCTGAAATCCAGTACGGAGGATAGACAATGAACAAGCTGTTCAAGAACAGGAAAGGCCAGAATACCGTGGAATACCTGCTGATGCTCGCGGTCGTGGTGGGCGTCGTGCTGGTGGCCGGCATGGCCCTCAAGAAGTACATGCCTTCGCTCTTTCAGAGCATACAGGGCATGATCAACGGGGCGGCCAGCAGCCTGGGCGCTTCCGGCGGCAACCAGCCGTAAGGGCCTGTTCCGGGCCGCGGCGTCTAAAGCGCCGCGGCCCGGGTATTCGCGGCTTTTCCCCGGGGACTGCCAGGGAAGAGGCGCGGTTTTATGGGCATGCCGAGGACGGTCTTTAAGCGGCCCGCCGGTTCGCGCCGGCGCGGCCCGGGACAGGTGACCGTGGAGCTGCTGCTGGTGCTCCCGGTCTTCATGCTGCTGCTGTTCTTTATAATGGAGATGGGAAACCTCGGCTTTCAGACCATACTGGCCCATCACTGCGCCTACGAGCTGGCCCGCATCGGCTCTCTGGTCGCCGGGCCCAACGGGGCCGGCACGGGCGGCGGGGAAGCGGCCGCCAACATGAAGATGGAGGCGGTGCTCAAGGAAATGTTCCCGAACTCCCCCGGGGTGAGCGTGGACGGGACGATAGTGCCGACGCTGATGGACCCGCAGTCCGGCCAGATGGGGGAGGACCTGCTGGTGACGCTGACCTACGAGGCCAGGCTGATCTTCCCGGGGTCCGACTATTTCCTGGCCGACGGGCCGAAGCAGGCGCACAGGAAGAAGATAGTGGTGCGGGTCAGGATGCCGGTGGAGCAGCCCTACTTCCAGTGAGGGCGGAGCGGGCCGGAGGGCGGATTTAACACGGATTTAACGGGAAGTTAACAGTCAAATTGGAGAATATCTGATATGGAAAAGAAAGGCATGCTTGTCCCGGTACTGCTCGCACTGGCGGCGTCTGCCATCTACTGGTGGGTCCTGACCTCCAAGGAGCGGGCGCTCGAGGCCCAGCACGAGCAGGCCACGGTGCTGGTCTCCCGTTTCGACCTCCCGGCCCGCACGATAATGAACGTGGACCTGGTGGAAACGCGTCAGATCCCGCGCATGTACATGGAACAGGACGCCTACGAGGTCAAGAGCCAGTCCGACATAAAGCTGATAACCAATCTGGTCACCGCGGTGCGCATCCCGAAGGGCAACCAGATAACGCAGTCCGCTCTGCTCTCCCTCAGCCCGGAAGCCGGCCTCAGCGTCAAGGTGCCTCCCGGTTACCGCGGCTGCGTGCTGCCGGTGGACCAGGACCTGCTCCGGCTGATAAAGCCGGGCGACCACGTGGACATACTCGTCACTTTCGACGCGGTCATGGGGGACAACCATAAGGAGAACGTCACCGCCACCATACTGCAGAACGTCCCGGTCCTGGGCGTGGGCTCCAATCTGGGGCAGGGCCTGTCCGGAGCGCAGGCCAGCGCCAAGGAAAAGGTGGCCGCGGCCGACCAGGCCTTCTCCGACAAGGCCGCCCTCAGCCTCTCCCTGAACCCGCAGGAGGCCCAGTACCTGGCCCTGGCGGAGAAGAACGGCAAGATAGACGTGATCGTGCGCGGTCTGGGTGACGTGGAGCTGCACCCGATGGAGATAGCTTCGTTCAAGAGGCTGATTAAACAATAAGGACATAATATTATGAAGAAATCTCTTTTCCTCCTGGCCGCGCTGCTGCTCCCGGCGGCCGCGGCCGCGGACGACGCTCAGATGGTGGCCGTCAGCGCCGACATCGTGGAGATAAGCGGCTCGCTGCAGAAGACCCACGGCTTCTCCTGGAACCAGTTCCTCGACTTCAGCGAGAAGGACGTTCCCGGCATTATCACACTGGGGGACTTTCAGCGCAAGACGCAGCTGGCCGCCTCGCTGAAACTGCTGGAGACGGAAGGCAAGGCCCAGCTGCTCTCCAACCCCAAGGTTATCACGAAGAGCGGCACGCAGGCCAACTTCACCGTAGGCGGCGAGATCCCGGTCCCCTATTCCAACAACCAGGGCGTCGGCGCGGAGTTCAAGAAGTTCGGCGTAATCCTGGTGGTGCTGCCCGTGGTGCTGCCGGAGAAGAAGAACGCGGTGGACGTGCAGATACAGCTGGAGGTCTCCAACCCTGACTATTCCAAGCCGGTCGTCGCCTCCGGGACCACGATCCCTTCCATGGTCACCCGGCAGATCCAGACCGAGGTGGAACTGAAGAGCGGCGAGACGCTGGTAATAGGCGGGCTCAAGAGCAGCAACCGCAACGTTTCCAAGAACAGGGTGCCCATATTGGGAAGCCTGCCGCTGATAGGCGGGCTGTTTAGTTCCACGGACGTGGTAGAACAGCAGAGCTCGCTGTTCCTGTTCGTGACGTTCGATATTATAAAGTGACCTTTGGCGCCGGAGGCGCGGGGGGGCGGCCCGGCCCGGGCCGGGACCAGGGATCGGTCGGGTAGTACTGTATGGACGAACAAAATCTGGCGCCAAGAGTCGTAACCTTTTCCGGCCCCAAGGAAGGGGTCGGCAAGACTTCCATTGTCATGAACCTGGCGCTGGCTTGGGCCAATTATCAGAAGCGCAACGTGCTGATCCTGCCGCTTGACCCGATGTGCCGGCCCGAGCACGCGCAGCTGCTGGGCCTTAACCCGCCGTCGATGGCGGAGATCATCCGGCAGCTGGGGCGCGAGTCCGTCAGCGCGCTCGGCGCGCTGCTCAAGGGAAAGATCCCGATCTCTCAGTGGGGCGTCGGCGTGCTGCCGCTCGCCAAGCGCCGTTCCGACGTGGCCAAGATGTCCCCGGACATCATTCTGCCGCTGCTGTCGCGCCTGTCGCAGAACTTCGACATCTTCATCGACGTGGATCCCTACTTTCCGATGCAGGTGTTCGCGTTCGACATCTCCGACCTGGTCTTCTGGGTGTCCAACTCCAACGTGGTCTCTCTCAACGCCACCGCCGGCATTTTCCGGGAGATAAACGAACTGCACTTCCCGATGAATAAGTTCGAGATAGTTGCCAACCTCTTTGATATGCCGGGCGCGATAGGTCCCAAAGAAGTGGAGAAGTTCTACAAGCAGATGGGCAAGGACGTGCTGGCCTTCATGCCGTGGGAGGACGCGCTGCCCGCCTATGCCAACCAGAACAAGATCCTGATCACCGAGCAGCCCAACACGCAGTGGATACGCCTGCTGCGCGTGCTGCTGGGCCGCCTGGCGGAACTGAAGCCGGGGGAAAAACAGTGGGCCTCCAACGTCTCTTCGGCGGAGTTTGCTCACGGCTCCGATATGCTCTGGCGGCCCACCGAAAAAGAGGCGGCCGCACCGGCCTCTGCCGAATCTCACGGCGGAAGCGGGGCCAATACGGTGAGGGTGGACGTGCCGCCGTTCTGGGAGGACCTGAAGATGAAGGTCCACCGCAACGTCGTTTCCGCGCTCGAGATGGAGCGCATCAAGGTCTCCGACGACCCCACGCAGAACGCCGAAAACCGCAAGAAGGTGGACGGCATCATTAACGGCCTGCTGCAGAAGGAGACCGCGACCCCGCTCACGCGCGAGCAGCGCGTGAAGTTCATCAACGAACTTTTGGACGAGATCCTCGGCCTGGGCCCGCTGGAGGAGTTGATGCGCGACCCGTCCGTCACCGAGATCATGGTCAACTCGGCCGACAAGGTCTATGTAGAGAAGGCCGGCAAGCTGATCCTGACCAAGTACAAGTTCCGCAACAACGAGCAGATCCTTCAGGTCATGAAGCGCATCGTCGCCCCCATCGGCCGCCGCATAGACGAGTCGGTGCCGCTGGTGGACGCCCGCCTGCCGGACGGCTCGCGCGTCAACGGCATCATCCCGCCGCTGGCCGTGTCCGGCCCCACGCTGACCATCCGGCGCTTCTCCGCCAAGCCTTTTACCGATACCGAGCTCATAAAGAAGGGTTCCATCTCGCAGACGGCCGTGGACTTCCTGAAGGCCTGCGTGAGGCTCCGCAAGGACATCATCATCTCCGGAGGCACCGGCACCGGTAAGACGACCTTCCTGAACATGCTGTCCAGCTACATCCCGGAGGACGAGCGCATCGTCACCGTGGAGGACACCGCCGAACTCAAGCTGCAGCAGGAACATTGGGTGCGCCTGGAGTCCCGCCCGCCCAATATCGAGGGCAAGGGCGAGGTCAGCATCCGCGACCTCGTGAAGAACTGCCTCCGCATGCGCCCGGACCGCATCGTCGTCGGCGAGGTCCGCGGCTCCGAGGCCCTGGATATGTTGCAGGCCATGAACACCGGCCACGAGGGCTCGCTGGCCACCATCCACGCAAACACCCCGCGCGACGCGCTGACCCGTATGGAGGCCATGTGCCTGATGGCCGGCGCCGACCTGCCGATCTGGGCGCTGCGCGAGATGATAGCTTCCGCCGTGCACATGGTGGTGCAGCTCACGCGCTTCTCCGACGGTACCCGCAAGATCACGGCCATCACCGAGATCACCGGCCGCGAGGAGAACCAGATCACGATACACGATATTTTCAGGTACCATCAGACCGGCATGGACGAGAACGGCAAGGTGGTGGGCTATTTCAGCGCCACCGGAGACCCGCCCAAGTTCTACAAGGACTTCGAGACGCACGGCATGAAGGTGCCGATAGAGATGTTCTGGACGGAGGAACAGAAGCGCCAGAGGACGGGCAGATGAACGCGCGCGTCCGCGGAACTGGTCTTATGAAAAAGCTAGCGCTGATATTGTCTTTGGCCGGCCTGCTGCGCGCCGGAGCCGCTTCGGCCGCGGTCTTCACCAAGCCCGAGATGGACGAGGTGTCCTGCGCCGCGCTGAAGATGCAGCTCTTCTACTACTACCTGACCCCGGACCGGGACAAGTCCATCCTGAACTACACCCTGACCTGCAAGGGTGGCAAGCTCCAGCTGGCGATGCCGGCCTGGCTGAACACGGCGGTGCCGGATATGGTCAACCGCAAGGTCTGGCGCGACCCGCAGGAGGGCGAGCTTTCGGAGGCCTCCGTCTGGCAGACGCCCGTCTCCATCCTCTACGAGTTCATGGAGCTGACCAAGAAAACCTTCCCGCCGGAGCAGGGCGGCGCGGGTATACAGCCGGCGCTGCTGGTCAAGGAATACGCGGACATCCGCATCCGCTTCCAGATGTCGATGGACAGGCTCTACAGGGCGCGTACGCGCGATTCCACGATGTTCGATTCGATGGACGGGCGCGGCCGCACGATAATGGCCCAGTTCTCGCTGATCCTGGACGAGATGGAATCCATAGCGGACGCTATCTCCAGCACTAACTCGCAGCGTTACGCCGCCGCCGTGACGGCCTCGGCCGCCCTCTCCGAGGACGCGTTCCGGACTCTTTTC
>JAJYJH010000003.1 GCA_021789695.1 bacterium | reverse complement strand
GCGGCAAGGAGCAGTGCGGGGCCGCGCTTCGTGGCCACGCCTGCGACGACATCTCGCGGATAAGATCCCCATACCGCAGCTTATACGGCTTGCTGGCGGTATTTATTAGATGACCTCAGGATGTTGCGCAAAGTAGGTCTTAATTTCATCCTGACAGTCCCGCCAAATTTTTCTCCCGAGAAATTTGGCACAATTTAAATCCGCTGCTCCGGCCAGCGCCCGCAGTTTCTCCGCCGGAAAACTAAATTTTAATTTTATTTTCTTCCCGCCAATGATTAGATGCGAACCGAATTATTGTCCTTATGGCCGCAGGTGCGGCCGGCCCAGCGCTGCTGCGCCTGGCCGGCCTTACCAGCGGGCGCAGAGTTGAAGAATAGCACTTAAGTCCGGTTTAGCCCTGCTGGGCAAAACCGGCCTTAAGAGCAAGGGGAGGCAATGTATGGAGAAGCTTAATATGCGGTATTTCCTGTATGCGCGCAAGTCCACGGACGAGCCGGACCGGCAGATCCTGTCCATAGAGGCGCAGCTCGCGGAATTACGCGACTACGCTAAAAAGAACGGTCTAGCCATAGTCCGCGAGTTCATCGAAAGCAAAACCGCCAAGGAGCCGGGCCGCGAGATATTCAACGAAATGGTCGCTGGCCTTGAGCAGGGCGTAGCTCATGGCATAATTGCCTGGCACCCGGACCGGCTTGCAAGGAATTCCATTGATGGCGGGCGTTTGATCTATCTTGTAGACACCGGCAAGGTCCTTGAGCTCAAGTTCCCCACCTTCTGGTTCGACCCCACGCCACAAGGCAAGTTTATGCTGTCCATCGCCTTCGGCCAGTCCAAGTACTATGTGGACAACCTCTCGGAAAACGTAAAGCGCGGTATTCGCCAAAAGCTGCGCAATGGTATCTGGCCTTCATGGGCGCCGATGGGCTACATAAACGACTTGGCCACCCACACGATACACGTTGATAAGGAACGCGCCCCTATCATCAAAAAGGCTTTTGAGCTTTACGCTACCGGCAACTTTGCGGTAAAGGAAATTCGCGACAGGGTAAACCGGGCGGGGCTACGCGGGCGCAAGTTTAACAAGCCGCTGTCTATATCCAATTGCCACTACATGCTAAGCAATCCCATCTACTACGGGGTTATGCGCTACTATGGCGAGGTTTACGAGGCCAAGCACAAGCCCATAATCTCCAAGGCGCTCTTTGATAAGTGCCAGGAGATGCTTAAAAACAAAAGTAAGCCCAAGACTAAAACCTTGAAGCCTTACGTTTACCGAGGCGTTTTTCGTTGCGCCTCTTGCGGTTGCTTCATCACTACCGAGACGCAAAAGGGCCATAACTATCTGCATTGCACCAAGCGCAAGCAGCCCTGTTCGGAGCCTTTTGTCCGGGAGGAGGAGATAGATCGCCAGGTACGCGAAATCTTAAAAGGAGTTTCCTTACCCCCGGCCCTGGCCGCGAATGCTCTTAATAACATCAATAAGGAAAAATTTAACGCGGCCCAGGCCGGGGAAGAGACCGCACAAAATCTGCGAGATAAAATAGATTTCCTTACGAAGAGCATGAACGCTCTTTTGGACATGGTCTTAGGCGGGATGATAACGCAGGATGAATACGCCCAAAAGAAGCGTTCATGCATAGAAGAAAAAAAGGAAAATGAAATGAAACTCGCAGCTTTTGAGCGGGAGGGGAGTAAGCGGTTCGAACCGCTTATGGGCTTCTACAAGACCGCAGTTCTCGCCGGAGAGTCCGCGGTTTCCGGAACTCCCGAGCAGAACCTGCAAATATTGAAAAATATCGGTTCGAACCTAATTATAGGCGGGAAGAAAATAAAATTAAAATTTAGTTTTCCGGCGGAGAAACTGCGGGCGCTGGCCGGAGCAGCGGATTTAAATTGTGCCAAATTTTCCGAGAAGAAAATTTGGCGGGGTCGACGGGATTCGAACCCGCGGTCTTCGCCTTGACAGGGCGACGTGTTAAACCAGGCTACACCACGACCCCGCGGTGAAAACTAGAATAGCAAAAAAACGTGCGCCATTTCCATTGAAAAGTTGCGTTGTCCTGGTACGCCGTGGCGAAGAAGGTCGTTCCGGCTCAGTCACTAAAGCCTGGAGCTTATGTGATTTTTGAGCGGCGCCAAGAAGGTCCCGAACATAGCGCGGGCGTTATAGAGCGCTATGCCGACCCCCATCAGGGACTCGCCGGCGATGATGCCTGAGCTGACGGGGACTATGTACTTCTCCGCGAGAGGCTTGTTCGTCTTCTCCAGTATCAGCGCTAGCAGGCCGCCCAGGAACATGGACAGCGAATTCCAGAACGGGATGACCATGGCCAGGCCGAGGCCCATGGCAGAAGGAATGTATTTACGGTACTTCGGCAGGGCCAGCTCGATGAGCGGGATGATTACTCCGACCAGGCCGCCCACCAGCATACCCAGACGCGCCGTCGGGTGCAGTGAGTGAAAGCCGCCGGAGAGCAGGCGCGCCACTGCTGCCCAGACCTGCGCCGAAGGCGCCGGCCACTGCGCGGTGCCGAGCGCGGCGGCGTTTGGAACCAGTATGTAGAAGGCCGGCACCACGACTATGGTCCCGGCAAAGATACCTAGGAACTGCGCCAGGAATTGCTGGCGCGGGTTGGCCCCCAGCAGGTAACCGCTCTTGAGGTCCGTCAGCAGATCGGCGGTAGATCCTGCCGCGCCAGCCGTGACCGAGGCGGTCATCAGGTTGGTGGTCATGTTGGTGGGGGCCAGGATGCCGAACGTGAGCTGCGTTA
This sequence comes from bacterium, assembly GCA_021789695.1. GTDB lineage: Bacteria > Elusimicrobiota > Elusimicrobia > Elusimicrobiales > UBA9959 > UBA9959. The sequence continues at coordinate 130,994 of JAJYJH010000003.1, read as the reverse complement.
TCTTGCCCATAGCTCCTATCGGGGTAATGTCCGATTCTCCTGTGGCGCGGGCCGCCACCATGGCCAGGAGGAAGGTCAGCCCCACGGCCACGACTCCCATCCACCAGCTGGTGCTGAAGGCGTAGTGCAGCACCAGGATGCAGCCCAGAGAAGCGAAAGCCGTGCCTGCCGCGAACCAGGAGGACGGCACCTCTATGCTCGCGAGCGGATCGTCGGGGGTTTCGCGGCGGGGGAGGAAGATGTTGGTGAGGCCGCCGAAGGCGCGTAGCACGGTCTTCCACTGCAGTGCGAACATGAACAAGCCGGATGTCACCATGATGGACGCGCCCGTCCATGTGCTCCATTTTACTATGGCGCCGTAGCCGAGATTGTTCATGTCTATGGCTCCGGTGGCGGATACCCACGGGGCCAGTATGCCGTAGTTAATTATGCCCCCCAGCAGCAGCGACCAAGCCACCTTCCAGCCGATGATGGCCCCGGCGGCCACCATCAGCGCGCTCATCTCGAACGAGAAAGTCCAGTCGCCGAGCGGGCGGCCTTTAAGTGTTCCCGGAAAGGGGTACAGGTCCTCGAAGAGCGGCTTGCCGTTTATCCCCTTGTCGCGGAAAAAGGAGATTAGCGCGCCCAGCACTCCGGCTATGCCCATGGCCCTGGCCTTGTCCGAGGCCTCTTTGCCCTTGGCGTACAAGCTGCGCAGCGTCTCTGCCGCGGCCGTGCCGCTTGGGAACCTGAGTTGCTCGATGTTGACCATCTGGCGCTTCATCGGTATGGCTATGAAGACGCCCAGCATGGCCAGGAAGATGGTCCAGAGCACGAGGGTCTGCCAGGGCAGTTGCGTCCCCGTTATTATGAGGTAGGCCGAGATTGCTGAGACCATGGTGCCGCCGGTTGAGTAACCCGCCGACGAGGCCGTGGACTGCATACAGTTGTTCTCGAGTATCGTCATGTCGTTCTTGAAGAGGAACGGCAGTAGCAGACGGAGCGACTTCCAGATGCTGAAGGATAGGATGCAGGCCGTGATGGCCACGCCCAGCGCCCAGCCGGTCTTGAGGCCTATATAAAGGTTGGAGAGGGACATGAAGCCGCCCAGGAAGGCCCCCATCACCACGGAGCGGAGCGTGAGTTGTTTCATGCTGCCGCCCTGGTAAACTTCCCTGTACCACTTTAGTTCGACGTCCTCCACCTCCGGTCCGGCGACGTGGGGCTTCTTCGCCGGCTCATCTAGAAGCTCGACTTCCTCCTCGGCGAGGCCTTCCTCTAACGGGAGGTCGTTACGGTTCTCTTCGGACATGCGTCCCCCTGTGGATCAAAGCTGGTGCGCAGTATAGGATTTGAACCTATGACCCTTCGCGTGTAAGGCGAATGCTCTACCGCTGAGCTAACTGCGCGTTAAGTCTGCGGAAATCATTCTACAATTTTTTATAATAATCATATATGGATAATAACGACGCGGAACTGGTGGAGAAGGCGAAGGCCGGGGATACGGCGAGCTTCGAGGCGCTGGTGAAGAAATACCAGGACAAGATATACGGCCTGGCCAACTATGTCTGCATGGGCCTCAAGTCGGAGGCTGACGACGTTTACCAGGAGACCTTCATCTCCGCGTTCAAAAATATAAAAAAATTCCACGGCAGGTCCAGCTTCGGCACGTGGCTCTACCGGATAGCCGCCAACAACTGCTGGATGAAGTTCCGCAGGAAGCGCAGCGAGAAACTGGTGAGCCTGGAGGATATCCGCGAGCTGAAGGACCTGACGCACGCCGACGAAGTAGCGCGCAACGAGCTTTCCGCCAGCGTGGCCAAGGCACTCTCCAAACTTTCGGTGGACTACCGCCTGGCCGTGACGCTTGCCGACATCCAGAGGCTGACGATGGAAGAGGCCGCCAGGGTGCTCAAGATAACGGTCCCGGCCTTCAAGACCCGCCTCTTCCGCGCCCGCCAGAAACTAAAAAAAGAACTCGAATAAAACAGGTGTCTGTGCCTATTTTAGGCGGGCGAGGAGGGCTAGGATGAGGAATTGGGTGTCTATCAGCGTTTCGGCGGTGATGCGCTCCGGTATTCTGCCGGAGAAGAAGAAAATTATCAGCGCCAGATAATAGAGCAGACCGGTAAGAAGTTCGGAGGAGAGCTGCGGGCGCCAGCCGCTTCCTTTCAGCAGCAGCAATATTCCGGACAGTACTACGAAGATGGAGAAGAGTGTCAGGTAGGTAGTGCGCGGTCCGGCCGCCTTGTAGAAATTTTCGTTGCCCACAATCATGTCGCTGTGAGCGTGGCTGATGCCGAACATAACCGAACGCGCGAAGACCAGCAGAAAGGCGAAGAGGACGGCCAAATGCGTCGATTTGTTGAGCGCGCCGCCATGCCCCAGCGCAGGCGCGTAGGCGCAGATGAAGGCCCAGCCGAGGGCTGTGACTATGTCCTTGGAAGCGGGAAACGCGCCGAATTTATCCAGCCCGCGCGGCAGTTTCAACGGGTATATCATGCCGGCCGCCCAGAAGAAGGCGGCGGTGAGAAAGACCTTCCAGCCTAGCGCGGCTGAAAGAAAAATGGCTGCCGCACCGCAGATCGCCGAGACCCTGGCTGAGGCGGTCTTGTGCTTTATGAACAGCAGCTTGCGCGCCCGGTCCGGAGCAGCCGCGCCCCTCTCTCCGGCCCGGTTGGCGCTGTGTAGGCTGAAGGCGAAAAGCCCCGCCATCAGCAGCAGCGACCCGGAGACGGGCGCCCCCTCCAGTTTCATGCAGACATAGGTGAGCGCGGAGGCGGCCACCGCGGTGTAGAGCGAGCCGGTGATAAAAAGCTTCCAGGCGAAAGAGAGCGGTTTCCGCAGGCGGTTATCCCTGCTCTCCGCCAGCGCGCGCGCTTTCTCCAGCACCTTCTCTATCATCCACGAAGGGGTTGATGCCCCGGCGGTTATGAAGACGCTGGAGACGCCCTCGAAAAGTTCCGGCCGCAACTCGTCCTCTTTCTCGATGTGAACGGCGCTCTTCGCCAGCCTCGCGCAGATCTGGAAAAGGCGTCCCGTGTTGGCCGAGTTCTTGCCGCCTACGACTATGACCAGGTCCGACTTGCTGGAAAACTCCACCGTCTCCTTCTGGCGCTGTCTGGTCGGATTGCAGATGGTGTTGGATACCGACAATTCCCCGCATATCCCGCGGGCGGCCTCTGCGGCGGCCAGGAAGACGTCTCCTTCCTGCGTGGTCTGCGCGACTATATTGGCCTTCTCCAAGCGAGGCAGTTTTCGTATCTCCTCCGGCCCGTTCACCACGAAGCAGCGGCCCTCGGCGTAACCCATCAGGCCGATGACTTCGGCGTGGTCCCGGTCTCCTACTATGATGGTGAAATAGCCCTTGCGGGCGTAGTCCCGGATATTCTCCTGCACGTGCTTCACCAGCGGGCAGGTGGCGTCCACCACTTCCAGGTCCAGCGCGCGGATGCGGGCTTCCTCTTCCGGGGGTATGCCGTGCGCGCGGATGACGAGAATCGCGCCCTTCTCCTTTATCTCATCCGAGGACTTAACGGAGAGGATGTTCTTCTCCTTAAGGGTCTCTATGACCTGCTTGTTGTGGATCAGCGGGCCGAGGGTGTAGATAGTGCGCTGGCGGTCCTTGGCCAGTTCCAGCACCTTGTCTATGGCGTTCTTGACGCCGGGGCAGAACCCCGCGCTCCTGGCCACCGTAATCTGCATCTTCCCTGGCATCGCGGGCTAAATTTTATCATTTTACGAGGATTACCTCAGAATTGTAGAATCTCCCTATGGAAGGCAGGTTCAGGATGGAAGGCAGGTTCAGACTGACGGCGCCGTATAAGCCGGCCGGGGACCAGCCGGCGGCCATAGAGGCTCTGGCGAAGGGCATACTGGGGGGCAAAACCAATCAGACCTTGCTGGGCGTCACCGGCAGCGGCAAAACTTTCACGATGGCGGCTCTGGTGGAGAAACTGCAGCGCCCGGCTCTGGTGATTTCGCCCAACAAGGTGCTGGCCGCCCAGCTCTACAGCGAGTTCAAGACTTTTTTCCCCGATAACTCCGTCGAATACTTCATCTCGTACTACGACTATTATCAGCCGGAAGCGTACATTCCGGCCACCGACACCTACATCGAGAAGGACTCCTCGATCAACGACCATATAGACAAGCTGAGGCTGAAGGCGACGACCTCCATCCTGACGCGCAGGGATACGCTGGTGGTGGCGTCCGTCTCGTCCATCTACAATATCGGTTCGCCGGAGAACTTCTCCGAGCTTTGCCTGCACCTGAAGGTAGGTAATAAAGCGGACCGCAAGGAGTTGACGCGCTTTCTGGTCAGCATTCACTATGAGCGCAACGAGATGGCCTTCGAGCGCGGCACGTTCCGGATGCGCGGCGCCAACCTGGACATCTTCCCCGGCGACTCCGACACGGCGTGGCGCGTGCAGTTAGGCGACACGGTAGAGTCGGTGAAGGAGATAGACCCGCTTACCGGCAATACTATCCGCGAGCGGAAGGAGATCTGGGTCTTCCCGGCCACTCATTTCGTCTCTACTGCTGGAGAAGTGGATACGGCGGCCGCCTCCATAGAGGCCGAACTGACAGAGCGGTTGGCCGCGCTTAAAGGCCAGGGCAAGTTGCTGGAGGCCGAGCGCCTTTCCCAGCGCGTGCGTTACGACCTGGAGATGATACGCCAGACAGGCTTCTGCTCGGGCATAGAGAACTATTCGCGCCACCTGGCCAACCGCGCGCCGGGCAGCAGGCCGGGCTGTCTTTTTGATTACTTCAATGGGGATTTTTTGCTCTTTATCGACGAGTCGCACGTGGCCCTGCCGCAGATACGCGGTATGTACGAGGGCGACCGCGCGCGCAAGCAGACGCTGGTGGACTTTGGCTTCCGCCTGCCTTCGGCGCTGGACAACAGGCCGCTCAGGTTCGACGAGTTCGAGGCGCTGCGGCCCGCCACGATCTTCGTCTCGGCTACGCCTGGCCCCTACGAGCTCCAGCACTGCTCAAAGGACGGAGTCGTGGAGCAGATCATCCGCCCGACGGGGCTGGTGGACCCGGAAGTGAAGGTCCTGCCGGTGACAGGGCAGATAAAGTCTCTCACCGAGCAGATAGCCAAGCGCGCCGAGAAGAAGGAACGCACGCTGGTGCTGACGCTTACCAAGAGGACCGCCGAGGACCTGAGCGACTACCTGAAGGAGAAGGGCCTGAAGGCGCGCTACATGCACTCCGACATGGACACGCTGGAGCGGTTAGACATCCTGGGCGCCTTCCGCAAGGGCGAGTTCGACGTTCTCGTTGGCATTAATCTGCTGCGCGAGGGGCTGGACATCCCCGAGGTTACGCTGGTGGCCATCCTTAACGCCGACAATGAGGGCTTCCTCAGGAGCGAAACCACGCTGATACAGATCTCCGGCCGCGCGGCCCGCAACCTGTGCGGCGAGGTGATACTTTTCGCCGACCGCATGACGGGCTCAATGGAGCGGGCCATCGCCGAGATGAAGCGCCGCCGCGACACGCAGGTGGCCTACAACAAGGCCCACCATATCACGCCGAAAAGTATAGTGAAGAAGTACGTCGAATACGAGGAACTGCGCAAGCAGGGGCGGCGCGAGGGTTTAGCCGTGGCCGAGCCGCTGCCGAAAGGCCTTTCCAGATCCGGCGCGCAGGCCATGGCCGGGGAGCTGGAGCGCCGTATGCGCGACGCGGCCGACAACCTGAACTTTGAGCTGGCCGCCGAGCTGCGGGACCGCCTGCTGGAGCTGCGGGATATGTCCGGTATAAAGCTCAAGACTTCAAAGACCGGAAGGAGAAAGTGAGCCTTCACGCCTCCGGCTGGCCTTCGCTTGGAAATTACCTTGCGGCGGCGGAGTTTCGGCGCTATAATGGCGGGAGGGAGGATATGCTCGCCATTGTTCGGGGGAAGCGCTCAGCGTGAAATGCGGCCAGCGCGGGCGGCATGGTCTGCCTGATCTCGCTGGCCCGGCTGAGGCAGGAATATTACGGCAGGCCGGCGGACGGGGAACTGGTGGTGGAGCGGACGGTTAAAGAGGCCGTGCACGAACCAGGGCATACCTGCGGTCTGGCCCACTGCGACAACCCCGTCTGCGCAATGTTCTTCTCCAACTATCTGGAGGACACCGACCGGAAAGGCCCGGATTTCTATCCCTCCTGCAGGGCGCAGTTGGCGAAGCCGCGGCTGCGGAGCCGGGACGTCAGGAGGATACATCCGGCAGGCGTCTGAACGGGGGGGCCTATGAAAGAGGCGCTACTCTACGAAAAACTTGAAGGCGGCAAGACCAGGTGCGGCGTCTGCCGTCGGCGTTGCGTGATAGCTCCGGGCGGCCTCGGTTTCTGCCGCACGCGCCGCAACGAGGGCGGCAGGCTCTATACCCTGATCTACGGCCTGGTCGCCGGCCTCCACGCGGACCCGGTTGAGAAAAAGCCGCTGTATCATTTCTTTCCCGGCAGCCTCTGCACATCGTTGGGCACGTTGGGCTGCAGTTTCCGCTGCCCCGGCTGCCAGAACTGGGAGCTTTCGCGCGCCGCGCCGGACGAGCTCGGAGGCGGCACCGAGGAACTTTCCCCGGAAGAATTAATAAGATCGGCGGCCAGGTACAAGTGCCGCGGCGTCGCCTGGACCTATAACGAGCCCTCTATCTGGCTGGAATACACGCTGGACGGTGCAAAACTGGCGAAAAAGAAAGGCCTCTACACGGTCTACGTCACCAACGGCTTCATGACTCCGGAGGCGCTGGAGTTGATGGCGCCGCACCTGGACGCCTTCAGGGTGGATATAAAGGGTTTCAGCGAGGAGACCTACCAGAGGATAGCCGGCGTGCGCGCGCTGGCGGGAGTGCTGGATTCGGCCAGGCTGGCCAAGTGCGCGCACAGGATGCACGTGGAATGCGTGACCAACGTGACCCCAACGATCAACGACGACGAGGGCGAACTGAAGGGGATGGCTAGGTGGATAAGATCGGAACTGGGGCCGGACACGCCCTGGCACGTCACCGCGTTCTCTCCGCACCAGGAACTGTCGGACCTGCCGTCCACGCCGGCGGCCCAGTTGGAGCGGGTGCGGCAGTTTGGACTGGATGCCGGCCTGCGCTACGTCTATATAGGCAACGTACCCGGCCATCAGGCCGGAAATACCTGGTGCCACAAGTGCGGCGCGCTCTTGATACGCAGGGAGGGCTACGACACTTCGCTGGTCGGGCTGAAGGGCGCCGCCTGCGCCCGCTGCGCCACGCCGCTGGCCGGCCGTTTCGTCTGAGCCGAAAAAAAGGGGGGGCTATGGAAATGTTGACCGTCGCCATAAAGAAGCCTGAGGACGTGAACGTCATCCTTGGGCAGGCGCATTTCATCAAGACGGTGGAGGACCTTTACGAGGCGCTGATAGCCTCTTCCACCGCGTTGAAGTTCGGGCTGGCCTTCTGCGAGTCTTCGGGGGCGTGCAAGGTGCGCGTGGAGGGCAACGACCAGGAACTCAAGGACCTGGCAGCGGTCAACGCGCTCGAGATAGCGGCGGGCCACACTTTCGTGATACTGCTGAGCGGCGGTTTCCCGATCAACGTGCTGAACGCGGTGAAGGGACTCAGCGAGGTCTGCACGCTCTACGCCGCCACGGCCAACCCGCTCGAGGTGATCCTCGCGGACAACGGCAAGGGCCGCGGCGTCCTCGGCGTCATCGACGGCCTCAAGCCGGCCGGCATAGAGACTCAAAAAGACGTCTCCTGGCGCAAGACCTTCCTCCGCGAAATCGGCTACAAGCGCTAGTCCTAGGATCCCTATCGGGGCTTCTCGCGTATAAGATACCGGGCTACATTTTCATGGGGCCGGCATGGGCGGAAATGGTAAAATCTTGGGGTGAAGGAATTTGAGGCGGTTATCAGGGCGGCCCTGAAGGAAGACATAGGGACAGGGGACGTCACCACGCGGTTCTTCGTGCCGCTCGGGGCCAGGTTCAGGGGACGTATCTTTGCCAAGGACAAAGGCGTAGTCTGCGGCCTCGAGGTCGCTAAACGCGTCTTCCAGCTGACGGCCAAGGGCTCCAAAGTAAAGCTGGTCCGCAAGGACGGCGCCCGCATAAAGAAGGGCGATACCCTGATACTGGTGGAAGGTCCCGCCAGCATACTCACTGCCGAGCGCACAGCCCTAAACTTCCTGCAGCATATGAGCGGCGTGGCAACCAAGGCCGCGCAGTTCGCTTCCGTCATAAAGCACCCCCGCACCAAAATTTACGACACCCGCAAGACCCTGCCGGGACTCCGCGCCATAGAGAAGTACGCCGTCCGCTGCGGCGGCGGGCGCAACCACCGCTTTGGCCTCTACGACATGGCCATGATAAAGGACAACCATGTGGCCTTCGCCGGCAACGCCCCGGTGGTCCTCGCGCAGCGCATAAAGGCCATGCGCCGCGCCGACCCGCGCATAAAGATAGAGATAGAGGCCGATACCCTGCCCCAGGTAAAAGCCTTCCTGCCGTTGGGGCTCGACGTCATTATGCTCGACAATATGCCTTACGGCGACATGAAGAAGGCCATCGCTTTTATCCGCTCGCACAAGGGAAAGGTTCCGGAAATAGAAATTTCAGGCGGCGTGGACCTGAAGATGGCCGCCCGCTATTCGGAGCTCGGGGCCGACCGCATCTCGGCCGGTTCCATCACCAGCGGCGCCAGGCCGCTGGATATCTCTTTCGAGGTGAACACCAAATGAAGACCTACGACTGCGATTTAAACCTTGATACCCTGCCCGGCATCAGCAAGATAGTCTGCCTGGACGAGGTGGACTCAACCCAGGCCGTGGGCCGGGAGCTGGCGCTGGAGGGCACCGCCGAGAAGACGCTGGTGTTGGCCGAGACACAGACCGCCGGCAAGGGCCGCCTGGGCCGCGAGTGGGAATCCGCCTTCGGCGGCGTCTATATGACGCTGCTGTTAAAGCCGGAGACCGGGGTCAAGTTCCTGCCGCACCTGAGCGTGCTCAGCGGCGAGGCCGTGGCCGAGACCATAACCGAGCTCTACGGCATAAAGACCCGCATCAAGAAGCCAAACGACGTCTACGCCTGGCACCCGCGCCGCCGCAAGTGGCTTAAGATCTGCGGCATCCTCACCGAGTCCTCCTCCATCAACAAGGAGGCCAGCTGGCTGCTGCTCGGCATGGGCGTCAACCTGAACAATGCGTTAAGGTTGGACACCGCCGTCAGCGTGAAGGCCATAAAGGGCAGGGAGGTCTCCCGGGAGGAGTTCCTCGAGGTCTTTTTTAGGAATTTCTGGCTGGAATATTCCGCCTGGGAGTACGGTAGCCAGGCCAAGAGTTCGTGAATTCCGCACGGCTGAAGGAGATAGCTCTCTCAGCCGGCGCCTCGGCCGCCGGCATAGCCCCGGCGGCGGACCTTCCCGAACTGGACAGGTTCTCCTGCGCCGTGGACGCGGTCCCGCCCGGGCTCTCCTATCTGCGCCGGGACGTTCCTAAAAGACGCAGCATCCGCAACTGGTACTCCGGAGCGCGCTCCGTTCTGGTGTGCGCCTTCCGCTACTGGACTCCGGAGATGGATTACGCCGCCGAACTGGAGAGGGCCGGCGAGCTTTTGACCTACCTGAAGAACACCGGCCGCAAGGCTTACCAGCCGGCGCTGCTGGCGCGAGCCGGCGCCAAGCTTTCCCGCTACGTTCTCTGCCGCGACTACCATGCCGCCGTGAAGGAGAAACTTCTGGCGATGCTGGAGGAAATAAGGCGCGCTAAACCGTTCGTAGAGGGAAAGGTTTTTTGCGATACCTCGCCGGTGCTGGAGAAGGAACTGGCGCGGTTGGCCGGGCTGGGCTTCAGGGGGAAGAACACCCTGCTGCTGTCGAAGGAGCTCGGCAGCTATTTCTTCATCGGCGGGATCGCTTTGAATTTAGACGCGGAGCCGGATTCTCCCGCCGCCGGTTCCTGCGGTTCCTGCGGTCTCTGCCAGAAAGCCTGTCCAACGGGCGCCCTCAAGGCCGGCGCGCTGGACGCCTCCCTCTGCCTCTCCTACTGGACCACCCAGGCCAAACAGGAGATCCCGCCTGACCTCGCGGCAAAAAACACCGGCTGGGCTTATGGCTGCGACGTCTGCCAGGAAGCCTGTCCCTACAATAGCCTCAAGAAGCCCTATGACCTGCCGAGGGGGGAAGGGAAAAGTTCTTTCGGCGGTTACGCGTTCTAAAGCGGGAGTTCACGGGAAACGCTGCGAAAAATACGCTTGGCAACCCTGTTGCCTGGACCGGAACCCGTCCGCCGCACCCTTCCGTGGCATCTCACCTGAAATCCGCTTCCTCTTACCTTCGTGGCAGGCCGGGGGCAAGACAATATTATAAAAAAACAGGGGAGCTTGTTGCTCCCCTGTTCCGCGTCTACGACGGCTAATGTTACTTCTTCATCGCCAGGCCGCTCTTTACGGCTTCCATCAGATCGTCGGTGTTGAAGGGCTTGGTAAGGAAAGCGGCCACTTGGGAGAAGCGCTGGAACATCGTGCGGGAGGGCTCCAGCGCGGAAAGGACGATTATTGGCATATTGCCCAGGTCAGCGTCCTCCGAAATCTGCGTCGCCAGCGAGTAGCCGTCTATGCCGGGCAGCATCACGTCCAGCACAAGCAGGTCCGGCTTGTAGGAGCGCAGCACGTCCATCACTTCGCGGCCGTTGTCGCAGACCTTTATCTGGTGGCCGAGCGACTCAAGCGTATACTGCACCAGGCTCGAGATCTCTGGGTCGTCGTCAACAATAAGAATTTTATTCCCCATATGGCCTAATGTAACATAACTTTCACTTATAAAGCAAGAATTTCGCCGAGGATGCCTTGAACTCCGCGCTCTCCCGGTGGAAAAGGGCGAGTATCTCGTCAGGCGAAGCCCCCGCCTCCAGCATCCGGTAGAAGTCTGGGGTGCCGGTCATCTTGCGTATCTCGAAAGGCTTCAGCTCGAACTCTTTGCCGTTGTATTTCTTCAGCAGCCAGGCCGCCCGCACAAAGATGTCCAGGGCCCGTACCGAGGTCTCGTCCGTCACCGCTATCTCCACTCCTGGGCATTTCCTGCCAGCGTACAGGTCTGAGGAGGGCTTCAGGGCGCGCGTGCGGAACTTCACTCCCGGAAGCCGGGCCTCGTTCAAGGCCCTCGCTATCTTGCCGGCCTTGATCCACGGCGCTCCGAACCAGTGGAAGGGCTCTGGCGTGCCGCGGCCGACGGAGACGTTGGAGGCCTCGAAACAGCCCAGGCCGGGATAAAGTACCTCCGACTCCGTGTCCCTGATGTTGGGCGAGGGGTCTGTCCAGATCAGGCCTGTCTGGTCGAAGAACATGGAGTGGTCCCAGTTCTCCATTTTAACCACGTCAAGGACTAGATTCAATTTCAGGTTTTCCTTGTGCAGGAAGGCCATCTCCCCGGCGGTCAGACCGTGGCGCACAGGCACGGGGTAATAAGCTGTGAAATCGCGTATGTCGGGTTCCAGAACCGGGCCCTCGATCACGCCGCCTATCGGGTTAGGGCGGTCCAGCACCATGAACGGGACGCCCGCTTTGGCGGCCTCCTCCATGGCGTAACCCATCGTAGTCAGGTAGGTGTAGAAGCGCGCGCCGATATCCTGTATGTCGAAGACCAGGATGTCCAGGCCTTTCAGCATTTCCGGAGTGGGGCGCTTGGTCTTGCCGTAGAGGCTGTAGACTGGCGCGCCTGTCACGGGGTCGGTAGAGTTGCCTATGAGGACGCCGCCTTCCGCGGTGCCGCGGAAGCCGTGTTCCGGGGAAAAGATCGCGGCCAATTTGAAGTTCCCGGCTTTGGCGAACACATCGGCCGCGTTATTGCCGTCAAGGTCCAGGGCGGACTGATTGGTAATAAGTCCCACGCGCTTGCCGTCCAACTCGCGGAAGCCGTCACGCTCTAGCACGTCAAGGCCTGTGAGCGTCATTGTGGCGGCGCCCGCCGCCGAAGCGAGAAGCGGACAGAGAAGTATGGCGAAAAAGTAGCCTGTCCCCTTTTTTTTCATAGACGAGAATGGCGCATAAAAAGTAGCCTGTCCCCTTTATTTTTTGAGAAGGAGGTAGAGGCGGCCGGGGTTCCAGAGCTTGAAGGCGAAGGTGTGGGCCTTCTTGCCGTTACCGGCGAAGAAATCCACCCGGCCCGGGCCTTTTATGGCACCGCCGGTGTCCTGGCAGAAGACGAAGCGGTCATAAGGCTTGCGGCCCAGCAGGACGCCGTCATTGTCCACGTTGGGAGCGTCTTCTATCTGCATGAAGGCCAGCGCGCCCATCGGCACGATGGCGTTGTCCACCGCCACCGAGCGCCAGCCGGTGAGCGGCAGGCCGTAGGTGCCCTGCGGGCCCTCGTCTGGATCGGCCGGCTGCTCGAGCCTGAAGAAAACGTAGCGCCTGTCCATGCCCAGCAGGCCGCGCGCCTGGTCCGGGTGTTCCTCCAGGTATTTTTCGCCCTTCTCCGGGCTTATGCCCGCGCGCGGAAGCGCTCCAGCCTCCACCATGGCCGAAAGCCAGCCCTTGAACTTAAGGCTGTTCGTGGCCGCGAACTTAGCCTTCATCGCGCGCCCGTCCGCCAGCTGCAGGCGTGCAGAACCCTCGGTGTGCAGGTCCATCAGGTCGGCGCGGGACTTCAGCCAGGCCAGTTCCAGGCCCTTACCGGCCAGCGCGCCCTTGAAATCTATGTCGTCGCGGTCCAGGTAGGGGACCAGGTCCCCGTCCTGCACCCGGCCTGTTATTTTCTGGCCCTTCAACTTCGGGTCGAAGTCCTCCAGGTTCACCGTTATCAGGTCCGGAGGCTTGGCGTAGATGGGATATTTGTAGGGGCCGGTTTTAGTGAGGCTGGCGTTTATCGTGGGCTCGTAGTAGGAGCTGAAGACCACCGTGCCGGTGGAGTCGTTGCCGGCCAGTTCGTAGACGTCGAAACCGGCCTTTATCTCGCGGCCTAGGTCGGCCGCCGTGGGAGAGGACTGTAGTATTTTTATGAACTCCTCGTTGGCGGCCGCCAGGTCCATGGCCGTCACTTCGCGGCCGGCGAACGTGTACGGCAGGCCGTAGTTCTTGAGGCCCCGGAAGTAGGCGCGGTCCAGCAGGGCGGCTTTAAGCAGGCGGGCCCGGTCGCCCGCGTCCGAGAAGTCCGGCAGGTCCTTGGCGGCCGGCACGAAAATGACCGGCGCGGCGGCGACCGGTGCCGTGGAGACCGGCGCCGGGCAGGGGGGGCAGGGCGGGCAGACGTGTGGTCTGGTCCTAAGCGAGGCGCAGCCTGTCAGCGCCAGTCCCGCAGTCAGTAAGATCGCGTTCTTCATGCAGTCCCTCCGTGTTGCCGCAGGCTGGAACGGCGCCGCCTGCGGGATTTTATTATCCCAAAATCCATATTATTGACACAAGCGGGTTTTTCTAATAAACTTCTCTTCATGAAAGACAATATTTTAAAAGGGTGCGCGGCGCTGCTTGTCGCGGTTTTCTCCGCGCTCCCGGCCGCCGCGCTGGCCGGCGACGCGCAGATAATCGCGCTGGGCGGCAGCGTTCAGGCGCGGCTGACCAGCGAAGGGGACTGGGTAACGGCCGCCAAAGGCCTGCAGATCCCCGAGGGCGGCGCCATACGCACCAACGCCGGCGGAGAGGCCGTGGTGCTGATGCCGAACAAGACCAAGATCTGGCTCAAGGAGAGCACCCGCCTGGAGATAGAGCAGCGCCAGACTTTCGCCACCAGGCTGGCGCTGCTGTTCGGGAAGATCAAGGCGCGGGTGCCGCACCTGATGCGCCAGGAGAGATTCGAGGTGCGCACGCCGTCGGCCGTTTGCGCGGTGCGCGGCACGGAGTTCACGATTGGCACCAGTGAGGACGGCAAGATGGACCTGAAGGTCCTTTTCGGCGAGGTTAACTTGCGCTTCAACGTGCCCCCGGCCGTGGGCGCCGACAGGTTCGACGTGCCGCAGGGGGAGGAGCTCTCCAGCGCCCCGGAGGGCAAGCCGGACAAGCCGGTGCTGCTGACGGCCCGGGCCGAGCGCGAGGCCATGGAGAACTGGGACCCCGGTCTCACGTCTTCGGAGCGGACGGCGGACCTGGTGCGCAAGGAGAACGACCGCGCCCAGATCCGCGAGTTCGCCTCGGCCACGCAGAACACCGAGGCGCAGGTCAGGAGCTTTTTGAACGTGGTCAAGGAGTCAGACCTGGCGGCCGGCCGCACGCTGACCGACGTGCACGGCAATCTGGTGCGCGTGGACCAGCGCCTGCTGCGCCCGGCGCCGGACCAGATACAGTTCTTCAACCTGGTCAAACGCCAGGTCTACAACAACGACGGCTCCTCGGCCCAGAACGGCGGTTTCGCCTATAACGGCGGTCAGGCGATAAACCGCCTGGACTATATGCAGATGACGATGGCTTTCAACCAGGCCCTGCCGCAGCGCATGGAGGACTGGCCCGGCTTCTTCAACAAGAACTCGGTCAAGCCGTCTTGGGCCTCCTTCGTGACGGCCAACCGCACCGACGCCTCGCAGATCTTCTTCGCAGCCGAGGGCTACAAGTACGACCCGGCCAGGGACGAACTGGTAAATAATCCTGGAATACTGACCAGTCCCGACGGTTCTCCTCTGCCGGCCACCAGCCCGGACGACAGGGAGACGTTGATAACCGGCGTACTGAACGACGATACGGGAACCGGCGGGACAGGAATTAGCGCTATGCAGGGCCTGAACATGATATCCAAACTGCAGGTAGCCGACTCCGGGGCCGGCAACGGAACGCTGATCTACAAGGACGCGGGTTCACATCCCGTGGATGGGACGGGCGTTGGGACGGCCTCCGAAGTGGTCTGGGCCGTGCAGACGGCCGGTCTGCCGGGTTACGAGCGCAAGGGCTCCGACGCGGTGGGCGGCGGCGCCGCCCCGCTGTGGCAGTACCAGGCCGATATGTACGACATCGGCAACCAACAGTCGACCAAACCGGGAGAATACCTTTGGTTCGCCAAGGAGAATTACGGCATAGGCAACAACGGCGCGATAAAGACCATAGGGGATCTTACGGATTCCGGACAGGACCCGTTCACCGTCCTGAAGAACAGCGCGCTGGAGAGCGTGATGTACATAAAGAAATCCGTCAGCGACAACCCGTTCACCCTGGCGGCCGCGGTTAATTCCGCTCAAATGCCGGTGGCTGGCCTGACGCCGGCCCAGGAAGCCGCCCTGAAAAGCGACATCTCAGGGTTGGATTACTTCTCTTATACCCATTCCCCCGGCTATACCGGCCCGGTGAGCGGTATGGGCACTAACATGGACGTGGTCTTCATCCCGGACCTGGCCGTGGCTGCGGTGCAGCGTATGCTGCCGGCGATAACCAATCTGAAAAACTAAGGGGAGACGATGAAAAGAACCGCGTTCCTCATTTTAGCCGCCCTGTACGCGTCGCCTGCCTGCGCCGGAGTGGACTTAAATTCCGTCGGCATGAAGATGGCCGGCGAGGTGGTGGCCAACCCGGCCGCCTTCCTGTACGACTTCCAGCAGGATTTCGAAGGGACCACGCCGCTGCCGCCGGGCAAGAGCCTCAGTTTTCAGACCGGACTGTGGGGTGGCATACTGCCGACGCTGGCGGCCATGCCAAGCCTTTCCGCCAAGTACCGCCTGCACCCGGAAGGACGCCTGGCCCCCGGAGTGCCGCAGATAGACCTGATAGGCGGCTACTGGAGTTCGCCGCTGGCCAGGTCGGCCGGCAAAAATTCCAACGCCGTGAACGACCTGAAGTTCAACGGCTACTACCTGGGCGCGCTGGTGACCTCCTCTGTGAGTCCGCGCGTGCGCACTTTCTGGGGCTACAAGCACAGCCAGCTCAACGCCAGGCTCTCCTTCGCGGCGGGGCATGAGCCGGACCTGCTGGGGACCAAGGTCAACAGCTTCAACACCGGCTTCAGGGACGACTTCATTATAGCCGGCATAGAGACCCCGAAGGGCGTGGACAAGCTGTGGAGCATCCAGTTGAACTACGGCCTTGGTACGCAGACCTTCTGCAGCAAGGTCAGCTGGTACGGCAAGGTGTTCGAGTTGGGACTGAACATCTACCCGGAGGGCGTGCTGGTGGTGCACCCCGTCTGGAACATGCATATCAATTTCTGAGGACCGAAATGAAAAAGACAATCCTTACCGTTCTCATGGCCTGCGCGCTGGCCGGCGGCGCCCGGGCGGCGGTGCCGGAGGACTCCAAGGTCTTCACGCCGTACTTCAACATGACGATGCTGGAGGCCGGCTACCTGCCCAGCCAAGGCAACATCTTCAGCGGCGGCAACATCGACACGCAGGTCGGGATGCTGGCGAAGCTCTCGCAGAAGGACCAGCTGTTCGGCCTTTACGACTTTAACTACGACGGCCAGGGCTTCGCGCCGCAGGACACTAAGCAGTTCACCGACCGCTCGATGACACACTTGTTCAACTTAGAGTACAGGCGCGCCCTCAGCGAGAAGTTCCGGCTGCGCCCCGGCGTCTCGTTCTCGCACGACTATTCCCGCACCGGCGCCAACGAAACCTGGAAGACAGGCCTCTACAATATGAACTCCTTCGGCCTGCAGTTGGCCGGGGACTACCTGTTCGACTTCGAGAAGAACGGCATCGTTACGCTGACCTTGCTGACCAAGAGCGTCAAGTTCCCCAACTACACGGACCTGCTCAGCGAGTTCAACAGCGTCAACGGCCAGCAAGCCGGCGTCAACGGCGGCCTGGAGGACCAGCGCCTGACGCAGATCAGCCTGACTCCGATGTGGGGCGACTTCTTCGGCGGCGCTACCTACACGCAGCAGGACTACAAGAACCAGAAGGTGGTGGACCTGAACTCCGTGACCGAGGCAGGCTACGGCGGCACCAAGCAGAAGGACAAGACCTTTATGCTGGACGCGGGCTTCAGGCGCAAGCTGTGGATCCTGGAGCTGTCACCGTTAGTGTCCTACACCGTACACCGCTCCAACCAGAATTACGTCAGGTTCAAGTCGCTCGGCGCTACTGCCACCGATCTGCTGAGCGGCTCCTCCGACGTGACCTTCATCGGCAGGAACTACGACTACAACGAGACTACGCTCAGCGTGCCGGTGGACCTGGACATAACCGGCAAGTGGGCCATCGGCGGCGCCGTAAGCGTGACCAGCCGGCACTATACCTCCAGGCCGAAGCGGGACGCTTTGAACGACTATATCATGGGCACCAAGCAGGAAAACCTGATGACCACGCTGACCGGTTCCATCCGCAAGCGCATCAACGAGATAGCCACGGTACGGCTTTTCTACTCGCTGGTGTTGGCCAGTTCCAACTGCAAGTTCGAGCAGTATATGCCTTACAACTATACCGGCAACAGCTTCGGCGTGGCCTACCAGTTGTCGTACTGAGCCGCCGGCGGCTTCCGCAAGGACCGGGGCAAATCCGGGCCTTATTTTTTTGGTGAGTTTGTAGTGGGAGCGGTCCATATTTGTTAACATAGAGAGCATTCTGGGCCACATGAGGATTTACAAGGCGATAAAGACGTCCGTTCTGTGCGCGGCGGTCCTGCTGACGGCTTTGGCCGCGGGCGCGGCCGGCCCGGGCACTTCCGCGGCCGATTTCCTGAAGATACCGGTGGGGGCCAGGGAAACGGCGCTTGGCGGCGCCTTCACTTCCGTCCCGGACGGCCCCGGCTCCGTGCTGTACAACCCCGCAGGGCTGGGCCTGGCCGCTGTGCCCGGGCTAACTTACTCCTACAACGACTATCTGCCCGGCATCTCCCAGCACTGGCTGGCGGGCTCGTTGCCCGCCGGCGGCGGGGCGGTCGGTTTCGGCCTGGATTACCTGGACGTAAGCCCCTTCGCCTCTTACGACAACTTCGACAACAGGACAGGTTCCGTCTCCGCCTACGACATGGCCGTTTACCTGGGCTACGGCCGCGGCTTCAGGACCGGCCTGGCCTTCCTGCCTTCTCTCTACCTGGGCGCCTCTTTGAAGTCGCTGAAGGAGAAACTGGCTTCAATCTCTGCCTCCGGCTACGCCGCCGACGCCGGCCTGCTGCTGCCAACCTCGGTGAAGGGGCTGGGTTTCGGGCTGGCAGCCAGGAACCTGGCCGCCAGCCGCCTCAGCTTCATCGGTTCCGGGGCCAGGCCCGCCTCGGAGTGGAAGGCCGGCGCCTCCTACTCGCTCGCGCCGTCCGCCTGGGCGGTCTCTTTTCTTGCCTCGGCCGACCTGAACCTGCCAAAGGACGGCTCCTCATATTTTTCGGGAGGCCTAGAAGGGACCTTCTACAGGCTGGTCTCGCTGCGGGCCGGCTACAGTTCCTACGGCGACATCTCAAACGGGCTGAGCTTCGGCCTGGGCCTGTTGTTGCCGTCGCGCTTGGGGCGGCGCCTGCGGCTGGACTATTCTTACGCCTCTACGTACGATCTGGGAAATATGCAGCGTTTCGGGATTTCCTGCGCCTTCGGGGGCCGGGCCGGGCGGAAGGCGCAGGCTCCGGCCGCCGCGCCTCCCGCACCTGAACAGGCGCCCGCGGGCGGAGCCAGGCCGCCGGCGGCAGCCGCGAAGAGGAGCTTCGATTCCGCTCTGAACGACCTTTACGGGCAGGACCCGGTGAAGTCGCTGGCGGCGGCCGAGTACATCGCCGGCCTTAACGACCCGCGGGCTATGCAGCATTTCTCGGCCCTGCTTTCCTCGGGCAGGACGGGCTGGCAGATAGCCGCCCTGCGCGGCCTGGAGCTTAGCAAAGACCCCCTGGCTGTCAACTCCCTCTGCAGGGCGTTGGGCGACCAGAAAGAGGAGATCCGCGCGCACGCCGCCCTGGCCCTTGCCAGCCACCCCGGGCATACCGCCTCCGCCTGCCTGCAGGCCGCGCTGAGGGGAGAGAATTCGGATATGGCTAAAAGCGCCATCATAACGGCCCTGGGCAGGATAAATACTCCGGGGGGAACGGATGCACATTAGGAAATGCGCGGGCTTCCTCCTCCTCGCCTGCCTGGCCCGGCCGGCAGGCGCCTCCATGAGCGGCGGGCCTTACGACCTGCCTTTGCTGGCTACGGTCTCCGGAGGAGGGACGGCCGCCGGCGGGAGCTTCACGGCCGGCGCGTTGAACCTGGGCGGGCCGTCCTTTTCTTCCGTGGCCCCGAGCGGCGGGGCCTATACCGTCGCGATGGGCGCGGCCCCGGCCGTGGTTATCATGGACCTGGCGCAGGGGAACCTGGCTTCCGCCCATTGCTACCCGGTACCGTTCATGCCCTCGAGGGGGGATACCGTCATAACCTTTACCGGGCTGACGTCTTCGGCGTCGGTCAGGATATATACCATAAGCGGCCGCTTGGTGCGCAAGCTGTACAAAAGCGACTTCGGGAGCAAGCTGGCGTGGGATGCGCGCAACTCCGCCGGCCAGCAGGTGGCCAGCGGAGTTTATATCTACGTCATAAAGGGAGGCGGTCATACCGCCACCGGAAAGCTGATGATAATCTGGTAGAGGATCCGGAGAGAAATAATGAAAAGAGCGTCTTTTTTTAGCGGTACTGTCCTTCT
Organism: bacterium; assembly: GCA_021789695.1. Classification (GTDB taxonomy): domain Bacteria; phylum Elusimicrobiota; class Elusimicrobia; order Elusimicrobiales; family UBA9959; genus UBA9959. The sequence goes on along the minus strand of JAJYJH010000003.1, from coordinate 111,536 downwards.
GTCGGCCCTGCTTCTGGCCGGCTACTCCGGGCCGGCTTTAGCCGGGGTCCCGCTGAAGATAAACTTCCAGGGACGTTTGGACGAGAGCGGCCAGCCCGTGGACGGGACAAAGACCTTCGTCTTCAGGATTTACGACGTCTCCAGCGGCGGCACTCCGCTGTGGGTGAGCCAGCCGCAGACCATAGGCGTTGCAAAGGGCGTCTTCAGCGCCGAACTTTCCGCCGGGACGCTGTCCGATCTTTCCACGCCCTCCAACATCTCCACCGCCACCTTCTCCGGACCGCGCTACGTAGAGATAGTGGTGAACGGCCAGGCCCTTTCCCCCTATCAGGAGATGGCTTCGGCTCCGTACGCGCTGGTGGCCCAGGCCCTCTCACCGGACGCCCAGTTGCCTGCCTCCAGCATAGCCGACGGTTCGGTCACCGACGTCAAGGTGACGCTCAGCACGGCGGCCATCAGCTCCGGCAAGTTCTCCGACGACCGGGTGCAGATAACCACCGGGGCCTTCACCGGCGGCTTCAACGGCGCCGATCAGCTGGTGCGGCTGGACGCCTCCAAGAAACTGCCCGCGGCAGACGGCTCCCAGCTTTACAAAGTTTCCGTTACCACGGCCGAGCTTTCCGGCGCCATTACCGATACGGCAGTGCAGCTCAGCACCGGGGCCATCAGTTCCGGCAGGTTTGGCGACGACCGGGTGGCCATAACCACGGCCGCCCTCTCAGGTACGCTCACCGACGTCAGCGTTTCCATCACGACCGGGGCCATAACCTCCGGCAAGTTCGGCGACGACCGGGTGAACATAACTACGGGTGCGGTGACCTCCGGCAAGTTCTCCGACGACCGGGTGAACATAACTACGGGTGCGGTGACCTCCGGCAAGTTCTCCGACGACCGGGTGAACATAACTACGGGCGCGGTGACCTCCGGCAAGTTCGGCGACGACAGGGTGCAGATAACTACCGGCGCGTTCACCGGCGGCTTCAACAGCGCCGGCCAGCTGGTGCAGCTCAACGGCGGCGGCAACCTGGCCATAAACGGCGGCGTTTCCGCCGCCAGCCTGCTGGTTTCCGGGGCGCTGGCCGCCGGCGGCTCCCTGACCCTGCCGGTGAAGGTCGTTACATCGACCTATACCGCCACCGCTAACGACGTCACCTTGATAATCAACTCGACCGCTAGCGGCTCTATCACGGTTGAATTGCCTTCCGCCGTGGGCATAGCCGGCAGGATCTATATCGTCAAATGCATTAGCACCAACGGAGCGGCGTATGACTACGTAGCTCCTTACGGCACCGAAACCATAGACGCCGGAACCTACGATGCTGTTAATCGTTACCCCCTGTCGATTAATAATTCTGTCGTCCTGCAAAGCGATGGGGCGGACTGGATCATAATTACGTACTCGTAACGATTTTAAACAGTGCCTGGCGGATCTTTTGCCGCGCCGTTCTCCGCGTTGCTACTGCGGTTGAGCCGCGTGGCCCGGGACACTCAACGCCCTTTATTTATATAATTGATGTCCCGGTGGCCCTGCGAGGCGCCGGCGGGTGTTCTTTGGTTTAAAACTTATCCCAGGGGAGTTCCATGTACCTCAAAGCGCTTGAAATCTACGGTTTTAAATCCTTCGCGAACAAAGTGAAGATGCCGCTCAAACCCGGCATCACCTGCATAGTGGGGCCGAACGGCTGCGGCAAGTCCAACGTGGTGGACTCGATCAAGTGGTGCATAGGCGAGATGAGCTGGAAGTCGCTGCGCATGCCGTCCATGATGGACGTGATCTTCGCCGGCACCACGAAGCGCCAGCAACTTAACATGGGCGAGGTGGCGATGACGTTCGATAACGGCAGCCGCAAGCTGCCGCTCGACTTCAGCGAGGTAACCGTCACCCGCAAGATCTACCGCTCGGAGGAGTCCGAATACTTCATCAACAAGGTGCAGTGCCGCCTGCGCGACATCCGCGAGATGTTCCTGGACACCGGCATCGGCACCGACGGCTACGCCATCATAGACCAGGGCGAGGTGGAGACCGTGCTGTCCGCCACGGCCGAGCAGCGCCGCGAGCTGTTCGAGGAGGCCGCGGGCGTCAGCAAATACAAGGCCAAGCGCGAGGAGGCCGCCCGCAAGCTGGAGAAGGTGCAGGCGGACCTGGACCGCCTGGCCGACAGCATGGTGCTTTTGGACGAGCAGATCAAGAAGCTGGACAAGGAGGCGGCCAAGGCCCGCCTGCAGGCTAAATACAAGGACGAGCTGACCGGCGCCGAGGTGGTGCTGCTGCTCAGGGACAGCGAGGCTTTCGGGGCCAGGAGCGCCGAGGCGGCTGCCAAGCTGGAACCCGTTAAGAAGGAACTGGAGGAGATAGCCGTCAGCATCAGCGGCCTGGAGGGCGAGATCGCCGCCCTGAACCTGACGCTGACCCAGAAGGGGGAGGAGCAGCGCGTGCTCAAGGAGGCCATCAGCACCGTCAAGACGGACAAAGTGCAGGCCGAGGGCCGCATAGTCTCCGGAGGCGAGATACTGGCCGAGATTGCCAGGCAGCGCTCGCAGCTGGAGGTCTCGGAAAGGCGCAACGCCGAGAAACTGGCCTTCACCGAGCCGCGCTTAGCCGAGCTTCGCGCCAGGCTTTCTTCCGACGAGGGGGGGCTGCCGGCCCTGCAGGCCGAGTGCGACGCGGCCGCGTCCTCGCTGGCGGAGGTCAGCTCGCAGATGCAGGCCGCCGACGCGGCCGCGGACGCCCTGGCCCGCGAGATGAACGAGGTTTATTCCCGCGAGGTGGAAATTTCCAGCAGGATAGCCGTGACCGGCTCCAACATCGGCCATTATAACGAGGCCAAGGCGGGCCTGGAGAGGGATATGCGGGAGTTGTCCGCGGCGGTCGCCGCGATGGAAGGCCGCTTGACGGAGCTTAAGGCCCGTTCCGCGTCGCTCAGTTCCGAGCTGGCCGCTGAGAACGAAAAGGCCGGAGCGGCCGAAGCGCAGGCCGGGGCCCTTTCCGCGCGCCTGGACGAGATAGACGGCCGCCAGGCGGAGATACGCGAGAAGAAGGCCTGGGACCAGAGTCGCCTGGAGGCCCTGATGGCCCAGGGCGAGCACGATTCCTATTGGGTAGGCATAAACAGCGTGCTCAATTCCGGCGCCTCCGGCATTAAGGGCACGCTGCGCCACCTGCTTTCCGTGCGCAAAGAGGACCGCGTGGCCGTGGACGAGGCGCTGGGCCGCTTCCTGGATTCCGTGGTCTGCGAGAATTCGGCCGCGGCCGAGGACTCCGTGAACTACCTCAGGCACATAGGCAAGGGCCGCTGCCGCTTCCTGATACTGGACAGGGTGCCGCCGGCTCCGCAGCAGCAGGACGGCTGGAACACCCCCGGAGCGCAGAAGGTGCGGGACAAGATTTCCTGCGATCAGCAGTATCTGCCGCTGGTGTCCGGCCTGCTGTCCGGCGTGTACGCCTCCGGCGGGTCCGTACACGGCCCTTTCTGGATGACCGGGGGCGCCGACGAGGTGGTCTCCAACGAGCCGTACTGGGAGGAGGCCGACGACCTGAAGGAGCAGTTGAAAAAGCTGGACGAGGAGAACGCGGCGCTGGAGGCCGAGAAGGCCGGGCTGCAGCCGCAGCTGGAAGCCGCCCGCTCGGCGGCGGCAGCCGCCGCGGAGAAGGCCTCCGCCCTGAACATAGACTTTCACAAGAACGAGACGGAGGCCGCTGGCGCGGAAGGGGACTTGAAACTCAAGAAGGAAGGCCTGGCGCTGACCGCCTCGGAGAAGGAAAAGGCCGAGGCCTCCATAGCGCAGGCCGAGGCCGAATTCACCTCCCTGCAGGAGAGCAAGGCCGCCGCGACGGCGGCCGTGGACGCCAAGAGGGCGGAGCAGGGCGCGCTGGGCGAAAAGAAGGAGGCCCTGCACCAGGAGTTCGCCCACAGGAAGGAAGAACTCGGCGCCCGCAAGGCCAATCTGGACAATTACCGCCAGAACCTTGAGGCGCTCAAGGCGGAACTTTCTCGGGCGGAGGGAGATCTGGCCGCGCTGACCGAGGAACGGTCCCATTTCGAGGGCCGCCGCGCCGAACTGGCCGAGCGCGAGGAGCGCTACACCAGGGAGATAGCCGCGGCCAAGGCGCGCCAGGCGGAGCTGATGCACGACCTGGCCGAGAAGGAGATCATAGACCGGGCCATGGAGGACGAACTGAACGCCATGCGCGGGGACCTGGCCAGGCTGAGCGCCAATCTCTCGGACAGCCGGGCGCTTTCCTCCGAGAACGAGAGGACGCGCTACCAGATAGAGACCGAACTGGCCACGATAGCCGCTCGCGCGGAGGAAACCGCCAAGCGCATGAGCGAGGAGTGGAACGTGACCCCGGCTGAGGCCCGCGAACGCTACGCCGGAGTGCAGGCCGACCCGGAGCGCGTGCAGTTCCTGCGCCGCCGCATCCAGGAGATGGGCAACGTCAATATGACAGCGCCGGAGGAGTACGAGGCCCTGACGCAGCGCTTTAACTTCATGAACTCCCAGGTGGAGGACCTCAACCGTGCGAAGGCCGACCTGCGCAGCGCGATCAACAAGATCAACGACACGACGCGCGAGAACTTCAAGGCGACGTTCGACAAGGTGCGCGGCTACTTCAAGGAAATCTACTCGCTGCTGTTCAACGGCGGAGAGGCCGACCTGATCCTGACGATGCCCGACAACCTGCTGGAGACGGGCGTCGAGATCATGGCCCATCCGCCCGGCAAGAAGCTGGTCAGCATCTCGCAGCTTTCGGGCGGAGAGAAGGCCCTGACCGCGCTGTCGCTGCTGTTCAGCTTTTTCCGCGTGAATCCGTCGCCGTTCTGCATCATGGACGAGGCCGACGCCCCGCTCGACGAGGCCAACGTGGAGCGTTTTGTGCGGCTGATCAAGGAGTTCGCGGGCACGACGCAGTTCATCGTGATCACGCACAACAAGCGCACGATGGAGGCCGCCGACACGCTCTACGGCGTAACGATGGAGGAGCTCGGGGTCAGCAAACTGATAGGGGTAGACCTGAAACGGGCGGCGGACATGGCCGCCAGCGGGCCGCAGCCGGCGGGGGTGAACTGAGGGCGCGATGAGGTACGGCGTCTTTTCCGACGTGCACGGCAATTACGTGGCTCTTAAGGCCGTGCTGGAGTTCCTGCGGAAGAACGGCGTGCGGGACTTTCTGTGCTGCGGCGATATCGTGGGCTACGGGCCTCAGCCGCTGGAATGCGCTGAAGAGCTCATGTCCCTGCCCGGGCTGACGACGGTGCTGGGCAATCACGACGCCGCCGCGGTAGGCAAGATGGACATAAAGTGGTTCAACGCCAACGCGGCCTGGGCCATAGATTTCGCCAGAAAGCGGCTCACCGGCCGGGCGCTGGACTTCATAGCGGGTCTGCCGGAGCGGGCGGAGAACGCGGACTTCACCATGGTGCACGGCTCTCCGCGCAAGCCGCTGACGGAATACCTGCTCAGCGAGGGCCAGTTCTCCGACAACTTCGACCGCTGGACGGTCTCGCCCTGTTTCATCGGCCACAGCCATATACCGCTTTTCTTCCGCGAGGGCGAGCGCGGCGTGCCGGAGACGGATTTTCTGAAGCCGGCGGTTAAGCTGCGCGTAAAGGGCCGGTTCATGATCAACCCCGGCTCCGTGGGGCAGCCGCGCGACGGCGACCCCCGCGCCTCCTGCGGCGTCTACGACGCCGCGGCGGGGACCTTCGAGCTTTACCGGGTGTTCTACGACGTCGGAACGGTGCAGCATAGGATGGAGGAACTCAGGATGCCGGCGTTGCTGGCGGAGAGGCTCAGTTTCGGATTCTAGGCGCGGAGGGAAGCCCGGCCGGGGAACTATTACTATGGACATACTTATAGTGGACGACGACAAGAACTTTATAGAAACGCTGGAGGACGGCCTCAAGCTGAAGAACGTGGAGGCTGAGGTCAGGGTGGCCAAGAGCGCCAGGGAGGCCCTGGACGCGCTGGCGGCCGCGGTCCCCTCCGTCATCATCCTCGATATACAGCTGCCTGATATGCACGGCGTGGAGTTCCTGCGGCTGATACGGGAGTCCGAGCGCCTCAAGAAGGTGCCGGTGGTCTTCATCTCCGCCAAGTACACCGAACCGGCCGACCGTTCCGAGGCCATGCTGGCCGGCGCCGGCGCTTTCTTCTCCAAGCCGATAGACATAGACGAGCTCTGGAAGGAGCTGCGCTACCTCCTGGGACGCTCCGGCGGCCTTGACAATAAAAAGTAAGTCTTATACCATTATTTATCTTACTCCAAATCTTAAAGAATAAATCAAAAGCGAGGCAACCTAATGTCCAACGAAGTAGAGCTCACCGACGCGACTTTCGACAAAGAAGTGCTGAACAGCCCCATCCCGGTGCTGGTGGATTTCTGGGCGCCCTGGTGCGGCCCCTGCCGTATGCTCGGACCCGTAGTGGACGAGCTGGCCAAGGAGTACGCCGGCAAGGTGAAGGTCTGCAAACTCAATACCGACGAGTCCCAGGATACCGCCGGAAAGTACCAAATCTCGGCCATTCCCACCATCCTGATGTTCAAGGGCGGCAAGCTGGCCCAGCAACTGGTGGGCCTGCAGCCGAAGGAAGAGCTGAAGCGGCACCTGGACGAGCTCCTGTAGCAGCAAAAGCCGTGGCGCCGCGGATGCGCCGGGGCCCAGGGGCCCGTCTTCCGCGGCGGCCGGTTCCGCCTTCCGTCTTACAGGGCTTTCCCGCCAGTTTCTCCAGCGGTTCCTCAAAAGACCAATAGATGCCTCCACGCGTTTTCATAGTAGACGCACACGCTTTCCTGCACAGGAGTTACCACGCCCTGCCAAAGCTCTCCACTTCGAAGGGGGAGGAGGTCGGGGCGCTTTTCGGCTTTATGCGCCTGCTGCTGAAGATACTGCGGGAGCGGCGGCCGGAGTACCTGGCGGTCTGCTTCGATTCGAAAGGCGGCACGTTCAGGGACGAACTTTACCCGGAGTATAAGGCCAACCGCGCGGAAACCGACCCGGGGCTGGTCTCCCAGCTGAGGACCGCCCGGGAGCTGGTGAAGGCGCTGGGACTGAAGGGGCTTTACGCGGAGGGCTTCGAGGCCGACGATATAATAGCCACCGTGGCCCGCAGAGCGGCGAGGGCCGGGCTGGAGGCCGTGATAGTCTCTGGGGACAAGGACGCGGCCCAGCTGGTGGGCGGCGGCGTAAGCCTGTGGGACGGCAGCTCGGCCGAGTTCTCGGGGCCGGAGGCCGTGGAAAGGAAGTACGGCGTGCCGCCGGACCTGCTGCCTGACTATTTTGCGTTGCTCGGCGACGCTTCTGACAACGTGCCCGGCGTGGCCGGGGTGGGCGAGAAGGGCGCCGCCAAGCTCGTAAGCGCCTACGGACCGCTTGAAAAGATACTGGCCGCGGCGATGGACCCGGAGCGGGTCAAGGCGGATAAACTGCTCGCCAAGGTGGCCAGGGACATGGAGAACGCGCGACTTTCCCGGCGGCTGGTGGCCCTGGACAAGGACGCCCCGGTAGAGGAAGGCCTGGATATGTTTAAGCCGGCCGTTCCGGGCGGGCCGGAGCTGGAGGAGATGGCGCGGCGGCTGGAGTTCAAGGAACTGCTGGAACTGGCCGGCAAGGCGCCTGCCCCGGGCCGCCAGGCGGAGCTGCCGCCGCTGAAGGCCCCGGGAGAGGTGCTGGGCGCTCCTCCGGAGGGGCTTTCCTTTGCCGCTTTCGCGGACGGGCTCGGCGCCGGCTCCTGGAAAGGGGCCTGCGTGCTGCGCCCGGGTTTTTTCGGCCCCGCGGAGGGGCGAGCCGCGGCCGCCCTGCTGTCCGACGGGGGGCGCAAGATCCTCTTCGGGCTGAAACAGACGCTGCGTCTGCTGGACCTGCCCGCCGGCTTTCTTCCCGCGAACTGCTTCGACGCGGAGCTGGCGGCCGGCTTGCTGGCCGCCGGCGCGCGCCGGGCGGCCCTGCCGCAGCTGCTCTTCGAGCGGCTGGGCCTGCCGCTGCAGCCGCCAGGTTCAGACGGGGAGAAGCTCCAGGCCTGCGCGGCGCTGCCCGAACTGGCCGCGGAGCTTGAAACCGGGCTGGGGAATGCCGGCATGAAGGCCGTTTACGAGGAACTGGAACTGCCCCTGGCGCCGGCCGTGTACGCTATGGAGCGCACCGGGACGGCCGTTGACGCGGCGCTGCTGGGCGAGCTGTCCGCGCGTTTCGAGAGCGAGATGGCCGGGCTGCAGGCGAAGGCGGAGGAGCTTGCCGGAATCCGGATCAACCTCAACTCGCCCAAGCAGGTCGCTTTCCTGCTCTACGAGAAGCTGAACCTTGGGCTGGGCGAGGCGCAGAAGAGACAGTTCAGGACCAAGGATGGGTATTCCACGGGGGAGGAGGTTTTGAACTATCTCAGGGCCGCGCACCCGGTGGTGCCGGTCATCATGGAATTCCGCGAGGTTTCCAAACTCAAGTCGTCCTTCGTCGACAACCTGCTGGCGGCCGTCGGCCCGGACGGGCGTTTGCACACCACCTTCGACCAGCTGGGGGCGGCTACGGGGCGCTTCTCCAGCTCCAAGCCGAACCTGCAGAACATCCCGGTGCGCTCCGAGGCCGGACTGCTGGTGCGCAAATGCTTCACGGCGCGAGAGGGTTTTAGGCTGCTCTCGGCGGACTACTCGCAGATAGACCTGCGCGTGCTGGCCCATCTCTCCGGCGACGCGAACCTGAAGGAAGCCTTCGGGAACGGCGAGGACATACACCTGCGCACGGCCGCCGAGATCTTCCGCTGCGCGCCGCAGCTGGTTACCCCCGAGATGCGCCGGGCGGCGAAGGCGATAAATTTCGGCATAGTCTACGGCAAAACGGCGCAGGGCCTCTCTCAGGACCTGGGCATCAGCCGCGCCGAGGCGGCCAACTACATAAAGCACTATTTTGAAGCCTGCCCGGGCGTGAAGGACTGGAGCGAACGCACCGTGGCCGAGGCCAGGAAGAACGGCTGGGTGTCTACTTTCACCGGCCGCCGCCGTGTCCTGCCGGAACTTACGGCCTCCAACCAGCACCTGCGCGGCTTCGCCGAGCGCGCCGCGGTCAACACCCCGGTGCAGGGCGGTTCCTCCGATGTCATCAAGAAGGCGATGATAGGCCTTTTCCGAGAACTCCGCGGCTCCGGAGATGTCTTCATGCTGCTGCAGGTGCACGACGAGCTGGTCTTCGAGGTGCGCGAAGGGGAGCTTAAAAAGGCCGCCGCCGCCATCAAGCGGGAAATGGAAGGCGCTTACGAGCTGGCCGTTCCTCTGGTCGTGGAGATGAAGGCCGGCCCCAACTGGCGGGACATGGAGAGATATGAGGCTTAACGCGGCCAGGTTCGGGGAATTGCCGCCGGTCACGAAATGGCTGGCTGTTTCGTTCTTCGCCGGCTGGATGGCCGAGCTGCTTTTTGGCGGCTGGACCAACTATTATCTCGGTCTGGTGCCCGCCCTGTTCCTGGGCCGGCTCTGGCTCTGGCAGGCCGTGACCTACGTCTTCATCCACGGCGGCTTCTGGCATTTCCTCTTCAATACCTTCATGCTGTGGATGTTCGGCCGTATAGTCGAGCCGGAGATGGGGTCCCGCAGATTCCTTGTCTACTTCTTCGGCTGCGGGGCGGCAGCGGCCCTGCTGACCGGAGTGGTGGACCACGGCTCCTTCGTCCCTGTCATCGGGGCATCCGGGGCTATCTACGGACTGCTGGGGGCGTTCGCGTTCATGTACCCGGACGTCACGGTGTACCTCTATTTCGTGCTGCCTGTCAGCGCCAGGATGATGGCCGTCATCTTCGGCGCCATGGAGTTCGTTTTCACGCTTTCCAGGCCAGGCTCGGGAATCTCCAATGTCACGCATCTGGGCGGGCTGCTCGCCGGGTTGCTGTGGCTTTGGGCGGAGCGGCGCTGGCGCGGCCGGCCGGCCCGCAAGGAGCCGGATCCTGAGGTCCTGGAACGAGAGGAGATAGACCGCCTGCTGGGGAAGGTTTCCCGCGGGGGACAGGGCTCCCTTACCAGTTCCGAGCTGCGGACGCTGGACGGCTACGCCAGGCGCAGGGGAGGACGGGCATGACGGCCGGGCTGAGGTTCCCGCGGGGCAGGACCGTGATAGGCCTGACGGGCCCCATCGCTTCCGGCAAGAGCCTGGCGCTGCGGCTATTTGTAAACGAAGGCGCGCTGGGGATCTCGGCCGACGTAATCTCGGCCGGCTTGTTGACAGAGCCGGAGATTTGTAATAGAATATACAGGAAGTTCAGCCCCGATAAAATCCTTACAGACGGTTTACTGGACAGAAAAAAGCTGGCGGCCGAGGTTTTCGGCTCGCCGGCGAAACGAAAATGGCTTGAAAGCCTGTTGCACCCAGAAATCCTTGAAAGAATCCGCCACCTGATAACCAGATCCCATAGAAAAATAACTGTCGTGGAGGTCCCCCTGCTTTTCGAAACGGGGCTGGCGGAATGTTTTACATACACGGTTTGCCTGGCCGCTCCGGCCGGGACGCTGGAGAAAAGGGCGCTCAAGAGGGGCTGGAGCCGCAGGCAGTACCGGGAGAGGGTCAGAGCCCAGCTGCCGGCCGAAGAGAAATACGCCAGGGCTGACGTTGTCCTTGATAACTCCGGGACGCCGCGGGCGCTGCGGGAGAAGATTCGGTTCATAAGCCGTTTCCTGAAGGAGACGGTCAAAGAGGAAAAATGATGCAACAGCAGCAGGATGAGAAAAGATTTCAGCGCGGCCATAACGGCCACAGCAACAACCATGGGAACGGGGGGCCCAACGGTGGGCCGCGCGTCAACGGGAACCAGCAGGACCTGAGGGGGGGTATGAAACCTGATAACAGCAACAAGCCGCAGCAGAACGTCAATCCCAACCTGCCCAAGATGGACGTGGCGGGCATGACAAAGATGACAGTGGTAGAACTGGTCAAGATAGCCGAGCAGTTCAACATGGAGGGCGTAGCCTCGCTGCGCAAGCAGGAGCTGATAGGCAAGATTATGGAGGCCCAGGCCAAGGCCAACGGCGTGGCGCAGGGCGAAGGCGTGCTCGAGGTGCTGCCGGACGGCTTCGGCTTCCTGCGCTCGCAGGAGTACAACTACCTTTCCAGCCACGAGGATATCTACGTGTCCCCGTCGCAGATCAAGAAGCTCGGCCTTCGCAAGGGCGACGCCGTCAACGGCCTGATTCGTCCGCCCAAGGACGGCGAGCGTTTCTTCGCGCTGCTGCAGGTGAAGACCGTCAACGGCGTGGAGATAGAGAAGATAGCCCACCGCCCGCTGTTCGACAACTTGACCCCGCTTCACCCCAACGACCGCTTCATCCTCGAGACCGCCAAGAACGAGATGACGGGCCGCGTGATAGACCTGATAGTGCCCGTCGGCAAGGGGCAGCGTCAGCTGATAGTCGCCGCGCCGAAGACCGGCAAAACGATGATTCTGCAGCGCCTCGCCAATTCCCTCACCACCAACCACCCCGAGATAGAACTGATCGTGCTGCTGATCGACGAACGCCCCGAGGAAGTCACCGACATGAAGCGCTCCGTGAAGGGCGAGGTGATAGCCTCCACCTTCGACGAGCCGGCCGACCGTCACGTGCAGGTGGCCGAGATAGTGCTGGAGAAGGCCAAGCGCGGCACCGAGATGGGCAAGCACGTCGTGGTGCTGCTGGACTCCATAACGCGCCTGGCGCGCGCCTACAACACCGTGGCGCCGTCCTCCGGTCGAGTGCTCTCTGGCGGCCTCGAGTCCACCTCGCTGCAGCGTCCCAAGCGCTTCTTCGGCGCCGCCCGCAATATCGAGGAGGGCGGTTCGTTGACGATAATCGCGACCGCACTCGTCGAGACCGGCAGCCGCATGGACGACGTGATCTTCGAGGAGTTCAAGGGCACCGGCAACTCGGAAATATACCTGGACCGCAAACTGGCGGACCGCCGCATCTTCCCGGCCATAGACATAAATCGCACCTCCACTCGCAAGGAGGAACTGCTGATGACCGACGACGAACTAAACAAGGTCTGGATCCTGCGCAAGGTGCTGGCGCCGCTGTCGCCTGTCGACTCCATTGAGCTTCTGCTCTCGAAGCTGAACTCCACCAAGTCGAACAAAGACTTCCTGAAGTCGATGGAGATGGGCGGGCGCTGATGCGCGGACGCTGGAAGATTGCCGCGGGGGTCTGCGCGCTGCTGACGATAGCGGCGCTCTCCTCCGCCGTGGCTCCCGGCGTCTCCCCGGGCTATTACGCCAGGTTCTCGGTCCTGACCCCGCCAGGTCCCGCCGAGCCGCCGCCAGAGGTCTTCCAGCTCGTTCCGCGGCTGATAAACGCCAGGCACAGGGTGACGGGCGGGGACAATGTGCGCGACCTGGCCGAGGCCTACGGCACCGACGTGCGCTCGCTGCAGAGCACGAACGGCAACGACTTCATCTTCATGCGGCGCGGAGGCTATATCCGCGTGCATAACGGCAAAGGCATGCTCTACGAGGTCTCCGTAGACGGCGAGACCCTGAATGGCATAGCGCGCCGCTATCTCCCCAAGGGCGTGTCGCTCCGGAAGTTCAGGGAGGACATAGTCCGCGAGAACCGCCTGCCGCCTTCCTCGCTGCTTTCCAACTATGCGTTCAAAAAAGGGGACAGGGTGGGGCTTCCTGGAGTCTACCTGGACCTGGATACCTACCGCCTGCCGCTGCATATCTACGGCAGGCTGCATATAAGTTCCGGTTTCGGGATGCGCTATCACCCCATACTGCACCGGCGCATCTTCCACGACGGCTGCGACATCCCCATGCCCTACGGCACGCCCGTCTATCCGACTCGTTCGGGCAGGGTGATTTACGCCGGCTGGAAGGGGGGGTACGGCAACACCGTGGAGGTGCTGCACAGTGGCGGGGCGATGTCCCGCTACGGCCACCTTTCCAAGATTACCGTGAACGTGGGGGAGATGGTCCAGAAGTCCAGGACCATGCTGGGCAGGGTCGGCTCGACAGGGCTGTCTACCGGGCCTCACCTGCATTTCGAGATAATAACCCCTTCCGGGCGCCCGGTAAACCCGCTGGCCGAACTGGGCAAAAGGTGATGCTGTCCTCCAGCGCTATATGCTATAATCTATATCCGACACGGTTTTGAGGAAAATATTATGAAAAACGACATACATCCCGGTTACAATCTCTGCGAGGTCACCTGCGTCTGCGGGAACACCTTCAAGACCCGCTCGGTGAAGCCCTCGATAAAGGTTGAGATATGCTCCGCCTGCCACCCGTTCTACACCGGCAAACAGAAGTTGCTGGACACGGCCGGCCGCGTCGAGCGTTTCCAGAAGAAGTTCGCCGCCACCGAAGGCAAGATGGTGGAGCGCAAGGCCAAGAAGGTGGCCGTAAAGTCCGTCACGCCGCGCCATACCGCAAAGCGTAAGGTGCTGTCCTCCGCTCCCGTCAAGAAGGCGGACGAAAAGGCCGCGAAGGCCGCGCCGAAAGCCGAGTCTAAGTAGTTCCGCTCCATGAACGGGCGTTCCAGTTGTTGTATGGAGCGCCCGTTTTTTATGGTCCCCTTCTTCTATGCTTGAAAAAGAGCTTGAGACGGTAAGAAGGGAGTTCGCCGAGACGGAGGCCCGCCTGGCTTCCGGCGGCCTGCGCCCGGAGGAGATCGAAAAGTTCTCCCGTCGCCACGCATCCTGCCGCCTCATCCTGGACACCGCCGCGGAACTGGAGAAGACGGGCAGGGAGGCTGAGGACGCCCGGCAGATGGCCTTCTCCCCGGATAAGGACATGGCCGAGTTGGCCGCTTCCGAACTGCCCGGGCTGGAGAAGAGGGCCGCGGAACTTTCCAAGAAACTGGAACTGCTGATCATCCCTCCTGACCCCGACGATTCCCGCAACATCTTCCTGGAGATACGAGCCGGCGTGGGCGGCGACGAAAGCGCGCTTTTCGCCGGAGACCTGTTGCGCATGTACACGCGCTTCGCCCAGGCCCTCGGTTTCAAGACCGAACTGCGCGACCTTTCCTCCACCGGCCTTAAGGGCGTCAAGAGCGCCGTGCTCTACGTGTCCGGCCAGGACGTCTATGGCTGGTTCAAGTACGAGGGCGGCGTTCACCGCGTGCAGCGCGTCCCGCAGACAGAGGCCTCCGGCCGCGTGCATACCTCCACCGTCACCGTGGCGGTGATGAAGGAGGTGGACGAGGTGGAGGTCAGAATCAATCCCGCCGACCTGAAGATGGACACCTACCGCTCCGGCGGCGCCGGCGGCCAGAACGTCAACAAGGTGGAGACGGCCGTCCGCATCACGCATATCCCGACCGGCATAGTCACGCAGTGCCAGGAGGAGCGTTCACAGGGCCAGAACCGCATGAAGGCGATGGCCCTGCTGGCCGCCAAGCTCGCCCAGATAAGCGAGGAGAATCAGGCGAAGGCCTCGGCCGGCGCCCGCAAGGCGCAGGTGGGGACCGGAGACCGTTCCGAGAAGATACGCACCTACAATTTTCCGCAGAACCGCGTGACCGACCACCGCGCGCAGCTCTCCTGGTACAATATGCCGGAGATCATGGAAGGCAATATCCGCGGCATGCTCGAGGAGATAAAACTCAACATCGGCAAGGGAAGGAAGAATGACGGCGGGACGGATACTGACTGAGGCCGCGGCCCGCCTGACGGCCGCCGGAGTGGAGGAGCCGGGCCTGAACGCCCAGTGGCTGCTTTCCGACGCGCTCGGAATACCCCGCCTGCGTCTGCTGGCCGAGCCGGATACGAAAATTCCGGGCCAGGCGCGCAGAAAATTTGAGAAAGGGCTGTTGCTCAAGGAACAGGGGCTGCCGCTGGCCTACATATTGGGCTGGCAGGATTTCAGGGGACTCAAAATAAAGGTGGATGAACGCGTGCTGGTCCCGCGCCCGGAGACGGAGGAGCTGGCCGGACTGGCCGCGGACTTCCTGCGGGGCCGGAAAGGCCAGATTTCCGCTTTGGATTACGGCTCCGGCTCCGGAGCCATAGGGCTGTGGCTCGCCTCGGAGCTTCCCGCGCTGAAGGTGACGGGAGTGGAAAAGTCCGCCCGGGCCGTGAAGTGCTCGTGCGAGAACGCGCGGGACCTCGGCCTGGCGGAGAGGGTGCGGTTCTTGAAGGGGGCCTCCTTGTCCGCCGTGAAAGGTCCTTTCGACGCCATAGTTTCCAATCCGCCCTATATCCCTACGCGCGTCATCCCCGGGTTGGCGCCCGAGGTGCTCAGCGAGCCGCGCGTGGCGCTGGACGGCGGCGGCGACGGCCTGGACGTGGCGCGCATGCTGGTGCGCCTGGCCCCGTCGCGCCTGAGGAAGGGTGGCGCGCTGATACTGGAGCTGGGAGAGGACCAGGTCTGGGGGCTGCTGGCGGCCATGCCGCGAGCGCTCTGGAAGGACAAAAGGACGCATAAGGACCTGCGCGGCGTGGAGCGCTTCGTCTTCGCGAGGAAAAAATAGACATGGACAACTTCATTATCCGCGGCGGCAGGCCGCTCTCCGGCCAGACCACGATAAGCGGCTCCAAGAACGCGGCGCTGCCGATACTCTTCGCCACGCTGCTGACGAGGGAGAAATCCGAGGTGAGGAACGTGCCCGAGCTGATGGACATAAAGTCCACGTTCGAGCTGCTGAACTACCTCGGCAAGAACTGCTTCTACGGCTACGGCAGCTTCGTCGCGGAAGAGCACGGATCCCTGAAGCACCACGCCCCGTACGACCTGGTGCGCAAGATGCGCGCCTCGGTGCTGGCCGCCGGCCCGCTGCTCGCCCGCTTCAGGAAAACCCGCTTCTCGATGCCGGGCGGCTGCTCCATAGGCATGCGGCCTATCGATATACACCTGGAAGGTTTCAAGAAGCTCGGCGCGCAGGTGACCTACGAGAAGGGCGACGTAATCCTGACCGCGAAGCGGCTCAGGGCCGGTCGCGTGAAGTTCCGCTTCCCGAGCGTGGGCGCCACCGAGAACCTGATGATGTGCGCGGCGCTGATAGAGGGGACCACCGTCCTCGAGAACTGCGCCCGCGAGCCGGAGATAGAGGACCTCGCGGCGGCGCTGAACAAGATGGGGGCCAGGGTGGAGGGCGCTGGAAAAACCGCAATCAAAGTGACCGGCGTAACGAGGTTGAAAGGCCTGAAGCACGCCGTGATGCCTGACCGCATAGAGACCGGCACGTTCATGCTGCTGTGCGCGGCCGCCGGAGGGCGCGTGCGCCTTCTCAACACCGCGCCAAAGACCCTAACCGTAGTTATCAACGCCATGCGCAAGGCCGGCGCCAGGGTGAACTGTTACAAGGATTCGCTCGAGGTGATTTCCCCGGCCGGCCGCCCTAAGCCTGTAAGCGTGGCCACGAAGCCTCACCCGGGCTTTCCTACCGACCTGCAGGCCCCGTGGATGGTCTTCATGTCCAGGGCCAACGGCACGAGCGAGGTGCACGAGCACATTTTCGAGAACCGTTTCATGCACGCTCCGGAACTCGTGCGCATGGGCGCCGACATAACCGTGCACGGCCAGAAGGCCGTCGTTAAAGGCGTGCCGCAGCTCCTCGGCGCGCCGGTCATGTGCTCCGACATCCGCGCCGGAGCCGCGATGGTGGTGGCCGCCGCGGCCGCTAAAGGCAAGAGCGTGATACGCCGCGTTTACCACATAGACCGCGGCTACGAGAGGCTGGTGCAGAAGCTCAAGGACCTGGGCGTGGACGCGTCCCGTGTGAAAGTTTAAAGAACAGGAGGGGCCGCCGCCGGGCCGGCCCGAACATGACCTTCAAAGAAGCGCAAGAACTGCTGATTTCGCGCCAGGACTACGTCAAAAAGGACGGGTTCGGCCGGATCTACGCCTGCCTGGGGAGGCTGGGCAACCCTCAGAACCGCCTGAAGGCGGTACACGTGACCGGGACCAACGGCAAAGGTTCGGTCTGCGCGCTGTTCGAGGCGGCCGCGCGCGCGGCAGGCCTGAAGACCGGGCTCTTCATCTCTCCGCACCTGGTCAGCATGACGGAGCGCATACAGGTGGCCGGGCGGAACATCCCGGAGACGGAGTTCGCGGACCTGCTGGAGGAGGTGTCCGCCGCCGGGCCGGACCTCAGTTTCTTCGAGTTGCTGACCTGCATGGCCTTCCTGCATTTCGCGCGCGGCGGAGTGCAACTGGCCGTCGTAGAGGTGGGCATAGGCGGACGCTACGACACCACCAACGTGCTGCCGAAACCGGAATTGAGCGTAATAACCTCCGTGGATTATGACCACACGCGCTACCTCGGTTCCACGATAGCGGAGATCGCCTCGCAGAAGGCCGGCATCATCAAGCCTGGCGGCATCTGCCTTGCCCCGCTGCTGCCGCCGGAAGCCCGGATAGAGATCTCTAAAGAAGCCGCGGAAAAAGGCGCGCAGTGCCATTTCTTCGCCCCTGCTTTCGAGATTGCCGGGCGCAATTGGACCGAGAACCGCCTCATGCTGCGCTACAGGAAGACCGGCGCGCTGCTGCCCTACGGTATACTGGGGGAGAAGCAGGTCTCCAACGCCACGCTGGTCTGGGAGGGGATAGAGATTCTGCGGGGCCTGGGCTGGCCGGTGACGCAGGCGCACGCCGCCGCGGGTTTCGCCTCGGTGCGCTGGCCGGCCAGGTTCCAGGTGCTGAGAGCGCCGCGGGCCTTCCCGGCTGCCGTCTTTGTGGTGGATGGGGCCCACAACCGCGAGGCGGCGGCCGCTTTCGCGGCCACCTGGAAGAGTTCTCCTTTCGCTGCCGGTGACCCCTCTCTGGTCGTCGGGATGATGCAGGACAAGGACAGGACGGAAGTACTGCGTCAGCTGGCGCCCCTGGCCGGCCGTTTCGTCCTCACCCGCCCCGAATCGCCGCGCTCGGCCGACCCGTGCGCGCTGGCCGACGAGCTCTCCGCGCTTAGGCCGGAAGCGGAGACGGAAGTGCAGGACGACATACTGGCGGCCCTTGCCGCCGCCGCTTCGCGGGGCGGTCCCGCGGCGGTCGTGGGTTCTTTCTACCTGGCAGGTTCCGCGCTGGAACTGCTGGCCCGGGAACGGGAGGTCAAATGCTCGGAATAGGCATAGACATCGGCGGCACCAACACCAAGCTGGTGGTGATGAACAGGTCCGGCAAGCTGCTGGCCCAGGACAGGTTCAAGACCGAGGCCGACAAGGGGCCGCGCCATTTCCTCAGGCGCCTCGGGGCCGCCGTCGAGGGGCTGCGGCGCGATTATGGCCGCCAGCTGGTTTCCATAGGCATGGGCGCCGCCGGCGACGTGGACCCTGAGCGCGGGGTGCTGCGCTTCGCTCCCAACCTCAAATGGCGCGACGTCGGTCTTACGCGCCCTCTAGAAAAGCTGACCAAACTGCCCTGCTTCATGGAGAACGACGCAAACATGGCGGCGTGGGGCGCCTACGAGTTGGAGCTCCAGCGCAGGTACGACAACGTGCTCGCCCTGACGCTTGGCACCGGCATAGGCTCCGGCATGATACTGGCCGGTAAGCTTTATCACGGCGCGACCGGTTCCGCCGGCGAAGCCGGGCACGTTAAGGTGGAGCCTGGCGGCAGGCCTTGCGGCTGCGGGGGCCGCGGATGCCTGGAGGCCTACTGCGGCAGCCGCGCCATCCTGGCGCGGGCCAGGGAACTGATAAAGAACGAGGACGCTTTTGTCAGGAAGTACGCGGCCCCGGACAGGGAGCGCTTCAACACAATCTGTCTGACCAACGCGGCCGCCGCGGGGCAGACCGCCGCCAGGCGAGTCTGGGAGGAGACAGGCCGCCGACTCGGGGAAGGCCTGGCCGGACTGATACTGGTCCTGAACCCGGATTGCGTAGTGCTGACCGGCGGCGTTTCAAGGGCCAGGAAGTGGTTTCTGCCGGCCATGATGAAGGTCCTAGGGAAGCAGCAGATAAAGACTCCTTTCGAGAAAGTGAAAATCCGCGTCTCCGACGACGCGGACCTGGGCTCCCACGGTGCCGCGCTCTTCGGGCTGGAAAAGGCCCTCAAGTGACGGCATAGGCCGGAAATAAGGAAAAAAATCTGAACAGGAGAATGATATAGTGCCGGGCAAGCGGATATTAGCCGCGCTGCTGCTGGCGTCGGCGGCTCCGGCCGCCGCCTACGACCTGCCGTCCTCCACCGGCACGCACCACGTCAGCTTCGACGCAGACGAGGCCGGCTTCAACGAGTATACGCGGGTCATAAACCTGAAGGGCGACGTAAAACTGGAGGAGTTCTCTCCGGACGGCAAGGAGCTGAAACTGATCAGGGCCAAGGAGTTGTCTGTGAACATGGCCAGCCGCACGGTCACCGCCCCAAGCGATTTTGTGATGGACGACGACTCCGGCACGGTCTACGGAAAGAGCGGCTTTTATGACTACGGCAGCGACAGCGGCTTTGTCAAAGACGGCAGCTTTCAGTACCAGAGCTTCATTTTCAAGGGGCGTTCCGTCAGCTTTGGGCCGAACGGTTATGTCTACAAGAAGGCCAGCCTTACCAGTTGCGACAGGAACCCCCCGCATTACCATTTGAGCTCCTCGCGCATCTACTTGGCCCCCGGCAGGTACTTCCTCGCCTATAACAACATTTTCTATCTCGGCAAGGTCCCCATCCTGTACCTGCCTGTGGTCTACAAGCCGATGGGTCGCATAACGCCGTTCATAACCATCCTGCGCCCCGGCTACGATCAGCGCAACGGCGCATTCCTCAAGTCCACCTTCCTGTACAGGGCCGGCCCCCGGACGCGCGCCAAACTCTTCCTGGACTATTTCTCCAGGCGCGGGCTGGGCACCGGCGGCGAACTGGACTACAGGAAGCCGGAGAAGGATATAACGGACATCTCCCTTTACCGCATCAGGGAGTACGGGATGAGCAAGGACCGCTGGGGGGCCAACGGCGGCTACTGGCACCTGTTCAACCGTTTCAACGAGTCCGACCCCGCGCAGTACTACAGCCAGGGCTATTTCCGGCTCCTCTCCGATCCAAAGGTCAACAACGACTTCTTCAGGAGCAACCCGTTCGCGGTCAGCCCAGACGAGCAGGCCAGCGTGGCCATGACCCGCAAGACCAACTACACTATCACCCACCTGAGCGCCTCCGGTACCGAGACCAAGAACGCCGACTCCACGGCCTTCCAGAAGGCGACCAGCGCTGTCCCTAGGCTGGACTTTAACACCGTTCCGTTCAAGGTCCTGAAACTGCCGGTGCTCAATACCTTCTCCGCCTACGCTGAGGACGCCCGCGACTCCACGACCACCTACACCCAGCGGCGCGGCGACATGAACTGGACTATGACGCAGTCCGTGAGGCTAAGCCGCAGGTTTTCGTTTACCCCGTCCGCCTTCTACGACCAATCCGTCGCGGTTTCGACGGATTCCGCGGAGCGGGTTGGCTGGGTGGGCCGCTACGGCGGCGGGGCTACGCTGCGCTACGACAGGTTGTGGGGCTCCGTGGACCTGGGCTACGCCTATAAACGCCGCCTCCTGGCCAACAGGCTGCAGGACGATTCCGGAGCCCCGGACAAAGGGCAGGAAGTAAACTCGCTGCTCTCCCAGCTCTTCGTCATCCCGGCCCCTAACAGCTACTGGAAGGTGTCCACTTCCTACGATGTGAGGACCTTTTACTCCGCCGGCTTCAACAGGCGCTTGCAGCCTATAACAGCCGAGCTCTACTACTCGCCGCACCCGAACCTGGATATTTTTGCGACGGAGACCTACAGTATCTATTCCGGGACCAGGAGCTTTGTGACGCAGGCCAACTACGGGAACAGCGTGAATTACGTGGGCGGAGGCATAGCCAACTACAGCACTGACGCCAAGTCCTGGGTCATAAGCAATACGTTCGGTTTCAGACCGCGCGCCTCCTCCAGTTGGCGGCTGGAGGGCGTGCTGCGCTACAGGCTCATGCTCTACGGAGGGTTGAACGCCGGCGACGTGCGCTTCTTCGAGAAGGCGGTGACGCTGTACAAGGATTTCCACGACTTCCATACGAAGCTCGATTTCAGGGAGCGTTCAGGAGGAGTGAAGGAGATCTTTTTCTACGTGAACCTCAAGATGAACGCTCCGGTGCCGCAGGATAACCTGGAGGAGAAGTCAAGGGAGTACTGGCATCCCTGGCGCAAGGAAGGAGAGGAGCGGGACCTGTGACGGGGGTCGGGGTTTAAGGCCAGGCCCTAATAATGATAGACTACAGGCATACTTTACCGAGGTGCTGATGATGAAAAGACCGCTTTGGCTTGTAACCGGAGGGGCCGGGTTCATAGGTTCCAACATCGTGGAGGAACTGATAAAGCGCGGTGAGCGCGTCCGCGTGTTGGATAATTTCTCCGCCGGCAGGGAGGAGAACCTGGAGCCTTTCAGGGGGAGATACGAACTGGTGCGCGGCGACCTGCGCGAGCCCAAGGAATGCGCCAAGGCCATGAAAGGCGCCGCCTACGTGCTGCACCAGGCGGCCTTCCGTTCGGTGCCCAAGTCCGTGGACAACCCGCGCGCCGCCAACGACAACAACGCCACCGGCACGCTTAACGCGCTGATGGCGGCCAGGGACGCCGGCGTCAAACGCTTCGTCTACGCGGCCACCAGCTCCGCCTACGGCGAGTGCGGGATCTTCCCGCAAACCGAGGACCTGCCCACCGCGCCCATCTCCCCGTACGCCGTCAGCAAGCTCGCCGGCGAGCACTACTGCCGCGTCTATGCCAAGACTTACGGTCTGGAGACCGTGGCGCTGCGCTATTTCAACGTGTTCGGCCCGCGCCAGAATCCGGAGTCGGTCTATTCCGCGGTCATCCCCAAGTTCATGGAGCTGGCGCTGGCCGGCAGGCCGCTGGAGATACACTGGGACGGCAGGCAGTCGCGGGACTTCACCTACGTGGCCAACGTGGTGGACGGCAACATCCGCGCCGCGCTAGCGCCTTCCTCGGTGTCGGGACAGGTCATCAACCTGGCCACCGGCACCAATATCTCGCTGCTGGACATAGCCCGCGGCCTGGAGCGCATACTCGGGCGGAAGCTGGAGAAGAAGTTCCTGCCCAAGCGCAAGGGCGATATCCGCAAGACCTACGCCGACATCTCGCGCGCCCGGAAGCTGCTGAAGTTCAAGCCGCTGGTGATGTTCCCGGAGGGCCTGGACCTGACCTGGGATTATTTCACCGCCAAATGGGGGGGGAAATGATATTCAACGTTTCCGCTTCCTCCGGCTGGATAGAGGTGGTCTGCGGCAGCATGTTCTCCGGCAAGACGCAGGAACTGATCCGCCGTCTGAAGCTGGCGAGCATAGCCAAACAGAAGGTGCAGGTGTTCAATTCGCACCTGGACGTGCGCTACGCGAAGGAGCATCTGGTCTCCCACGATAAGTCGATGCTGGCGGCCAGGCCGGTGAGGACGGCCAAAGAGATACTCAAGGACGTGGAGAAGGACACCCAGGTGGTCGGCATAGACGAGGCGCATTTCTTCGGTCCCGAGATCGTAGAAGTGGCGCAGAAGCTCGCCGACAGCGGCCGCCGCGTAATCGTGGCCGGACTTGACCAGGACTATCGGGGCGACGCCTTCGACAACATGGCCAAGCTGATGGCCGTGGCCGAGTTCGTAACCAAGAACCTGGCCATCTGCATGGTTTGCGGCAACCCGGCCCATTTCAGCCAGCGCCTGACGGATTCCGGCAAGCGCATCGTTGTAGGCGCCGGGGACAAGTACGAGGCCCGCTGTCGCAAGTGCTTCCAGCCGGAGAAATAGACGGATGTACCGTTCTGAAAAATTCAACCCCACGCTGTTCGGCAAGTTGTTTCACCTGGGCTCCAGGCTGGACGAGAAAAATCGCTGGCTGAAACTGGCCGAGGCCCTGCCGTGGGGGAAGCTGGACGCCGAGTACGGCAAATACTTCGCGGCCGGCTACGGCAGACCGGCCAAAGACTCGCGCCTGGTCTGCGGACTGCTGGCGGTAAAGCAGCTTAAGAACGTTTCCGACGAGGACGCGGTGACCGAGTTCATGGAGAGCCCGTATGTCCAGGCCTTCTGCGGCCAGGAGTACTTCGCCGTAGAGGACATGGTCAATCCGGGGTTGCTTTCGGAGCGACGCAAGCGGCTGGGGCCGGAGTTCATGACGATGCTGGACGCGGAACTATCCTCCGCGCTGAAGACCCACAGGGATCTGCGGTTCCACCCGGCGCACCGCCCTGAACCGGAGCCGTTCCTTCCTGCCATTCTCTCCCGCCTGCGCTCTTTTTTCTCCTGACTACCGCGCCGGCCGCCGCGGCTCAGGGACTCCAACTGGGGGTGTAGGAATAGCCTTTCATGCCAGGCACCAGCGGGTGCGGGGCGCTGCCGTCCGAGTCCATGATGTAGATCTCCCTCCTGCCGCCGCGCGTGGAGGTGAAGGCTATGTACCTGCCGTCGGGTGACCAGGACGGGTCTTCGTTGTTGCCGGCCTGGTAGGTCAGTCTGCGTATCTGGCTGCCGGTCAGGTCGGTCAGAAAGATGTCGAGCGGGGCACCTCGCCTTTCACGGCCGGAGAACACTATCCACTGGCCGTCGGGAGACCAGGAGGGGGAGTCGCACCAGTTGAAGCGGGTTAACTTGCGGGTCTTGCCGGTGTCCGTGTCCAGCACGAATACCTCGGGGTTTCCGGCCAGGTCGGAGATGAAAGCCACCTGCCTGCCGTCCGGAGACCAAGTAGGGGAGGAACTGACGCCGAAGCCTTTCAGTATCCGCTTCACTTTCTTCGTCACCACGTTCAGCATATAGATGCCGGGATCGTCCCCGCGCGACAGCGTCATGACCATCGTCAGCCCGTCCGGGGAGAAGCCTCCCGGTATGTTCAGGCCCTGGAAGGTGGAGAACGGGCGTATTTTGCCGGCCTTCAGGTCTATTTCGAACATGTCCGGGTTGCCCCAGCGGTAGGTGGTGTAGTAGATGCGCGTGGCGTCCTGCGACCAGCGGGGCAGCAGGTCGATGCTGTTGTCGGAGGTCAGGCGGACCAGACCCTGGCCGTCGTAGTCCACCATGTAGATCTCTTTACGGCCGGTGGCATTGTTGGCGAAGGCTATCTTGGAGTGGGCTATCCCCTCCCGGCCGGTCAGGCGCGTTATCACGTCGTCGGAGAACAGGTGGGCTGCGCGTCGCAGAGCGTTCTTCTCGCCGCGGTAGAACTTCTCGAGTATCGGCTTCCCGGTGGAAAGGTCGTAGAGGCGCGCCGTAAAAGTCCAGACGGGGCCGGCGTCGCGCGCCTCGGCTGTTATGAGGTGCGGGGCAAGAGCCTTCCACCAGGCCAGAGATTCCGGGGAATCGTCCAGGTTCGCGCGCGCGAGCGGGGCTTCTTTGAGATCGAAATAACGCGAATACAGCAGGTCGGCGCGGACAATGTCCCTGAACTCTCCGGCGAGAGCCAGGTCCTCCTCGCTGCCGGGCCTGGCCGGCCGGAACTGCGCCAGGGCCAGCGACTGCGTCTTCACCCCGCTGCCCGGTGAAACGCCTATGTAGACGTCGGTCCCGGCGAAGGCGCAGGATGTCAGAAGCAGCAGCGCCGCTGGCAGGAGCTTGCCGCGCATGGGCGTCAGCCTTTCTTGGTCCGGCGGCGCCGAACCGGGGTTTTGGCCGGGGATCTATGGGGCGCCGGCTTTCCGACGAGCTTCCCTATCTCCTCCCTGGCGCTCTTGGCTTCCTGGGACTGCGGGAAGTCGGCCACCACCGACTTCAGGTACTTGAGGGCCTCTTCCTTTTTGTTGCCCGGCATCCTGAGCAGGGAGAGCGCGTATTTAAGCCTGGCGGCCGGTACCCGGGAGCTGGCGGGGTACTTTTCCAGCATATTGGCGTAGGCCAGGGCGGCCTCCTGCCAGTTCCCCTTCAGGTACAGCGACTCCCCCAGGTAAAAGTAGGCCCCTTCAGCCGCTTCGCCCTGGGGAAACTTGGAAAGATAGGTTTTGAACCCGGTGGCGGCGCCGTCGAAGTTGTTGTTCAGGTAGGCGTTGTAGGCGTCGTTATAGATCTTGGCCGGCAGCAGGGAGGTCTGGACCTGCTCCTCCTGCTTGCGTATGCTCTGGCTGATGGCGCTGACATGCTTGTCCACGGAGGCGCCCAGCGCGCTGAGCTGCCCCGAAAGGCCGGTCATCTGCGAGGAGATGTCCTTCATATTCTCGGAGGAAGCGTTGAGGTTGCGCGACAACTCTTCCATCTTGACGGCCAGTTCCGCCTGGTTCTTCTGCATATTGGCCAGGTTGGTGTTGAGGTCGTCCATCTGGCTCTGCATCTGCAGCATGTCCTGCTGCGTCGCAACGCAGCCTGCCGCCAGCAGCGCCACCGGGAGAAGCAGGAGCGTCCTGGTGAGGGCCCGCATTACTGCCCCTTGACCTCGGTGTCGGCCCGGCGGTTCTGGTGCCAGCAGGCCTCGTTCTCCTCGGTGCAGACCGGCTTCTCTTCGCCGTAGGATATCGTGCCGACGGAATTCTCGGGGACGCCAAGGCGCACGTAATAGTCGCGCACGGTCTTGGCGCGCCTCTGGCCCAGCGCGAGGTTGTATTCTATCGTGCCGCGGTCGTCGCAGTTGCCGGCTACCAGCACCGTCCAGTCCTTGTGTTCCTTGAGGACCTCTGCGTTGGCCTGCAGCGTGGCCTGATCGGCGTCGGAGAGGTCGTACTTGTCGAAGTCGAAGTAGACGCTCTTTATCGACGGATCTGCGGCGAAGTCCCCTCCGCGGATATCGGGCTCGGTGGAGGCGGTGGACGAGCTCTCCTCTACGTCAAGCGTCGGTATGGCCTGGGTGTTGGAGACCATCTGCGCGGGTACGCTCTCCGTTTTGAGGTTCTTCTTGGTGCAGGACGACAGGCTCAGCGCAGCCAGCAGCGGCAGAGCCAGGGTGAGGGATAAAAAAGATTTCATGTTCTCGAATCCTCCATTAACTGTCCATGTCAACTACAATCTATAAAAATTGTATGCGCCTTTACAAATCGCCGGCCCGCGTGGGAGGCGTTTTTGCACCGGCGGCCGGAAACGGGGAACTAGGCCGTGCGCGAGGCCAGCGCCGAGAGGAAATCTTTAAGCGCCGCCGCCCCTTCCCCGTCCGGGAACTTGTCGGCCAGGGGGAAAAGCGCGTTTATCTTCGCGGCGGCCTGGCGTCTGGCCGCCGCCGCAAACCCGCCGTCCCTCACCAGCGCGGCCAGGGCGAGGGCCGGCGCCAGGTCGGCTCCCGCGCCTGCCTTTACGGCGGCCAGCAGCCTTTCCGCGTCCTGTCCCGCCTTCGGGTCGTTCAGCGCCAGGATCAGAGGCAGCGTGAACTTCCCCTCGTTGACATCCTTGAGCGTCTCCTTGCCGCAGGCCTCCGGTTCTCCCTCGAAATCCAGCACGTCGTCCACCAGTTGGAAGGCGCAGCCGGCGTCCTCCCCGAGGCGGGCGCAATCGGGCAGCAGTTCCGGTCTGCCCGCCAGCCGGCACGCGGCGGCAGAGCACCAGCGGAAGAGCGCCCCGGTCTTAAGCGAAATTATCTTCTCGGAGGTCTCCGCGCTTATCCTGCGGCCCTTCGAGTTCTCTTCGATCAGGGCGCCCTCGGTCATGCGCCTGACGGTGCTGATGAGGCTTCCCTGCAGGTCCGGGGCGGCGCTCGCTGCGCATTCCAGCGCCATGGCTATTACCAGGTCTCCTACGAGTATGGCTTCGTTGACGCCGGCCTGGTCGTAGAGAGTCGGCAGCCCGCGGCGGTAGCGTGCCGAGTCCAGGCAGTCGTCGTGAAGCAGCGAGGCCGTGTGGGCCAATTCGGCCGCCGCGGCGGCCTTTTCTGCCAGGGCGGCCGCGGCGCCCAGAGCGGCGGAGGTTAGTAGGGTGAAGCGGGCTCTGGAGGCCTTGCCGACGAAACTGAACGGATATCTGGAAAAATCGAAGACGTTTCTGTCCACCGCGGAAAGCTCGGCAGAGATGATTTCCTTGACGGAATGCAGGGACTCCTCTATATTCCTGACGCTTTTTATCATACTACGAAAAGGGTATTTTAGCATTAAAACCGCTACAATCCAATTAACCGCAGAAAAACACCATCGGCACGGGGGCCGCCATAGCGGCCGTAGAATCCGGAGTACGCCACGCTGTTTTCCGGGTGGAGAAGGGCCTGGTCGAGAATTCACCCTGCGACGTCAGCCATTGAGCGGTGTGTCGAAAGTCACACTAAAACTCTCCAGTTTTTTGTTGACGTGGGGGTATGGAATTGTATAAATTCTCTGGAAGACCTCGGATACCATGTTAACGAGGATAGACTTTTGGGTTAGCCGGGTAGTGTCGGCTTAAGGTTTTGGGATCGTCATCGATCAGAAGAAAAATGACCTGCGGAGCGTTCGCCGTACGGCGGGCGCCCGACGGAGGAAATATGCGTTCATTCACCAGGATAATAGCGGCCGCGATCTTCGCCGCCGCGCTGCAGGGGACCGCTTGGGCGACGCTCCCGAATCTTATAGTTACGGTGAGCGACGGGCAGGGGACGAAGCTGGAGGACGTGACCGTGGCCGCTGTGAACTTCGGCGTGAACGGCCCATCCACCTACAGCGTGGTGGGCCTGACCGACGTGAACGGGCAGGCTGCGCTTGATCTGTGGCAGAACATGGACTACGAGCTGTTCGTCAGTTCCCAGGGCTATTCCCCGGCGCTCACCGACCAGTTCAATAACCCGGACCCCTCGGCGCACATCCATCTCATCTATTCCGGCACCGGCACCCCGCTCAACCGGGCGATAACTCTAACTCCTGGGCTGTCCGGGGTAGGCCGCATAGTGCTTCCCTTTAAGAACGCCACCCCCAACGAAGTGCTTTTCGGCAGCGTCAACAACAGCGCTCTTCAGCAGCCGGTGGCCTTCGGCATAGCGCAGACCGACGGTTCTAGGGTAGGGACCTTGATCCTGGACAACGTCCCCTACGCCTCGGCCGGCACTTATAACATCGGCGCATACGATACCCTGCTCAACAGGGGCATAGGCCAGAACGTCGACAAGGACCTGAACGGCTCCACCGCGGTCACTATGGGGGCGCCGACCCTGGCCTATCCCCAGGCGGACTTCGCCTATTCCGTGCCTCCGACCCGCGCGGATAATACCGCCGCGCAGAACGGCGGCGCCAGTGGTCTCTCCGTGCAGGGCGTGGTGCAGGACACCGGCGCGGTGGTAGTTCCCAACATGGGCATCGGTTTCCAGTACTGCGACAACGGCTATCCCAACAACATCTGGACGAATACCGACCAGAACGGGAGCTTCCAGCTTTACGGCCTCCTCCCCGGCGTCACCTATTACGCGCAGATCTACGGCGGCTGCACCTGGACGACGACCGGCCCCGGCGCCTGCTACGCTCCTTACAACAGCCCCGCGCTTTCCGGCGGCGGTCTGGACTGCCTCAATCCTCCCTCCGTCAACGGCCAGAACGATTTCGTGTATTACAGCTCGGCCAGCGTGCAGTCCCAGATACTCAGTCTGTACCAGATGCCGCCCAGCAGCGGCCAGATAAAGGTGTACGTTAAGGATCCCGCCGGCAACCCGATACCGCGGGGCAACGTGGGGCTAAATCCGGACGGCTCTTTCTGGAGCAATAACGGCTGCTCCGGAGCGCAGAGCTTCACCACGATGTTCTCCTCTCCCGGCTTCTCCAACGCCAACGTCCAGCTGGCCCCCGACGGGTCGGCCGTCTTCAACGGTCTGCCCAGCGGAAACTACGTCATAAACGTGTGGACCCCGTTCTCGCAGACCGGCGCCAACGGGCCGGTCCCCTTCAACGCCGGGCCGGACCAGCAGTTCGTCTGGGGCAGCACCGAGGCTCACTGCGGCACCGACGATCTTCGCGTGGCCGTCGACACCAACCCCGCCACCAACGGCGGGAGCTACCTGCACGTGTATAATTCCTCCGGCACGGACCTGGGGCTGACCACGATCGTGGTTACGGTCAATACCGGCGGCAACGCCACCGGCCACCTGACGGGCACGCTGCGCTTCAGCCAGGCGGCGGACCTGACCAAAGACCCGCTGATGATAACTCTCAGTCCTGTCTGCGGTCCCTCCGGCTGCCAGGGCCAGGGCAATTTCACGGTACTCCACGCCAGCGGCTCCGCCAGCTACCCCTATGATATCCCGGTGACCAGCGGCACCGCCTACAACCTGAACGTCAATTCCAGGTGGTGGGCCTGGGCGCGCTCCAACGGCGGCAACAATACCGTGGACCTCTCCACCGGTACCGGCAGCGCCGCCATGGACATGAACTTTGTGCCCGGCGGCGTGATAACCGGCACCGTCTACAAGCCCGACGGCACGGTCTACACTCCGGGCAACAATGTCTACGTCTGGATCAACGCCGATACCGACCATGGCTGGGCCGGGGCCCAGTTGTCCAGGGACGGCACGTTCGAGATCGACGGCGCAATGTCGGGCGTGAACCGGTTGTCGATGAACATGAACGGCGTCAGCTCGGAACAGTATGCCCTTCCGTTCCCGGACCCGGTCGTGACCGTGGTGGCGGGCAGCACCTCCACGCTGAACCTGAACCTGAGAAGGGCCACCTACCTCGGCGCTACGGTCGACATGACCAAGCTCCCGGTCAGCTACTTCGAAGCTTCGGGCTCCGGGGACGCCGTCTACGGCTTCAGCGTGCTGCCGCTGCCTTCCGGCTCCCTGTTCAGCCACGACGCGCTTATAGGAGTCCTGAACCACAGCGGCGGGGACAACAACAGCCTCTCCTATTCTCCTCCCGTAGCCGCCACCGCGCAGGGGCCTTGCGGCAACGGCTGGGCGCTGGACGGCTTCTGCGCTGTCGACCTCCCTTCCCCGGCGGTCTACGACCTGTACCTGGTGCGCAACGGGGACTTCGCCGACCTGAGCGTTTCAAATCCGCCTTACCCGTATTTCGTGGTGTTCGGCTCCACGCGGAACGTGGTGCTCGACGATTCCAGGGCGACCGTGCCAGTTTCCCCCAAGTACATGGGCGGATCGTCGGTCAACGGAGTGAGCGTAGACATGACGCCCTCCTCCGACCTGAGCGCCCGCGGCAACGCGACGCTGGCCGGTTCCGTGACGGCGGCCAACTTCTTCCGCCAGGTGGACTACGCCGCCGCCGGCGGGGACTTCAACAAGTTCATGAACTACCTGCCGGTAGTGAGCCTGTACAACTCCTCCGGCACCCTGAAGGCGGCGGGCCTGGTAGTTCCTCCGCCTTCCTATATACAGCAGCATAACGCCGAGTTCAACGCGGACTTCGCGCTGGGCTACCAGAAATTCAGCACGCTGCTGAACGGCGCCGGGGGCTTCGGCTTCGGGATACAGGACCTGTCCCCTGGCGCCTGCTATACGGCCGTGGTCACTACCCCGAACTATCCTCCGTACCAGACCCGCAAGTGCCTTGGCGCGGCCGGTTCCACTACCACCCTCAATATAGACCTGGACACCGCTGTCGGCTACGGGGCCACCCTTGCCGGCGTCGTTACCGATACCGACACCGTTCCCATGCCGAACGTGCTGGTGACAGTTTCCGTCCCCGGCATGCAGGATAAGGCCGTCGTCACCGATTCTTCGGGGACGTATAAGTTCGAAGGCCTTCCGGCCGGCACGGTGAAGGTTAAGGCCTCCTTCAGCGGCTACGCCTCCGCAGAGGCCGACGTGGAGGTGAGCGGCAGCGCGACCGTCTTCATGCAGGACCTGACGCTGACCTACGCCCCCGGCTCGGTAACCGGTACGGTGTATTCGCAGAAACTGCCGTTCGCCAGGGTGCAGCCAGGCGCCCAGATCTACGCTTACGACGACACCTACAACGGCACGCATCCCGACATCCCTCTGCCGCTGATAAAGACCAAAACAGGACCGGACGGCTCTTATACGCTGACCGGCCTCGTCCCCGCGGATGTCTATAGGGTCTTCCTGAGCGTGCCCGGCAAGTACGTGCTGGACCAGTTAGTGACGGCCACCACCTCCGCGGTCTCCGGAGCGGACTTCACGATGCTGCCCAAGCCGCTGGACATCGAACTGTTCGCCAGGCAGGGCGAGAACTACTACGACTTCACCGTGCTCAACCCTCAGGACTTCAAGTCCGGGGCGGCCTACTGGTGCGAGGCGCCGTACGCCAACTGCTCCAGCCCGACGACGCTGCAGCTCAACCAGCTCTCCAGCGGGGAGCTCTTCGGGCAGATCCCGCTGAGCCTGCTGAAGTCCGGGCATACCTACGTGCTGCACGGCGAGGCGACCTCGCTCACCAATCAGACGGTGGTGAAGGAGATAACCTTCGGTCTCGGGGTGAGCGCCAACGCCAGCCAGAACATAGACGACGCTATACTGGGCGACGACTCCGACAACGCCGCCGGCCGCGGCAATAACGAGGCCACAGTGGACCCGACCGGGGCCGACCCGTCCTCGCTGCAGTTCCCGGCCGGGGCGCTGCTGCCAATCTCCACCGGCGCCATCCCGTCCTGCGCGTTCTCCAGCACCGACAAGAACGATCCGGCCGTTTCCACCGAAGTCGCTTCCGTAGGCGCGGCCGCGATAAAGGGGAACCTGTACACCGTCTCGCTGTCCAGCGTGTCCGTGAACCAGAGCAAGGGGTTCGACGTGACGCTGGCCTACGACAAAAGCGCGGTGACGGACCCGTCCGGCCTGGCAGTAGCGCGCTACAACTCGGCCACCGACACCTGGGAGAAGGTTCCCGGCCTGGCGGCGATAGACCCGCTGAGCGGCACCATAAAAGTGCGGCTTAGGAGCCTGACCTCGGTGCTGGCGACCGGCAGGCGGACGGCCGCGCCGCTCTCCGTCTTCAACGGGCACGAGTACGTGGTGAGCGCGCCGGCCGGCGCCTCCGTCACCACCTCCGGCACCTTCGCCGTGCTGGAGTC
Source organism: bacterium (assembly GCA_021789695.1). Taxonomy (GTDB): domain Bacteria; phylum Elusimicrobiota; class Elusimicrobia; order Elusimicrobiales; family UBA9959; genus UBA9959. The sequence goes on along the minus strand of JAJYJH010000003.1, from coordinate 79,779 downwards.
CACGGCGGTAGGCATAGGGGGGAGCGTTTCCACGGTCAAGGTGTATAACTTCCCCAACCCGTTCAACCTGGAAAGCAAGACCCTCGCCACCCGGTACGCCGGCAGCATGACCACCAACGGCACGATAATAAGCGTGGAGGTGCCGGCCGGCAACGGAGGCCCGGGGCACATCCGCATCTATACGCTTTCGGGGCAGCTGGTGCGCGATATAAGCATCAGTTTCACCGCGAGCGCCTATAACTACGTGACCTGGGACGGCCGCAACAAGGACGGGTCCGAAGTCGCCAACGGGGTCTATTACGGCTTCGTCAGCTTCTCCGGCAATAAGCCTGACAGAAAACACGCCACGTTCAAGATGGCGGTAATCAAGTGACGGCCGGCGTGACCAGAGGAGAGACCATGAAACGTAATATTGTCCTTTCAGCGGTTTTGATGCTGGGCGCCGCCGCCGTTCAAGCGGCCGGCGTGGGCACTACCGGCGCCCAGTTCCTCGAGGTCGGGGTGGGAGCCAGAGAGTTGGCGCTCGGCTCCGCGGCGAGCGTCCTGACCAGCGGGGCCAACGCCATAAACTGGAACCCGGCCAGGCTGGCCGGCCTGAGCTCCAGGTCGCTGAGCGCTAGTTACAACTCGCTCTTCCTGGACGAATCCCAGGGTTTCCTGGGCTATGCCGCCCCGCTCGGTAACGACATGGGGGTGCTGGCCGGCGGTGTGAACTATCTCACCGTTTCGGATATATATAAACGCGCCGGCGACACGGAAAATCCGGATTCGACGTTCTCCGACAATAATACCGCGCTCACACTCTCCTACGCCAAGTCTGAGGTGCGGCCCGGCCTGTCGCTGGGCGCGAGCCTGAAGTACGTGCAGCAGGGGCTCGACGGCCAGAACGACAGGGCCATGGCACTGGACGCCGGCTCTGTCCTGAAACTGGGTGGGATCTGGACGGCGGCGCTGGCGGTGCAGAATCTGGGCGGCAAAATAGGACCAGACGACCTGCCGCTCATCGTGCGGGGCGGCGCGGCGGCTAGCCTGCTGGCGGGCAAGCTGAGCGCGGCGGCCGACGTGGACTGGCTGGCCAACGACAAGCTGGCCTATCTTTCCGTAGGCGCGGAGTACTCGCTGGCCAGGTACCTCGCGGTGCGCGCCGGCTACCAGTTCGGCCGCAGCCAGGACAAACTGGGCGGTTTGACGGGGCTGGCGGCAGGCATGGGGCTCAAGTTCGGAGAATTCTCGCTGGACTACGCCTATGTGCCGTTCGGGGACCTAGGGGATACCCACCGCATGACGATGGGCCTGAACTTCTGACGGACGGAACTGACAAAGTGAAAAAATCCATCATTTTCGCGCTTCTCCTGTCGCCGGTCTGCGCCGGCGCCCAGCTTGCCCCCGAAGTGTCCACAGGTACGGAGGCCGCTCTTTCGGCCTCCGGCGCCGCGGCCGAGCTGGAGTCCAAGGCCTCCGTGGCCAAATCGGCCGTGGATACCTTCAACGATAACACCCACCGCCCCGCGGCCCCGGCCGGGAAGTATCAGCTGATGGGCACGCTGGACCTGTACGGCGGCCAGTACTTCTTCGGCGGGCAGTCTGGGGCGCTCAACGGTTACGGCGTGCTGAACGCCGAACTGGCCAAGAGCTACTCGTCCAGTTACGGCTACTACCTGAGCCTCAATTCTGTCTACACCGGTTTCAAGCAGGTCAACGAGCTGGCCGGCGGCGGCACGTTGTTCCAGCAGAGCCTGGACAACAGCCTCGGCCTGAAATGGATAAAACGCTACGACGGCGGGTACGCCCTGAAGCCGCACGTCGGCGTGACCAGCGAACTCTTCCGGGAAACCAAGGACGAAAAATGGGGGCAGGGGCTCTACGACTTCACCCGTTACGAGGCCGGCCTTACGCTGGAGCGCAAGACCCGCGCCGGCTTCGAGGTGCCCTGGACGTACCAGCTTTCCTGGGACGCTTATTACACCCGTTACACGCGTTTCAAGTCCCTGGCCAGCGAGTACGGGGCCGAACTGGCCGCCCCGGACCCCGGCAGCCGCGTGCTGGACGCCGTTACCAACCAGTTCTCCTATTACAACGAATGGGACCTGCCGGGTTTCGCCAAGGCCGAGGCGCTCGCTTCACTCGCCGTCACCGGTTATCCGGAGCAGAAGGTCATAAACTCCGCCGGCACCTACCTCCCTTCCACGCGCTCCGACTATTACGAACTGCTCACCCTGTCCATCAGCAAGCGTTATTCAGACGCGGAGATCCTGGGCGGGATAAGGCCGGTAGCGGGGTTCGGGCTGACCTTCGACGACCAAGTCTCCAATCAGAACCACCTGGACACCGAGCCGGCGCACCTGAAATTCATAAGGTCTTTCTATGATTATTACGAGACTACCCTCTCTCCCACGCTGATGCTCACGTCGGTTTCTTCCGGCTTCGTGCTGTCGGCCAACTACAACTTTACGGCCCGCTGGTATCCTGACCGCCTGACCCAGACCACTGCCGGTTCCTATACCGGGGATAAACTGCGGCAGTATACCTGCGATTTCGGCTTGGAGGCTTCCTATCCGATAACGGCTTCCCTGGACGCGAGGCTGCGGACCGATTGGTCGCTCTCCCGCTCCAATAACCGCTACGAGCAGGTCTACCGCTACAACTACGACAGTTCCACGTATTTCGCTGGCATAGAATGGAGGTTCTGAGATGAGAAAGCCAGGCTTTGTTTTTCTTCTGCTGCTTTCCGTCCCCTGCGCGGCCATGACGCGCGGCATAGTTCTGGTGCCGAAGGGCACCGTGGAAGCACGCGCGTCCGCTTCTGCTTCCTGGGTGCCGGTTTCCAGGGACGTGCGGCTGAACGAGGGCGACGAGGTCCGTACCTCGGGCGACGCGACCGCGGACGTCTATTTCTCCGACGGTTCCCGCTTCAGGATAGGCCGGGACAGCCATTTCGCCGTGGGCAGCACCGGCAGGAAGAGGACCGCTCTCAGCCTGCTTTACGGCAGGCTGAAGGCCGCGGTGGCCGGGTATTTTTCCAGCCGCGTGGAAGTGCGCACCCCTTCGGCCGTCTGCGCCGTGCGCGGCACGGAGTTCGACGTACGGGTGGCCAGGAACGGCGACACCTCGATGAACGTGGACGAGGGCCTGGTGGAAGTCAGCGACGGCAAGGGCAAGACCGCGGTCGTCTCCTCCGAGGAAGCCATAAAAGTGACGCAGGCCGGCATGTCCATGCCGCAACTGGTGTCGCTCAGGGATGACAGGGCCGAGGCCGCCGCGCGGCCGATGGCCGTCCTTCACGACACCGCCCGCCAGCGCACCCGCACGATGCTGGAGGAGCTGCGCAACCGCCAGCTTAAGGCCAACGAAGCGGAACTGGGCAAGGACGCCATAGACGCGTTCGGCCACCGCGTGCGCCTGGAGGAATACCTGCTGCGCCCTTCCGACAGGGAGTTCAAGCTGCTGTTCCTCAGCAAGCGCGAGGAGGCGCACAGGCTGGACTGGGGCGATATAGTGGAACGGTTCAACTCCGCCATCCCGGACGACATCAGCAAGGTGGGCGACATCATCAACAGCATGTACTTCTCCAAAACGGCCCCGACGAACTGGATGAAGTATTTCGAAGTCTACATGACCAATACGGTGGACAGCGTAAAGGAGACCATGGACTTCACCCAGCCCGTAGCGATAAACTTCTCCGGCTATACCGGCAGCGCCTCTCCGGACTACCGCTATTACCCCGGTTCCATAGACTGGAAACAGATACTCTCGGGCCCGGGCGTGGCCTTGGCCCCCGGGGCGGGGACCAACGCGCCGGGCTTGAACGCCGACGAGCGCATGCAGTTCGAGCAGAAACAGGACTGGAACCAGACCTACGCCAATAACTTAACGTTCACGCAGAACGTGGTGGACGCCTCCGGAGTGATGAAAGAAATGTACCAGGTCGCCCTGAATCCGGCTAGCGCCGCCAGCGTGAATGCTGCGGCGGGCGGGGCGCATACGTATTGGGACTATACTATCGACCCCACCCAGCTCACCCCGGCGTACAACAGCTACCCCAGCGGGCCGGACAAGGCGGACCTGTACGGGGAGAGCGTTTACGCCGACGGCTCTACGTTGTCGGCGCGCAAGATGCTGGTGTCCAACGAGGGCGACATATTGAGCATACCCGGGAACGCCGCTCCGGCGACCTTCTACAAGGAAGGCAGCTACAACCTGGAGGAGGTGGCGGGTTCCAACCTGTTCCAGGGGCGGAACATAGACGTGCTGCTGGCCCCGGAGATCCTGAACCAGAAGAATAACGCCACCACCACGGCGGACAAATTCAAACTTAACTGAGCCGGGGTACGGCGCCGGAGACGAAAACGGAAGGGCCGCTTCAGCGGCCCTTCCGTTTTCGCCGCGGACAGCGGCGCTCAACCGGCTATTTCAGGAAATCTTGGTCTGGCCAGTTGCCGGGGGCCCCGCTGACCGACGCCAGACGGGGGTCCTCGCTGGCGGCGAAGCGCATCTTCTGAAAGGATTCCTTCAGCTCTGAAAGGGAGATGTCCGACTTCTTTATCTTCATCAGCACCACGTAGCCGGCGGCCGCCGTGGCGGCGGAGACCGGCACGAGATACAGCCAGGCGCCGGCCTTCAGTTCGAAGACCAGCATCGCGCACAGTAAGACCCAGAGCGAGAGGGTCTCGCTGATGCCCGACAGGACGTAGCCTATGATGATGTTGTATTCCTCCGTCCTTGAAAGGGAAAGTATTATGGCCAGCAGCGCGATATTCACCAGCGTCAGGTAGATGGCCCTCGCGACCCAGCTGCGCCAGCGGTGCTTGGAGAGGACGAGGGTGCCGTATATCGGGTCGTTGATTATCTCGGCGTCGTCGTAGGTGGCCTCCACCGCGAACTTCTTTATCTTTTTCATCTCCGCCGGGGCGGCGTTGTAATTGAAGGTCTGCTCGTTTTTGCTGGTGTCCATCTGGGCCGCGGCCGGGCCCGGGCCCAGGAGCCAGAAGGCGGGGACGGCCAGTAGGGCGGCTAAGAGCGGCAGCGCCCTCTTCATCTGCCCCCCGGCGGCGGCATCGGCGGCTTCGGCACCAGCGGATTTGTGTCGTTGTCCAGGTGATAGTACTGAGTGGTCCCTACGTGCATGCTTGACGGGATAAACTCCGTGTCGCGCAGCTCGCGCCGTTCCGCTGGCTGCAATATCCCGGTGCGCACCTTTATATCGCGGTGCACCGAGATGCGGTCGGCGAAATGCCAGTAGGAAGAGACGAACGATCCGACGGAGCAGGCTATGATGACCCCGCCCAGGAAATAGGTCTCCCTGTCTTTGCGTATCCAGAATCTGCGCCAGTTCAAGAGAGTTCTCCGCCGTCCTTTTAGACAAATTCCCTGAAGACCGCGTTGGAAACGTAGAGCCGGTCCTTGCGTATGCGTACGCGTCCGCCGGCCATTTCGATAAGGCCCGCCTTCAGCAGACGGTCCAGCTCCGCCTTGAATTCTATAAATATATCGTCCGTCAGTTCAATTCCGGCGGACTTCCTGAGGCCCAGCATTAGCCGTTCCCCAATTTTGGCCCTGCCTTCAAGTTTTTCTCGGTACTGGAGCGGCGGCGTCCCTCCGGCGGCCAGCGCGGAAACGTAGCCGGCCGTAGCGGCCGTGTTCGCCCGCCGCTCGCCGCGCAGGTAGGAGGCCGCGGCGGTCCCTAGGCCGAGGTACTCGCCCTGCTCCCAGTAGTTTAGGTTGTGCAGCGATTCCCTCCCGGGCCGCGCGAAGTTGGATATCTCGTACCTCGGCAGGCCGGCCTTCTCCAGGGCATCCGCCGCCGCCTCGTACATGCCGGCCGCCGCCTCCGGCTCCTCCTTCACTCCGGCCGCGTGGAACGCTGTCCCCTCGTGCACTTCCAGCGCGTACAGCGAGACGTGTTCCGGGGCCAGCCCCAGCAGCAGGTCCAGCGATTCCCGGAGGTCCCGCCGGGTCTGCCCCGGCAGGCCGCACATCAGGTCCGCGTTGAGGTTGGAGAAGCCCGCTTCCCGCAGCGCGGCGAAAGCCCTGACGAAATCGGCCTTCATCGCCACCCGGCCCAGTTCCTTGAGCAGGGAGTCCTGCGCGGCCTGCAGCCCCAGGCTAACCCGGCTTACCCCGGCCTCCTTGAGCAGCGCGGCTTTCTCCGCGTCCAGGCTTTCGGGATTAGCCTCGAAGGTGGCCTCGTCCAGGCCCCGGAACGGGCCGGTCAGCCGCTCCAGCGCGGAGAAAAGGCGGCGCAACTGTCCCGGCGAGAGCACGCTGGGCGTGCCGCCGCCCACATAGAGGGTGCCGAAGCCGCCTTTCAACTCGGGGTACAGCGCCGCCTCGGCGGCCAGCGCCCCGAGGTACGACTCAATTTCCCCGGGCGTTCCGGGGGCGGAGGCGAAGTCGCAGTAGGCGCATTTGGCCCTGCAGAAGGGGATGTGCACGTAAAGGCCGCGCATGGCGATAATTATACCCGTGACCGCGCGATAAAAAACGGGGGGCGGCCTGGGCCGTCCCCCGCAGGCTGGCCGCGCGCCAGCGTCAGTTCTGTATCTTCTTGACGAACACGCTTATCAGGTCCATCGGGATGGGGAAGATCGTGGTGGAGTTCTTGTCCGTGGCGATCTCGGTTAGGGTCTGCAGATAGCGCAACTGGATGGCCGCCGGCTGCTTGCCGATGACCTCGGCGGCGTCGGCAAGCTTCTGCGCGGCCTGGAACTCGCCTTCCGCGTGGATGATCTTGGCGCGGCGCTCGCGCTCGGAAACGGCCTGCTTGGCGATAGCGCTCTGCATATCCTGCGGGATGTCCACGTTCTTGACCTCGACGCTGGCCACCTTTATGCCCCACGGCTCGGTGTGCTGGTCCAGGATCTGCTGCAGGTTCTGGTTGATCTTGTCGCGGTTGGAGAGCAGGTCGTCCAGGTCCTGCTGGCCCAGCACGCTCCGGAGCGTGGTCTGCGAGAGCTGGGAAGTGGCGTACATGAAGTTCTCCACGTTGAGCACCGCCGACTGGGGATCTATCACGCGGAAGTAGACCACCGCGTTGACCTTCGCGGAGATGTTGTCGTGCGTGATGATGTCCTGCGGGGGAACGTCCAGCACCACTACGCGGGTGCTGATCCGGAAGATCTGCTGCACGCCGGGCAACAGGATTATCAGGCCGGGGCCTTTCACTCCGCTGAAGCGGCCCAGCGTCAACACGACGCCGCGTTCGTATTCGTTCAGCACCTTGATGCTGGCGAAAAGCAGGACGGCGACTACTATTACCAAAGGCAGTAAACCCATTGTATAACCTCCGTATCCGGAACAAAGGAACCCTCTTCTTCTTAAGTCTACATAAAGTTAGGAGCCGTAGCAACAGGCAGGCAGGCCGCGGCCCGGCGCCTTCGTTTCCGTTTTCCTTTGGCGCGCCATAATTTAGTATGATATCCGCTCGAAGGCCTTCGCGCAGCGGCACTATGAGCAAAAGAAGATTGGCAAGGGAAAACTGCCTGCAGTCGCTTTACAGTTCGGACATCTCCAGCCTGGAGCCGTCCGCGGTGCTCGCCAGCTTCCAGATGGAGGAGTTCGCGGCGGAGGAGAAGGTCTTCGACTTCTACAAAAGTCTCTACACCGCCACCATCGGTAACCGCGCGAAGATAGACGAAATCATCAAGAAGACCAGCCGTAACTGGGAGATGGAGCGTATGCCGGCGATAGACCGCTCGATCCTGCGCATGGCCGTCTGCGAAATGATGATCCTCTCCGACGCCCCCGTGGCCGTCATTATCGACGAGGCCATAGAGCTCGCCAAGAAATATTCCACCGAGAAATCGGGCAAGTTCGTCAACGGCGTGCTGGACAGCATAGCGCGCCAGAACAACCTGGTAAAATGACCAAGTCTCCCAAAGAGGAGATCGAGGCGCTCAGGGCGGAGATCCGCCGCCACGAGCGGCTTTACTACGTGGAGGACCGTCCGGAAATAACGGACGGGGAGTTCGACTCCCTGATGCGCCGCCTTAAAGACCTGGAGGCGGCCCACCCCGAACTGGCCATGGACGACTCCCCGACACGGCGCGTCGGCGGGGAACGCTCAAACACCTTCGCGCCCGTGCCGCACCGCATCCCGATGCTGTCGCTGGATAACTGCTACTCCCGGGAGGAGTTCCTGCAGTGGTACGAGCGCGTGCAGAAGGGCCTCGGGAGCGAGCTATTCGAACTGATTGTAGAGGCTAAGATAGACGGCCTTTCCTGCTCGATAGAGTACGAGAAGGGCCGTCTCTCGCGTGCCTCCACGCGCGGCGACGGAGAGACCGGAGAGGACGTGACGCTGAACGTCCGGACGATACGCTCCGTGCCACTGAAACTGGATCTGGCCCGCCCTCCCGCCGTCTTCGAGGCGCGCGGGGAGGTCTACATGGAGAAGGGGGATTTCGAAGCGCTGCGCGCGGCGGCCCTGGCGGCCGGGGAGGAGCCCTTCGTCAATCCGCGCAACGCGGCCGCAGGCTCGCTGCGCCAGAAGGACCCCAGGGTCACGGCCGCCCGCAGGCTCAAGTTCATCGCCCATTCCTACGGCTACCTGGAGGGGATGGTCGAGCCGGATTCCCACTGGGAGTACCTTAACATCTGCCGCGGCCTGGGTTACAGCATCTCCACGCTTGGCAAGCGCCCGTGCCGCACCGCGGAGGAAGTGCTGGAGATGTACCGGGACTACGAGGAGAGACGCTTCTCCCTGCCGTACGAGATAGACGGACTGGTCGTAAAAGTCGATTCGCTGCGGCAGCGGCGCGCGCTGGGCTTCACGTCCAAGAGTCCGCGCTGGGCCATAGCCTTCAAATACCCGGCGCAGCAGGCGACCACCACGGTGAATGACGTCGAGTTCTCGGTGGGCCGCACCGGCGCCGTAACGCCGGTGGCGCAGCTGGAGCCTGTCCGATGCGGCGGCGTCACTATCTCCAGCGCTACGCTGCATAATTTCGACGAGATAGCCCGGCTGGGCCTCAGGATAGGAGACAAAGTGGTCATAGAGCGCGCCGGCGAGGTCATTCCCAAGGTGGTTAGGGTGGACCCCGGCAAGCGCACTGGGCAGGAAAAGGCCGTGCATCCGCCGAAGGCCTGCCCTTCCTGCGGCGGCGAGCTTTTTCGCGACGCGGAGGAAGTGGCGCTGCGCTGCGTGAACCCCTCCTGCCCGGTACAGTTCAAACGCTCGCTGCTGCACTTCGCCTCGCGCGACGCGATGAACATAGAGGGATTAGGCGTTTCCTCGGTGGAGCAGCTGGTGGACAGGGGGCTGGTGAAGGGTTTCCCGGACATCTTCCGCCTGAGGAAAGAGGACCTGCTGAAACTGGAACTTTTCAAGGACAAAAAAGCCGACAACCTGCTGAGGCAGATAGAGGGCAGCAAGGAACAGCCTCTTTCCCGGCTTATCTACGCGCTGGGTATACGCCATATCGGAGAAAAGAACGCGCGCGTGCTGGCGTGGTATTTCAGGACGATGGACGCTTTCATGACGGCCGGGACTGAGGCGCTCGCCAGGGTGCCGGACATCGGTCCGGTCATAGCGGAGGCCGTGGCCGAGTTTTTCAAATCAGCGGCAACCCGCGCCATGGTGGCGGAGCTCGGGCGCCTCGGCCTGCGCATGGATGAGCCGGAGCGGAAGCCGGCCGGCGGGGCGCTGGAGGGGAGGACCTTCGTCTTCACCGGGGAGCTGAAGACGCTGACCCGGGCCGAGGCGCAGGCGCTGGTGCGGGAGTCTGGGGGCAAGGAAACTTCCGCCGTCTCCGCCAAGACCTCCTACGTGGTGGTGGGCGAGGCGCCGGGGTCCAAGTTAGACAAGGCGAAAAAACTTGGCGTTCGGACGCTTTCTGAAGAGGAATTCCTGAAACTGGCCGGCCGCTGAGCGGCAGGCGTCCAACATGGAGAACAACTTATGAAAGAGCTTCTGATATCCGCAGCGCTGCTGACGGCAGCCGGCCTCTGCTCCGCGGCAGCCGGCGACGCGCCTAAACTGCTGATGGCGCCTCCCCCGGAATCTGTCAGCGTCGGCAGGACCGTCCTGTTCAGGACCGCCGCGGGCTACCATTTCAACCTGAAGGCCCCGCAGGACTGCGGCCCCGTCCGCGCCTTCGACGTCACCGAGGGTTCCCTGAGGTGCCGCTTCGACGTTCCCGGCAGGCAGAACGTCAGCCTAAAGATTTGCGCCGAAAACGAAAGCTCGTGTATGTTTGAGAATTTCGAGATACTGGTGAAAGGCGCTCCGGCCGCCAAGTCCGGAAAGACTCCGGCTCCGGCGGCTCCTGGCGAGACTCCCATGGAGGGCTTCCTTCTGAACTCCCCAGGGAAGGCGCTGGCCGAGGCGGTGAAGGAGCATAAGCCGCTGTTCATAGACTTCTTCGCCAAGTGGTGCCCGCCGTGCCGTCTGATGGAGAGTACTGTGCTGGACAAGCCGCAGTTCCTGGAGGCTTCGTCCGGGATGGTGCGAGTCAGCATGGACATCGACAAGCCTTCCTCCAGGGAATGGATGAAGCGCTTCGGCGTCCGCGCTTTTCCCTCTTATCTGGTGGCGGACCCTCAACTGCGCGAAATCGGCCGCTGGCTGGGCAGCGGGAGCCTTCCCGCTTTCTCCGCCTGGGTGAAGGACCAGCGGCGCTGGAAGGACCTGCCTATAGCCGAGGCCGAGGCCAAGGTCTCTTCTCTAGACGGGGACGGCAGGCTGCGGGTGGCCAAGGCCCGTCTGGGAGAGAAGGAGTGGAAGGCGGCCATGGACCTGCTCTCCGGCATAAAGACCAGGGAGGCCGAGTTCCTGTACGCTTCGGCGCAGGTCTCCATGGCCGAGAACGACGCCAAGAAGGACGTGAAGGCCTCCACCGGTCCCGCCTCGCCGCTGGTGCCGGTCTACAGGGACGCTATAGCCCGCTTCGACGGCAGCGACGGCAAGGCAGCCGAGGCCGACATCATGGAATGGGTCGGCGATCTCTACAAGCTGGACCCGGCCGCGGCCAAGCCCTGGCTGGACGAGCTTCCCGTTCTGGTCAAGCGCTTCCTGCTCTCCAAGGAAACGGCCGCCGAGGGCTATGCGCCGGCCGATATCTACGTGACCGTGGCGGATATGCTGGACGACGCCGGCCTCTCCAAAGAGGCCGCGCCCTACTATCTCGAGGCGGCGCGGGATTACGCCTCTCAGGCCGCCAAGGCCTCCAACCCGGAGCGCGCCAAGGGCCTGCGCTATTCGCAGGCCAGGTACCTGCTGGCGGCCGGCCGGACCGGGGAGGCCGCGTCCGTCTACGGGGAGCTGGCGCGCCGCTTCCCCGGGGAGTACGCTTTTCACCGCGCCTACGCCTCCGCCCTGACGAAGCTCGGGAAATACCCGGAGGCTCTGCGGGAGGCCCGTCTGGCGGAGAAGCTTTCCTACGGCGACGTCCGCTACGGCATAATGATGCAGATGGCTAAAATACAGCTGGCGCACGAGGATAGGCCGGGTGCGGTGAAGACGCTTACGGCCGCCCTCTCCGGGGCGGAGTCGGAAAAGTCCGGCTACGCTTCACCGATTAGGAAGTACCTCGACGAGGTCCGCAAGGGAAAATAGACGGATGGACAGAACGGCCTATCTCAGCGTCTACGACAAGACAGGCCTGGAGGACTTCGCCCGGGGACTGGCGGAACTGGGCTTCAGCCTGTACGCGTCCGGCTCCACATACAGGCTGCTGGCCGAGGCCGGCATAGAGGCCGAAGAGGTCCGTTATTCGCAGCCGGTGCCGTGGGCCGTACTGAAGGCGCTCTCCGGCCGCTTCCCGGCCGTCACCGAGAACGGGGTCGAACTGCCCCGCTTCTACGTGGTGGCCTCCAACCTCTACCCCATAGCGGGCATAGTCGGGCAGGAGGACTTCTCCGACGATGAGCTGCCCGGCTACCTGGACCAGGCGAATTCCGCCGTGCTGCGCGCCGCTGCCAGGGATTTCGGCGGGACGATAACCATTTCCTCGCCTTCCGACTACGTTCCTGTCCTGGGCGCCCTGCGCGAGGCCGGCGGCCTGGAGCCGCAGGCCAAGCGCCGCCTTGCGGCCAAGGCCTGGGAGTGCCTTGCGGCCTACGAAGCGACGGTGGCGCAGCACCTTTCCGGCGCAGGGGAACTGCTGGGCGACGAGGTGGTGCTGAGCCTGAGCAAGGTGCGGGACCTGGCTTACGGCGAGAACAGGCACCAGAAAGCCGCTTTCTACGCGCTGAGCGGCGCGCGGCCACGCGGTCTGAACGCCGCCAGGCTTCTCTGCGGCCCCCCGCCCAGCTTTAACCACTATCTTGACGTTAACGTCGGGGCGGAACTTGCGCTTGAATTCTCCGGCCCGGTCTGCGTCATCGTTAAGCACGACCGTCCGGCGTCAGTTTGCGCCGGGCCCACGCAGGCGGAAAGCCTGCGCGGCGCCCTCGCGGCCGACCCCGCCGGAGCGGTTGGGGGGACGGCCGCGTTCAACAGCGAGGTGCAGGAGGAGACCGCCGCCGTGCTGTCCGGCACTTTCATAGAGACCGTGGCCGCTCCGGGCTGCAGTCCCGAGGCGCTGAAAGTGCTGCGGGCGAAGGAGGGGCTGCGCGTCCTGGCCGTGCCGCCCGCGGTGCTTTCTCCCCACGAGGTGGAATTGCGCTCTGTTTCGGGCGGACTGCTGATAGAGGCCCGTGACAACCGGCTGTTCACCGCGGAGCCTTCCTGCGTAACCAGGCGCAGGCCTTTCGAGGCCGAGGCTGCTGCGCTTCTGCTGGCCTGGAAAACTGTGAAGTACGCCAAGACCTACGCCGTGGTGCTTGCCGAGGGGCGTACCGTGACGGCCGTGAGCGCCTCTGAAAGCTCCACTTACGACGCGGTGCGCGGCGCTCTCTGGAAGATGCGCGACAAGCGCTCCATCCTCCCGGCCGCGGGCCCGCTGGTGATGGCCGCGGACGCGGCGCTGCCGCTGAAGACGCTGCAGACCGCGCTCGCCGGGGGGATTACCGCTGTAATCCAGCCAGGCGGCTGGCAGGACGACGAGGACTGCGCCAGGCTCTGCGATTCCCGCAACGCCGCCATGCTCTTGGCCGGCATCCGCCACTTCAGGCATTGAAAAATCAGTGTAAATCCCCGCAGCAACTCCCAGCCGGCCAGATGGCGTTTGCCTGCAGGCTTGACAACCTGGCAGCAATCCAGTAAACGGGGAAGGCCGGATAAACGCGCTTATGTTTCGTGCGGTTTCAGGCCGGACCGCATACGATTGCGAAATGTTATAATTTGACAATGGAAACCACCGTCAGGAAGAACTTCATCTACGAACTGATCGATAGGGACAACGAGACCGGCCGGTTCGAGGGCCGCGTGCACACCCGCTTCCCCCCGGAGCCCAACGGCTACCTGCATATCGGCCACGCCACCTCCATAATCCTCAATTCGACCATAGCGAAGCACTACAACGGCAAGTTCAACCTGCGTTTCGACGACACCAATCCGGCCAAGGAAGAGCAGGAGTACGTGGATTCCATAGTGGCCGACGTCAGGTGGCTCGGCGGCGACTTCGAGGACCGGCTGTTCTTCGCCTCCGACTATTTTCAGCAGATGTATGACTGGGCCATGGCGCTCGTCAAGAAGGGCAAGGCCTTCGTCTGTGACCTCAAGGCCGACGAGGTCAGCCGCCTGCGCGGCGCCCCCGGCACGCCCGGCCAGGAGAGCCCGTACCGCGGCCGCTCCATAGAAGAGAACGTGGACCTGTTCACCCGCATGAAGAACGGCGAGTTCCCCGACGGCAGCCGCACGCTGCGCGCGAAGATTGACATGGCGCACCCCAACATCAACATGCGAGATCCGGTGATGTACCGGATACTCCACGCCGAGCACCACAGGCAGGGCAACAAGTGGTGCGTCTACCCGATGTACGACTGGGCTCACGGCCTCGAGGACTCCCTGGAGAAAATCACGCACTCCATCTGCACGCTCGAGTTCGAGGACCACAGGCCGCTTTACGACTGGTTCCTGGACCAGCTGGGCATTTACCACCCGCAGCAGATAGAGTTCGCCCGCCGTACGCTCGGCAATACCGTCACCAGCAAGCGCAAATTGCTCGAGCTCGTGAAGACCGGCCGGGTCGAGGGCTGGGACGACCCCCGTATGCCCACGGTGGCCGGCTTCCGCCGCCGCGGCTACACCGCCGGCGCCCTGCGCGCTTTCTGCGACGAGGTGGGCATCTCCAAGGTGCCAGGGGTCTCGGACATCTGGGTGCTGGAGAACGCGATACGCGGCGAGCTCAACAGGACCGCCCCGCGCGCTATGGCCGTGCTGAAACCGGTCAAGGTCGTCATAGACAACTACCCCGAGGGGCAGGCGGAGGAGATGACGGTGTTAAACAACCCCGAGGATCCCGCCGCAGGCTCGCGCAAGGTGCCGTTCACGCGCGAACTCTACATCGAGCAGGACGACTTCAAGGAAGTCCCGCCCAAGAAATACTTCCGCATGACGCCCGGCCAGGAGGTGCGCCTGCGCTCCGCCTATATCGTGAAGTGCGTGGGAGTGGATAAGGACGCGTCCGGCAACGTGACGGCGGTGCACTGCACCTACGACCCGGCAACGCGCGGGGGCGACGCGCCGGACGGCCGCAAGATAAAGGGCACCATACATTGGGTCTCGGCCAGGCACGCCTTTCCCGCGAAGGTGCGCCTCTACGACGCGCTGTTCACCGTGCGCGAACCCGAGGACGTTCCGGAGGGGGAGGACTACAAGAAGAACCTGAACCCGAACTCCCTTGAGGTGGTGGAAAAGGCGCTGCTGGAGCCTTCGCTCAAGGACGCCGCGGCCGGAACGCGCTGGCAGTTCGAGCGGCTCGGCTACTTCTTCGCCGATCCGAAGGATTCCAGGCCGGGCGCGCCGGTGTTCAACCGCACGGTGACCCTCAGGGACGCCTGGGCAAAGATAGAGCAGAAAACGGCGTAGGGACGGCATGAAACGTATTAGGAACCTGGTTCTTTTCTTCAACTCCAAGCGGCGCCGGGCGCTGACGTACGCGGCCGCTATAGAGCGTCGTCTGCGCGCCGGCGGCGCTAAGGTGCAGCGCGTCTGCGTCAACGACGCTGCCTGCAGCCTGGCGAAGGGCGTGGACGCGGCCGTGGCCGTGGGCGGCGACGGCACCGTGCTCTACGCCGCCCGTCACGTGATAGCGCGCGGCCTGCCTGTGCTCGGAATCAACGCCGGCGGCCTCGGTTTCCTGAGCGGCGCCGAGCAGAAGGAGTTCCTCGCCGCCGCGGGCGGGTTTCTCCGCGGAGAGTTCAGGACGGTAGAACGCAGCCTGCTGTCGGTGAGCGTACTGCGCCGCGGCCGCGCGGTTTCCGGCCCGCTGCCTGCGCTCAACGACTGCGTAATCCGCAGCTCGGAGGCCCGCGCGTTCACGCTTCGCGCTTCTTTCGGCGGCAAGTTCCTCTCCGAGTACTTCGGCGACGGACTTATAGTCTCCACGCCGAGCGGCTCCACGGCCTACAGCCTGGCGGCCTCGGGCCCGATAGTTATGCCCGACCTCGAGGTCTTCCTGCTCTCCCCGATCTGCCCGCACACGCTGACGCACCGGCCTATAGTGCTGTCGGCGGCGGCGGACCTGCGGCTGGAGGTGCACGGCGGCCGCTACGGCCCGCAACGCCTGACGCTTTCGCTGGATGGCCAGGAGAACCTGACGCTGGAACACGGCGACACCGTTCTGGTGCGCCGGCACCCGCGCCCTTTCCGCATGCTGGTCCCGCGCGGCTTTTCCTATTTTGACATCCTGCGACGCAAGCTCAGCTGGGGGGAAAGGTAGAAGCGCCGGCGGCGCGCCCCAAGGCGATTTGGCTGATATGCTTAAGAAGCTCTCGATACGCAACTTCGCGGTGATAGATTCGCTGGACCTGGAGCCCGGGCCCGGACTTAACGTCTTCACCGGAGAGACCGGCGCCGGCAAGTCCATCATTATCTCGGCGCTGGGCTTCCTGCTGGGCGAGCGCTCCGGTTCCGACATCCTGCGTCCCGGCGCGGCCGCGGCCGAGGTGGAGGGCGAGTTCGAGGCCGATAATCTGCCTCCCGGCGCCGCCGAGCGCTGGAGCGTTAACGGGAAAACTTTCAAGGTGCGCCGCCAGGCCGACCCCAGGGGCCGCACGCGCGCCGTCGTAAACGGCGCCCCGGCCACGCTGGCCCAGCTCTCCGAGCTGGGCGGCTGGCTGGTGGATTTTCACGGGCAGAACGAGCACCAGAGCCTGCTTAAATCCGAGACCCAGCGCGACCTGCTGGACCGCTACGGCCGGCTGGAGAAAGAGGTTAAAGCCGTAGGCGAGGCCTGGACCGCCGCTAAGTCCCTGGAGGAAGCGCTGAACGCCGTTTCCCTTTCCGAGGACGAGCGCGCCCGCCTGCTGGACCTCTACAGGTTCCAGCTGAACGAGATAGAATCCGCGAACCTGAAGGAAGGCGAGGAGGAGGAGCTGGAAGCCCTCTGGCCGCGCCTGAAGAACTCCGAGAAGCTCTCTACCATCTCCGGCGAGGCCCACGGCGGTCTGGATGAAGCCGCCGCCGCCGCCGAAAAGGCCCTGGAGCGCCTGAAGGCCCTCGCCGTGATAGACGCCGTGGCCGACCCGCTGGCCGTCCGCCTGAATTCGGCCGTGATAGAGCTGCGCGACCTCTGCGGGGAGCTGCGCGCCTACGGCAAGAGCGTGCACTGCGACGCCGGCGAGGTGGACAGGGTGCAGGGCCGGCTGGAGAAGTTCAAGTCCCTAAAGAAGAAGTACGGGGCCGACATCCGCGCCGTGCTCGCCAGGGCCGGGGAGCTTAGTGCCAAAGCCGCGAGTCTCGACGATATGTCGCTCGACCGCTCCGAAATAGAGAAAAAACTCGCCGCCGCGCGCGCCAAGCTGGAGAAGCTGGCCTCCGCGCTGCATGACAAGCGCGAGACGGCTGCCAAGAAACTCTCGGCCGAGATCGTCAAGGAGGCGGAGGGCCTCGGCTTCAAGGAAGTGCGCTTCTCGGCGGACTGCGCCTACGACGAGGCCGGCATTACCGCCGCCGGCGGCGATTCGGTGGAATACCTTTTTACGGCCAACCCCGGCTATCCGCTGCGGCCGCTGCGCTACACGGCCTCCGGAGGCGAGATGGCCCGTGTCATGCTGGCTTTGAAGACCGTGCTCAGCCGCGCCGACCGCATAGGCGCGCAGGTCTTCGACGAAGTGGACGCTGGCGTGGGCGCGGTGACCGGCCGCCTGGTGGGGGAGAAGCTCGCCAAGCTCGCCCGCGACAAGCAGCTCTTCTGCATAACGCACCTGCCGCAGGTGGCGGCCTTCGGCGAGCGGCATTTCTTCGTGGAGAAGGACGTGCGGGACGGCGTCGCCGCCGCCGCCGTGCGCGAGCTGGATCCCGCCGCCCGCGAGCGCGAGATAGCCCGTATGCTCGGAGGAAAAAAACAATCCACCGAGCTCGGCCTTAAGCACGCCCGCGAGCTTATAGCCGAGAGCCGTAAATAGTTTCCGCCTAATCCGCAGCCCAAGAGGACCCTATGGAAGTCAGGACCAGATTCGCCCCCAGCCCCACCGGCTACATGCACATAGGCAACCTGCGTACCGCGCTCTACGCCTATCTGCACGCGCGCAAGAACGGCGGAAAATTCATTCTGCGCATAGAGGATACCGACCAGGCCCGCCTTGTCGGAGATGCCGTGAAGGTGATCTACGAGAGCTTGCGCGTGACGGGCCTCGAGCACGATGAGGGGCCCGACGTGGGCGGCTCCGCGGGGCCGTACGTGCAGAGCGAGCGGCGCCACCTCTACCGACAGTACGCGGAGCAGCTGGTGAAGGAAGGCCGCGCTTACCGCTGCTTCTGCGAGAAGACGGAGAAGCAGGACGAGTCCGGCGACGAGGAGCACGACGGCCCGATACTGGGCTATGACGGCCGTTGCTCGCGCCTCTCCGAGGCGGAGGTGCGGGTCAACCTCGCCAAGGGCATGCCTTTCGTGATAAGGCAGAAGATAGACGAGGAGGGCTCCACCTCCTTCAAGGACTTCATCTACGGCGACATTGTGGTGGAGAATAAGCAGCTCGATGACCAGATCCTGCTCAAGCGAGACGGCTTCCCGACGTACAATTTCGCCAATGTCGTGGACGACCACTTGATGGGCATCACGCACGTGATGCGCGGCTGCGAATACATCTCCTCGACACCTAAGTATATCCTGCTCTACCGGGCCTTCGGCTGGGCCATACCGGAGCACATCCACCTGCCACATATACTCGGCCACGACGGCAAGAAGCTCTCCAAGCGCGAGGGCAGCGCGGCCCTGTCCGACCTGCTCGCCAAGGGCTTTTTGCCCGAGGCCATCGTCAACTATATCGCGCTTCTCGGCTGGAACCCCGGCACCGAGCAGGAGTTCTTCACGAAGGCCGACTTGGTGGCCAAGTTCGACATAGCCCGCATAGGCAAGGCGCCGGCGATGTTCGACGAGACCAAGCTGACCTGGCTAAACGCCCAGCACGTGAAGGCCCTGCCGCCCGAGCGGGCCCACGAGCTGTTCCTGAAGTTCTATCCCGAGGCGGTGAAAGCCGGCTTCGACGCGAAGAAACTCTCGGCCTATATCCAGGGCAAGGTGGAGAAGCTCGGCGACCTGACGGCCATGACTTCCTTCCTGACGGCCTTCGACGCGGACTACTCCACGGAGCTGTTCGTGCACGCCAAGAACAAGACCACCCTGGAGGGCAGCAAGGCGACGCTTACTGACCTGAAGGGGATCCTGGGCGGCCTGGCCGCCTGGGACAACGTCTTCATCCTGGCCGCCGTAAGGTCCTATGCCGAGTCCAAGGGCGCCAAACTGGGGCCGGTCATGTGGCCGCTGCGCATAGCGCTTTCCGGCATGGCCGTCACCCCGACGGGCGCGCCCGAGATCGCCGAGCTCCTGGGCAAAGAAGAGTCCCTGCGCCGCATCGCCCACGCCGTAAGCCGCCTGTAGTCCCGGTTTTGCCTGGAAACGCAGGAAGCGCAGAAGTGAGGGTGCGCCTTCCCAGGGGCCTCGCGAAGCCCGCGCTTGCGCAGCGCGAGGGCCGAGTGAAAAAGCCGGACCTGTAACAAAATAGCCACATTTTTGCATTACATCCTACATAGCCGAGTTGTAGAATTTATCTGGCTAGACCTATGAAATACTGGTTCTACTCGGAAGGCAATATTCTCGGGCCCTATGAGCCGGCTGAACTGCTGGCCCTGCCCGCTTTTGCCGAGGAAAGCCTGGTCTGCCCCGAGAGCGCCACCGGCGATAACCCCGGAGACTGGCGCCCGGCCTCCCAGGTGGCAGAGATAGCCGCCGCCACTAGCATCGGCGCCGGCCGTGTCGTGACCTCCGGCGCC
The DNA here is from genome assembly GCA_021789695.1 of bacterium. Classification (GTDB taxonomy): domain Bacteria; phylum Elusimicrobiota; class Elusimicrobia; order Elusimicrobiales; family UBA9959; genus UBA9959. The sequence continues at coordinate 60,464 of JAJYJH010000003.1, read as the reverse complement.
GTTTCCGGCCTTTACGAGTACGAGACGGGCTTTAATTCCTCCGTCAGGTATTTCGAGGACCGCGAACCAGGGCCAGGCGCCTCTTATGGCGACCTGCTTGCCGCCATAGACGGCGTACTGGGTCAGCGGCAGGAGCCCACGTCGGCTTCCGTAGGCCAGCCGGTCGAGGCCGATTACGAGCTCGCAGAGAAGTTCGATATTCGCCTTTCCCGCATACAGGAGGAGTTGGAAGCCGCGCGCTGGGAGAAGAACCTCCTCCTGGAGAAGATGCGTCTGAAGGAGATGGAGGAGAAGAAGAACCAGCTCCGTATACACGAACTTGAGGCCCGCCTCAAGGGCGAGCTGGAAAAGTCCGGCGAAGACGTAAAGGAGCTGGAAGAGCTGCGCCACCTGGCCGACCTCGGGCGCAAGGCGGAAACCCTGCGCCAGATAGAGGAAATCAAGAAAGAAGAACTTTCCTTTAAAGAAGAGAAGCTGGCCAAAGAGGTAACTCTGTCCAAGGAGGAAGCGCCGGCCGAAGAGCCTCCCGCCCGCGGCCCCGGGGCCGCGGTACGCGCGGAACAGCTCCCTCCGGTCCCGCAGCCGGAAGCGGAGGCCAAGCCCCTTGAAGCCGAGCCCCGGGCCGAGGCTGAACCGCTTAAGTCCCTCAGGGCCGAAGCCGTCGCGCCGCAAAGCCTTGTCGGCGCGGCCGGGCAGGAGCAGCCGGTCCAGGAAGCCGCGGCCCAGCCTGCCCAGGAACCGGTTTTTCGGGACGTAAAGCTGAAAACATTCAAGAGCATGAAACCCGCGGCCGAGATCAGGATGGAGAGCTCTCTCGGCAAAGAGGCTAAAGACGAGGATGCGGGCCTTACCAGCCGCAAACTGAAGAGCCTGGGCCAGACGCAGCACCCCGCTTTCGATTACGGTCAGCCTCTTACTGGCCCGGAACCCGCTCCCCAGGGCGCCTTAAAGCCGGAGAACCTGGAGCCTCTGCCTCAGCAGGCGGGAGGCCTGGTATATGATTTCACCGTAGTCACCACCCAGCCGGAAATACAGCGCTTTCAGATAGAGCCTCGCCAGGAGAACGTGCCGCAGCAGGTTCAGCCGGAACCCAGGCCGGTCAAGCCGCCGACCTTCGACATGGGTATATCTCATCCGGTCCAGCCTCAGCAGCCTGTCCCTGTCCCCCGGCCACTACCCGTTATGCAGCCGGCCAGCCAACCGCTACAACCCGCCCAGCAGTCTTCCCGCGCCCAGGAGGCTCTGCCATCCTTCCAGTTCCAGCCGCTTCGTGCGGCCTCGGCCGCCGTTGAGCCGCAGGCCGCGGCCCCGCTTCGCGCCGAGCCGGCCACTTCCGCCGTGCCCGCCGCCGTTAAAGCTCCGGCAGACTCTCCGGATAAGACGCAGCGCATCCCCGTCCCGGAACTGAAGGGCAAAACCAAGGCTGAAGTGCCGCAGAAGCAGGCCGTTAAGCCCAGGCGCGGTGGAAAAACGGCGTTTATAGTTATTATGGTCGCATTCGGCTCCATAGCCGCCGGCGGACTCGGCTATTTCTTCCTTGGCTCGGGGGTCAGTTTCTCCCAGTTCTCCATGCTCAATCTCGGGAGCAATAAAAAGGGCCCCGTCATGGCGAGCCAGCTTCCGCAGTCCGGGCCCAAGGCGACCGAGCAGCCAGCCGCCCTGCCCGGCCAGACCGGCGCCGCGGCGGCGCAGCAGGCCCCCGCAGGCCAGCAGCAGCTTCCGGCCGCGGCCCAGGCTCCCGTCGTGCAGCCTCAGGAGGCGCAGCAGCCGGCGAACGACAATATCCAGAAGGCGCTGGACATAGTCAAGAATTACAAGCTTTCCGGCGGGCGCGGTACCATCTCCAGCTGGTTCGCGAACTCGTTCCTCACCTCCCGCGGCGGCGCCAGCGAGGAGTGGACCGCCACCCCCCTGCACGGCGATATCCTGGTGGTGCAGTACCGCTTGCTGAGGCCGAGGCAGGAGCCGGTCGTCTACCAGTTCGAGGTGGACGCGGCCAATAACGACATCGTGCGGGGGATAAACAACAATGCGATAGATCTGCTTAGTTCCCCCGCAAAGGCCGCCACGGCCAGCGCCGCGCCGGTCAGGAAGCATGTCCGCAAGACGGTCAAGCGTTCCATCAAATCCGGGAAACGCCACGGCGGCGAAATCCCGATATTGCCGCTGCCGGAAGAGCCGGCGGCCGATCGTTCCGACCAGGCCCCGAGCGGCTTCGAGAACCCACAGACCGAGCCGGACCAGGTCAAATACCTAAAGGCGCAGGAGTCTGACGAGGAACTGTTCTAGCGCTCCGGACCGCCTCCGCGGCGAAGCCCGGGGCGCCAACCGCTCAGCGCAGATATTGTATTATATAGACGGCGCTTTCCCGTCGCGCGGGGCGCGCCGTGCCCTATATGGCTGATAAAGGCATAGCGGTCAATATTTCAAGACGCCTGGGTGAGATGCTCGTCTCCTCGGGACTTATCACGTCCTCCCAGCTCAACGAAGCCCTGGAGCTGCAGCGCACCAGCGGCGGCAAGCTGGGGCAGCTGCTGGTGCACAAGAAGTTCATAGAGGAGCGTAAACTGCTGGAGTTCCTCAGCAAGCAGTTCGGCATAGAGTTCGTGGACCTTCGCAGCGTACAGATAGACCCCGACGTCCTTAAGATAATCCCGGAAAACATAGCCCGCCGCTACGGTCTGGTGGCCGTCGGGAAGGCCGACAACAAACTGAAGGTTGCGATGGAGGACCCGTTGAACATCGTGGTCCTGGACGACCTCAAGATGATGACCGGCTTCGACATAAAGCCTGTTTTCGGGGCCGAGTCGGACATAAGCGAGGCTATAGACAGGAACTACGGCACCAAAACCTCGCAGGACGCGCTGGACGACATCCTGAAGAAGACCACCGAGGGGACCACGGAGGTCTCGCTGGTGGAAGAGGACGCCGACAAAGGCGGGGGCGGGGACCTGATCTCCCTAAACGAGACGGAGGCCGCACCGATAGTCAAGATGGTGAACCTGATCATCTCGTCGGCCATAAAGGCGCACGCCTCGGACATCCACATAGAGCCCACCTACAAGGAGACCAAGGTCCGCTTCCGCATAGACGGCGTGCTGCACACGCAGCCTTCGCCGCCCAAGAAGTTCCACAACGCGATAGTCAGCCGCCTGAAGATCATGTCCACGCTGGACATCTCCGAGCGCCGCCTGCCGCAGGACGGCCGTACCAAGCTCAAAATAGACGACCGCGAGATAGACCTGCGCGTCTCGGTGCTGCCCTGCGGTCCGGGAGAAAAGGTCGTGATGCGCATCCTGGACTCCTCGGGCCTCAAACTGAAACTCGAGGATATGGGCATGGAGCCGGAGAACCTGGCCATCTTCTCCAAGTGCATCAAGGCCCCTCACGGCATCAACCTGGTGACCGGCCCCACCGGCTCCGGCAAGTCCACCACTCTCTACTCCGCGCTCGCGACGCTGAACGAGCCGGACGTCAACATCGTCACGATAGAAGACCCGATAGAATACCAGCTGGAGGGGATAAACCAGGTGGGCGTCAACGCCGATGTCGGCCTCACGTTCTCGGCCGGCCTGCGCTCTTTCCTGCGCCAGGACCCGGACATTATCATGGTGGGCGAGATCCGGGACTTCGAGACGATGTCGATTGCCATCAACGCGGCCATGACCGGCCACCTGGTGTTCAGCACGCTCCATACCAACGACGCTCCGGGCGCGATAACCCGAATAGGCATGATGGGGGTGGAACCGTTCCTGACGTCCTCGACGCTGCTGATGGTGGTGGCCCAGCGCCTGGTGCGCGGCATCTGCAAGAACTGCAAGGAGACTTACGAGGTCACCCCCGACCTTCTGGTCAGTCTGGGCGTGCCCAAGCCTCTCCTTGATAATAGTATTAAAAATGGTAAAATCATTCTGTCCCGAGGCCGCGGCTGCGAGGTTTGCGCCAACACCGGCTACAAAGGGCGCATGGGCATACACGAGATCCTCGAGGTTAACGACGCCATCCGGGCTCTGATTATAGAGAAGGCCCATGCCTCCAGGATCAAAGAGACCGCGCGCAAGAACGGGATGATAACGCTGAGGGAATCTGCGCTGCGCAAGCTTTTCGCCGGCATGACCACGGTGGAGGAAGTTATACGCGTCACCGGGTCCGACGTGGATTAGGGAAGGGGCCGCGTATACAGGAGCCAATATAATGGTAACAATGAGCGAGCTGTTCATAATGATGCACGAGAAGAACGCCTCGGATATACATCTCACGGCCGGCGCCACCCCGATGCTCCGCATAGACGGGGAGTTGTTACAGACCCCCTTTGAGAAGCTCACCCCGGAGATGTGCCAGACGCTGATCTTCTCGCTGATGACCGACGCGCAGCGCCAGCGCTTCGAGGCCACCAACGAACTCGACTTCGCCTTTGGCATCAAGGGCCTGGGCCGCCTGCGCATGAACGCCTACCGCCAGCGCGGCGTCGTCGGCGCGGCCATCCGCTCGATCCCAAGCAAGTACAAGACCTTCGAGGAGCTCAACCTCCCGCCCGTGGTGTATGAACTGATGAAGATGACCAAGGGGCTGCTGCTGATTACGGGCCCTACTGGCTCCGGCAAATCGACGACGCTCGCGTCCATGATCGACTACCTTAACGAGCACCGCAACTACCATATTATCACGGTGGAAGACCCTATCGAGTACGTCCATACGCACAAGAAGAGCATCGTGAACCAGCGCGAGGTCGGCGCCGACACCGAGACCTTCGGCGCGGCCCTGCGTCACGTGCTGCGCCAGGACCCCGACGTCATCCTTATCGGCGAGTTGCGCGACCTGGAGACCATCGGCGCCGCCCTGAACATCGCCGAGACGGGCCACCTGGTGTTCGCCACGCTCCACACCTCGGACGCCTCGCAGACCATCAACCGCATCATCGACGTGTTCCCGCCGCACCAGCAGGAGCAGATCCGCGTGCAGCTTTCGTTCGTGCTGCAGGGTGTGTTCGCGCAGCAGTTGCTGCCGCTGGCCTCCGGCATGGGCCGCACGCTCGCCTGCGAGGTGATGATAGCCAATTCCGCCGTCCGCAATCTGATCCGCGAGCAGAAGATAGAGCAGATTCCGACCATCATCCAGACAGGCGGCAAGTTCGGCATGGTGACGATGAACCAGTCGCTCGTAGAGCTCTACAAGAAGCAGAAGATCAGCTACCAGGAGGCCGTCAACCGCTCGGCGGACCCGGAGGACCTCAAGAAGCTGCTGCAGAAGTCGCTATCCACCGCCGGATGATGAACGATGCAATTCGCCTATAAAGCCAAGGACGCCTCCGGCAAGCTCACCGAGGGCCTCGTGGAGGCGCCGGACGAGAAGACGGCGCTCGGCCGCCTTCGCGGGCAGCGCCTGTCGGTCACCGAGATAGCGCGGGCCAAGGGGAAGGCCGGCAAGCATGGCAAGCCCGGCGGCAAGATCGAGAACAAGGACGTAGTCGTTTTCTCTCGCCAGCTTTCCACACTAGTCTCCTCCGGAGTCCCGATAGTGCAGGGGCTCACGATACTGAGCGAGCAGGCCGAGAACCCCAATTTCAAGCTGGTCCTGACCAGCCTGCGTACCGACATAGAGGCCGGCCTCTCCATCGCCGACGCGATGAAGAAGCACCCGAACGCCTTCACCGAGCTCTATGTGGCCATGATCCGCGCCGGAGAGGTCGGCGGCATCCTGGATACCATCCTAGAGCGACTCTCCGCCTACCTCGAGTCCAACGAGGCGCTGAAGTCCAAGGTCAAGAGCGCGCTGATGTACCCGACCGTAGTGTTCAGCGCGGCCGGCCTGATCACGATCTTCCTTATTGTTTTCATCATCCCGGTCTTCAAGGGCATCTTCTCCAGCTTCGGCGCCAAGCTGCCGTTCCTGACGCAGGCCCTGATTAATCTCTCCGATTTCATGCGGCATTACATCCTTTTCCTGGTCCCCCCGATAGGCCTGGCGGTCTGGGGCGTAAAGAAGTGGATGAAGACCCCTAAAGGCGAGCGCAAGGTGGACGAGATCTCGCTGAGGCTGCCGGTTTTCGGCATCCTGCTCAAGAAGGTGGCCATCGCCAAGTTCAGCCGCACGCTGGGCACGCTGATCAAGTCGGGAGTGCCTATCCTGCAGGGCCTGGAGACCGTGGCAAAGACGGCCGGCAACAAGGTCATTGAGGAGGCGATAGACGGCAGCCAGAAATCCATCAAGGAAGGCGGCCGCATCTCCGACCCGCTGAAGAAGGCCAACATCTTCCCGCCGATGGTTATCCAGATGATCAGCGTGGGCGAGGAGACCGGCGGTCTGGACACGATGCTCACGAAGATAGCCGATTTCTACGACCAGGAAGTGGACACCGCCGTGAAAGGCCTCACCTCCATGCTTGAGCCGTTGATCATGATCTTCCTCGGCCTCGTCATAGGCACCATCGTCATAGCCATGTTCATGCCGATGTTCAACCTGGGGGAGATTGTCGGGGGCTGAGCGCCGGGGGGGGGGGCGGAGAAAAACCCGGGCGGCCCCGGGTTTTTTTATGCCTGCCGGGCGCTCAGTCTTCGGCGGCCGCCCTGGCTTGCCGGCGGGAGATCTCGTCAATGGAAACGCGGCTGGTGTGCGCCGTCCTGTACCATTCGCGCTTGCGGTTCTTCAGCGCGCCCAGCACGAAGACCGGCAGACCTGTCATTACGCTGAGCGCCGGCATCAGGAAATAATGTAGGAAATAGCGGGGTCTGGCCCTCTCCATCAGCAGGGCGACGAGCGGGTAGAAGAACAGCGGGCTCCAATGGACCAGCTTATAGCGCAACTGGGCCCCGTAGGGGCGGTCGAACAGCCAGGACAGGAAATGGAAACTGTCATGGGTCAGCCAGATCAGCGCCGCCAGCGCCAGCAGTATCGCGAAACGGTAGGTCTGCGTCAGCCTCACCGCCGCCTCGAATGCCCGGACGTCGCGTTTCCTGAAGGCGCGGGTCCAGAGCGGGACCAGGTGGCGGCGGGCGGTGTCCAGAGCCCCGGCGGCCCAGCGCACGGAGCGGTGGATGTGCTCGCGGAAACTGGTGGGTTCCTCATCGTAGACTATCGCGGCCGGGGCGAAGGAGACCCTCACGCCGGCCGCGATCAGACGCATCTGCAGTTCTATGTCCTCCGTCAGGCAGGTGCCGTCCCACGGGAAGCGCCGCATGATATCGGGTGTAAAACACATACCCTTGCCGTGCAGCGTGGCGGAGAGGCCCAGCACGTGCTTCGGGTACTGGTAGAGACGGTTGAAAATGGTCTGGCTGACGTACGCCATCCTGGAGAGCCAGTTGTCGTCCGGATTCTTAGGCTCTTCGTAGGCCTGCACCGCGCATTCGCCGCGGTCCACATGGCCGTTCATCTGCCGCAGAAAATCCGGATGGGCCAGCGAATCCGCGTCGAAGAAACAGAGCGCGTCATAACGCTTCAAGGAGATTATGTGGTCGCAGACGGCCTTTAGGGCGAAGCCTTTCCCCCGCGGCAGGGCGCCTTCGTGCGGGAAGACGCTGACGCCCTTGTTTCTGGCTATCTCGACGGTGCGGTCGGTGCAGTGGTCTGCCGCCAGAAAGACGTCGAACAACTCGCGCGGGTAGTCCATCCTGAGCAGGCTGTCCAGCGCGTAGGCGATGACCCCTTCCTCGTTATAGGCGGCCATTACCACCGCAAACCGGTGCAGCCTGTCCGCCCCCGCCGGCCGCCGGACCACAGGGCGCAGCCCGGCCAGGCTTATAAAAAGGTAGAAAAAACCGGTAAAGACCAGGAAGACCTGGATGAAATTGGAAATCCCGGAGAACAGCAGCTGCACGCTAGAATTGTACCATAATACGCGCCGGCCGGCCTGTTTCCCGGATCAGAGCGTATTGCGCCAGGGACCGGCGTCCACCACACGGCTGAACCCCAGACTCTTGAGCGTCCTGGCCGCCATGCCGCTGCGGGCACCTGAGGCGCAACAGAGCACCACCGGTTTCTTCTTGTCCAGTTCCCCGGCCCTGCGGGAAAGGTCGTCCAAGGGGATGTTGACGGCCCCCGGTCTGGAGCCGGCGGAGAATTCCGCTGGGGTGCGCACGTCCACGAAGACGGCGCCTTCCCGGGCCAGTCCGTCCAGCCGGCCCGCCACCGCGCGGTAGCGCAGCTGGCGGTACAGGAGGAAGGCCACGAAGGCCGCGGGTATAAGGTAAAATTTTATGGCATCGAAGTCGAAGGTCATCGCTCCTCGCTTGGCTGAAAAGATTGAAGCTCTTATATAACTAGATGCCCGGAGGCCCGGAAAGTTTCAGGCTGTCCTGCGGCTGCCGCTCTTTTCCCTCTCCAGGAGCTTCAGCTTCGCCCTGACGCCTCCGGGAGCCGAGAAGCCTCCGGGGCTGCCGTCGCTTCTTATCACCCGGTGGCAGGGTACGTCAGGGGCGAACGGATTCTTCCCCAGCGCGCCGCCCACTGCGCGCGCGGCCCCGGGCCTGCCTATACGCTCGGCTATCCACTTGTAGCTGCGGGTCTGGCCTGCCGGTATCTCAATGCAGGCCTTCCAGACCGCCTGCTGGAACGGCGTATAGCCCGCCATCTTCCCGAGGATCTCCTTTCTGGTCATATCCCTCCGCTTGCCGCGTCATCCGGATAATTCGGAACGCCCTCTGAGCTTTCTATGGTATGTAATCCCGAAGCGGTGGGCCTCGTCGCGCAGGGCCTGCAGCAGGCGCAGTCCTGGGTGAGCCCGGTCCAGCAGCAGCGGGCCCGCGCGCAGGGGGGAGTAGATCTCCTCCAGTCGCTTGGCCAGGCTGATGACAGGAATCTTCATCTTCGCGGCGAAGAGCGCCTTCATCGCGGCGGCCAGCTGGCCTGGCCCGCCGTCTATCAGCAGCAGGTCGGGGACCTCGGCCCCGGGCTTCTTCAACTGGGCCAGGCGCCGCCCCACGATCTCCTCTATCATCGCGAAATCGTCGGAGCCGGCCTCGGCGTTCCTGAACTTTATCCTGTAATGCCGGTAATGCGCCGCGTGCTTCTCGCCGTTGACGAAGCAGACCGATGAGCCTACGGCCTGCCGGCCGAAGAGGCTGGAGGTGTCGAAGGCCTCGATGTGCGCGGGCGGCCGCCCGAGGCCCAGCGCGTCCTTCAGCGTCGTGACCGCGCCGGTGCGCACCGTGGCCTTCTCCAGGAAGTCCGGCTCCAGCTCGCCCACCAGCACGCGCTCCCGCATATGGTCGAGGGCCGCCAGGAAGTCGCGGTAGCGTCCGGCCTCCTCGAAGCGCAGCTCGTCGGAGGCGTTCTTCATCCTGGCCGTGAAGCCGGAGCGGAGCTTCTCGAAATCGCCGCGCAGGAAGTCGGCTACTCGCCCGGCCAGGGCCTGGTAACTCTCCCGCGAGATGCGTCCCGCGCAGGGCGCGGTGCACTGGCCGGTATGGAAGTAAAGACAGGCCTTTATCTTTTTCTCCTCGAGGGGCTTCGCCAGCGAGAAGTCCCAGCGGCAGCGCCGCAGATTTATGAACTTGATGCGCCAAAGGTAGGCCAGCAGCCTTCTCAGCGGTTCCACCTTGGGATAGGGGCCGAAGTAAAGGCCGCGGCCGCGCAATTTGCGGCGGGTGAACCGCAGGCGCGGGAAGTCCTCCTTCGTCAGTTCTATGTACGGGTAGGTCTTGGAGTCCTTCCACATCGCGTTGAAGAAGGGCTGCAGCTTGTGGATGAGCTGGCGTTCGGTGAGCAGGGCCTCCCGCTCGCTGGCCGAGGCTATATAGTCTATGCGGCGTATCAGGGCGGTGAGGCTGGGGACCTTGCCGCGCCTGTCCGCAGGGTGTTTGCCGAAGTACTGCGCCACCCTTTTGCGCAGGCTCTTGGCCTTGCCGACATAGAGCACGGCGCCGGAGGCGTCGCGCATCAGGTAGACGCCCGGGGCATCCGGCAGATGGGAGAGGTCCATCAGAACCGGCCTCCGGTGAGAAGGCCGCGCTCCTCCACCTTTAGCAGCCGCAGCCCGATGAAATACACGGCAGCCGCCGCCGGCACCGCGGCGGCCGTCACAGCCAGCGGGCCGCAGGAGGTCAGCGACCGCCTTAGCAGGAAAGCCGTGAGGGTGCCGGCCGCCGCCGCCAGCGCGGGGCGCAGGAGTGGTATGCCGGATAGCAAGGAAAAACCGGAATGCCTCCTCAACTCCAGCAGGAAGACGATGGCCGCCGCCCAGGAGCTCAGGGAGGTGGCCAGCATCAGGCCTCCGACGCCCATTGGCCCCATCAGAGCCAGGCACAGGACTGCGTTCAGCGCCAGCTGCGCCGCCGCTATGGCCATCGGGCCTCTCTGCCGGCCCATCGCGTAGAGAGAGGAGGCCGCGACCTTGTTGAAGCCGTACGCCGGCAGGCCAATGGCCAGCCAGAACAGGGCCCCGGCCGTCATTTCGGAGGCCGCCGGGGAGAACCTGCCGTGCTCGAAGAGCGCCCTGCAGACAGGCAGCGCGACGACTGCCAGCCCGGCGGCCGCGGGCAGCATTATGAGCCAGGAGGCCGCCAAAGCGTCCCTTAGGTGGTCGCGGTAGCCGGGCATGTCCCCCGCGGCCGTCCTGTCTGCCAGTTCCGGCATGGAAGCCGTGGCCGCGGCGGTGGCGAACAGCGAGACCGGGAACTGCACCAGGCGGGCGGAATTGTAGATGGCGGTTATGGAGCCGGCGGCCAGAAAGCTGGCGAAAAGGGTGTCTATGAGCATTGAAATCTGGTCCTGCGCGAGTGTCACCGCAGCCGGGGCGGCTGCCAGCAGCGTCCTGGCCGTGGAGAGCCGGCTGAACGGGTTGGCTAATTTCAGCCTGAAGCCGGCCTTCCGGAGCTGCGGCAGCAACAGCAGGGCCTGAAGCAGTCCCGAGGCGGAGGCCGTAGCTGCAAGTACCAGTATCCGCCCGCGCCCGCTCTGCGCGGCCAGAAAACCGTGTCTGAAAGCGAGCAGCAGGGCGATAACGGTTACGGAGAAGGCTGCCGGCGCCAGGGCCGGCAGGAAGAACCGGCGGGCGGAATTAAGGGCCGCGGTGAATAGGGCCGCCAGGTTCGCGAAGAGCAGGTGCGGCATCAGCACGGCGGTGAGCAGGGCCGCCAGAGCGAACTTCTCAGGGTCGGCGCGGAAGCCCCAGGCGCTTAGCAGCGCGAATTGCCCGCGGAAGAGTATTCCGGCCGCTGCCAGCAGGCAGGAGAACAGGAGCATAACGGTCCAGGCCGATGGGAAGAACCCCGCTTCCGCGTCGGCTCCCACGCTTTTTTCCTCCTCCAGCCGGGGAATGACGACCGCGTTGATGGCCCCCTCGCCGGCGGTGCGCCTGAACACGTTGACTAGTCTGAAAGCGGCGTAATAAACGTCCGCCAGGGCGCCACCCCCGAAAACAGCCACGAACAGCGCGTCGCGCACAAAGCCGAGGGCCTTAGTGACCAGGTTGGCCGCAGTCAGGCCGGCCATGCCGCCGGTGAACCCCCCGCCGCGGCGCCCTGGATTTGCTTTTGCCGTCATGGAAATGATAGACTAAACACACTATGGCAAAACTCAAGACCGGAAGGCATACCAGCGCTATAAAAGCCTGGCGCAAATCTGAAAAGCTGGCGTCCCGCAACAGGGGCGTGAAGTCCAGGATACACGATACCTCCAGGGAATTCGGAGCGCTCGTAGCGAAGAAGGACATGGAGAACGCGCAGAAGATGCTGCCCAAGGCTTACGGGCTGCTCGACAAGGCCGCGAAGACCGGCACTATCCACTGGAAGGCCGCCGCGCGCAAGAAGTCCCGTCTGGCCGCCCGCATCAAGTCCATCGCCGAAAACCCTTCCGTAAAGTAGTTCCATCTTTCCGAGGGAGAAAGGCCCGGCCCCGGCGCAGTCAGCCGGGGTTTTCACTTTGCCACCGTTATCTCGTATACCAGCTGCCGCAGCACCAGGGCCGGGTCGCGTCTGGATGTGGATTTGAGGAGCGCTTCCGCCTCCAGGCAGCGGCGCATCGAGCGAAGCAGCTTATCCTCGGTATAGGTCCCGGCGTCGCGCAGGGCTGCGTGGTACTGGCCGGGCGACATGCCCGCCTGGTAGGCCGCGCCGGGACCTTCACCAGTGGCCGAGAGGCGCTTGACCTTGAGCAGGCGCTCCATAGCGCGGGAAACCTGGCTTAGCAGCGCCAGCGGTTCCGTCCCCGAGGCCAGCAGGCGGCCGGCGGCCACGGCTGCCTCGCGCGGCCGCCGGCCGCAGACGGCGTTGGACAGTTCGAACGGATTCTGCACGCGCGAGAAGCCGGCCAGCGCGAGCGCGTCCCCGGGGCCGAAGAACCTCTCGGCTCCGTGCATATAAAGCTTTATCTTCTCCGTCTCCCCGTCGAGCGTGACCGAATCCGTTCCCAGCAGCTCCACCAACAGCTCCAACGCCTCTCCGTCGGCCTTGACGCTTTCGGCCAGCAGCGCCGAGTTCAGCCGTTCCACGGCCTGGGCGTGCGTCATCGGCGCAAAGTCCGCCAGCGCGCAATCAGGCCCGAGGGCGCCGGGTATCGGGTCCTGCTTCTCGCGCGGCCAGTCGGCCAGCAGCAGAAGGCAGGCGCTCGGGCACGGGTCCTCCAGGTAGTCCAGCAGGCGCCTCAGCGGCTCTTTTTTCAGTTTCTCCACCCTCTTGAGCGCCACGAAGCGCACGTCGGCCAGCATCGGTGAGGTGCGCGCCTCGTCCAGCGCCTGCTGTATGTCCGAGGTTTCTGCGTCCCGCACCGAGAAATTGAAGGGCTCGGGCCTGAAGGTCGCCTGCAGGCGCTTCAGCGCTGCCTCTTTCATCGCGGACTCCTCCCCGCAGAGGTAGTAGACCGGCCGCGTACGTTTATTGGCCCACTCTTCGGCCAGGGCCCTGGGGGTAAGCGTCTGCATCAGGGGATGGCAGGCTGATGCGAGGAGTCGCCCGCGTTGGGGATCTCCTTCTGAGAGGTGCTGGAGACGGACCCAAAGCCCTTCACTGTGCGCAAAACTATGTCCTTTGCCAGTATCTCCCAGAGATCGCTTCTCGCCTGCTCCTCGGTCATGCCGCCGGGCAGGGTGGAGGCGGAGTAGATCTTGGTCGCCTGCAGGGCCGGCTCCTCCCAGAGGTAGCGGTTGTACTTCTTGTCCAGCAGGCGCACCGAAACTATAACGTTGAGTTTGTAAACCGTAGGCACCAGGTTGACGTCGTACTGTATCGGGGTGAGGATGTAATGCGATATTTCTCCCACAACCACGCCCTCGGCCGAACTTTCCGGGGTGACGGCGTATTCTCCGTTCTTGAGGAATTCGTCTATCACCTTGAGCGTCAGCTTTTCCTCCAGACCGAACTGCTGGGTCTTGTTGGTGAACGGCCTTACTGCTATGTTCTTGATATGCTGAGGCAGTATCTGTTCCGAAGGCCGGTAGACTATGTCCGAAGAGCCACCGCAGGCCGCCAAGCCCGCGAGCAACGCCAGAAATACCAGTTTCTTCATCGTTATTCCCCTTATTAACCCCTATCTCACCACTATGCTGACCAGCCGGCCGGGCACGACTATCGTCTTAACCACGGTTTTGCCGGCGGTGTGCGGCGCCGCGGCCTCGAGGGCCAGGCGTTTAATCTCCTCCTGCGGAGTCGTCTCTTTTACGTGCAGTTTTTCCTTGATCTTGCCGTTGACCTGCACCGGGATCTCGATGTCGCGCGCCGCGATTACGGCCTTGTCGGCCAGCGGCCAGGCGCGCTTCATCAGCAGTTCCTTGCCGCCGGCGAGCTCCCACAGCTCGTCGGTGAGGTGCGGCGCGAACGGGTGCAGCAGAGCGAGGAACGTCTCGAAGTCCTCGCGGGAGGTCTCTCCCTGCTCGGTAAGGCGGTTCAGGTAGACCATCAGCGCGGAGATGGCCGTGTTGAACTTAAGCGCTTCGATGTCCGCGCCTACCTTTTCTATGGTCTGGTGGCGCAGGATCAGGTCCTGGCCTTCGGCCGGCTTGTCCGTCAGCGAGGCGCAGCGCTCCAGTCCCCAGCTGTAGGCGCGCTTGAGGAACCTGGAGGCGCCCTCTATGCCGCGCAGGTCCCAGGGCTTGGTGTCCTCGAGCGGGCCCATGAACATCTCGTAGAGGCGCAGCGTGTCCGCCCCGTGGCTTTCCAGCACCTCGTCGGGGTTTATTACGTTCTTCTTGGACTTGGACATCTTTTCCATGACCGGGGCAATGGACTCCCCGTCGCGGGTCTTCGCGGTGCCGTCGTCGGCGATCTCCAGCTCCTTGTAGCCGCGGTAGACGCCCTTGGAGTCGCGGTAGGCCGGGGCGAGCATCATCCCCTGGTGCACCAGCCTGGTGAAAGGCTCCTTGGTCGAGACGTGGCCGAGGTCGAACAGCACCTTGTGCCAGAAGCGGGCGTAGAGCAGGTGCAGCACCGCGTGCTCGGCGCCGCCGATATAGAGGTCCACCGGTCCCCAGGCCCGTTCCAGTTCCTTGCCCACGAAGGCCTTGTCGTTCTTCGGGTCGATGAAGCGCAGGTAGTACCAGCAGGAACCGGCCCACTGTGGCATGGTGTTGGTCTCGCGCTTGGCGGGGCCGCCGCAGGCAGGGCACTTAATGTTGACCCAGGACTCGATGGCGGCCAACGGGCTCTCGCCGGTGCCGGTGGGCTCGTACTTCTCCACCTCGGGCAGCAGCACGGGCAGTTGGTTTTCCGGCACGGGCACGACGCCGCACTTGGGGCAGTGCACCAGCGGGAAGGGCTCGCCCCAGTAGCGCTGGCGGGCGAACAGCCAGTCGCGCAGCTTGAAATTGACCTTGGCCTTGCCTATGCCCTTCTCCTCGAGCCAGGCCGTGATCCTCCGCTTTGCCTCCGGCGTGGGCAGGCCGGTAATTACGCCGGAATTTATCGAGGTGCCGTCGCCGCAAAAGGCGCCCTCGCCCTTCCAGTCAGCCGGGGGCTTGAGTACTTCCACTATCTTCAGCCCGAACTTTACCGCGAACTCGTGGTCGCGGTCGTCGTGGGCGGGCACGGCCATGATGGCGCCGGTGCCGTAGGTGATCAGCACGTAATCTGCTACCCAGACCGGGATCTTCTCCCCGTTGACGGGGTTCACGGCGTAAGCGCCGGTGAAGACGCCGGTCTTTTCCTTGGCCAGCTCGGTTCGCTCGAGATCGGACTTGTTGGCGGCGGCCGCGACGTAGGCCTTGACGGCCTTTTCCTGCTCCGGCGCCGTGATCTTCGCGACCAGTGGATGCTCTGGCGCTAGCACCATATATGTGGCGCCGTAGAGCGTGTCGGGGCGCGTCGTGAAAACGCGCAATTTCTCGCCGGCGGCGGGGACCTCGAAATCCACCTCGGCGCCCTCGGAGCGTCCTATCCAGTTCTCCTGCATCAGGCGGGTGGAGTGCGGCCAGTCGGTGTCCTTCAGGTCGGTCAGCAGCCGGTCGGCGTAGGCCGTGATCTTTAACATCCACTGCTTGAGGTTCCTGCGCTCTATCGGGGTCTCGCAGCGGTCACACTTGCCCTGGAAGACCTCCTCGTTGGCGAGGCCGGTCTTGCACTTGGGACACCAGTTGATGGGCATGGTGGACTCGTAGGCCAGGCCTTTCTTGAAGAGCTGCAGGAAGATCCACTGCGTCCACCTGTAGTAGCCGGGATCTATAGTCGCCACTTCGCGCTCCCAGTCGTAGCTCAGGCCGAGGGACTGGATCTGGCGCCGGTAATTGGCGCAGTTCCTTTCGGTGGTCACGCGCGGGTGCACGCCGGTGGAGATGGCGTAGTTCTCGGCGGGCAGTCCGAAGGCGTCCCAGCCCATGGGGTGCAGGACTTCGAAGCCCTTCATGCGTTTGAAGCGGCAGAGTATATCGGTGGCGATATAGCCGAGCGGGTGGCCTACGTGCAGGCCGTCGCCGGAAGGATAGGGGAACATATCGAGGCAGTAGAACTTGGGCTTGGCGCCTGGCAGGCGCGCCGTCCTGAAGGCGTTCTGCTCCAGCCAGCGCTTCTGCTGGCGCGCGTCAATCTCCGGGAAGGTGCGGGCTTCGGTAGTCTTCACTTTGTGGCCTCCGCTTGGCCGCCGTTAGCCTTAAGGCGGTCGAAAATTATCTCTATGCCGCGCCGGGACGCCTTCATCCTGTACTTGGCGGAATCCGCGCCGGCTGGCACCGGCATGACGCGCAGCTGTTTCCTCTGGGACGAGCGGGAGGCTTGTGCGCCGTCGGAGCGTTTCTCTGCCCTGGTGCCGCGGCTGGAGTAACTGATCTTTATCAGTTTCATGGAAACTGCGGCCTTCAGCCCGCTTTCCGCGTTCTTCGGCGCGGTGAAGGCCACGGTTATGGTCTTTTTACCTGGCGTTATCCTGGGAGATAGGTCCGCCGGCGAAAGTTTTTCCGCCATCCATTTGTCGTAGGCCTCGGCGACTCCCGCCTTGTTGCCCAGCCTGTCGCGTATGCGTTTCTGCGCCGCCTGCATATCCAGCGCGGGGTCTTTGGAACTCTCGAAAAACGAGTTCCCGAAGAAAGAATCGAAGTCCCGCGGCAGGACGGGTTTGCCGGACTCTAGCCTTGCGTCCAGCCGGCCGAGCCAGTCGTCCACGTCCTTTATCATGTCCTCGCTGACCTGTTCAGGATCCGCGGCGGCCTTGTCCGCCCGCTGTGGAACAGGCTTAGTCTGGGCCGGGGCCCGCTGAACGAGGAGCGTGAACGGCAGGATGAATAGTAACTTGCGCATTCTCGGTATTTTATCAAATATAGGAGGGAGCTTGGGTCCGGCTCCGGCCTCGGCGGGGAGCGGTGCCGGCGTTAGCGCTGCTTCGGCAGCGCCCGGGCGGCCGCCAGGATGGAGAGCGCCAGCGCGAACAGGAGGCTGAACGGTCCGAAAAGCCAGCCTGCCCGCGAATAGAAAGTGCCGGGCACGAGCAGCCAGACCTTTCCGGCCAGCACGCCGGAGGTCCCGGGCCCGAGCGAGGCCCTGACCCGACCGGCCGGGTCTATGATCTGCGAAGTGCCTGAGGAGGCGGCCCTCGCCACCCATAGCCCCTCTTCGGCGGCGCGAGCCGGGGCCATGGCAGAGTGCTGCAGATGCTGCCAGCGGCCCCAGGCCATCGGGTCCAGGCTGTCCACGGCCAGCAGCTGCGCCCCGCGCCGGGCCATCAGCCTGGATCCGTTCTCGAAGTCGAGGTCGTAGCAGATCTGAGGGCCCAGTCGTCCAGCCGGGGTGTCCACCGGGCGCGGGTCCCTGTTCGGAATCATGTTCTTCCATGTATCCCGGAGGTCCTTCTCCACGAAAGGCACCGGGTGCATCTTGTCATAGCGCCCAAGCAACTTCCCGTCCGGGGACAGCAGCCACATAAAATCGCGCAGCGGAGTTCTCAGCTTTTCGTCCGGCATGACCGCGGCGCCTACGACAGCCGTGGCGCCGGAACCTTTCAGCGCCTTCGCCAGCAAAGCGATGTTGCCCGGGTCGCGCTCTGACGCAACCAGAAAGGAGTACTCGGGCCAGATCAACAGGTCCGCGCCGGCAGCCTCCCCGCCCAGGCTGAAGACGGAGAGGCGCTTCAGGTCGGCCGACTCGTCCTGCACCAGGGCGACCTTCAGTTCCCTGCCGTTTTTTGCGGGAAAGGTCGCCTCCCGGCGCAGGCCCCAGAGCGCCAGCGCGGCCGATAGCAGCAGCATGGCGGCCGCAGGAGCCCGGTGTTTTCCCTTTATCAGCTGGAAGAGGGCCGCGTTGGTGGAGAGCATCAGCGCCGACAGGCCGTACACGCCGATAAGGCTGCATGTCTGGAGCATCGCCGTGAAAGGCGTCTGGCTGTAGCCTATGGCCAGCCACGCGCACTGGAGCCACCAGACCTCGGCGCGGAAATATTCCAGCCCAGCCCAGAGCAGGCCGGCGGCCGCCGTGAACAGCAGCGGCCTGTAGCGTTCCCGGAGGCCCGGGAACAGTCTGCCTCGGTCTATTCCCCACAGCAGCCAGACGAAGAGTCCGGGCCAGATGGAAAAGATGCACCAGAAGGCGGCGGCGAGCGGCCCGAAAAGCCCGTACATCCAGTGCAGGGAGACGCTATAGAAGACCAGCCCTGCCAGCGCGCCCAGGTCCGCCGCTCCCCGTGCCGTCTGACTTTCCATGGCGGCTAGCAGCAGCGGCACGAACGCCGCCCAGGCCAGCGGCCAGAGGCCGAAAGGAGGAAAAGAAAGCGCAAGCAGCCCGCCCGAGAGAGCGGCCAGCGCGGCCCTGAGATATCCGTTCCGTAAGTTCATTGAGTTTTCCTTGGCCCGGGGGCCGGGATTAACGGGAACTAATTCTACCATCTTTCCCTCCCGGCCGCGTACGGGCGGGGGGATTTCGCTATAATAGAGCGATGTCCAGAGATCCAGACTCCGCCGCCCAGGCCCAGGCAGGTCTGTTGCCGCCGCTGGCCTCCGGAGCGGGAACCGCGGCGGTCTTCCTGGAAAAGAAACCGTATTTCGGGGCCACCCTCGTCCATATCCCTTTCCTGCACCTGCTGCGCCGCGCGTATCCCGGCGTGCGCCTCGTCGCGCTATCCCCCGCCGGCCCCATGTCGCTGCTGCGCGACGAGGGGGCCGCGGACGAGTTCGTGCGCTACGATTGGAGCTTCTCCGGCATAAGGAGGACGTTGCGCGCCATTGGTCCCGACCTGGTCTTCGTGCTGCGGCCGGCTTCCCGCGGGCTGGACCTGGCCGTGGCCAGCTGCCGCCCGCGCGCCTCCGTCGGCTACGAGTCCTGGCTGGGCCGCCTGCTCTACTCCCGAGTCGCTCCGGCCAGAGGAGACATCTACCGCGCCCGCAAGTACCTGGCGCTGCTGCTGGAGCGGGAGGCCGCGCTGTCGGCCCCGCTGGACGGCTGGTTCCGTGAGGCGGCCGCCTTCTCCGCTTTCCGCGCGCCTTCAGGCCGCGCTATTGCAGTGCTGCCAGGCGGCGGCTCAGGAGATTTCAAGCTCTGGGGGGCAGACCGCTATCTTGAATTGTGCGGCAGGCTCGCCTCGCTGGACCGGTCGCTGAATTTCCTGTGGGTGCTGGGCCCGAGGGAGGCCGGGCTGCGGGAGAGGATCTCCGCCTCGCCCGTAGCTGGCAGATCCTCCGTGCTGCAGAGCGCGCCGCTGCGCGACCTGGCTGCGGCGGCCTTTTCCTGCGCCGGGGCGGTCGGCAACGACTGCGGCCCGGGGCACGTCTTCCAGATGTGCGGTTGTCCTTTCACCTGCGTGATGAGCGGCCTGGACGGGAAAGGCGGACGCTGCGCCGACGAGTGGCTGGATTCCTCCAACAGGCCATTCGCCGTCATTTCTGTCTCGGGGGAACCGATAACCTCGGTGCGGGTGGAGGACGTCCTGGCGTCGTTCCTGGGGCGGTTCCGGACCTGAACGGATTTTTCCGCAGCCGTCCGGCTCAGGTTATGGGGGCCGCTGTCAATTCAGACCGGTGCCCGGCCGGGCGCGGCGCTCAGAGCCTTCTGAGCAGGCTGGCCGTGCGCTCGTTCATCCGGCGGCGCAGCGCCGGGGTGGAGTCGTCCATGCCGGCCAGGTGCAACGCGCCGTGGACGGTCAGGACCAGCAGCTCGGTCATCGGGGAGTGGCCTATAGCCCTGGCCTGCCGCGCGGCCACCGGCGCGCAGACGTAAATCTCGCCCCACGGCGCTCCGGGCACGGGCGCTGGGGGCAGGCTGAAGGCTATCACGTCGGTAAGCCGGTCCTTTCCAAGGAAACGTTTGTTGAGGGACTTGATGGCCGCGCCGCCGACGATTACGAGGTTCACCGGCCTGCGCGCGAACCGGCCCAGCCCCAGCCCCGCGGCTGTCTTCAGCTGGCCTTGCCCTGCCCTGGCCCACGCCGGAAGCCCTCGCCCGAAGAATACGCTGACGGCCATCACGGGTTCTCTTGTTCCCAATCGTCGTAAGCGGTCAGGATGTCCTTTACCAGCGGGTGCCGGCTTACGTCCCTGGCCGTGAAATTTACGAATTTGACCCCGCCGACCTTCTTCAGGATGTCGCGCACCAGTACCAGGCCGGAGCGGCCCTTTTCCTTGATGTCTATCTGCGTGACGTCCCCGGTTATGACCATGCGGGAGTTCTGCCCCAGGCGGGTCAGGAACATCTTCATCTGTTCCGGCAGGGTGTTTTGCGCCTCGTCCAGGATGATGAAGGAGTTCTCCAGCGTGCGGCCGCGCATATAGGCCAGCGGCACGGTCTCGACGACCTCGTCGGCACGAAGGGCGCGGAACCTGTCCGGGCCCAGCAGCGTAAAGAAAGAATCGTAAAGCGGGCGCAGGTAGGGATGCACCTTCTCCGAGACGTCTCCGGGCAGATACCCCAGCTTCTCTCCGGCCTCCACGATCGGGCGGGTCAGGATGATGCGCTTGGCGCTGCCCTCGTTGAGAGCGCGCAGCGCGCAGACGGCGGCCAGGAAGGTCTTGCCGGTGCCGGCGGGCCCTATGCCGAACACCAGGTCCCTGGAGAGAACGGCTTCGACGTACCTGCGCTGGTTCTCGGTGCGCGGCTGGATCAGTTCTCCGTAGTAGGTCTTGTAAAGTCCGTCCTCCGGCAGGGCCTCCTGGTCCGGGCGGGGCTGCGGGCGCTGCGTTCCGAGGCTGGCGCCGTAGAATCCCTCTAGCTCCTCCCGCAGCCGGTTGACGGCCTTGTCCACGGAGGACGGCTTGCCGGTGACGGTGAGCTCCGCGCTCTCGGTCTCGTGGTGGTGCTTCACGTAGATCCGTACCCTCAGACGCCGCTCCAGGTCGCGCAAACCCTCGTCCTGGGCGCCCAGCAGCGCCATGATCTCCTCGCGGTTCTTGAGCCGGAACTTGCGTCCTTCCATTCGTCCGAGCGGGTTCACCGCGTTACTGCCATTTCGAGATGCCGCGCGGTATCACGACGATGCCGTCGGGGTCTATGTAGTACCGTTGGGCGTCCTGGTCCGGGTTGTGCCCTATCACGGTCTTGGCCTCTATGGTGTTGTAACGGTCCATGATGACCTTTTTTAGGCGGCTGCCGGCCTTTATCTCGCAGGCGTCCATGATGATGCAGTCCTCCAACTGGCACTTCTCGTGCACGACGACGTCGTTGGCGAGAATGCAGCGCTTCAGCGAGGACTGGCAGATGAAACAGCCGTCGGCCACCATGCAGTCCTGCAGGTTGGACTCTATGATCTTGGCCGGCGCCGTGGTCTTGCGCGCGTCCTGGATGGGCCACTGTTTGTTGTTGAGGTCCAGTTTGGGCTTGGCGCCGAGCAGGTCCATATGTGTCTGCCAGAATGTTTCCAGCGTCCCCACGTCCCGCCAATAGTTCTTCTCCTCGTACGGCTTTACTCCGGGCAGCAGCTGCTCGTCGAAGTTGTAGGCGAAGACCCGGTAGCGCTTCAGGATGTTTGGCAGGATTGTCTTGCCGAAGTCGAGCGCGGCGGTCTCTCCGGATTCCTCGTGCAGCACCTTGACCAGCGCGTCGTAGGTGAAGATATAGTTGCCCATCGAGGCGTAGACGGAATGTGGGTCGTTCGGCAGCGGCTTGGGATTCTTGGGCTTCTCCTCGAAGGCGCTGACCCTGTTTTTGGCGTCAACGACTATGGTGCCGAAGCGGGATGCCTGTTTCAGCGGCACGGTGATGGCTGAAACGCTGACGTCGGCCTTGCTGGCCAGGTGGAAGTCTATCATCTGGCGGATGTCCATTCGATAGATGTGGTCCGCGCCGAAGATCGCCACGAGGTCCGGCTTGTAGTCCGTGATCAGGTTCAGGTTCTGCTTGACGGCGTCGGCGGTGCCGCGGTACCACATCTCGCCGAGGCGCATCTGCGGAGGGACCACGGTGATGAAGTGGTCCTTTGTGATGCCGCCGAGGTTCCACGTCGAACGCAGGTACTCTATCAGCGACTGTGACATATACTGCACCAGCACGTAATTGGAGTAGATGCCTGAGTTAATGAAGTTAGAAAGCACGAAGTCTACGATACGGTACTTTCCGCCGAAAGGCACGGCCGGCTTGGAGCGCTCCTTAGTCAGCGGGTACAGCCTCTCCCCTTTGCCCCCGGCCATTATTATCCCAAGCGTTCTCATGTTGCCTCCGAACCGCCGTCAGCTTATTGCGTCCATAATCTCGCGCAGGTCCCGGCCCAGACACAGGAAGACCGGCTTGTCGCCGCAGGTGTAGCTCTTGATGCGCTGCTGGCGCAATTCCTGCGTGGCGGCTGTCAGGTCGTCCAGGGCCCTGGCCTCGCGGGCGACGAGCATATCGGGCTCGTCGAGACCGTACGACATGAAAAAGTTCTCCTGTATGTCGCGGTAGCGGGAGAGCACCTGGGTCCTGTCCGCCATGAGCTTGGCGCGCTCCTCGTCCGAGAGTTCGTACCAGGCGTGGGTCTTTACGACCGGGTGGAAAAGCAGGTAGCGGAAGCGTCCGAAAGTGCCTTTGGGCAGGAAGCCGAAATCCAGGTCCTTTTTCTGCAGGCCCGCGTCCTGGACCTGGTAGACTCCGAGGTAGGTGTAGGACTGGGTGAAATATCTGCCCGCCCCGGAGGAGAAGGTGCGCGCGCAGACCTCCTGCAGGTAGGGCAGGTCGTCCGACATACGCCAGAAAAGGATATCCGAGTCGGAGCGGAAGCCGGAGACCATATAGGTCCGCAGGAAGAGCTTCTCCTGGGCCGAGCCGACCATATTCTCGAACTCCTGCTTGGCGGTGATCTTTTCGTTGGAGATAAGGCGGCGGAACTCAGGCTGCAGCTTCACGAACATGAAGCTGGAGAAGATCTCAGCGGTTTTTTTTATCTTTTCCATTGTCTACTCCCGCCGCTGTTTGCGGCTCCAGGTAAAGGGAGGTGTGGCCGAGGATTTCTACCTTGTCCGCGGTCTGCAACCCAGGCTTAACCTCCGTGACCAGGAAGAGCCTGCCGCCGGACTCTATCAGGTCCCCGCGCGGCACCAGCATCGTGTGCTTGCTTTCGCCCACAAGAAGCGTGCCGTCGAACTGCTCCCCTATCTTGATCCCGGCTCTGAGGTCGTCCACCTGCAGCCAGATGCGGTCCGTGCGTGGGTCGCCCTTCACCGGCAGGAAATTGGTCAGCGTGGCGTCGAATTTGGCGCCTGTGCGGACATGCGTCACCCTGGCCTTCATGCCGGCGGACAGGGCGGAGTAGAGCGGCGCGGTGTTCCTGCCGATTATGATGACCTTCTTCGCCACGGTGAAGAGGCGGTTCCCCTTGCTCACCCTGTCGCCCGGCTTAACGTATACGTCGGAAATAACGCCCTCCGTCTCCGGCTTTATCTCCGTGTATTTGTAAATGTCCTTCCAGCGCTGCTCGGTCAGCTTTTGGGAGTCAGGGCTGGCGTCGAGCAGCGCGGCCATGTCGGTGGAGACCATGCGCGCCAGCAGGGTCTTCTTCCTTACGAAGCCGAAAAGCTCCGCCTCTACGTCCTCGACCCTCCCGTCGAAAGGAGCGAACACGTCGTAGGTGTCCTGGGCGGTGGAGATCCCCGTTACGGGGGAGACCACCTTAATGTCCCCTATCTTGATGCCGTGCTCGGGCCCGGTCTTCCAGGGGACCTGCGCCACGGCCGCCGGCGCCAGCCAGAGCAGCAAAGCGGTGGTCTTAACGAGGGTTCTTTTCATGAAGTTCGCAATAGGCCTCCCAAGTCCACGGCATTTTGGCGCGGAAGATGGTCTGTATGGCCTCGGCGTAGCGGCGTATCTCCCATTGCGCGTGGGAGTCGGCGCGCAGGGAAATGAAGTTAAGCAGACTGCGGGCGTTGATGCTCCAGTAGAACTGTGTGTACTGCGCCACCGGCAGCACCATGCGGGCCATTTCGCGGGCTGCGCCGGCGTCCAGCAACTCCTTGTAGGCGGCGTAGGAGCCCTTTATCGCCCGGTCGTAAATGGCCTTCATCCTCTCCTGGTCCAGCGAAGAGTATTCCAACGAGCCCTGCCTGTTGCTCCGGTCCTGCGCTCGGAAAGCCTCCGGAAAATAGAACTCGTCGTTCACCTCGGTGTAGCGCGCCGATATCTCGTTGTAGGAGGCGATGCGGTGGCGCATCCACTGGCGCGCTACGAAGATGGGACACTTGACGTGAAACTGGAAGACGGAGTGCTCGAACGGGCTTAGGTGTCCGTGTTCCAACAGGTATTCTATCAGCTTGCGGTCCGCGGCTTCCCCCTTGGAGACCGAACCGAACGAAACCCTGGCGGAATCCACCGCCCGCGAGTCTCCGCCGAGGAAATCGACCAGCTTCACGAAGCCGTTGTCCAAGACCTTCACAAGGTCCTGGCCGGCCTTTATATCTGTTCCTGTCATCAACCCTCCGCCGCCGCGGCGCAGCCGCTTTTCGGGAAACCGTTACAAAATTATATACTTTTACAGATGATTAGAAAAGCCGCAAAAAGAACAGCGACGTCCCGCGAGGGCCTCCGGCTCGCACGCAGCGGCAGTCTGGCCTCTCTGTCGCGCATCATGAAGCTGCTGCTGGACCCTGACGGCTGCCCGTGGGACCGCCGACAGACCCACTCTACGCTGCTCAAGTACCTGCACGAGGAGGCCGGCGAGGTGGGCCTGGCCGTGCGCCGCAAGGATTGGGCCAACCTACGCGAGGAACTCGGCGACGTGCTGCTGCAGGTGGTCTTTCACAGCGAGCTGGCCCGCAGGGCCGGGCGTTTCAGACTCTCCGACGTTATACGGACGGTCAATGCCAAGATGGTCCGCCGCCACCCTCACGTTTTTGGAGGCGGCAGGCTGGAGACCCCGGCGCAGGTGCTGCGCGAGTGGAAGCGCATCAAAAAAACGGAGAAGGCCCGCGCCGCCCGCGGGAAGAGATCTTGAAACCGGGAAAGCTTGCACGTCTCATCCACCCTGCCTTCAGGTTCGGGATTTCCGACCCCGACCGGGCCGTCCAGCTGGCGGAGCTCGGAGTCGGAGGCTTCTGCCTCTACGGCGGCTCCGCTGACGAGGTGCGCGGGATGTCGGCGCTGCTCAAGTCGGCCTCGGCTACCCCGCTGCTCATCTCGGCCGATTACGAGTACGGCGCCGGAAAGTGGGTGCGTGGCGCCACCGAGCTGCCCTCCAACATGGCTATAGGCGCCTCCGGGTTGGAGGCCCTGGCCAGGCGCAAGGGCGAAATCACGGGCCTGGAAGCGCGCGCTCTAGGGGTGGATTGGGTGCTGGCCCCCGTGGTCGACCTCGCCTACCGCCCTGACAACCCCATAGTCAACGTCAGATCCTTCGGGGCCGATCCCTCCCTGGTTTCCTCCATGGCCCGGGCCTTTATTTCCGGGTTGGGCTCGCAGGGCGCGCTCTCCTGCCTTAAGCATTTTCCCGGGCACGGCGGAACCGCCGCGGATTCGCACCTGGAGCTGCCGTCCGTGGAGAAGGATTTTTTTTCCCTGCAGGAGGCGGATCTGAGGCCTTTTGCCGGGTTGGCGCGCCGGGCCGACGCCGTGATGGCCGGCCATCTGATGCTTCCGGAGCTGGACCGCTCCGTTGCGGCCTCGCTTTCGAAAGAAATATTGACCGGCCTGCTCAGGGGTAGTCTCGGCTTCCCTGGCCTGATTGTTACCGACGCGCTGGAGATGAAGGCCGTCTCCGCGGACCCCCTCGCCGGGGTGAAGGCCTTCATCGCCGGCGCGGACGTGCTTCTGGCGCCCGAGGACCCTTTCGCGCTGCACACGGCCCTGCTGCGCGCTTTCGGGGAAGGAGCCATATCCGCCGCCGCTGTCGAGGCCGCCCTTGCCAGGCAGGACGCGCTGGTCCGCAAACTCTCCTCTTTCAGGCAGCAGCCGCTGCCGTCGGGCGCGCTGCGTTGCCCTGAGCATCTGGCTTTCGGTTTCGAGGCGGCCCCGTCGTGTCTGGCTTGGGCTTCGGCTGGAAGGTTCTCCCTCGCGGCTGGAGATACGGTCGGCTATCTTGAGCCGCTGGCCCGGCGCGAGGACTGGAAAGGCCGCGCTTTCACCGAGGAACTTGCCTCGCTAGGGGTGCGCGTGGAACCCTACCAGCCCGGCTGCGGCATGAAGCTGGCTGCCGGTTGCTTCTGCGGTCCCCGCGCCGGAGGGGGCAGCATAGGCCTGTCCGCCGAGGCGATGGCCGCGCTGGAAGCCGCCATAGCCGGCGCTGCTGCCTCCGTGCTGCTGGCTTTCGGCAGCCCGTTCGCGCTCGACGGCCTGGCCCCGTCGGCGGGACTCTGCGCTTTCTGCGCTCTGGAGGATTTTCAGCGGACTGCCGCGCGCGTGCTGGCCGGCAAGGAGAGGGCGGCCGGGACCATGCCCGTGAAGATATCGATGGGAGGCGCGGCATGAACGCCGCCGCCGGTTTTCAACGCATCACCGGGCTGGCCCCGCTGGACTACGCGCTGCTGGCCGCCGCGGTGATAACGCTGTTCGTTATCTCCTATTTCAAGGGCAGGGGCGAGACGGACACGCGGGACTACTTCCTGGGCAGCCGCAAGACCCCGGTCTGGGTAGGCACGCTGTCCTTCGTGGCCACCGAGATCAGCGCTATGACGATAGTCGGCATTCCGCCGGTCGGCTTCACCGAGAACTGGCAGTACCTGCAGTTCTTCATCGGCTCGGCTTCGGCCCGCATCCTGATAGCGCTCTTCTTCATCCCGGCCTTCTACAAGTTCAACTGCACCACGATTTACGAGTTTCTCAAGCACCGTTTCGGCGCGGAGACGCAGTACGCCGGCTCCTCCTTCTTCTTCATAACGCGCCTGTTCGCCTCCGGGGTCAGGCTCTACGCGGCCTCCCTTGCCGTCGCGGTCATAATGGGCTGGCATCTCGGCTGGACGATAGCCCTGTTCACGCTGGTCAGCGTAATCTTTATAGGTTTTGGCGGTATCAAGGCCGTGCTGTGGACCGGCGCTTTCGAGGCGACGACCTTCTACGTCGCCGGCGGAGCGTTGGCGCTGTACCTGATACTGCACATCAACGGCGGCCTGGCCGGGGCCTGGAATACCGCCTCCGCGGCCGGCAAGCTCTCCGTCTTCGATTTCCGCTGGAGCATGAAAGACCCGAATGTGCTGTGGGTCGCCATACTCAACGGAGTATTCGGCTCGATGGCCTCGTTCGGCACCGACCAGGAACTAATGCAGCGGCTTCTGACGCTGGAGACCCGCCGCGAGAGCCAGAAGACAATTATCGCCACCATCTTCGCGAGCCTTCCGGTGACCTGGCTTTACCTCGGCATAGGCACGCTGCTGTTCGTCTTCTACAAGCAGCACCCATCGCTGCCGCTGCCGGCCAACCCGGACAAGATACTTTCCCATTTCACCATTTATGTGCTGCCCGCCGGCCTCAAGGGCCTGGTGCTCACGGCAATCGTGATGGCCAGCATAGACTCGCCGCTCAATTCGCTGTCCTCCTCGTTCATCACCGATATCTACCGGCCGCTGGTAAGGAAAGACGGGACGGAGCGGCATTATCTTTTCGCCTCGCGTGTCAGCGTGGTCGTCTTCGGCCTGTTGCTGGCGTGGATAGCGTGGCTCTGCGCGGGCGGCTCCGGGCGCATGCTCTGGCTCGCCTTTAAGATCAACGGCGTCACGGCCGGCAGCTTGCTGGGCGTGTTCCTGCTGGGCTTGATGACGAAGAGGGCCGTCAACAGGGGAAACGTCGTCGCCATGTGCGCCAGCTCCGTGCTGGCGGGCGCGGCGCTTTATCTCTCCGAGAAGGGCGTAGCCCCTCTGGGCTGGAGCTGGATAATAGTGATAGGGACGGTTTCCACTTTCGTCATCGGCTGGCTGCTGGCCCCGCTGGAATCCAGACTGGGAGGCCGGGCCGCGGACGCCCGGCAGGGGGGGCAGGACTGAGGCCTGCCCGCCGAATCCGGTGCGGAAAGGAAAACCCCGCCGGCGGCGGGGTTTTCCCGGAAAGAGTTGTCCTCTCACTCCTCCGCGTTTTTGAACAGCTGCTCCTTGCGTTTCTTTATCTCTCCCTCCAGCTTGTCCAATTTCTCCTTGGCCTTCGTCTTGTTCTCGTCGAACCATTCGCCCAGCTTCTCGCGCGTCTCGCTGCCGGCCGCGGGGGCGAACAGCATACCGAGCGCGGCCCCGATGAGGCCGCCGATGATGAAAGCGCCGATAATCTCACTTCCTCTGTTCTCAGACATAATAGCCTCCGTGAAATTCCGCCTGCTTCCCTGTAATCTTAAACATTGCCGCTGCGTTTGTCAAACGCGCGGTAAAGCCTATGGCCCGGCCGCCGGCAAAGCTATATAATCCGTAATATGCGCGGGTCGTCCATACTGCTTTTAGCGGCGTTGCTGCTGCCGTGCCCGGCCTCGGCCTACCGCTACGACGCGCGGCTCAGCTCCGTGCTGAAGGCCGAACTGGGCACCAAGCTCCGGACAACCCGCACCGGCCGGGAACTGCTGGACCGCCTGCGGGGGAGGGAAAAGTACGGCGAACTGCGCGTCCTGGCCAGGAGCGACCGCTCCGACTCGCTGGCCTGGTTCGATCCGTCCGCCAACGCCGTCTATCTGAACTCCCGCTACATCCTCCGGTTCTTCGAGGCGAAGGGTTTCCGGGACCCGCAGGTGGTGGAGGTGCTGTGGAGCAACAGCAAGGTGCGCCTGTTCCTGGTAGAACACGTAAGCCCGGTCTACCTGCACGAGCTGGTCCACGCGCTGCAGTACTACAAGTACCCTGAGTACCGCCGCGACGCCGGGGCCAACCCGCTGGAGTTCGAGTACGAGGCCTACCTGCGCGAGGATATGTACGTCGACGAGCTGATGAGGGCGGAGCCGGGCCTGCTTCGCAAGTTCATTCGCGGCGAGTACAGCGACGTCTATACCTCCAATGTCCTGGGCAGTTACTTCACGCTGTCGCTGGACCCCGGGAAGTACAAGGAGAAGATCCGCCGTTACTACGAGGAGGAACGCGGCTACCTTACTCTCGGCAGGGCCGAGAGGGAGAAGCGGAGCGGCCTGGCCGGAGAGAAGGTGATGGCCTACGCCTCCGGCGCCGTGGCCGAGTACAGGAAGGACGCCGGCCGGCTGGCGCGCCTGGACAGGGAAAAGAAGGCGTACGCCGCCTTTCTGGACGGCTTCTACAGGAAGCGCTGGCCGGCCTTCAGCTCCCGCGCGCTGCTTTTTGTCGGAACGACCGCGCTGGAAGAGAAGAACTACCCGCTGGCGCTGGATTGCCTGGCCGTGGCCGACGCGAACTCCGGGAGGTACGGTATGGATCCCAAAACGCTGGAATCGCTCAGGACGAAAGGGGCGCTGGCCATACTGGAAGCGGCCTCCTTTATCCGCGACAACAGCGGGAAGATGGGGATGGAGGAACTGAGCCAGTACCTGAAGTCGCTCGGGAACGCCTGCGCCGTCACCGGCCGTCCGTTCCCGGAGGACCTGGAGCCTCTTCGGAAGGAGACTTGGCCCGGGGCTATAAAGTACTACGCCGGCAAGCTGGCCGCCGAGAAGAACCCGGCGAAAAAAGAGTATTACAGGGAGAATCTCGAATATTTCTCCGACGCCCCGCTCCCGGACGGCCGGAAATGAGGCGGCTTTATTCCGCTTGCCAGAACTTGTATTAATTGAGTAAATTGTTAATGCGGCCCCGCGCCGCCATCAATGCGGAGGGACTTATGATAGACATCACAAAGAACATCGCTACCGCGCCCAGGCGCACGAAGGCTTCCGTTATTCGCGAACTGCTCAAGATCACCAACAAGCCCGGTGTCATCTCTTTCGCCGGCGGCCTGCCGGACCCGGAACATTTTCCGTACGATTTTGTGACAGATTCCGTGAAGGAGATAATGGCCAGGAAGGGCCGCGTGGCGCTGCAGTACGGCCCTACTGACGGCCTGCCGGAGCTCAAGGAGGAATTCCTGAAGTTCCTCAAGAAGCACGAGGGGATAGAGGCCAAGCCGGAGAACGTGATAGTCACCACGGCCAGCCAGCAGGCGCTGGACATGGTCGGACGCCTGTTCATAGATGCCTCCGACCCGGTGCTGGTGGAGAAGCCCAGCTACATGGGCGGGTTGCAGGTGTTCAAGTCCTACGGCGCCGACTTCGTCGGGGTCAAACTGGAGGAGGATGGCGTCTCCGTGACCGAGCTGGAGGAGCGCCTGTCCTGGCTCAAATCGCAGGACGAGCACTACAAGTTCGTCTATCTCGTCCCGGACTTTCAGAACCCGAGCGGCGTGACCCTTTCCGAGGAGAAGCGGCTGAAGGTAATCGAGCTTTCCGAGAAGTACGACGTGGCGATAATAGAGGATTCCCCCTACCGCCAGATCCGTTTCGAGGGCAAGGCTCCGAAGATGCTCTACAAGTTGGACCAGGAGACGCGCAGGACCAGCAATATCATCTCGCTGTTCACTTTTTCCAAGACCTTCGCTCCGGGCCTGCGCCTGGGCGTCATCCTGGCCCATCCGCACATAGTCCGGAAGATGGAGATCCTCAAGCAGTCGCTGGACCTCTGCTCCTCCAGCCTGAACCAGCTTATCGCGGCCGACTTCCTGCGCAACGGCGTGTTCGAGGCGCACGTGGAAAAGGTAAAGAAAGCCTACAAGGCCAAGAAAGACGCTATGGTGGGCGCGTTGGAGAAGTATATGCCGGAAGGCGTCACCTGGACAAAGCCCGAGGGCGGACTGTTCCTGTGGGTGCGCCTGCCGGAGGGCATGAGCGCCGACGATATGTTCCACGACGCGATAAAGGAGAACGTGGCCTACGTGATAGGCTCGGCTTTCCACTGCGACGGCTCGGGCAAGAACACGATGCGCCTGAACTTCTCCTACCCCACTCTCGACGAGATCGACGAAGGGATAAAGCGCCTGGCCACCACGGTCAAGAAGCGCCTCGCCGCCGCGAAATAACCGTGTCGGACTTCTCAGCCGAGTTCAGCGGGAACCTCCGCACCGCCGGCGTTGTAGGGGCCGGCGGCGCCGGTTTTCCGTCCTACGTGAAAGCGCAGGGGAAGGCCGAGATCGCCCTGGTGAACGCCGCGGAGTGCGAACCGTTGCTTAAGAAGGACCAGAAGATACTCGAGCACTGGCCGGAGAAGGTCTTTGACGGGCTGGGCCTGCTGATGAGGGCCGTGGGCGCGTCCAGGGGGATGGTAGGCATCAAGCGGAAGCACGAGAAGCTGATACCGCGGCTTAAAGAGATAGCGGCCTCGCGCAGGAACGTCTCGGTGCTGGAGATGGGCGACTACTACCCCGCAGGCGACGAGCAGTGCCTTGTCTACGAGGCCACCGGGCGCGTAGTGCCACCGGGCGGCATCCCGCTGGACGTAGGCTGCGTGGTCAGCAACGTCGAGACCCTCTATAACGCCGCGTTCGCGCCAAGGCCGGTCACCGAGACCTTCGTCACGGTCAACGGCGGCGTGAAGAGGCCCGCCACTTTCCGCGTACCCGTGGGCGTCGCGTGGCGCGAATGCGTGGAGTTCTGCGGCGGTTTTTCCGTGAAGGACCCGGCCTACATAGACGGCGGTCCGATGATGGGCAATGTGCGGACGGATTTCGACCTCCCCGTGGTGAAGGCGTCGGCGGGCATTATCGTCCTGCCGAAAACGCATCAGCTCATCGCGAAAAAAACGCAGTCCCGTCCGGTTTTCTCGCGCATAGGCCGCTCGGCCTGCGACCAGTGCTCCTACTGCACCGAGCTCTGCCCGCGCTACCTGCTGGGGCACAACGTGCAGCCGCACCGCGTGATGCGCTCCCTGTTGTTCGCGGGCGGCCCGGAACATAAGCTGCACAGCCAGTACGGCCTGCTCTGCTGCGAGTGCTCGTTGTGCTCGCTCTATTCCTGCCCGGAGGGGCTTAACCCGAGGGAGGCTTGCGTGGCCGCCAAGGCCGACCTGCGCGAGGCGAAGATAGGGGTGAAGAACTTCCGGCTAAATACCGCCAGCAAGCCGGAAGCCCATCCGGTAAGAGATTTCCGCAAAGTTCCGGTCTCCAGGCTGGTGAAGCGCCTGGGTCTGGATGACTACAACAAGGACGCTCCATGGAACGACGGTACGCTGAGCCCGTCCAGGGTCAGGATAATGATGGCCCAGCACATCGGCGCGCCTTGCGCCCCGGCGGTGAAGGAAGGCCAGCGGGTAGAGAAAGGCGCCGTGGTGGGGGGCGTCCCAGCGGGCGCGCTGGGCTGCCCGGTGCACGCCAGCGTTTCCGGCACCGTCGGCCGGGTCAACGAGAGATACGTGGAGATAATAGCCTGATATGCTTAACGCCATCGGCGGAGTAGAACTTTCCAGCGTCGCCAGGGGCCTCGAGACGGCCGACGCGATGCTCAAGACAGCCAAAGTGCGGATGCTCCTTTCCCGCTCCATCTGCGCCGGCAAGTACATCGTGCTGGTCTCCGGAGACGTGGGCGACGTGAACGCCGCCGTTGAGGCCGGCGCCGCCAAGGCCGCCCACTCGCTGGTGGACAGTTTCGTCATCCCCAACATACATCCGGACGTGTTCCCGGCCATAGAGGGGACCACGGTGCCTGAGAAACTGGAGGCGCTCGGTATTATAGAGGCCTTCTCGGTCTCCGCGCTGGTAGAGGCCGCCGACGCGGCCGTGAAGGCCGCGCCGGTGAAGCTCCTCGAGGTGCGATTGGCGATGGCGCTGGGGGGGAAGGCCTTTGTTACCCTTACAGGCTCCGTGGCCGCTGCCGAGAGCGCGGTGGCGGCCGGCGCGGCCGTAGCCGCCAAAAAGGGGTTGCTGGTGGAGAAGGTGGTCATCCCGCAGCCCAGGCCGGAGTTGTTGCGGGAGATAATCTAGGCCTATATTTGTATAATTCTTTCGAAAGGCAGAGGAGAACTCTATGGCTTCCGATAAAAGGGTCCCGATGATAGCAGGCAATTGGAAGATGCACCTGACCTCCAGGGAGGCCGCCGACCTGGCCGCCGCGGTGAAAAAAGGCCTGGACCCGGACCTGAAGCACGAAGTGCTGCTCGCCCCTACTTTCACCAACCTGCACGCGGTAAAAGCCGCGATAGCCGGCTCTAAGATATTCCTCTCGTCCCAGGACGTGGCCTGGGAGGAGAAAGGCGCCTTCACCGGCGCGGTATCTCCGGCCCAGATTCTTGACGCCGGCTGCACCCACGCTATCATAGGCCACTCCGAGCGCCGCAAGATCTTCCTTGAGACCGACGAAGTAGTCAACAAGAAGATGAAGGCCGCGATAAAGGCCGGCCTCGTGCCGGTGCTCTGCATCGGCGAGACGCTGGAGGAGCGCGAGACCCAGAAGACCTACCGCGTGCTGGAAACCCAGCTGACCGGCGCGTTCGCCGGCATCACTCCCGCCGAGGCAGCTAAGGCCGTCATCGCCTACGAACCCGTCTGGGCCATAGGCACCGGCAAGACCGCCACCCCCGACCAGGCCCAGGACGCCCATATTTTCGTGCGCAAGCAGATGGAGCGTATCTACGGCAAGGATTACGCCGGGGCCGTGCGCATACTCTACGGCGGCTCCGTGAAGGCCGACAACATAGACGAACTGATGGCGCAGCCCGACATAGACGGCGCGCTGGTCGGAGGCGAGAGCCTGAAGGCCGACAAGTTCCTGCGCGTGATACATTTTCAGCCGGCGCTGAGCCGGTGACGGCCGGGCGATCCTATGAACGAAAAACTGCTCAAAGAGATACTCGAAGACCTGCAGCTGCGGCAGGAGCGTTCCTCCCTGCCGGTGCCGGTGGGTATTTCCAATCGCCATATGCACCTTACGGCTGAGCATTTCAAGGCGCTGTTCGGATACGACAGGATGACGGTCCACAAGGACCTCAAACAGCCCGGACAGTTCGCCTGCGCGGAGACCGTCACGATAGAGGGCCCCAAAGGGAGCATCAAAGACGTCCGAGTGCTCGGCCCGTTCAGGTCCGCCTCGCAGGTGGAAGTCTCGCTGGCCGACACCCGCAGGCTCGGAGTGGAACCGCCGGTGCGCGACTCCGGCAAGCTCGACAATACCCCCGGCATCAGGCTGGCCGGTCCTAAGGGGTCGGTCACGCTCTCCGGGGGAGTCATCGTCTCCAAGCGCCATATACATTTTCATACCAAGGAAGCAGAAAAATACAAGGTCAATGACGGGCAGGAAGTGCGCGTGCTCTGCGGCCGCGCTACCGAGCGCGAGGTCATTTACGAGCGCGTGTTGTGCCGCGTTTCTGACAAGTACGCCCTGGAGCTGCATCTGGACACGGACGAGGCCAACGCCTCCGGCCTTAAGAACGGCGACCAGGCGTACATAGTTTGAATTTTCGTTGTTTAGAAGCGACTATAGGAGGATAACATGGAAGCACTCGGAATGATAGAGACCAAAGGCCTCGTGGCCTGCGTGGAAGCCGCAGACGCCGCGGTTAAGGCCGCCAACGTCCATATAGTGGGCTACGAGAAGATCGGCTCCGGACTTGTTACCATACTTTTTAGGGGCGAAGTCGCCGCCTGCCGCGCCGCCTGCGACGCCGGCGCCGCCGCCGCCCAGAAAGTGGGTGAGCTGGTCAGCGTGCACGTGATCCCCCAGCCGCACGGCGACCTCGAAGGCAAACTCCCTATCAGCGAACCTAAAAAGAAGTAAAAAATAGGAATAGGGACAGACGCAGGTTTCCCGAACTGGTCATGGGTAAGGATATCGGTAAATCGCGCTATTGGGAGATTTCTGGTAATTAGGTGTCTGTCCCCGTTTTACTGCGGAGGAAATATGTTATTTGCACGCGTGGTGGGGAATGTGGTCTGTACGCGCAAGGACGACAAACTCGTGGGGACAAAGCTGCTGATGGTGCAGCCGGTGGGCCTGGACGATAAGCCGAAGGGCAACACGCTCGTGGGCGTGGACGCCGTAGGCGCAGGCTCCGGAGAACTGGTGCTGCTGGTGCAGGGCTCGAGCGCCAGGCAGACTTCCAAGACCGAGAACACCCCAGTGGACTGCACCGTCTTCGCGATAGTGGACACTATCGAGAAGGGCGGTAAGATAGTGTTCAAGAAGTCCGCGGACAAACTTGAAGGATAGGCGGTCATCATGCCCCTTACCGAGGAAGAGCTCAAGAAGATAGTCGCCGAGGTCGTGCGGAACCTCGAGGCCGAGCCCGCGGCGCCGCCGGCCTCCTCGGGCGGCCCGGTGTTCGACACCGTGGACCAAGCCGTGGGCGCCGCCGGCCGTGCCCAGCCTGTTTTCCAGGACCTGGGGCTCGCCGCCCGGGAGAAAATCATAACCGCGATACGCGAGGTCTCGCGCGCCAACGCCCGCCGCTGGGCCGAGATGGCTGTGGCCGAGACCGGCATGGGCCGCGTGGACGACAAGGTGCTCAAGAACCTGGTCTGCGCGGACAAGACCCCGGGTGTAGAGGACCTGCGCGCGCTGGCCTACACCGGCGACAAGGGCTTGGCTCTCGTGGAGTTCGCGCCGTTCGGAGTGGTTGCCGCCATCACACCGTCCACCAACCCGGTGGCGACGATCATAAGCAACTCCATCGGTATCCTCTCCGCCGGAAATTCAGCGGTCTTCTCGCCGCATCCCGCCGCCAAGGGCTGCGTGGCCGACGCCGTACGCTCGCTCAACCAGGCCATAGTCGCCGCGGGCGGGCCGGCGAACCTGGTGACTACCATCGCCAACCCCACGCAGGAGGCCACCAAGCAGCTGCTCTGCCACCCGCGCACGAACATGAACATCGTTACCGGCGGCCCGGCCATAGTGAAGGTGGCCATGACCGCCGGCAAGCCCTGTAAGACCATAGCCGCCGGCCCGGGCAACCCGCCGGTGGTGGTGGACGAGACCGCGGTTTTTCCGGACTGCGCCTCCGAGATAATCACCGGATGCGGCTTCGACAACAACGTGCTCTGCATCGCCGAGAAGGAAGTGATAGTGACCGAGGCCGCGCGGGGCCGCTTCCTTGAGGCTATGCGCGCCGACAAGCGCGCCTACGAGCTTACCACCGCGCAGATGGACCAGCTCGCGAAGATAGCCATTCTCGAGCCGGGCCGCGAGCCCAAGGTGGACCGCAAGTTCATAGGCAAGAATCCTTCCGTGATAGCGAAGGCCATAGGCCTTAGCCTCTCCGACGAGGTACGCGTGCTGTGGGCGGAAGTCGGCAACGACCACCCGTTCGTGGTCAGCGAGCAGCTCATGCCGGTGCTGCCGGTCACGGTGGCGCGCGACGTGGACGCCGCCATAGAGACGGCCAAGAAGGTGGAGTGGGATAACCACCACAGCGCGGGGATGTATTCCACGAACGTCAAGAATATGACGAAGATGGGGCGCCGCATGGCCTGCTCCATCTTCGTCAAGAACGGCTGTACGCTGCACGGCCTCGGCCTCGGCGAGGGCTACGCCTCCATGTCCATCGGCACGCCGACGGGCGACGGCATAACCAAGACCAGCCATTTCGTGCGGCCGCTGCAGTGCAGCGTGGTGGGCGACCTAAGGATAGCTTAAAGGAGTTTTTATGCAGGCGAACATAGCCGTGGGACTGATGGAGACCTCCTCGATAGCCAAGGGTATCGAGGCCCTTGACGGGATGTGCAAGGCCGCCGGTGTGAAGCCCGAGGTGCACCAGGCCATCTCCAAGGGCAAGTACATTGTCGTAATCTCCGGCCCGGTAGGCGAGGTGGAATCCTCGCTGGCGAAGGGCGCCGAGATAGCCGGCGACACCGTCATCGCCCGCCACATCATCCGCAACATCCATGCCGGCGCGTTGGCGGCGCTCAACAAGAAGATTAAGCCGGAGAAGCTGGAAGCCGTGGGGATCGTCGAGACGAAGGAAGCGCTGCCGGCGCTGTTCGCCGCCGACGCCGCCGCCAAGGCCGCCTACGTCCACGTGGCTGAGGTGAACACCGGCAAGGGCATAGGCGGCAAGGGCTATTTCACCGTGGTCGGAGAGCCCGGCGCGGTACGCGCCGCCGTGGCCGCCGGAGTGAAGGCCGTCGGCAACGGGGCAGTGGTGAGCCGGATCGTTATTTCTAACGCCCACGAGCATATAGGCGAGGTTATCTAGGGGGCAGCATGAGAATAGTCATAGGCGCGGACCACTCGGGTTTTGAGGCGAAGGAGAGGCTTAAGAAGTTCCTGCAGGGTCTCGGCCACGAAGTGACGGATTTCGGCTGTTACTCGGCCGAGCCTGTGGACTTTCCGGACATAGCGCTGCTTGTCGGAGAGGCCGTACACAAGCGCGAGTTCGACAAGGGCGTGCTGGTGGATGGCTTCAACGGCGCCATGCCGTTGGCCGCCAACAAAATACATGGCATCCGCGCGGTGGGCGCCTACGACACGATTTCGGCGCGCTTCGCCGCGGCCCACGAGGATTGCAACGTACTGTGCCTCGGCGGCAAGACGCACGGCGAGTTGGCGCTGCAGGAGATGCTCAAGGTGTGGCTCTCCACGCCGTTCGAAGGCGGCAAGTACCAGAAGCGCCTCGACAAGATAACCGCCATAGAGCAGCGCTGCTGCTAGCAAGAGAATGAAACAAGCCAAGATCATAGGAAGGGTGTTCTGCTCCCGCTACTGTTGTGGGCTGGAGCAGAAGACGCTGCTCCTTATCCAGCCTCTCGATTGGGAGACCGATAAACCGTCCGGCGATCCGCTGGTGGCCGGAGATACCGTGGGCGCGGGGGCGGGGGAGACCGTCTTCTTCGTGGCCTCGCGCGAGGCCATAGTGGCCTTCGAGGGCTGGGAGGGCGAGACAGCCTCCCGGTCCAACCCGCCGCCGGTGGACGCGGCTATCGTGGGCATCATAGACGGCAAGAGGCTGGGCTGAATTTTATGTTTGTAGCCAAAGTGATAGGGAACGTCTGGGCCACCCGCAAGCACGCGGGGCTGAAGAACGCCACGTTGCTGCTGGTGAAGCCCGTGAGCCCGGCTGACGGCACGCTCTCCGGAGAGGCGCAGCTCGCGCTAGACGGCAACCAGGGCGCCGGCGTGGGGGACACCGTGCTGATAGTGGATGAGGGCGGCAGCGCCCGCAAGATATTGAGGAACCCGAAGGCGCCGGTGCGCACGGTTATAGCCGGCATAGTGGATAAGATACACCTGGAGAAATGATATGAACGAAGAGGATATAAAGAAGATAGCGGCCGAGGTGGCCAGAATAATGCGCGAGAAAGAGGGGGGCGCCGCTCCCCGCAAGATGCCCGGCGACTCCGTTTCCATCGGCACAGCCGGCAAGGTCTTCCAGCACCCGCTTGTGAACAAGCCGGGCGCCCAGGAAAAGAAGGTTTGCTCCGGAGACGAATGCCGCCTGGAACCTAATACCTGCGGTCCCAGCTGCCAGAGTTGCAACCCGCTGAACAGCTATACCCCGCAGCAGATAAAGGCCTCGGCCGACCGCGTAAGTTTTTGCAATCCGAACGCAGCCAGTTCGTCCATAGCCGGCATGATAGACCATACCTTGCTCAAGGCCAACGCCACGCAGGAGGAGATCGGCAAGCTCTGCGAAGAGGCGCGCCGCTTCGGCTTCGCGTCCGTCTGCGTGAACCCGGCCTATGTCGCGCTCTCCGCCCGTCTGCTGCGCGGCTCGTGCGCGAAGGTCTGCACGGTCATCGGCTTCCCGCTCGGCTCGACGACGCCGACCGTCAAGGCCATAGAGGCCCGCGACGCCATAGCCAATGGCGCCGAGGAGATAGACATGGTCATTAACATCGGCGCGCTGAAAAGCGGCAACGACCAGCTGGTCCTCGACGACATAAAGGCCGTGCGCGAGGCCACCCGCGGCAAAGTGCTGAAGGTCATCCTCGAGACTTCTTACCTGACCCGCGACGAGAAGATACGGGCCTGCAAGATGTCAAAGCAGGCGCAGGCCGACTTCGTGAAGACCTCCACCGGCTTTGGCTCGGGCGGCGCCACCCCAGAGGACGTGGCCCTGATGCGCGAGACCGTGGGCCCCGAGATGGGCGTGAAGGCCTCCGGCGGCATCAAGAACGCCGAGGTCGCCGCGGCCATGATCAAGGCCGGCGCCAACCGCCTTGGCACGAGCGCCAGCATAGCGATAGTTTCAGGCGGAGAAGCCGCCAAAGGGCAATATTGATTTCCTAACTAACTTAAGGAGAAAGAATATGTCTGAACCTAAAGAAGCGTTGGGCATGATAGAGACCAAAGGCTTCATCGGCATGATTGAAGCCTCCGACGCCATGAGCAAGGCGGCCAAGGTACGTCTGCTCGGCTACGAGAAGATTGGCTCCGGCTACATGACCACGCTGTGCGCCGGCGAGGTCGGCGCGGTGCGCGCCGCCGTAGAAGCAGGCGCGGCGGCCGCACAGAAGGTCGGAGAGCTCGTCGGAATGCACGTGATACCGCGTCCCTCCGACGATCTGGACAAGTACCTGGCCAAGATCTCTGTGAAGGTCGCCTAAACTGCGGTACGGCGGCGGAGCGGCCGGATGTTGACCAAGGGCGCGGTAGAAGACCTTATCTTTGCGCACCTTTCCCGGGGGCGCGGGGAAGACCGCGCCATGCCCGCAGCCAGGAAAGTACCGGGGCTCAGGAAAAAGGTGTTTCTGAGCGACCTGGAACTGCGCAGGCTATACAGGCCCGGCTCCAGGACCGTGACGGTGCCCGCCGACGCCATTCTCAGCCCGCTTTCCATGGATTGGCTGGACTACGAAGGCGTCGATGTGGTCAGGAACTGACACCCTGGGGGATTGCGGGAGGGCCGGCCCGGCGGCCCGCCAATACGGAGCGATTCGGAATATGCGTGAGATGCTCAAACTCGCCGCGGCGGCAGGGCTGTCGGCATTCTGTTGCGCGGCGCTTTGTCAGCGGGCTTTCGCGGTCTCTGACGGCAGCGGCGTGGCCGCGGTAATCTCCGTCAAGACCGTTCCCGGGAATGCGGCCGCCTCTCCGGCAGAGGATATCCGGTCGGTTCCGATGATTCCCGTATGGGGCGGGCATTCCGGCGGGCCGGGAGCCGAATGGTCTTTTCTGAAGGAGGCGGGTTCCTCTAAGGACGAGGACACGCTCAAGCTGGTGCTGCCGGAACTGGACGACTGGCTGGACCGGTATCCCTCCTATTCGGCGGCCCCGGACGCCCAGATGCTGAAAGCCATGATTCACGAGGAACTGGGCTGCCACAGGTTCGCGCTGGTGGATTTGCTTAAATATTTTCAGCTCTATCCCGGAGCGGACGGCGCGGCGGAGGCCAGGAAGTTTTTCGAGGGGATACTGGCGAAAAAAGGCGACAAGAGGACTCGCGCGGCGCTTGAGGACGCTTCCTCCGCGCCCGCCACGGCGGCTCCGGATTTTAACCTGGCCGGCCTGCTGAAAAAGCTCTCCGAGCGCGCCGGCGAGGCCTATTACAAACCCCTCCTGAAAGAATACCGCTATTTCTTCGACAGGTTCCCCGACTATCCCGGCAACGACGTGCTTCGCATGTCCCTGGCCTCTCTGGACGAACTGAACGGCAGGTTCCTGGCCGCCTCGCTTGTCTACGAGGAAATGGCGAAGCTCTACCCTTCCAGCCCGCTCATGGCGGCGGCGAAACTGGCGCTGGCGGACACGCTTTCCTACAAGCTCAAGAAGTACGACCGGGCCATAGACGTCTACGAGGACATCGCCGCCTCGTTCCCTGGCACGGGCGAGGCCTGGGCTTCCTATCAGCGCCTGCCGGAGCTGGCTGAAAAAAGAAAAAAATACGACCTGGCCGTGCGGACTTATGAGAAGATTATCGCGCTGTACCCGCAGAAACCGGAAGCCTACAAGGCTTACGTCTCGGAAGCGCGCGTGTTGCGCGACAAACTGGATAAATACCAGGAGGCAGTGGACGCGCTTAACCGCCTAGCCGACAATTACAAGGACGGCCGGGGCCTGAACGCTCTGGAACTGGCGGCAAAGATATACCGAAAAGACCTTAAGAATTCCGACGGGGAGGTGAAGATGTACGACCGGATAGCTTCCGACTACAGCGCCAGCCCGGAAGCCCCCAAGGCGCTTTACCAGGCGGGGGAGCTCTTCTACGAACAAAAAAACTCGGGAAAGGCCAACTGGTACTTCCATAAGATAATGGACCTCTACCCGGGTTCTGGCGAGTTCCGCAAGGCCGCCGGCCGGGTCGCGAGGATCGCGGCGGGGAAGTTCTGATATGACGCAGCTCGGAGTCATAGAAGGCTTCTACGGTCAGCCGTGGAGTTGGGGCGAGCGCGCAGACTATGCCGCGTTCCTAGGGAAGCACGGCTTCTCATTTTACATCTACGCCCCGAAGGGCGACCCGTACCTGCGCAGGAAGTGGCGCGAGCCTTTCCCTAAGGCGCACGAAGAAAAAATGACGCGCCTGGCCGGGCAGTTCCGTTCAGCGGGCGTTGAGTTCGGGGTCGGCTTTAGCCCTTACGAGATATATCTCTCGCCGTTCGACTCAGCGGCCAAGAAACTTCTGCAGTCAAGGCTTGAGGTCTTTAACCGCACAGGCGCCGCTAAACTCTGCGTGCTTATGGACGACATGAGGGGCGATCTGCCCGGACTGGCCGAGCGCCAGGCCGAGGTGGTCGCTTGGATGGCCGCCCGCTCGCGCGCGAAGCAGGTTCTGTTCTGCCCTACCTACTACTCCGACGACCCGGCGCTGGAACGCCTTTTCGGCAAGATGCCGGAGGGCTATTTTGAAACGCTCAACGAACATCTGCCGCCAGGGGTCTCGGTGTTCTGGACCGGCGAGCAGGTCTGTTCTCCCTCCTATACCCAGGAACACTTGGCGGAGGCTGGGCGGAAGTTGGGACGCAGGCCGTTCCTGTGGGACAACTACCCGGTAAACGACGGGCCGCGGATGTGCGGCTTCCTGCATCTGCGCCCGTTCACCGGCCGCCCATCCGGGATGTGGGACCTGCTATCCGGCCATGCTGTCAATCCGATGAACCAGGCCGCGCTTTCCAGGATTCCGCTGCTGACGCTGGCCGAGGCCCGCCGGGAGGGCGCGGCTTATGACCCGCAGAAAGCTTTCCGGAAAGCTGCCAGGGCCGCGACCTGCGGCGGCATGGCGGAACTACTGGAACGCGACTTGGCCGCTTTTGCGGACAGGGGCCTGGACGCGTTGACCGAAGAGGAGAAGGCCTCGCTGAGGGACGATTACTCCGCCTTCCTGGAGACAAGGGAGAACGATACCGTCCGCGCGGCGCATGAAGTGCTAGACTGGCTCGCTGGCCGGTACAGAGTAACGAAGGAACGCATACTGTCGCAGTGATCCGCGCTTCGGCGGGACGTTAAAAAGCCCCGGCCCTGAAGCCGGGGCTTTTCGTCTCCCGGAGCGGAGCGGCTTAGATAATTCCGAGTTCTCTGCCCGCCTTCCGGAACTTCTCCACCGCGAACTTGAGGTCCTTCAGCCTGTGGCCGGCGGTCACTATCGTGCGCAGACGCTCCTTGCCCTTCGGCACCGTCGGGAAGCCCAGCGGCAGCGCGAAGACTCCCTCCTCGAAGAGCCTGGCGGAAAGCGCCTTGGCTTTGTCCATGTCGCCAACCATCACCGGAGTTATAGGCGTGACCGACCCGCCGGTATCGAAACCTGCCTTCTTGAGCTCCTCTTTAAAGAAGGCGGTGTTGTCCCAGAGGCTCTTGAGATACTTGGGCTCGTTCAGCAGGATGTCCAGAACCTCTATGCAGGTGGCGGCCACAGACGGCGGCTGGGAGCTGGAGAACAGGAAGGGCCTGGCCACCGAACCCAGGTAGTCGCGCAGGCTTCTCGTAGTGGCGGCGTAGCCTCCCACGGCGGCGAAGGCCTTGGAGAGAGTGCCTATCTGGATCTCCACCTTGCCGTCCAAGCTGAAGTGGCTGACAGTGCCGCGTCCCTCCTTCCCTATAACGCCGCTGGCGTGAGCGTCGTCCACCATCACAAACGCACCGTAACGGTGCGCGACCTCCACGACCTGGTCTAAGTCGGCTATGTCTCCGTCCATAGAGAAGACGCCGTCGGTGACAATCATCTTCCGGCGGGCCGTCCTGGCCTCCGGGGATTCCAGTATCTCGGTCAGGTGCTTTATATCCTTGTGGCGGTAGATCTTGCGCGGGGCCTTGGCCAGACGCGCGCCGTCTATGATAGAGGCGTGGTTCAGCTCGTCAGAGATAAGCAGGTCCTGCTCGGACGACATCAGCGACTGGCAGACCGCGACGTTGGACGTGAAGCCGGACTGGAACAGGATTGAGGCCTCGGCGTGCTTGAACGCCGCGAACTTCTCCTCGAGCTCCGTGTGCAGGGACATCGTCCCGATGATGGTGCGCACGGCGGCCGACCCTACGCCGTACTTCTTAATTGCCTCTATGGCCGCCTTCTTGACCTTTGGGTGATCGGCCAGCGCCAGGTAGTTGTTCGAGGTCAGGTTGACGACCTCCTTGCCGTCTATCACCGAGACCGGCGCCTGCGCGGACTGCAGCACGCGGGGCTGTATG
This sequence comes from bacterium, assembly GCA_021789695.1. GTDB lineage: Bacteria > Elusimicrobiota > Elusimicrobia > Elusimicrobiales > UBA9959 > UBA9959. Next base: position 17,288 of record JAJYJH010000003.1, on the reverse strand, counting down.
AATCGGTTTTCCTTTTTGAGAGCCGCGATCTCCTCGTCCGCGAACTTCAACGTGTCGAAAGTTGTTAGCATGTGTTCTCTCCTTGCGCCCCTCACGGGGTCAGAATTATCTTGCCGCATTTCTTTTCCTTTGAATTTATCAGGTCGAAGGCCTTCTTGAAGTCCTTGAACTTGAAATGGTGCGTTATCGCCGGACGCGGGTTAACTGCGCCGGACTTGAGCAGGCTCTCCATCTTGTACCAGCTGCGGAAGATCTCGCGCCCGGAGATGCCCTCCAGCCTCAGACCTCGCTTGACGATGTCTCCTGCGTAGTCCAAGTCCAGGTTCTCGGCTGGCAGTCCGAAGGCGACCATGCGTCCGCCGGGGCGCAGCGCCTTGAGACCCAGCGCCACCGAGCGCGGGCTGCCGCTCATCTCTATGACAGTGTCGACGCCATCCTGACAGAGCCGGGAGAGCCGGGAAAGGCAGTCCGTGTCCGCCGGGTCCAGCGCCGTGGAGGCACCCAGCTTAAGCGCGAGGGCCCGGCGGTATGGGGAAGGGTCCAGAGCGATGACCCGCTTGGCGCCGGCAGCCCTCGCTATGCCGGCGGCGAAAAGTCCGTGCGGAGCGTTCCCCGAGATGACCACACTGCGGCCGACGAGGTCCTCCGACAGCACGGCATGCACGGCGCTGCCGAAAGGGGCCATTACGGCCCCGATGTCCTTGAGCGAATCGTCTGTGTGCTTCCACGCGCAGCGCGCAGGGACCGCCGCGTATTCCGCCAGGCCGCCAGGCACGTCGCGTCCTATCACCCTGAGGTCCCGGCATATGTGCCGCTGGTCGTTGCGGCACTGTCCGCAGACTCCGCAGAAGATATGCGATTCCACCGAGACGAAGTCGCCCTTATCGAAGCCTTTGGCCTGGGCTCCTATCTGCACCACCTCGCCGCAAAATTCCTGGCCGAAGACGAAAGGCAGGAAAGGCGGGGCGCCGTCCGGCCCCGCGGAATTGTACACGGCCAGGTCTCCAGGGCCGATTGAAGCCGCCGTGACGCGTATCAACAGCCCGTCCCTGGGCGTCTCCGGCACCTCGGCGTCGCGGTACGCCGCGCCGCGGGATTTAGAGGTCTTCGTTATGGCTTTCATTCCTGGCTCCTTGGCGGCCCTGCGCCACGCGCCGGCCCACTATTATGATATAAAAAAACGCGTTGAACTTCCGGAAAAATTTGGTAAATTATTCTTTAAGATGCCGGAACTAGCCAGGCCGCTGCCTCCTGAAGACAGACTCGTGCTGCTCCCCAAGAACCCGGGGGCCTTTTTCGTTTTCTGGCAGTTCTCAGAGAGCCGCCTCGAGGCTTTCCGTTCCGCCTCCTTTTCCCCCGAAGTGGAATTGAGGCTCGCCTATTCCGACGACAAGGCCCATGCCTCTATCCACAAGGCGGTCTGGAACTCGGGTCGCGCCTATCTGCCAGTGCCGGAGCGCGGCGGAAACTGCGAGGCAGCCCTCTACGCGCTGCGCAACGGCGCCTGGGAACGTCTGCTGGAGTCTAACCAGGCCGCGGCCCCGGAGCCAGCCTCTGGTCAGGACGGCCGCGCTTACGCCAGCATGGAGTTCATGAAGAGGTCCCAGCCATGAGCTCTCGCGGCTCGCTGATGTTCCTGCTTCACGCGCATCTGCCGTACGTGAACCATCCGCAGGATTCCGCTTTTCTCGAGGAAAACTGGTTCTTCGAGGCCGTGGTAGAGGCCTACGTGCCGCTGATCGTCTCCCTGGAACGCCTGGCCTCCGAAGGTATACGCCCAGGTATTACGCTTTCCATCTCCCCGACCCTTGGCGCGATGTTAGAGAATGAGGCGCTTGAGGCGAAACTGGGACTTTACGTCGAGTCTCGTCTGGAGCTGATAGAAAAAGAACTGGAGCGGGCGCAGAACGATCCAGCCCTGCTGAAGACGGTCCAGCTCTACCGCGATCTCTACGAATCCGCCGCTAAACTGCTCCACAAGTACAGCGGGGACCTGATAACGCCGCTGAAGGCGCTGCAGCACGCCGGTCAGATAGAAATCATCACCACAGCCGCCACACACGCCGTACTGCCGCTGCTGGAGCGGCCGGAGGCGGTGCGCGCGCAGCTCTCCGTGGCTGCGGAGGACTACCTGGACAGGTTCAACCGCAAATCCGCCGGTTTCTGGCTGCCGGAGTGCGCCTACGAGCCGCGCCTGAACTCCTACCTGAAGCTTTCCGGCTTTAACTATACGTTCACCGAAACGCATTCCGTGGGCGCCATGCCCGACGGCGTCTATTCTCCCTACCGCACTTCCAACGGCGTAGGACTGTTCGCGCGTGACGCGGCCAGCTCCAGAGAGGTCTGGAGCTCGCGCGGCGGCTATCCCGGAGACCCGGCTTACAGGGAATTCTACCGCGACCTGGGCTACGACGGCGACCTGGAGTACGTGCGCCCGTACCTGGGGTCAGACGGCGTCAGGCGTCCGCTTGGCCTGAAGTATTACCGCATCACCGGGCCCGGCAAGGACCTTTCCGAGAAGCAATATTACGGCCCCGACGACGCGCTGGCGCGCGTGAAGGAGCACGCGGCTGATTTCCTGGAGCGCCGCGTGAAGGACGTCGACGGGTTTTATGCCTCCCGCGGCGGCAGGCCGCTGATCGTCAGCTGCTACGACGCGGAACTTTTTGGGCACTGGTGGTTCGAAGGTCCCGCCTTCCTGGAGACGGTGATACGCCGGATAAGACAGGAGCGGCTCCCTCTGCAGTTCGTGACCCCTTCCGAGTATCTTAATTCCTGCCAGGAGCCTCAGGAGATTTCCCCGCGGGTTTCGTCGTGGGGGGAGAACGGTTATTTCGATCCGTGGATCAACGAGTCGAACGATTTTATCTATCCGGCCGTATACGCCGCCACCGACAAGATGATAGAGACCGCCAACCGCTTCCGCAACCAGGATCTGGACAACCTGCACATCAGGGCGCTCAACCAGGCCGCGCGGGAGACGCTGCTGGCGCAGTCCTCGGACTGGGCCTTCCTGCTCTACATCGGCTCCCACTCGGCCTACGCGCAGGGGCGCCTGGAAGAGCACGCCTCCAACGCGCTGAAGCTGCTGGGGGAAGTCATAGAGAAGCGCGTGGACGAACAGGCGCTGGCCGTGCTGGAGAAGAAGAACAACCTCTTCCACCGCCTTGATTTCAGGGTCTTCGCTTCGGTTTCCAGGTTCTGACCGGCCCGCGGCTCAGCGGGCTTTGAACTTCTTCCATACGCGCTTGAAGTCGTCGGGGAGGGGGGCTTCCAGCCGCGTTTCCTTCCCTGTGGAGGGATGGCTGAAGACGAGGCTGGAGGAGTGCAGCAGCATGCGTTCGGCCTCCGGTCCGCCGTATAGCCTGTCGCCTATTACCGGGTGCCCGATGTGCGCCAGGTGTATTCTTATCTGATTGGTGCGGCCGGTCATCGGGTGGACGCTGAGCAGCGCGCAGCCGCGGCCCTTCTCCTTGACCGTGTACTCAGTGACGGCCTCGCGCCCGTATTCCCAGACCTTTATCTTCTTGAAACCGCTGGCCCGGCCTATCGGAGCGTCGATGAGGGCGGTCCTTTTCCCCGGTATCCCCGCCACGCCTCCGATATAGGTTTTCTCCATCAGGCGCTCCCTGAAGCCCTCCTTCAGTGTCTGCTGGGTTTCCGGGGTCTTCGCTATCAGCATGAGGCCGCTGGTATCGCGGTCCAGCCTGTGGACTAATCCCAGGCGCTCCAGCCCTTCAGCCATTTCCGGGCGCGCGGCGTAGATCATAGAGACCAGCGTCGGTTCCCCTATCATGGCCGCTTCGGGGTTGGTTTCCCAGCCCGGCGGGTTCGGGTGCACGGCCAGCCCGGCCGGCTTGTTGACGGCGATGAGCGCCCTGTCCTCGAAGAGGATCAACCCGCCCAGCTCTGGCTGGGTCACGCCGGGCTCGGCTATGACGACCCTGTCGTTCTCGCCGAGCAGGTAGGAGGGCTTTTTCCTTTCTCCGTTGACGGTCGCCAGGCCTTCTTCTATGAGCCTGCGCGCGTAGGAGCGGGAAAAGTTCTCCCCGGATTGTGTCAGGAAGACGTCCAGGCGAACCGGGACTCCGGAATATGTAAACTTAGTTCTTTTCATGCCTGACCTTCAGCATGACCAGCGCGGTGACGGCGATAACGAAGACCACGGCCGAGATGAGCTGCGCCGGGGAGAGCCCCAGGTGGAAGGCACCCCTGTCGTCGCCGCGCAGGAACTCGTCCGAGAAACGCAGCAGCGAATAGAGGGCCGCGTACAAGGCTATGGAGAAGCCGCGCGGCAGCTTTCCGGCCAGCGAACGCTTCAGGGCAAAGTTCAGGATCAGGAAGATGACGAAGTTCCCTGCTGACTCGTAGAGCTGGACTGGGTGCAGCGGACGGCCAAGGAAAGCCGGATTGACCTCTGAATTGGGATCGGTGAAGATTACGCTCAGCGGGCAGGTCGTCGGGCTGCCGTAGCAACAGCCGGCCATGAAGCAACCTATGCGCCCGAAAGCGTGCCCCAGCGACAGGGCCGGGGCGAACAGGTCCGAAGTGCGCAGCGGGTCCATGCGCTTGCGGCGGCCCACGTAGAAGAAGGCCGCGGCCCCGAAGATGAGGCCGCCGTAGAACACGAAACCGTACTGGAAGCTCCGCGCGACGTAGACCAGGCGGGAGAGCGTGTCGGGGCCGAACTCGCTCCAGTAAGTGGCGGCATAGAAGAGCTTGGCGCCGATTATGCCGCTGATCACGGTGTAGAAGACCAAGTCGGAGAGATCATCTTTTTTGAAGCCCGCCGCGCGGGACTTGCTGAAGATGTAGAGTATCGCGGCCAGGTAGCCGGAAGCGACCATAAGCCCGTAAGTGGGGAACTTGAAAGCTCCGAGTTGGAAAAGTATCGGGTGCATGATGTCTTACCTCCGTCCAGGCAGCGCCAGCTCCGCCGCCAGGAACCTGGCGGCTTTCTCGAAATCGGTCAGGCGGGAAACCGGGATACCGCGCTCCCGGCACAACTTGTAGAGACGCCCGGCCGCGTACACCTTGTGGGCCAGCCGTGCCGCCTTCAGATCGTTCGGACCGTCACCGAAGAATACGACCTTGTAGCCGGCCTTCCTGAAACGCAGGACCCTGGAGGCCTTGAACGAGCTCAGCGCCGACCGTCTCAGAAAAGGATACGTTATTTTTATGCCTCCGCCAACCAGCCGTGCCCGGCCGAAGAAGGAGCGGACCTTGACACCATGTTTGCGGAGGAACGGTCCGGCGTAGAGGTCCACGCCGCCGCTGACTATCTCCAGCGGCACTCCGGCCCTGGCGCAGAAAGGCGCGAAGTCGGCGAAGCCGGGCCTCGCCTTCACTTTTTCCATGACGAAATCCGCGATGGTTTTTTCCGAAAGCCTGACTCCGGCGAAGGCCCGCCGCATGAAATCCTCAACCCTGACCCTCAGCGAATAGGAGGCCTCGATGGTTTTTTTATCCGCGAAACCGTAGTGCAGGAGCAGGTGGTCGCCCACGTCCCGGAGCGTTATCGTGCCGTCAAAATCGGAGACAGCCGCCCAGCCCTTGATCCTTTTCATGCCACGGCTTTGAGGAAGTCCGCGCGTCTTCCCTGCCGGGCCAGCTTCAGGTAGAGGTTGTACTCCTTTTGTACCCCGAAAGTGGACGTGTCCCCGTTATAGGAGTGCCCCGGCCAGACCACGGAATCGTCCGGCAGGGCTGCCAGCCTGACAAAACTGTCGTAAAGCGCCTCCGCGCTGGATCCGGGCAGGTCCACGCGCCCGCACTCTCCGATGAACAACGTGTCGCCGGTGAAAACCGATCCGCCAGCCAGGTAGCAGACGGAACCCGGCGTGTGGCCCGGGGTGTGCATGACCCCGATCTTCAGCGCGCCGGCCTGTAGAGTTTCTCCGTCGCTGAGCGTCTTCAGCCCAGCGGGCTTTGCCTCCAGCATGAAATAATCGGCGTCGTGCAGGTAGACTGGGCGCCTGCCCTCCGGGTCGGTGAAGGGCGCCAAGCCGTTTAAATGGTCCGGATGGGCGTGTGTCAGCAGCACCGCTTGCAGGTTCAGGCTGTTCTCTCCGGAAAAGGCCGCCAGTTTCTCTGGCTGCCAGGCCGGGTCTATCACGGCAGCCTCGCGCGTATCCTCGTCCCAGAGCAGGTAGGATAAATTGTCCATAGGCCCCAGCTTGAACTGCCGTACCTTCATCGGTCGGACTCCTTCGGGGTCGGGAACCTGTACTCGGTCTCTCCCGGCCTGATCATGCTGAGCTCCTTTCGGGCGGCCTGTTCGATGGCGGGATTATTATTGATGGCTCCGAGCTGGGCGCGCAGTTCGGCTCCCTGGGCCTCCAGCATGGACTTCTCCTGCTGGAGATGGCGGTATTCCCTGTAGTTCCTGACCAGCATACGGACCCCCCTGTTGGCCAGCAGCAGCACTGCGGCTGCTGCAATCAGGAGATACTTGAAATTAAGTTTGCGGCGGAGTGGTTTCATGGGGCGGTGAGAAAAAGCCCCGCCCGCAGGAAAGCGGACGGGGCTCGCGGAGAGGCGGTCTTACTTGAACTTGAAGACCGAATCCTTGGCGTATCGGGACTTCTTGCCCAACTCCTCCTCTATGCGGATCAGCTGATTGTACTTGCAGAGGCGCTCGGAGCGGCACGGGGCGCCTGTCTTGATCGCGCCGGCGTTCGTGGCCACGGCGAGGTCCGCGATGAACGCGTCCTCTGTTTCCCCCGAGCGGTGCGAGATGATCGTGGCGTAGTCGGCCTTGTGGGCCATCTCGATGACGCGTACGGTCTCGGTGACCGAGCCGATCTGGTTAAGCTTTATCAGGATGGCGTTAGCGACGCCCTCTTCTATGCCCTTCTTCAGGCGCTCGGGGTTGGTGACGAACAAGTCGTCTCCGACCACGCGGGCCTTCTTGCAGAGGGTCTTCGAGAGGTGGTCCCAGCCCTCCCAGTCGTCCTCGGAGAGCGGGTCCTCGTACGAGATAATCGGGAAGTGCTTTTTCCACTCTGCGTACTTGGCGGTCAGGTCCTCCGCGGTCAGGTTGCTGCCCTCGAAGACGTAGCGGTCGTTCTGGTAGAACTCGCTGGCCGCGGAGTCGAGAGCTATCTGGACCTCCTTGAAGGTGTAGCCGGCGTCCTTGATGGCGTTGCAGATGGTCTCGAGCACCGATTCGTGCGTGAAAATCTTGGGAGCGAAGCCGCCCTCGTCGCCTACGGCCACGGTGTAGCCGGCTTTGGCGAGGATCTTCTTCAGCGTGTGGTAGATCTCGCTGCCCATGCGGATTGCGTCGGTGAACCTGGCGGCTCCGGTCGGCACGATCATGAACTCCTGGATGTTGATGCCCGAATCGGCGTGCTTGCCGCCGTTGACGATGTTCATCATCGGGGCCGGGATTACGAAGTCCTTGTGCTTGAGGCCGTAGGCTTTGCGGAGGTAGGCGTAGAGAGGAAGTTTCGCCGAGGCCGCGCCCGCGCGGGCCAGCGCCATCGAGACGGAGAGTATCGCGTTCGCGCCCAGTTTGGTCTTCATTTGGGTGCCGTCGAGCTCCAACATCATCTCGTCGATCTTTATCTGGTCGGCCTTCAGTCCGGTAATCTCGTCGGCTATGGCCTTGTTGACGTTCTCTACGGCCTTGGATACGCCCTTGCCCAGGTAGCGTTTCCCTCCGTCGCGCATCTCGAGCGCTTCGTGAGTCCCGGTGGAGGCGCCGCTGGGCACGGCCGCGCGGCCGAAAGAGCCGTCTGTCAGCGTCACGTCGGCTTCCACAGTGGGGAAACCGCGTGAGTCAAGGATCTCCCTGGCGATAATTTTCTTTATTTTGGCTTCCATTTGTGTGTTTTCTCCTGTTTGTGCGCGCTGAATCAAAATTTCCCGCTCACTATCTTTCTGCCGGCTTCGCAAAGCGCGGCTATCTTCTTCTGATCGGCTGCCTCGGCGTAGAGGCGCACGGTGGATTCCCCCAGGCCGGCCGGGCGCAGGCCCAGCCAGCTGCCGTCCTTCATGATGAACTTGAAACCGTCGGTCTGGTCTATACGCCAGACTGGGGTCCCGGCCAGCGAGAGCGGCGGGTTCAGCTTCAGGCGCTCCAGCAGGGATTCCATGTGCATGTTCTTATCGAGTTGCAACGTCAGGCGCGTGCTGCTGAAACTGCCGGTTTTCTTGGAAAGCTCGGCGAGGATTTTCTTGAGCGGCTTGCGCTCGTAGGCCACCAGCTCCGCCATCAGCAGGCAGGCCAGGATGCCGTCCTTCTCCGGCACGTGCCCCATTACCGACAGCCCGCCGGATTCCTCGCCGCCTATCAGGTACTGGCCGGTGCGCAACAGGTTGCCGACGTGCTTGAAGCCGACGGCGGTCTCGCGCACTTCCAGCCCGTGGCTGCGAGCTATGGCGTCCACGAAATGCGAGGTTACAACGGTGCGGACCACCTTGCCCTTGAGTCCGCGGTTCCTGACCAGGTGTTCCAGAGCCAGGCCCAGCACAAGGTTAGGGGAGATCCAGGTCCCGTCCGAGTCTATGACCCCGAAGCGGTCCGCGTCCCCGTCGCAGGCCAGTCCAAGATTCAGTTTTCCCTTCACCACGGCCTCGCGCAGCCCTTTCAGGTTCTCCTCGCCCGTGTCGGGGGAGCGCCCGCCGAAGAGCACGTCGCGTTCCTCGCGCAGCGCGGTCACCTTGGCCCCGGCCCTCTCCAGCATCGGGCGCAGATAGCCGCGCGCCGCGCCGTTAACCGCGTCCGCGGCTATCCTGAGGCCTGCCTTCTTTATCGCGCCCAGGTCCAGCAGCGAGGAGAGATGGCGGAAATAATCCTCGTGGAAATCCTGCACTTTTATTATTCCGGCAGAGACCCCGTGTTCGAACGGGATATGCTTTTCCACTTCCGCTATGGTCAACGCCTGTACCCTGGCCTCTATGTCCGCGGTTATCTCGGGCAGGGCAGGGCCGCCCCAATAGGGGGTCCACTTCAGGCCGCTGTACTCCGGCGGGTTCTGGCTGGCCGTGAGGGTCAGGCCCCCTGAGGCGTGGTTGCGCAGCACCTCCCAGGCCGTTACCGGGGTGGGAGCCTCCCGGTCGGAGAACACGACGGTTATCCCTTCCGCGGCGATGGCCTCGGCGGCGTTCTTGGCGAAATCTTCCGACATATAGCGGCAGTCGTAGCCAACTATCACGCTGGGCGTTTTGGGGGCCGCCCGGCCGTCTTTCTGCAGGCTTAAAAGGTACTCCTCGCCTTTATAACCATATTCCTTGTTCTCTTTGACGTGCTCTGCCGCCGCGTGGCTTACCCTGCGCAGGGCCGCTATATTGAAATCCTCGCCGATGACGGCTCTCCAGCCTGAGGTGCCGAACTTGATATTTTGGGTCGCCATAGTTAACTGCAATATAGCATAAAAGACCAGGCAAATCAAAAGTGCCATGCGGGCCGGCGCGGCGCAGAATCCTGGAATATTTGTAAAATATATAAGCCAAAACAATGAAAAATATATTTATCATTTCTGTCTGCTTTCTTTTTCAGCCGTTCCCGGTGTCCGCCGGCGGGACCCCGTTGAAGCTTTCAGGCTATGTATCGGTCTGGACCCAGGATTGTTCCGGGGGAGGGTGTCAGCTGCCTGTGGCTGGCCAGAGCGACGCGCCGCTAAACGTAAGCCTGTCCGTGCCTTCAGTCTCAGGTCAGGCCTCGGCCGTTCGCGCCTCGCTGAACCTTGCGTTGCCTGGCGGAGCGCGGCTTCCGGTAGAGATGGATTTTTACGCCGTCTGTCCCAGCACCGGGGATGCCTGTCCCGGCCGGTATTTCCAGGTACAGGTCTCGCTTTCCGGCCCGGCCAGGGCTTTCTGCGCCTCTTCGCTTAACGCCGGGGATTTTCTGCCTTTCCCTGTGGTCATGTGCGCTGGTATATCGGCTGACGGCCGCCGCTACGGAGTTACCCTCCACAGGCGGCCGTTCGCGGGGACGATATGATAAAGGAGAAAGCAGGTATATTCTCCGGGGCGTACCACACCAGGGAGCTGGTTTCCTACCTCGCTTCACTTTCCGCCGCGGACGAAGGCTACGCCTCCAGTGTCTTAGAGGCCATGGAGAGGGCCGGGGTGCGCGGGCTTTCCATTTCCGCCGCGGAGGGCAGGCTGCTGGAGGCGCTGACCCGTCTTTCGGGCGCTAAAAAAGCGGTCGAGATAGGTTCCCTCTACGGCTATTCTGCGCATTGGCTGGCCCGCGGTCTTCCCGTGGGGGCCAGGCTCTATTCCCTGGAGAAAGATCCCTCCTGCGTGAGCGCCGCCATGGAAGGTCTGGAAACTTCCGCCCTTTCGCGCACCGTGACCGTAATGGAGGGCCGGGCCTCTGAAAGTCTCAGGACGCTCTCCAAGCTGGGGCCGTTCGATCTCTGCTACATGGACGCGGACCTGGAGAACTACCCCGCATACCTGCGCTGGGCGGCCTCCAACCTGCGCCCCGGCGGGCTGGTGCTGGCCGGCGGCGTCCTCTTCAAGGGAAAACTATGCTACGAGGGGGAGGATCAGGAAGCCAATGTCCGCGCGCGCGCGATGCGTGAATTTTTCCATATCCTCTACGATTCGAACCGTTTCGTCTCCGCCTCAGTCGTCCCTACCGGAGAAGGTCTGGCGCTGGGCATAAAATGCTGAACAAAAAGGTCATCCTGGCCGGGGCATTGGCAGCGCTCTGCGCCTGCTCCGGAGGCGGCCCGCGGCGGCCGAGTCTGGCCGCAGAAGGCCGGCCGGCCCCGGAGCTCGTGCTGCCGAAGCTGATGAACGCCCCGGTAAAGGAACTGGACGGCTGGAACAGCCTGAAAGGAAAGGTGGTGGTGCTGGATTTCTGGGCCACTTGGTCGGACGAGTGCGCCAGTACCATACGATCCCTGAACGCTTTGGCCGCGCGCTTCAAGGACAGGCCGGTGGTTTTCATACACATAACCGACGAGAGTTCCTCCGCCGTGGCCCGTTTCCTGGGGCGCGCCCGCGTGGACGGCTGGGTGGCCCCGGAGGCCGGTGCCGGGATGTTCAAGGCCTTCAGGGTCTACTCCAGGCCGCGCGTCGTGCTGGTGGACTCGTGGGGCAGAGTGGCGGCCCTGTACTCGGCCGCGCCGGAGGCGGACGCAGTCATGCGGCTGCTGGCCGGAGGCGCGGGGGAATTCTCGGCCAGGCCCTCCACCGCGCCGGCCCTGGCCGAGTTCTCTATCTCCAGGTCCGCGGCCGGGGCCGGCGCGGCGCAGTACGGCCCGGACCGCCTCGACGCCGTCGCCATGCCGCTGAGCTACGCCCTGGAATGGGCCTTCGGGAAGACGGACCGCCTGGAGATAGCTCCCCCGGCCGCCGCGGTCATGGCCGGGACGTACGATCTGCGCCTGCGCGTGCCGCCGGGCCGGGACGGGAGGGAATTGCTCCTGACCGGCTTGCAAGCGGCGCTGGGCTTGCGGGCCGCCAAGTCGGAGGAAGAGTCCGAAGTCTATGTGCTCGCCAGGGCTCCGGGCGGGCCGCTTAACGTCAAGTCAGTCCGCAGCTACGGCGCGGCCAGTATAGACGGAGCGGTCCTGCGCGTGGACGGAGGCTCTTTCGCGGCGCTGGCCGAGAGGCTGGGAGAGGCGTTGAACGCTCCGGTGCGCGACGAAACCTCAGAGCCAGGCCCCTACCAGTACAGTTTTACGCTGGACACGGCCGACCCCGGGACCATGGATTCCGAGCTGCGCGGCCGTCTCGGTCTCAGGCTCTTCCGGGCGCGCCGTAAGACTACAGCGCTCAAGGTAACCTGTGGGAAGGCTAAATGAAGCGCTTCTCCTCCAAACCCACGGTCTACCTGGTAGACGGTTCCAATTTCTCGCTTCGCTTCTGGGAGCGCGCGTCGGGGGAAAAGCCTGACGAACTGGAGCGGGCCTTCCTCGCCTGGCTGGCGGAAGTTTCCCGCGCGCAGACCCTGCGCGCTTCCTGTTTCCGCGTGGTCTTTGACGGACCCTGGCGCAAGCCTTTCCCGGCAGGACCGGCGGTGACGGTCTATTACAGCGAGTCTGAGCCGGCCGACGAGATGCTGCTGGAACGCGGCTATTTCATGCGCAGCGAGGGGATACGGGTTATAATAGTCACTTCCGACAACGGTCTGCGGGACCGTGCCGCGGCCGAGGATGTGCAGAGCATGAACTGCGAGACCTTCCGGCGCCTGGCCGAAGAGGAGCTCCGCAAGGAAAGCAGGTAAATTTGTAGAATAGACGGTTGAAGGCGGGCTTGTGGCGGAACGGCAGACGCGACGGACTTAAAATCCGTTGGCCGCAAGGCCGTGTGGGTTCGATTCCCACCAAGCCCAGTAAATAAGCGTCCGGCGCCTGGCCGGACGGGTTTTTCGGTCCTGGAGGTAAAACATGGGATTAGCTCCTGAAGGCAGGAAGATTATAGCAGTCGGAGTGTTGGCGGCCGTCGCCGGCGGAGTGCTTAGCGTTTGGAGCGCCGGTTTCGGGATACCGTTGCTCGTCCTCGGCTTTTTCTTCGCGGCTTTTTCCGCTTACTTTTTTCGCGACCCTGAGAGGGACAAAGTCTTCGCGCCTGACGAAATTGTCTGCCCTGCCGACGGGACCGTGATGAGCGTCGGCAACGAAGGCAAGCCCGGAGTCACCGTTGTCCGCATCTTCCTGTCGGTACTGAACGTCCATGTCCAGCGCGCTCCTCTTGGAGGCAAGGTGGAAAAGACTCAGTACACCAAGGGAACTTTCGCCATCGCCTACAAGCCGGAGGCCTCCTCCAACGAGCGCAACCGGATAAGCATAACAGGCGAGTACGGGCGCTTCGCTGAGGTGGAGCAGATAACCGGCTCCATCGCGCGCCGCATAGCCTGCTACGTCAAGCCGGGCCAACAGGTCAAGACCGGGGAGCGCATAGGCATGATTTACTTCGGCTCGCAGGTGGCGGTTTACCTGCCGGACACGGCCCGCGTTCTGGTCAAACCTGGCGACAAGGTGGCCGGAGCGGAGACTGTGCTGGGGCTGTGGTGAGGTCCCGCAGGACGAGGTGAAGATTATGGAAGAAACACAGGAAAAGAAACGCATCGACATGGTGAAGCTAAAGAAGACCGGGGCCGTAGTGCTGCCGTCTATCTTCACGATTGCCAACATGGCCTTCGGATTCTTCTCCATCCTGCTGGCCTCCGACGGGCGCTACGTGCAGGCCGCCTGGTTTATAATACTTTCGTATGTTATGGACATGCTGGACGGGCGTGTGGCCAGGCTGGTGCACGGAGAGAGCTCTTTCGGAGTGGAAATAGATTCGCTGTCCGACTGGATGTCGTTCGGCATAGCGCCCGCCTACCTGATCTACAAACTGGTTCTCAAGGACTACGGCGTCTGGAGCTATCCTGTGGCCTTCCTGTACGTGCTGTGCGGCGCGCTGCGTCTGGCGCGCTTCAACGTTAAGTCTCACTTCGGCGGCGGTTCTAAGGACTTCTTTCAGGGCCTGCCGATACCCGGCGCCGCCGGTATACTGGTCTCGTTCGTGCTGGCCTACAGCATGCTAGAGGGCGACGGCGGCACGCGTAGCATAAAGCTGGTGATGAACCAGATGCCATACGTCTACGCCGCCATCCCGTTCATCATGATTGCCCTGGCGCTGCTGATGATTTCCACGGCGCCTTACGCCGCGTTCAAAGGCGATATGATAAAGCCCACTTCGGTGAAGGGGATACTGCTGATAACGGCCATCCTCTCGCTGATAGTCGTATACCCGCAGGACGCGCTGTTCCTGTTCTTCTCGCTGTACGCCCTTTCCGGGATTATCGCCGGCATCTACAAAGCCCTGCGCGGGATACTCTCCGTCAAGGAAGCCTAGCGCGTGGATCAGTTGGTGCGCGTGTCCTTCGGGGCGTCGTCCTGCTTGCGGGGAAAAAGAGGCGGGACTTTCTGCGGCGGTGTGCCGTCCAGGCTGCGGCCTACGCCCAGCTGTAGCTGCATCTTGCTGGCCGTGTCCGGCATGAATGGATCCAGCCAGCCGGCCACCAGCCGCAGGCACCAGATCATCTCGTGAAGGAAGGACTTTAGCGCCTCCGGGTCCGTCTTGGCAAGCGCCCACGGCTTTCTCTCGTCCACCAGGCGGTTCAGCCTGCCTATCCCGCCCCAGATGCTCTCCAGCGCTTCGGAGAAACGCAGGTCTTCCATGGCGCCGTATATGACCGGCGTGAGGGAGGAGAGTTCTCCGAAGAGGTCCGAACTCTCCGGCTTGCTGGGCAGCTTGAGGTCCAGGTAGTGTGAGGCCATGTTCATAATCCGGGAGAAGAGGTTGCCCAGGTCGTTGGCGAGGTCCGCGTTGTAGCGTCGGCGGAACGCCTCCATGGAGAAATCCCCGTCCTGGCCGAAGGGGACCTCGCGGAACAAAAAGTAGCGCAACGCGTCCACGCCGTAGTCGCGCACAACGTCCTCGGCGCGGATGAAGTTACCCCTCGCTTTGGACATCTTGGCGCCGTTGATGGTCCACCAGCCGTGCGCGTAGACCTTGCGCGGCAGTTCCAGCCCCAGGGCCATGAGCATAGCCGGCCAGATAACGCCGTGGAAACGGAAGATTTCCTTGCCTACCAGATGCACGTCCGCAGGCCAGATGCCGGGAAGATCCGGAGATGGTTTTTCCGGGTGATAGCCCGGCCCGGTCGCGTAGTTGAGCAGCGCGTCGAACCAAACGTGTACGGTGTGCCCCGGCGCTGGCCTTACGGGCACGCCCCAGGCCACCCTACTGCGGGATACGGAGACGTCCTTCAGTCCTGACCTCACGAAGTTCAACAGTTCCTGCGCGCGATGTCCGGGGGAAAGGAAGCCGGGGTGAGCGGCATAATGCTTCAGCAGGGGCTTTTCGTAATTTGAAAGCCTGAAAAAATATGTTTCCTCGCTGACGCGTTCCGCCGGGGTGTTGTGCACCGGGCACCTGCCGTCCTTCAACTCCGTCTCGTCGTAAAAAACCTCGCAGGAGGGACAGTACACGCCTTCGTAGGAACCCTTGTAGATATCGCCGGCCTTAAGGAGCTTCTCGAAGGCAGCCTGGACCGCCGCCTCGTGGGAAGGGTCGGTCGTGCGGATGAAGCGGTCATATCCCACGTTCAGCGTTCTCCAAAGGGAGCGGAACTCGGAAGAAACCTTGTCGCACCAGGCCTTTGGACCCTCTCCATGCTCCAGGGCGGCGCGCTCTATGCCGGCGCCGTGCTCGTCAGTGCCGGTCTGCAGATAAACGGGGATATCCCTTGAACGCAGGTGTCTGGCCAGCACGTCCGCCGCCAGCGTGGTGTAGGCGTGGCCTACGTGCGGCTTATCGTTCACATAATAGAGGGGGGTGGTTATGTAAAATTTCTTGGCGTTCATCGTTCCGGGCGAAGCAGGTCCTCAAGCTTTATCCCGGCGCGTTCGCTCTCCAGCAGAGCCGTTTCCAGCAGCAGCAGGTAGGAAACATTGCGCTCCGCCATCGCTCTTAACTCTAGCGTGCGGCGCAACAGTGCTGTCAGACGGGTCTTGGGCTGGCCTTCGGAGGCCTCCCAGGCGGCGCGGGCCCTGGCGAGCACGAGGTCCAAAAGCGTCTTCACCTCGTCCCGGGCCTTGTGGCTGTCGCGCGGCAGGCCGGCGGCGAACTTGAAAGCGCGCGCCGGGTCTCCAGGCCGCAGCGCGGAGACGCGCTTGAGGAAGGCCGAGGCCTCTGCCGCCTTCTCTAGCGAGCCGGCCCCCAGCGCCGCAAGGGCGGCGGCCTGCTCCGGGCCGGCCCCCTGCGCGGCCAGCACCGTTTCCAGCGCGGCGCGGGGCAGCGGCGAGAACTCTATAAGGCAGGAGCGGGAGAGTATGGTGGACAACAGCGAGGTCTTGCGAGATACGGTAAGTATGACTATCGTTCCTGGCGGCGGCTCTTCCAGGGTTTTGAGTATCGCGTTCTGGGCGCCGGTCACCATGGCTTCGGCGTCGCGTATGATGAAGACCTTCCAGGGCGAAAGCATGGCCTTTTGCTGCGCCCAGCGCGTCATCTCGCGAAGCGTGTCGATCTTCAGATTTGAGCTCTCGTCCTCGTCCAGCAGGGCGGCCTGCATGGCGGTGTCCACCACGCGGATATCAGGGTGCGCGCCGCTGGCGGCCTGCAGACAGGAGAGGCATTTACCGCATGAGTTCGATCTGTCGGTGTGCTCCTCCGCCGGCTCGGGTCGCGGTTCCGGCTCTGACGACGGAACGTTGACGGGGGCCGCTGCCGCGAAAAGATCGTCCGGGTCGGGCTGCTGCCGCCCCGTCTGTTTCTCGCGGTGGGCGGTGTGCGAGCAGTTCAGTGCCTTGGCGAACTCAAGGGCCGTCAAGAACTTTCCCGCTCCTGGCGGGCCGTGGAAAACCATCGCCGGCGGCACGCGGCCCGACGCTATAAGCGCACGTAGGCGTTTTATCGTCCTGTCCTGTCCTAGCACGGAGGAGAAAGACATGGTTAGTTCCGTAGCACCTTCGCCGCCAGGGCCCGCACGTCGGCCTGAATCTCGTCTATGGAGCGTCCGGCGTCGACTCTCTCAACTCCGGGACGGCGGGCCAGCAGTTTGTAGGCGCGGTTCACGCGCCGGCGGAAAGTGTCTGGGGCCCGCTCGATGCGGTCCCGGCTGTTTCTCAGGCGCTCGCGCTGGGAGAAGATCCTGTCAGGCATATAGAACACTATCGTCAGGTCGGGCTTCAGGTCGAGCGTGGCTATGCGGTTGAGCGTCTCCACCGTCCTCAGGTCCAGACCTCGGCCGTAGCCCTGGTAGGCGATGGTGGAAAGCGTGTAACGGTCGGAGATAATCACCTTCCCTGCCTTGAGTGCGGGGATTATCTTCTCCAGCGTGTGCTTGATGCGGGATGTCTCGTAGAGGAAGAGCTCGGTCATCGGCTCTATGTCGCTTTTGGGGTCGAGGAGTATCCTGCGGATCTTCTCGGATAGGTAGGTCCCGCCGGGCTCGCGGGTGACCACTACCTCGCGGCCGCGCTTCTCCAGCCAGTCCTTCAGCAGAGCGGCCTGCGTGGACTTGCCGGAGCGGTCCGGACCTTCCAGTACTATAAAAACTCCCTTTTTCATGAATGAAAATATATGATAGCAAAGCCCGGGGGCGGCGGGCTATGCTTGGTCGCTAATCCGGGTATGTCCGGGGAAGTCCTTTGAGTTATTCCTTGTCGAACTCCAGGGCGTCCTTGCCGCCGGCTTTTATCAGGACCTTGTCGCCGGCCTTGATCTCGCCCTGCAGCATCCGCATGGCCAGCGGGTTCTGCAGGTAGCGCTGTATGGCGCGCTTCATCGGTCTTGCGCCGTACTGCTGGTCGTAGCCTTTGGCGAAC
>JAJYJH010000050.1 GCA_021789695.1 bacterium | reverse complement strand
ATGTCGGCCAGGTCGCCGTTGAAATAGTCGCGGAAGCGGTGGTCCACTATGCGCTGCATGCCCACGCGGCCGCGGAAGGCGGTTGTGGTGAAGCCGCCGGCCATGGCGATGAGGTCGGTGAGGCGGGTTTCACCTGAGAGCTCGTAGATGCCGGGGCGCTTGACGTCGCCGGAGATGCCGGCCAGCGGGCCCACCGGCGGGATGAAGATGACGTCCTCGTTGACCAGGCGGGCGTCCTTGCTCTTGTCGCCGTCGAGCAGCAGGTCATAGAGGTCCAGCGTGGAGATCAGTTTGCCGTTGCGCTTAAGCTCTATGTCGCGCATGCTGCCGGTCTTGGCGGGGCCGCCGGCCGCGAACAGGGCGTTAACCATGGTGGCCAGGGAGCTGACGGTGTAGGCGCCGGGCACGCGGGCCTCGCCCACCACGTAGACGCGGATGGAGCGCAGGCGGCCCATGCTGACGTCCAGGTTGAAGCCGGTGTAGTAGCGGCCCACCGCGCGGGTGAGCACGTCCTTGAGGTCCTTGAACTGGGTGCCGGCCACGGGGACGGGGCCCACGCGGGGGATATCGACCGAGCCGTCGCGGTTGACGGTGAGGTCCCAGTTGCCCTGCACGCGGCCGGTGAGCGTAAGCTCGAGGCCGTCGCCTGGGGCGACGGCGTAGTCGGGCGTGACTGGGACGTTGTCGGCCGGGGCGAAGGTGGACGGCGGGTTGTTGAAGAAGTCGTAACCGAACTGGCTTAGCTGCGGGCCGCCGTTGGAGGAGACGAAGAGTTCGTACTGGGAGACCTCGGGCGGCAGGGGCTGGCGACGCGGGAAAGGCTGGGGCTGGTTTTGGAACTGGGACTGACCGCTGAAGCGGGACTGGAGCTGGGACTGGAACTGGCCACCGGGGGCCGACTGCTGGCCGAGCGACGGGGTCTGGAACTGGTCGCTCATGAGGCCGGACTGCTGGGCCTGCTGCAGCAGGTTCTGCTGGTCCTGACTGAGTGCGGGCATGGCCAGAGCCGGCGCCGCCGCCTGCGCCAAAAGTAGGATCGAAAGTATTATCCTAGGCATAAATCTCCATCTATCTGTTACAGTCCCCCTAATATAAATATTATTGTAGCAAAAAACGGAAAAACGGGGACAAAAAACGGGGACAGGCTACTTTTTTAGCGCCCTATCTCGTTGGGGAAAAACGGGGACAGGCTACTTTTCCCCCTAAAGGCCTGATAAAATTAGCCTGATTCCCGGCCAAAATCAGTTAGTGTCCACTTAGAATCATGCCTGATGGCACGCTTAAAGGTTCGCCCAAATCAGCCGGCAGTTCCTTCTTGGGGCGACCCGGCGGATGCAGCGTGGCCTCAAGATGATAGGCGATAGAAACGCTCTTTTGCCATGAATTGTCACCGTAAGGAGTCTGCCGCCGGACGCTTTCCCGCATCTTTCCGAGTTCGGCCCCGCTGATAGGGCTGTCCACATACTCCGTCCAGTTGGGCGGGAGTTCCGCGGGCAGGGGTTCCGTGAGGACACGGGGGCTGGCACCTATTGTCTCGTTGTGCGACGACCACGGCCAGGCCGCCGCTGACGGCGCGAGGCCGCCCCGCACCGAATTGCCCTCCACGTAGCGGACCACGGCCAGCAGGTGTGCGTCCCCCTGAATCAGGAAGCCCTTGTAGCGGCCCTGCCAGACATGGCCGGAGCCGCCATAATGGACGCGGTACCGGCGGACATGGGCCGTCATGAGCCACTGCATCCACTGGCTGAGCTGCTGGGCCTGGTGAGGACTTACGAGGAGATGGAAATGATTGGGCATCAGGCAGTAGGCGAAGAGGCGCACGGGATAGCGCGTTGCGGCCTCGCCG
The DNA here is from genome assembly GCA_021789695.1 of bacterium. Classification (GTDB taxonomy): domain Bacteria; phylum Elusimicrobiota; class Elusimicrobia; order Elusimicrobiales; family UBA9959; genus UBA9959. The sequence continues at coordinate 5,849 of JAJYJH010000050.1, read as the reverse complement.
AGTATGCCGGTGAATGCGGAATAGTCCTCCTCTTTATGAAAGACGTTCGCGCGGCCGTTGCCGCGGTTGATTACGTGGTACAATTGATCGTCCCCTAGACCTCTGCGTATTCTTGGCATATCCCCCCCTTGTTTACGGCACAGGATACTAGGCTGGCGAAAAATATGGCAAAAAGTAGCCTGTCCCCATTATTCTAGCAGGCGAACCCGACAAGGGCCTGTCGTGGAGACAAAAAAAAAAGACAGGCTACTTTTTTGAGAAAAAGTAGCCTGTCCCCTTTTTCCCTAGTAAGGGCTGGTGAGGGTGCGGGTTTTGGCTTCGTCTGTGGCCTTGGCGAGGAATTCGTCCAGGTTAACGCCGAAGACGCTCTTGTTGCCGCGCAGGCGCAGTGTTACCGTGCCAGCGTCCTTTTCTTTTTTGCCGACCACTACAAGATACGGGATCTTATGCATGGCGGCGTCGCGTACCTTGGCGTTTATGGTGTCGTTGCGCAGGTCGGCCTTCACGCGGAAGCCGGCGGCCTTCAGTTTGGCCTCCACTTCCCTGGCGTAGCCTTCCTCGTCCTGCGTGATATTGAGCACCTTCATCTGCACCGGAGCTAGCCACAGTGGGAAGTTGCCGGCGTAATGCTCTATCAGCACGCCGAAGAAGCGCTCGAGCGAGCCCATCAGCGCGCGGTGGATCATGTACGGGCGGTGCTTGGCCCCGTCGGCGCCGGTGTACTCTATGCCGAAGCGCTCCGGCTCGTTGAAGTCGAACTGGATGGTGCTCATCTGCCACTCGCGGCCTATGCTGTCCTTTACCTTGAGGTCGATCTTGGGGCCGTAGAAGGCGCCGCCGCCCTCGTCGAGCGTCACCGGCACGCCTTCTTTCTCGGCTGCCGCGCGCAGGCTCTTCTGCGCCTCTTCCCAGCGGGCTGGTTCGCCTACGGCGCCCTCGGGCCGCGTGGCCAGGTAGGCCTTCACGTCGGTCAGGCCAAAGGTGCGCAGGATGTGCATACTGAAGCGCAGCACCTCGATGGTCTCGGCCTCCATCTGTTCCGGAGTGCAGATCAGGTGCGCGTCGTCCTGGGTGAAGCCGCGCACGCGCATCAGGCCGTGCAAGACGCCGGCTTTCTCGAAGCGGTACACCGTGCCGAGCTCGGCCCACCTGAGCGGCAGGTCGCGGTAGCTGTGCGAATTTGCCTTGTAGATCTCTATGTGGAACGGGCAGTTCATCGGCTTGGCGTAGTACTCGATGTCGTCTATCTTCATAGGCGCGTACATGGAGTCCTTGTAGAAACCAAGGTGGCCGGAAGTTTCCCACAGCTGGGCGCGCCCGATATGCGGCGTGTTCACCAAGTCGTAGCCGCCCTTAAAGTGTTCCTCCTTCCAGTAGGTCTCCATCTCGTGGCGGATGCGGGCGCCGTTGGGGTGCCAGAGCACGAGGCCGGGGCCGACGGTCTCGTTGATGCTGTAGAGGTCCAGCTGGCGGCCGAGCTTGCGGTGGTCGCGTCTGGCGGCCTCCTCCTGCTGCTTCAGATAGGCGTTGAGCTCGTCCTGCGTTTCGAAGGCCACGGCGTAGATGCGCTGCAGCATCGGGTTCTTCTCGCTGCCGCGCCAGTAGGCGCCGGCCACGTGCGTGAGCTTAAAGGCCTTCAGGCGGCCGGTGTGCTCGACGTGCGGGCCCTTACAGAGGTCCTCGAAGGGGCCGTTGCGGTAGACGGAGATAACACTGCCCTCGGGCAGGTCGTTGACGAGTTCGACCTTGTACTTCTCGCCCTTGGCCGCGAAGTGTTTGAGCGCCTCGGCGCGGGGCAGTTCGACGCGCTCGAACTTCTGGGCTTGGCCTATGATGTGCTTCATCTTCTTCTCGATGACGGGCAGGTCCTCGGGGGTGAAGTGGTGCTCCAGGTCGAAGTCGTAATAGAAGCCGTTGTCTATCGCGGGGCCGATGCCGAACTTCACGCCGGGCCAGAGCTCGGCGACGGCCTGGGCCATCACGTGCGCCAGCGAATGCCTCATCCTTTCCAACTGCTCTTCTTTGTTATCCATAGTTTTAAAAGGGAGCCTGGCCCCTTTTGACCTTTTTTCTTCAAAAGGAGCCAGGCTCCTTTTTAAAAGAGGCCCGCTAGTTCCCGTTTCCGGGTTCTAACGGGCCCTGTCCTTTAAATCTGGTGCCCAGTATAGGATTTGAACCTATGACCTTTCCCATGTCAAGGGAACGCGCTACCACTGCGCCAACTGGGCCTTTCTCCGTATTATACAAAAAAGACAAAAGGGACAGGCTACTTTTTATAAGAAAAGTAGCCTGTCCCCTTTCTACTTTTTATTTTTGTATGCTGCGGTTATTGTGGAGGAGAGGCCGCCGCGGGGGGTGAAGACGCCGGTGACGGTGCAGCTCTTGGGTCTGCAGGCTTTTACGACGTCGTCCAAGACGCGGTTGGCGATGTTCTCCATAAAGATGCCGCAGTTGCGGTACTGGAGGAAGTAGTATTTGAGAGACTTCAACTCCAGGCACAGCTTGTCCGGCACATAATCTATGGTTATCGTGCCAAAGTCCGGCAGGCCGGTCTTGGGGCAGACGGAGGTGAACTCCGGATGCGCGATTTTTATTGAGTAGTCGCGCCGGTACTGGTTGGGCCAGGCCTCGATCTCAGGCAGTTTGATCTTGTGCGGCGTGGCAGCGTGCTCCGAGGTGTAGCCCATGCTGGTGCTTGTCTTCATGTTGTTCTCCTAGATCTTGCGCTTAAGGCGCAGCGAGTTCATTACGACAGAAACCGAGCTGAGCGCCATGGCCGCTCCGGCGGCAGACGGAGGGATGATGAGCCCCCATTTGGGGAAGAAGGCGCCGGCGGCCATCGGGATCAGCACGACGTTGTAGCCGAAGGCCCAGGCGAGATTCTGCTTTATCACGCGCCTGATGGCCTTGGAAATTCTTACCGCCGTGATGACCGAGCCCAGGTCGTTGTGCATCAGCGTGACGTCGCTGGCCTGCGCGGCCACGTCGGTGCCAGAGCGCATGGCCATGCCGATGTCGGCCTCGGAAAGCGCGGGCGCGTCGTTGAAGCCGTCGCCGACCATGGCGGTGCGCTTGCCCAGCGCCTTGTAGCGCATGACGAGCTGACGTTTCTCCTCGGGGAAGACCTCGGCGTGAAAGGTCTTTATGCCGGCGGCGGCCGCCGTGTGCTCCACCACCTTCTGCCTGTCGCCGGAGGCCAGCACGGGCTCGATGCCCATGGCTTGGAGTTTTTTTATAATCTCCGGGGCTTCGGGACGCAAACGATCGGCGAGGGCGGCGTAACCGACAAAGGCGCCGTTAAAGGCGACGAGCAACATGGACGCCGGCGAAGCAGAAAGCTCCTCGCGGGCGCGGGAGGAAACCGCGATGCCGAGTTCGTCGAACCAGTTCAGGCTGCCGGCCAGTATCTCCCCCTCCGCCGTGCGGGCGCGCACCCCTCTGCCCGGCACCGCCTCAAACGCGGTCAACGGCTCCGGCGCGACGCCGGCCTCGGCGGCCTTCTGGCGCACGGCCTCGGCGAAGGGATGCTCGGAGCGGGCCTCGGCCGAGGCCAGCAGGCGCAAGAAGTCCTTGCCGTTCCTCTCGGGATAGAGGCCCTCAAGCTGCATACGGCCCTCGGTAATAGTGCCGGTCTTGTCGAAGATTACGACGTCCACGCCGGAGGCGCGCTCGAGCACGTCGGCGTTGCGGATCAGGATGCCGGCGCCGGCGGCTTTGTCGAAGCCGACGGCCACGGCCATCGGCACGGCCAGACCCATCGCGCACGGGCAAGCCACGGCGAGCACAGCGGCGAAGATGCTGACTGAACGCGACAGCCCGGCGCCGTAGTAGAGCCAGGCACCGGCCGCGCCTGACGCGGACAGGAGGACGAACGGCACGAACCAGGCCGAAATGCGGTCCACCAGATGCTGCACGGCGCTCTTCTCGGCCTGGCTCTCTTCTACGGCCTTCACAATCTTCATCAGCATGGTTTCTTCGCCAACGCCCTCGGCGGAGAACTCCAGCGCGCCGGTCTTATTGATGGTGCCGGCGTAGACGCGCGAGCCGGGCTCCTTCTGCACCGGCTCGGCCTCGCCGGTGAGCAGGCTCTCGTCCATGTCCGAGGCGCCCGAAACCACCCGGCCATCCACAGGCGCCTGCTCTCCGGGGCGCAGCAACAGCGCGTCGCCGGGCAGGATCTCCCCGACGGTGACCATTTCCTCCTTGCCGTTGCGCAGGCGGCGCGCGAACTTGGGCGCTATCTTGAAGAGCCCGGCCACGGCCTCGCCGGCCTTGCTTTTGGAACGCGCCTCCAGCCACCGGCCAAGGTTTATGAAGGTTATCAGCATACCCACGTCCTGCCACTGGGCGTGGTAGTGGGGCCCCTCCAGCGTGAAAGCGGTGACCAGCACGCCGTAGAAGAACGTGACGCTGGTGGACAGCGAGACCAGCGAGTTCATATCCGCCGTATTGGCCTTCAACGCGCGCGCGAAACCCTGGTGAAAATGCTTGCCGGCGAACCACCACGCAAAGCCCGCCACGGCCATCAGCGTGTACTGCGAGAAAGACAGCGCGTCACCGGCCATGATTAGCGCGGTGAGGACCAGCGCCAGCAGGAAACGCCTGAAGAACATTTTTTTCTCGCGCTCCAGTTCCTGCAGGGCGGTGTTCTCCGCCGAGAGGGCCGATTCCGAGAAGGCCAGCGCCTTGTAGCCAAGCTCCTCGATGCGGCCGGTTATGACCTCGGCGCCGGCGAGGGCGGGGTTGTAGGAGAGGAAGGCGGTCTTGGACGGCAGGTTGACCGAGACGCGGACGAGGCCGGGCAGTGCGGAGAGGCCCGTCTCCAGGCGGGCCACGCACGAGGCACAGTGCACTCCCTCCAGCGGGATGACCACCTTTTTGAGTCCCGGCCTGGCCGCCATATTTTCGTCCATTCCCGTTATACCGACTTATCCCGCCCTCAACTCTGGATCTCCAGCTTCCAGGCGTTTTCCACGTCGGAGAGTTTATGCCACATGGTGCCGTAGGTCTCCGAGATCGCCAGGTCCATGCTCTCGCCCGAGCGCAGTTTGGTGAGGAAGACGGAGAAGTTGAACGAGCCGCCCTGGCGGATCATGAAGGCTACTACGGAGCCCACCTGTGCGTACCAGCGGTCCACGTTCTGCTGGCTCTCGTCCTGAGGGGCCAGGTTCACCATCTGACTGAATGGTATAGGATTGGGCGCCACTGTGGTGTTGACGCGGGCCTGGTACTGCGCCGCGTCCGACGGGTCGGCGCGGGTCTCCTCGTAGACCGCGGCGCCCTCGTTGAGCCAGCGCAGCTGCGACGCCTGCGAGAGGCCCATAAAATCGTTGAAGATCAGGTGCGTCATCTCGTGGGCCATGATGGGCTTGAGCGTGGGGCTCTCGTAAAGCAGCAGCGCGTTGCCATAGGTGGCTCCGCCCGACCAGTCAGGCTGGCCGGTCTTGGAATGGTACTCGGCCGCGTCTCTGTAGATGACCACGTTATAGGGCTCGGCAGGCACAAAAGAATAGAGCCCGAGGTCCTGCATGATGCGGGTGTAGTCCTGCTCGCACTCCTGCGCATAGAGAGCGGCGTCTTCCGACGTGTAGGCGTCCACCTTGAAATGGGCCGTTTCCTCCGTCTTGTAGCCGGGGTCCAGGCCCTTAAAGGGCGACTGCACCGGCGCTACGGCGTTGCCGGCGCCGGAGACCGTGCCCGGCGGCAGATCGACGCAGGCGCAAAAAGAGCAGAGCAGCAGCGGAAATATCAGATTTTTTTGCATATCGTAGGCGTTGTCCGGCCGAGGTTTAATATATCTCTATCATCTGGTTCCTGACGCGCAGGCCGGAGGCCGTTATCCCATACGG
>JAJYJH010000049.1 GCA_021789695.1 bacterium | reverse complement strand
CCGACCGGCGCGCTGTCGCTGGACCTGGCGCTTGGCGTGGGCGGCCTGCCGCGCGGCCGCATCATAGAGGTGTACGGCCCTGAGGCCTCCGGCAAGACGACCCTGACCCTGCACGTCATCGCAGAGGCTCAGAAGAAGGGCGGCATGGCGGCCTTCATAGACGCCGAGCACGCGCTGGACCCGATCTATGCGCAGAAGCTCGGCGTGGACGTGGACAACCTCCTCATCTCGCAGCCGGACTCCGGCGAGCAGGCGCTAGAGATCACCGAGAAGTTGGTGCGCTCCGGCGCGCTGGACATCATAGTGATAGACTCGGTCGCGGCGCTGGTGCCCAAGGCCGAGATCGAGGGCGAGATGGGCGACCTGCACGTGGGTCTGCAGGCCCGGTTGATGAGCCAGGCGCTCAGGAAGCTCACCTCCATAGTGGCTTCCACCAAGACCTCCGTCATGTTCATCAACCAGCTTCGTCACAAGATAGGCGTAATGTTCGGCAACCCCGAGACCACGCCCGGCGGTCTGGCGCTCAAGTTCTACTCCTCCGTGCGCATGGACATCCGCAAGATAGAGACCATCAAGCAGGCCGACGTGGTCACCGGCGCGCGCATACGCGTGAAGGTGGTCAAGAATAAGGTGGCGCCGCCGTACCGCCAGGCCGAGTTTGAGATGATCAACGGCGAGGGTATCTCCACCGAGGGCTGCCTGCTGGACATGGGAGTGGAAACCGGCCTGCTCGAGAAGAGCGGCAGCTGGTTCATCTACAAGGGCGACCGCATCGGCCAGGGCCGCGACAACGCCAAGACCTACCTGAAAACCAACAGGGCAGTGGCGGACGAAATAGGCCAGGAACTGAGGAACCGGTTCCTGGCGCCGGCCGCCAAGGGCGCCTCCGTTTCCGGGGCCGCGGCGATGCCAGAGGAGAATGCTCCGGCCGGGCTGGGCGAAATTAAACAGCTCGGAGTTCAGAAGAGCGAACGCAGGGAAAAAGCCGTCCGGAAGTAAATGCGGCCTTTAGCTGCTGACTTTTCGCGTCACCTTGGCATAGAGCGCGGCTTGGCAAAGAACACCTGCCTCGCCTATGCCGGTGACGCGGAAGCATTTCTTGCCTATTGCGAGGCCAGGAAGACCGACCCCGCGAGAGCCGAGGCGCCGTTCGTGGAGGGATACCTCTGGTCGCTCAAGAAGGACCGGGGGCTCGGCCCAGCTTCCATCTTCCGCAAGACCGAGGCGCTGCGCGCCTTCTACCGATACCTGCGCCTGGAGGGCAAGGCGCAGAAGGACCCGACCGCCAATTTCCGCGCCCCTAAGCTGCCGCGCAAGGTACCGCGCTTCCTGGGCCGCCGCGACATGGAAAAACTGCTGGTCTACCCTGCCGGGGAGGCCTTCGCCAAATTGCGAGCGGCCGCCGCCATTGAGCTGCTCTACGCCAGCGGTATGCGCGTTTCGGAACTTTTGGGCCTGCGGCTCGAGTCCGTCAATTTCCAGCAGGGCTGGCTGCGAGTGTTCGGCAAGGGCTCGAAGGAGCGCATGGTGCCGGTGAACTCAGCGGCGCTGGCGCGCCTTAAGGAATACCTGGCCGCCCGCCAGCAGAAGTTCGGCGGGCAGGCCGTGGTGGACGAGCTTTTCGTGAATAGGTCCGGCGGGAGGCTAAGCAGGCAGCAAATGTGGAAAGACATAGTCGCCTTCGGCCGGGGGGCGGGCGTGGAGATACACCCGCACCCGCACCTGTTCCGTCACACCTTCGCCAGCCACCTGGTGCAGGGCGGAGCGGACCTGCGCAGTGTGCAGGAGATGCTTGGCCACGCCAGTCTCAACACCACGCAGATATACACGCACGTGGACAAAGGCGACGTCAAGCGCGCTCACGACAAGTACCATCCCGACAAATAGGGATTGCCATATCCGGATTAAATGTTTACTATTTAGTTCCGGGCGGCTTCGCCGTCCGGAGGACTGGCGGGATGGATAGATGAGAGAAGACCAGAACGACATACTGGATTCGCGCATAAAACTGCACGACAGGCACCGCTTCGAGATAAAGTTGGACATAGACCTGACGCCCTTCGCCAGGAGTTCCTACGAGGTGGAGACTTATCTTTTCGTGCCGCGCTCGCTCAACGTCGGTCCGCATAACTACCATAAGGACAAGTTCTACAATTCCAGCCAGCGCTATATCCGTTTCCGTACGCCAAAGATAGGCCTGGGCAGGCTCTGCGACCCTTCGCTGGCCACCTCGCCGCTCAATCGTATACGCGTTGACCTGGCCAGGGCCCTTTCCGGCTCGTCCGACAGGGACCTGACGAAGAAGATCTGCGACGAGATACGCATGCTGGGCTGCATAGTGCGCGGGGAGATACGCGACTATATCAAGGTCTTCGTGGAGGCGCTGCCCGCCTACGGCTCCGCCGTGCCGGCCTCCCGGGGCAAGCTGTTCGTCGGAGAGGGGCTGGAGAACTTCCTCGGCGACCTGCGGACTCTGGAAACCGCGCTGTCTTCGTTGAAGGCGGAAACGTCAGCCCCGGCCGTGCCGGTGAAAGTGCGCGAGACGATGGCCTTCTTCGACGAGTACTTCAGCCTGATACTCGAGGAATATCTAACCTCGCTGATAGAGGCGCTGCGCGCGGTGCCGGAGGGCGGGGAGCGCTTCGGCGGAGTGGAAAAAGGCCTGCTGGAAATAGTTACGGTGCAGAACCGCTACAGGCAGACAATGAAGTACCCCTCGGTGCTGGTGCCCGGCTCCTCCAACGAGGTGCTGATCTACCGCCGCGGCGTGCTTAAGAAGTTCATGTCAGCCGTGCTTTACCTGAAAGCGGAGTTCTCCGAGTGGGAGAGTCTGACTCAGGTGTTCTTCGGCCTGGCGGCCGGCGCGGCGATGCTGTTCACCGTGCTGATCACCATTTTCTTTCAGCACCGCTACGCGATGGACAGCCTGCCCTTCGTGCTGGTCGCAGTTACCAGTTACATCTTCAAGGACCGCATCAAGGATTGGTTGAAACTGCTGTTCTCCAAGAGCCTGACGCGCTGGATCAGCGACCGCAAGATAGACATAATAGACGCCTACGCCGACGGCGCGCGCATAGGCATGTTGAAGGAGGCCTTCACCTTCATACCGGGCCGGGACGTGCCGCCGGATATCACGCGGCTGCGCCGCATAGATAATATTACCTCGGTGGACGAGGAGGGTAAGCCGGAGCGCGTGATGAAGTACAAGAAGGAGATCACGCTCTTCCCGGAGGTGATAATCAGGACTCACGAGCGCCGCCGTGACCTTAACGATATAATGCGCTTCAACGTGCGCGACATCATAGAGCAGGCCGATGACCCTTCCGTGGCCTATCCTTACGTGGACCCGGCCAGCGGGGAGTTGCGGACGGTCGTGTGCGCGCGCGTCTATCACCTGAACATGGTGATGAAATACACGTACCGAAACGGGAAGGGACCGGAGGCCGTGCAGTACGAGCGGATACGAATCGTGGCCGGCAAGGACGGCATTGTGAGGCTGGAGGAGGTTAAGGCGGCCTAATTTACGCCGTCGTTTTATGGGGATTAAAGCGATAGGAATAATCGGAGCCACCGGCACCGGGACAGGGGCCGCGGAACTGTTCGTCAGGAACGGCTTCCAGGTGCGTCTCTACGACGATTTCAAGGACAGCCTGGCGGTGGCTTTGGCCAAGATCTCCTGGGCGCTGGAACGGGACGGGCGGGGCGGGCTGCTGGGCAACATAGAGGGCGTGCAGGACCTTTCCAAGTTCTCCGGCGCGGACATAGTGATAGAGGCGGCCTCCAAGTCCGACGAGGAGCGCCGCGGGTACTTTGCCAAGCTGCGTCCGCACCTCGCTCCCGGCTGCGCCGTGGCCGCTCGCTGCGCCGTGAAGCCGCTATCCGGGCTGCTTGAGACCGCTGATCTGTCGCCGGAGCTTACGCTGGGACTGCATTTCATAAAACCAGTGCGCTCCAACCAGTTGGTGGAGCTGGTGCGCACGGACCGCGTTTCAGACGCCTGCATAGAGGCCGCCGCGGCCTTGATGCGCGGGATCGGCAAGACGCCGGTAATAGTAAAGGACAACCCCGGGCAGATAGTGGAACGCCTGGCCAGGCCGTTCATGCTGGCCGCCTTGCGCCTGCTGGAGTCCGGCAAGGGCCGGCCGCACGAGATAGATGCGGCGTTCAGGGCTGTTTCCGGCGCCGCCGCGGGGCCGTTCGAGCTGGCGGACTTCTCCGGACTGGATTTCGAGTACGCCGCCGCGGAGTCCATCTTCGAGGCCCTGGGCGGGCCGGAGCGCCTGCGTCCCTCTCAGGTGCTGCAGCGCCTGGTGCAGTACGGCCAGCTGGGCCGCAAATCCACCATAGGCTTCTACATTTACGAGGAGGGGAGGATAGTCGGAGAAAACCCGATACTCCATAACGTGGTCAGGTATCTTGGCCTGAAAAAGACCCCGGAGGGGGAAATCTTTGGGGAACTGATGAGGCCCGTGGTGGAGGAGGCCAGATTGCTGGCGTCCGAGATCATGGCCTCTGAATACGACATAGAGACGGCCGTGAAGCTGGCTCTCGGCTGGCCCAAGGGACCGTTCGCCTTCAGCCGCGACCTCGCGGTCCTCCTGGAGAAGAAAAAGGTATCGGAGTTCGACAACCTGGACACGTTCTGAGGTTGAATATGCTGAGCCGCTTCTTCTGCGCGCTTTCCGACTCTAGCGTCCGGCGGACAGATAGCCCATAAGCCTGTAAACGAGCTTGGCCGCGGCCAGCTCGGTGATATGGGAACCCTTTACCGGAGCCACCTCCACTACGTCCACTCCAACAACTTTCTTGGCGGCGCAGACGGCCCTGAACAGCCGCATCGCCTCGTCCCACTGGAAGCCGCCTGGTTGCGGCGTGCCGGTGCCCGGCATCACGGAAGGGTCGAAGCCGTCCACGTCTATGGTGAGATATACGGTGTCTGTGAGCTCGCGCAGCACGTCCCGCTCAAGCTTCTTCCTGTCCTGGCACTCGTGCATCAGGTGGGTCTTCACGTTGCCTTCGTTGATGAACTGCCTCTCGTCGCTGCCGACGCTGCGTATGCCCACCTGCACCAGCCGGTTGGCGCGCGAGGCGGGGTAGACCGCGCAGGCGTGGCTGCGCTCTGAGCCGTGGTAAGACACGCGCAGGTCTGCGTGCGCGTCGAAATGCAGAATCGAAAGACCCTTATGGCGGCGCATGAACGGCGGCAGCAAGGCCTGTGTTATGCTGTGCTCTCCGCCTAGGAAGAACGGCAGCGCGCCGGTAGCGTCGAGCAGTGCGTCTACGGTGCGCTCCAGATGCGGGAAGAACTTCTTCTCCGGAAACGAGCAGTCCACCGGGGCGGCGGTGAAGATGCCGCGGCGGAGGGTCTCCTCCCTTGTCTCCTCGTCCCACAGTTCCAACTGGTACGAGGCGTCCAGTACGGCGGCAGGGCCTTTGGCCGTCCCTTTGCCGTAGGAGACGGTGCGCTCGTACGGCACCGGGAGGATGACGAAAGCGGCGGCCTCGGGGCCGGGCAGCTCGCCGAAAAGGAACTGTTTCTTAGCGGGTTTGAATCGCATGGGATCCTCCTTGAATTGTTCAATGAAAGCGGCGGGCCCGAACCCCGGCCCTGCCTCGCCGTCGGAGCTGCGGTCTAGAATACGAACACGGCGGCGGCCACTGTGGTGGTCCACACGCCTTCGGTCCCTATAGCGGACTGCGTGATGTTCGCGGCCTTTACGATCTTGCCGCTGAGCTTCCAAATCTCTTCTTTCTGGTCCCAGGTGGTGTCGCTGCCGAACTCAACGCCCTGAATGGTGGACAACATCATGGCCGCGAGGTCCTCGGCGTAGTCGCCGGTCTTCTCGTCGGTCTCTCCGAAGGTGTGGTGCTCGGAGATGTAACCGTAGTGCGAGCGGTCTTTTGGTACCGCGAGGCCCACGGAAGACGCTATCAGGCGGTGATTCTCGTTCACGGTGTTGCGGCTCAGCACGCAGTGCACTATCTGCCCGTCGTGCAGTTTCTCCAGCCCCTTCTTGGCCGGGATTACCTTGCAGTAGGGCGGTAAGATGCTGGAAACGTGCACCAGGTTGTACTTGGCTATGTGCGCGTCGCGCAGGGCCTCCTCGAAGCTCGCCAGCTTCTCTTTGTGGCGGCCGAGGCCTTTGGTCAGGAATACTTCTTTGGGAACGAGTAACTGTGACATATCTGAATTATAGTAAGTTTCCGCGCGGTTTCGCTCCTGCCGCCCAAGCGCCCCGGTCCATGAACGGCGGCTTGGGCGGGGGGAGGGTTGTCGCGAAGGCTCGGAACGGGTAAAAGAGCGCCGCGGCCTCCGGGCCGCGGCGCTCTTCTCCGAAAAGCCCGGGTCACTTGTTGACGTGCACCACCTTAGCGGGCGGAAAGCCGTTGAACCAGGTGGAGGACGCGTGGCTGTAGGCGCCCATCATAGGCGCGTACAGCAGCTCGCCCAGCTCTAGGTCCGTAGGCAGCGGCATCGCGTGTGAGATCACGTCCAGTGCGTCGCACGTGGGGCCGAACACACTGCAGTTCTCCGTCTTCTTTCCCTTCCGGAACGAATACATCGGGCAGTGCTGGTGGTCGAAAATAATGCCGGAGTATGTGTGGTACGCGCCGTCGTCGACATAGTAGCAGGTCTTGCCGTCCCGCACGGCCTTGCCGTTGATGCGCACCACCGATGTCCCAGCGCTGGCTATCATGAAGCGGCCGGGCTCGGCCAGGATCTCCATGTCTGGGTCGGGGAACAGCCGGTCCAGCTCGGCGTTAATCTTTTCCGCCAGTTCCTCGAACGGCTTCACGGAAGCGTCGTACTGCGCCGGGAAGCCGCCTCCGATGTCGAGCACGTTCATCCTGTCGTAGCCGCGGCTCTTCGCCTCCGAGAAAATGTCGGCCGAGATGTTGATCGCCTGCACGAAGTTCTCGAAGTTGGTGGTCTGGCTGCCGACGTGGAAGCTCAGGCCCTCAACGCCGAGGCCCTGTCGGGCGGCCTCGAGGAGCAGGTCCACCGCCTCGCCCGGGTGCGCTCCAAACTTGGAGGAGAGTTCCACTACTGCGCCTGTGTTCGGCACACGGATGCGCAGGCACAGGCCGGCGTGCGGAGCGTACGTCCTGATCTTCCTGATCTCCTCGAGGTTGTCATACGTGACCAGTGGACGGTACTTGTCCAGTTCCACCAGCGTTTCGTGCGGCTTTATCGGGTTGGCGTATATGATCTTGTCCCAGATCCAATCCTGTCGCTTTTTGGCGGGCATACCCTTGATGTTCTCGTAGGCGATGTTGAATTCGGGCATAGAGGCCACGTCGAAGCTGGCGCCGCATTTGTAGAGCGTGCGGACTATCTCCGGCATGGGCTCGCACTTGACCGCGTAGTAGGCCTGCACGCGCGGGAGATGTTTTTTGAACTTCGCGTAGTTCTTCCTTATCTCGTCGTGGTCGACAATGAATAGCGGCGTGCCGTGCTTCTTCGCCAGGTCATGCATCTGTTTCTTTGTGATCATACTTTTTGTCTGCTTGTCCTCCGGGTCATGTTGGATTTGTGGACTGCGGATCTTAAAAGCGGGCCCGGCTTTTGCCGGGCCCGCGCCTTGGCTCTTTAATCCCCGTCCGTGACCAGGAAGTTCTTGAACTGCCAGGGGTCCTTCCTGTCGATGTACGGATTGTTATAGCCCTTGAAGGCGTTGGTGTAGTGCTTCAGGGGCGTCCAATCGGACGCGGCGGAGTGCAGTTTGCCCAGCCACGGCCTGGCGATCTTCAGGATGAACTCGTGCGGCAGGTCGTCGGGCACGCAGACGCCCTCCTCCGGGTTCTCAATCATCCACATCGCGGCGGACACCACGCCTATGGCCACCTGCACGGTGGTGGCGTTCTGGTGC
>JAJYJH010000048.1 GCA_021789695.1 bacterium | reverse complement strand
TGTTGGAATGAAGGTCGATTGCCGCGTATAATCTCATATGTGTCCCCTCCTTGGGTTTGTAGTATTGCTCCTAGACAAAGCAATCTTACACAACCTGGGGAGGGGACCTTTATATGATTATCGGGATAAAACCGCTTAAATCCGGGCTGAAAATGGTTCCTCATGCTTTGTTTGATGGGCGTAAAGAGCCGCGGGTTGTTGGCGGAGCACCCCACGGCCACCGGCTGGGGCCGGGCCTGCGTGGAGATAAGCACCGGGGCCACATATTTGCCCGGCCACGCCACCGCATAAGCCGAAAAGTCCTGCGCGCCCACCGTATCTTTACCCGAACCGAGACAGACCCGATGCCGCACCTCGACGTCGTACCGGATAACGAAAGAAGCCCCCGTCACACTGACCAGGTCCCCCTCTACGCGACTTTCCCCGCCCGTCACCGCCCAGTTCGAAACCGATACCCCGTCCCCCGCCGCCAAAGCCGCGAGCGTAAACCCATACTCTCCCGCCCCCGCCCGCACCTCCGCCCGCACGGCCAGGCTGCCTTGCGCGTAGTCCTTAAGGTCGACGCTGATAGCGAGACGCATAATTCCAGTACACTTCATACCACTATTCTACAATCCCCCCCCCCCCCCCCGCAAAAAAACAAAACCGCCAGGCCCCCCTCGGCGGTTTTGCATTAAACGTCACGAGTAAAAGCCTGACTGCATTTTCCCTACGCTTCCTTTTACTATTTGTGATAGAATGGGCCTTGGGAAGGGAAAATATTTAAAGGTACAGGAGGAGTTATGGAACAAAGAGAACTGGGGCGGTCGGGACTTAAAGTTTCGGCCATCGGGCTGGGCTGCATGGGGATGTCGGAATTCTACGGGCCCTCCAACGACGCCGAATCCGTAAAGACCATCCACCGGGCCATAGATCTGGGTATTAATTTTTTCGACACGGCCGACATGTACGGTCCCTTCGTCAACGAGGAACTGGTAGGCAGGGCGCTGAAGCCCTACCGTTCAAAGGTGGTCCTGGCCACGAAATTCGGCAATGTACGCGGGCCTAAAGGCGAACGCCTGGGCATTAACGGCAAGCCGGAGTACGTGCGGCAGGCCTGCGAGGCCAGCCTTAAGCGCCTGGGCGTGGAGACCATAGACCTTTATTACCAGCACCGCGTAGACCCCGCCACGCCCATAGAGGACACAGTAGGCGAGATGTCCCGGCTGGTGGAGGAGGGCAAGGTCCGTTTCCTGGGCCTGTCCGAAGCCGCGCCGCAGACCATCCGCCGAGCGCATAAGGTGCACAAGATCGCCGCGCTGCAGACCGAGTATTCCCTCTGGACCCGCGACCTCGAGGCGGAGATCCTGCCCGTGATCCGCGAACTCGGCATAGGCCTTGTGCCGTACAGCCCGCTGGGCCGCGGCTTCCTCACCGGCAAGATAAGGTCAGCCGACGCGCTGACCAAGACGGATTTCAGGCTTATGACCCCGCGCTTCCAGGGCGAGAACCTGCAAAAGAACCTTAAGATAGTGGCCAGGCTGGAGGAAATAGCGGCGCGCAAAGGGTGCACCACCGCCCAGTTGGCGCTGGCCTGGGTGCTGGCCCGCGGCAGGGACATAGCCCCCATCCCCGGCACCAGGCACGTTAAATACCTGGAAGACAACGCCGCCGCCGTAAAAGTAGCCCTGTCGGAAGAAGACATGAAGGCCCTGGACAAAGCCGCCCCCCCGGGCGCCGCCGCCGGCCAGCGCTACCCCGAAGCCGCCATGCACATGGTGAACGTCTAGAACCCGCGGGCGAACTCGTGGACCGCCCCCGCCTCAGACCGGTTCCTGGCGACCTCGGGCCAATAGGGGACCATAAGCTGGTACGTGACCCGGCCGAAGAGCATTACGCCCGAATCGCGCAGCAGCCCGGCAAAGAAGTCGTGGAGGTCCTCGTCGGGGACCATGTCCGTGTGGCCGCAATACCCGTCAGCGCTGATATTGATGGTAAAAACCACCTTTCTCATAGCCGCACCTCCCCCGCATCCCGGTATGCCCGTTCCAGCAAAACAACACCGCCGGGCTTCCCCGGCGGTTCATGGCTGTTAATAAACAGTCATTAAGTCTTCAGCGTCCCCTAACCCCACGCATTCGCCCTTAACGCAGATACGGACGATTGGGCGGCTATTCGAGAGCATCTATTCGCCGGAGAAAACCTCCGACAGTTCTTACGTATTCGCGCGGTTCTTCAAGCGTACAAAGGTGCGAGCTGTTTTTGAACATGTGGAACTCCCCACCCGGAACGCTGCTTGCGTGCTTACGAACCGTATCTGGCGTGGCTTCGTCATATCTGCCGCACGTGAAGAGCGCCGGAACTCGAACGCCATGAAGATCTTTCGCGCGGTCGAATTTCTTCAGTGAGCCGGTTGCGATGTACTCCGTAGGGCCCCACATCTTCATATACCCGTTCCTGGCGACACCCGCCGCCATTAGTTTCATGGAATGCGGCTGCTGCGCACCCTTGCCGACGTTCCTTACGATAAACTTGTCCCCGTACGCCTTATTCGCGGCCTTGAACGCTTTCCCGTCGTACTTCTTAGCGCGCAGGGATGCGGCAATGGCCTTTTGATGTTTAATTGGAAGTTGTTTTATAAGGCGGCCGGCATCCGCTGTCCATTGCCTCGCATCCAGGCAAGGGGACGAGAACACGAGCGCGCGCACAGTATTCGGGGATGAAAAATAGTATTCCGCCGCGAGCATAGAGCCCCACGAATGGCCAAGAAGAGCGATCTTCCGGTATCCAAGCGAGACGCGCAGATCCTCAAGTTCCTGGACGAAGGTTTTAACAGCCCAATATTTCCCATTGATGCGATCGGAACGCCCGCAGCCGATCTGGTCGTAGATCACAACTTCGCGCTCGTCCGCGAGAGACAGTATCTCGCTATAAGTTTCGTGAGTACCGCCCGGCCCGCCGTGCAGGATGAACAGCGGAGTGCTTTTCCGGGCACGGGCCGGAAAAAGCCGGCGGAAAAACGTACGGCCGATACTGCGACTCATATACCCTTGTTCCTCTATATGTGAAACGATTTTAGTCTTCATAATGATCAGCGCAGAATAGCTTACCACAAACAGTCATTAAGTCAAGGGCGCGGCCAGAGTATTGTGCCCATGCGCCGCCCCGGCAAGGACGTGTCGTTACTCCGGCGGCGGAAAAAGACAGGGGGGAAGGCCCGGACTAAGCCTTCCCCCCGCTGAACTACGCGCCAGGCGCTGAGGCTAGTCGCCCATGTTGCCCATGTCGCTCGGCATTTCGTCCTGCCCGCCCCGCGGCGCAGGCTGGGCGCCGGACCCCTGCCCGCCACCGCGCACAGCGGGGCCCGGTCCGCCTATCATCAGCGACCCGACCACTTTCATTGCCACCGGGTCCACCTTCACCAGCCGCGGCCCCGACATCACGTAGATGTACTTATCGAATACCACCATGGAGGAGCAGCTCATTCCACCGGGGCGCATACCCATCTGGGGGTTCATCCCTCCCATGCGCTGTCCCCGGCCGCCCCCCATACCGCCCATGCCCCCGCCCATCTGCGCCCGCGCGTAATAGAGGCCGCCCAGCGCCAGCACGATGAACGCCGCCAACACCGCCGCTTTAGCCGCTTTTTTGTTCATTTTGCTCTCCTTAATTATGACCATCTACCGTCCCAACCCGGACCCGGCAATAGATTTTACACTATTATAACCCCGGACAGCCTAGCCGTTTTTTCGTCATAGGACTTTAGACCTAGCAGAGATCTAGGTCCTAGCCCCCTTGCGCCGTCAAGATTGACGATGTAGACTATACGCGCAGGCGGTGAACCCCAAGGGAGCACTGAACACAGCGACCGGAGGACATATGAACAGAACTTACACGATAGCGCTTCTCGCTCTGACAGCGATACTTCCCGCCGCGGCTATCGCACAGGACTCAGGCTTCGACCTTTCGGGGGCCTATTCCTCCGCCAGCGGCTACAACAGAAGTTCCGGAGCCCAGGCCGTCCCCGCCCCGGTCCCGGTTCCCGTTCCAGCGGCCGTCAACAAGGCCGCCGCCCCGCAGCGCGCGGCGCCCAAGGATTGGACCATAATGGTGTATATAGACGGCAAGAACTCGCTGGAGCAATTCGCCTACACCAACATTCACCAGATGGAACAGGTCGGCTCCAACGCCAACGTCAACGTCGTGGTCGAGGTCGGCCGCATGAACGGCCAGTACGGCGACTACACCGGAGACGGCAACTGGACCGGCTGCCGCCGCTTCCTGATCAAGAAGGCCGCCAACCCCACCGCCGGCATATCCTCCCCTGTACTGCAAACCATGCAGAGCTGCGATATGGGAGACTATCACCACGCCATAGACTTCGGCAAATGGGCCATGCAGCGCTTCCCCGCCCGCCACTACATGTACGTGCTGTGGAACCACGGGGGCGGCTGGGTGCCCAACACCCCCGGCTACACCAACGTCAAGGCCATCGCCTATGACGACCAGACCAAGCACGTGATGAGCACCCCGCAGATGGGCGCCATCATGAGGGCGCTGGGCCACATAGACGTGTACGGCTCCGACGCCTGCCTGATGCAGATGGCCGAGGTGGCCTACGAGCTCAAGGACAACGTGGACTACGTGGTTGGTTCGGAGAAGACCGAGCCCGGCAACGGCTGGGACTACGCGGCCCTGCTCAGGCGGTTCTACGCCTCGGGCATGAGCGCCGCCGACCTGGCCAACGCCGTGACCGACACCTACACTCCCCAGTACTCCAGCGGCGCCACGTTCTCCACCATAAGGACCGCCGCGCTGCCGGGCTTTGCCCAGAAACTGAACGACTTCGTCGGGGCCGTAGAGTCCGCCAACGAGGGACAGACCGCCGCGGCGGCCCGCGACAACTCGCAGAACTTCGAGGACCAGGGGTCTTTCACCGACTACAAAGACCTCTACGACTTCCTCTCCCTGATGGCTTCCACCAGCAAGAACGCCGACGTCAAAGCCAAGGCCCAGGACCTGATGTCCTACATAAACGGCACGCTGGTGATAGACAACAAGGTCAGCAGCGACTACTCCAGGGCCCACGGGATATCCATAGAAATCCCCAACCAGCCGCTGGACAGCAGCTACACAGAGATGCTCTTCGCCGGCACCCGCTGGCCGGAGTTCATCCAGTCCCTGCAGAACTGATTCCTCGGACCCGCAAACGAAAAGCCCCGGAGCGCTCGAGCGCCCGGGGCTTTTTCCATGCCTCGCCGGTCTCAGGCAATGCCCTGCTCGGCCTGGGCCTCCGTTACCGCCAGATCCTGTTCCTCCACTTCTTTCGTGTCTACCAGCGCCTTGGGCAGGAACGGCACCGCGAACAGCACCAGCAGCGTGGTGGCGGCGTTAAGCCAGACCAGGTTCTTGAAGGTCACGTGGTAGTCCTGGTACAGCGCGGAGCCCACTAGGTCTGAGACAAAAAGCCCCCAGTTCCACACGCTCATGATGACGGAATAGCCGACGGCCTCGCTGCCTTTGGGCGTGGCGCGCGCGGCCAGGTCGTAGAGCGGCAGCTGCACCAGGCTGACCACCAGCATATAGACCGCCTCTATCGCGATGGCGGAATTTTTTCCGTCATAGCCGAGGTAGAGCAGCGACAGCGAGCCGGTAAAGAAGACGCTGGCGTAGAGCAGTTCCCGCAGCTTGAAGCGCCTGCAGAAATAGACGTAGAACAGCGCGCCCACGGCGCCGGCTATGGCATCGATAAGCGTCAGCAGGCCGATGAACTTGTCGCTGAAGTGCAGCGTGTCCGTCTGGTAGAACATCAGCGGCGTCTGAAAGCCGGGCGCGAACTGCACCAGGAACAGCAGCCCGGCCGCGAACCAGAGGCTCTTGGCCTTCACGGCTATCTTAAGCTGCTTCTTTATATCCTGCCAGGCCTTCGGGTCCGGCCTGGCCGCCGGCTTCTCCTTGTACATAAAAAGCGCTATAAAGAACAGCAGGAACAGCGGCACCGCGGCGGTCAGCGCCGAAATACCCAGCGAATAGGCGGCCAGCACCGCGCCCAGCGGCACACCCAGGCTGGCGACGTTCATGGCCAGCACGCGCACCGAACTCAACTTGCCGGTCACGCCGAAGGTTTGACCTCCTTCCACCAGTATACCGCCGCTTATCGTGCTGACAAAGACCAGGGCGACATTCATAGCCATGGCCATAATCACCATCGGCATGAAGGTAGGCGGCACTATAGCCACGGCCAGCCACATCAGGCCGGCCAGCAGGCTGCTGAACATCAGGTAATGGCGGCGGCGCGTGCCAAAGAGCGGGACGGCGTCGGAGATGATGCCGGAGATGATCTTCAGGTTCCACGGCATGTTGGCCAGCTGCATGAACAGCGCCACGCGCAACGGGCCCTCGTGCAGCTTGTCCTTTAGCAGGAAGCGGAACGGGTAGAGGCCCAGCACACCGGTCTGGGCGTAGGTACTGACGAAGATACCGCAGCCCACTATCAGGGCCACGTTCAGGTACGGCAGGTTCCTTATCCTGCGGAGGCGCCCGCCCCTGATGGACACCGGAGCGCCCATGTGCTCTCCGGCCGGAAGTATCGGTATCTTGTCGCTGGTCTCGTTCATCCTGTTCCCTTGCCGCGTCCGCATAGCCAGCGGCGTCCCGGCCCGGAAGCGCGCGAAGGCGCCTACAAGTATAGCGTTTTTAAAGCGCGCCGGGCCATTGGGCCTACTTGCGGCTGGTACCGGGGCCCCATGCACGCCTGGAGAATCGGAATTAAACTATAGAAGGAGCTGAACGCTGCGGAGAGGTGAAAAATGTACGGAAGCGGATGAGGAGCGGCGATATACGGAGACTATTTATGAATAAGACCATAACCACACTGGCAGCGTTCGCCCTCATGACGATGCTGCCTTTCGCGTCCAGGGCGCAGGACGAAGGCGCAGGCCTCTCGGAGGCCTTTTCCGCGCTCAGGAGCGCGGGCGGGCCGGCAGCCGTCAGCGCCGTCCCTGCCGTTCCGGCGCCGGTCCCCGCAGCGGCCGCTTCCGGCGCCGCATCGCGGCAGCCGAAAGACTGGACCCTGATGATCTACGTGGACGGCAAGAATTCGCTCGAGAGCGCCATCTTCAAGAACGTCAACCAGATGGAGCAGGTGGGCTCCACGGACAAGGTGAACGTGGTCGTGGAGATAGGCCACAAGGACCTGTCCGACAACGGAGAGGGCTCCTGGAAGGGCTGCCGCCGCTTCCTTATAGTCAAGAGCACATTCACCAAGGGCATGGCCTCCCCGGCGCTGCAGAGCATACCCGGCTGCGACATGGGAGACTATCACCAGGCCATAGATTTCGGCAAATGGGCCATGAAGGAATTCCCCGCCCGCCACTATATGTACGTGCTGTGGAACCACGGCGGCGGCTGGGTCCCGACCACGCCTGGCTACGCCAACGCCAAGGCCATAGCATATGACGACAACACTCACCACGTCATGAGCACGCCCCAGATGGGCGCTATCATGCGGGCCCTGGGCCACATAGACGTGTACGGCTCCGACGCCTGCCTGATGCAGATGGCCGAGGTGGCCTACGAACTCAAGGACCGGACCGACTTCGTGGTGGGCTCCGAGATCAACGAACCCGGCAGCGGCTGGGATTACGCGTCCATGCTCAGGCAGTTCTACTCCTCCCCCATGACCCCCCTGGACCTGGCCAATGCGGTGGTGGACACCTACACGCCCCAGTACTCGTCCCGCGCCACGCAGTCAGCCATACGCGCCTCGGCCATTGCCGGATTCGCGCGCAGGCTGGACGCTTTCGCCGACGCGGTGGAGAAGGCCGGGGAGGGCAAGACCGCGGCAGCCGCCCGCGACGCCTCGCAGGACATGCTCTCCGAGGACACCTACAAAGACCTTTACGATTTCGCCTCGCGCGTGGCCGCTTCCAGCGGGAACGCGGACGTGAAAGCCAGGGCCGCTGACCTGATAGGCTACATCTCCGGCACTCTCGTAGTAGACAACAAGGTTACGAAGGACCTGCCGAGGATGCACGGCGTTTCCATCTCGATCCCGGCCGACGCCTTCGACCCTTCCTACACCGAGATGCTCTTCGCCGGCACCAGGTGGCCGGGGCTCATACAGAATGATATGTTGAGGTAAAGGTCAGTGTCGAGCCTCCCCTCGGATGATAGTTGTAAACTACATCCGAGGACCCACTAAAAGGAGGAATCATGAGACGGACCGATGCCTACAAC
>JAJYJH010000018.1 GCA_021789695.1 bacterium | reverse complement strand
CTCGCGGCAAGGAGCAGTGCGGGGCCGCGAAGTGGCCACGCCTGCGACGACATCTCGCGGATAAGATCCGCCTACCGCTTTCAATGGCGGTAATTACAAGATAACCTCGGGATGTTGCGCAAAGTAGCCTGTAATTTCATCCTGATAGGCCCGCCAAATTTTCTCCCGAGAAAATTTGGCACTTGAAAACTCCGCTAGTTCCCGCAGTTCCCGCGTTTTCTCCGCCGGAAAATTAAATTTTAAATTTATTTTTTTCCGCCATGATTAAATACGAACCGAATTATTATCCTTATGGCCGCCGGTGCGGCCGGCCCAGCGCTGCTGCGCCTGGCCGGCCTTACCCGCGGCGGAGAGTTGCAGAGTAAGCACTTAAGTCCGGTTTAGCCCTGCTGGGCAAAACCGGCCTTAAGAGCAGGGGAGGATAAGGTATGGAGAAGCTTACAATGCGGTATTTCCTTTATGCCCGCAAGTCCACGGACGAGCCTGACCGGCAAATTCTGTCCATAGAGGCACAGCTCACTGAACTGCGCGACTACGCCAAAAAGAACGGTCTCACCATAGCCCGCGAGTTCATTGAAAGCAAAACCGCCAAGGAACCGGGCCGCGAGATCTTCAACGACATGATGGCGCAGATCGAGCAGGGCGCGGCTCACGGCATAGTAGCCTGGCACCCGGACCGCCTAGCGCGTAATTCAATAGACGGCGGGCGCATAATCTACCTAGCGGACACCGGAAAGATCCTTGAGCTCAAGTTCCCGACCTTCTGGTTCGACCCTACGCCGCAGGGGAAGTTCATGCTGTCTATCGCTTTCGGGCAGTCCAAGTATTATGTAGACAACCTCTCGGAGAACGTGCGGCGCGGTATCAGGCAAAAGCTGCGCAACGGCATCTGGCCTTCCTGGGCGCCGATGGGCTATGTAAACGACCGGGCCACCCACACGATACACATAGACAAGGAGCGCGGTCCGCTCATAAAGAAAGCCTTTGAGCTGTACGCAACCGGCAGGTATCCCATAACTGAAATCCGGGACCGCATTAATTCAGCCGGCCTCACAGGGCGCAAGTTCAACAAGCCGTTGTCTGTTTCTAATTGCCACTATATGCTCCGTAATCCTATCTATTACGGGGTTATGCGCTACAATGGCGAAGTCTATGAGGCAAAACATAAGCCGCTGATCTCCAAGGCTCTATTTGATAAGTGCCAGGAGGTGCTTAACCGCAAGTCTAAAACACATACAAAGACCTTAAAGCCTTATGTCTACCGCGGCGTTTTCCGTTGCGCCACTTGCGGTTGCTTCATAACTACAGAGACTCAAAAGGGCCACAACTACATGCGCTGCACCAAGCGCAAAGGCCCCTGTGACGAGCGTTTTGTGCGGGAAGAAGATGTGGATAAACAGGTACGCGACTTATTAAAAGGAGTTTCCTTACCCCCGGCCCTGGCCGCCGATGCTCTTGATAACATCAGTAAGGAAGAATTAAAGGCGGCCCAGGCCGGGGAAGAGGCCGCCCAAAATCTGCAAGATAAATTGGTTATCCTTACAGACCAATTGGGCCAGTTGCTGGACCTGGTACTGCAAGGCGCGATAAGTCAGTCCGAGTACGTTACCAAGAAGGCCCAATTGGTCAACGACAAAAAGGAAATAGAAAACAAACTCGCAGCTTTTGCGCGGCAGGGGGCAAATCGGTTCGAACCGCTGAAACGGTTCTACAAGCTCTGTGTTGACGTCGGAGAGTCCGCGGTCTCTGGAAGTCCGGCCGATAACCTGCAGAAATTGAAAAATATCGGTTCGAACTTAATTATAGGCGGGAAAAAAATAAATTTAAAATTTAATTTTCCGGCGGAGAAAACGCGGGAACTGCGGGAACTAGCGGAGTTTTCAAGTGCCAAATTTTCTCGGGAGAAAATTTGGCGGCCCCTACGGGATTCGAACCCGTGATCTCTGCCTTGAGAGGGCAGCGTCCTAGGCCGCTAGACGAAGGGGCCGTGTCTATTTATTATACCAAATTTGCAGCCGGCGACCGGGATTGAACCGGTGACCTACCGCTTACAAGGCGGTTGCTCTACCGCTGAGCTACGCCGGCGTTTAACAGCACAGATTCTACTAAATTTGCCGGGTCAGGCTTTCGGGCCGGGCCGGCATATACCATAAAAGTGGTATTTATCGGACTTTTATATTTATTTTATGATTGTATGGTCGTGGCCGCGTGGCGGTTCTTAATTTGCATGAAAAAAGACAAAGATATAAAAAAAAATACCGAAGGCTGTGCGGGGCAGAGCGCTCTCTTGGAGGCCGCTTTTCATGGCTATAATACGCCGCTGTGGCTTATGGACGGGGAGCGGCGCGTGTTGCTGGCCAACAAAGCGGCGGAGGTCCTGTTCGGGCGGAAGCAGGATGAACTGAAGGGTTGGCATTGCTACAAACTTTTCGGTTTAGATGCCCCGCACCCCGGCTGTCCGCTGGAAAAGGCTCTTAAAAATAGCGGCCGGGCCGCGGCTGAAATTGAGAACGGCGGCCGGAAACTGGAGTCCGTCATAGACCCGCTTCCCGCCGCCGGCGTTTCTTCGCCGGTCGCGGTGCACTCCATGACCGCCATGGCTGCGCAAAGCGACGGGCGCGCTGAGAGCCTGCGCCTGGCCGCCGAGCTGGAAAAGAGGTACACAGAGATTCAGGATTTTATGCTGCTTTCTGTGCACGATATACGTACGCCGCTGCTCTGCATACAGGGCTTCAGCAAATATATTAGGTCCGACGTGGCCCGGTTGACTGAGATATTGGAGACGGGAGGATGCGGCGAGGAAAGCCGTGCGCAGGCGCTGGACGTGGCGCGCAACCTGGTGCCGGAATCCGTCGATTCGCTGGACGAGAGCGCCATCAAAATCGCAGGGCTGCTGGACGGAATAACAAAGGTCTCCAAACAGGGCCGGCTGGAGATGAGGCCGAGAACTATGGACGCCGAAGCCGTCATAAAGAAAGAGCTGGCGGCCATGGCTTACCAGGTGGAGACTGCCGGCGCGCTGGTCGAGGTAGGAACCCTTCCGAGGTGTACGGCTGACCCCGCCGCGGTGGGGCAGATCTTCGCCAACCTCATCTCCAACGCAATCAGGTACCGGCACGGCTCCCGCAGGCCGGTAGTTACCATAAGCGGCTCGAAAAAAAGCGGTGTTTCCCTATACCGGGTGACCGACAACGGTCCGGGAATAAAAGCCGTGGACCTGCCGAACATATGGAAGCTTTTCTTCGGCGTTTCCGGTAACTCCGGAAAGTGCGACGGAATCGGCCTGCCGATATCGCGCCGTCTGGCCGAAGCCAACGGCGGCCGGCTCTGGGCGGAGTCCTCGTATGGAGAGGGGACCGTATTCTATCTGGAGCTCCCGAGCTGAAAAAAGCGCCGCTCCCCGTACCCTGTTCTTCTAGACGATAAAGGTAATCCTCAGGGATTGGCCAGGCCTTCCCTTATGGCGTAGCGCACCAGCTCGGTCTGTTTATGCAGGTCGAGCTTCTGGAAGATGTTCCGCCTGTGTACGTGGACCGTGTGCGGTGAGAGCTTAAGACTGGTGGCTATCTCCTTGTCTTTCAGCCCGGCCGCGGTAAGCTTTACGATGATCTTCTCTTTTTCGGTCAGCTCCGGGGGTGAGCCCCGGTGTCTGTCCCGGCCGCGCGGCTTTATGGACGGGCTCAGGTAGCGGGAGCCGCGGCAGACGGCGCGCAGCGCGGTTACTATCTCCTCGGCGGCGCTCTCCTTCACAAGGTAGCCGCTGGCCCCGGCGCGGATGGCTTTTTCCACCGTGGCGGGGTCGTCGTGCATGCTCAGAATTATCACCTTGCTGCCTGGCGCCAGCTTCAGCAGCTCGGCCATGGCCTCCAGGCCGTTTGGCGCCGGCATGGAAATGTCATATACGTAGACGTCGGCGGGGTTCCGGCGGGCCAGGCCCAGGGCCGCTCTTCCGTCGGCGGCGGCGCCGGTGATCACAATGTCCGGCGCGGTGCGCTTTATCAGGGCCTTCAGCCCTTCCACGACCACCGGATGGTCGTCGGCTATGTGGACTTTTATCCTGCGTTTCATCGAGCGGTCCCCCGGCCGCAGTTCATGGGAAGCTGCGCCCTTACCCGGGTGCCCCTGCCGGGCGCGGAGTAGACCGAGAGGTGGCCTCCGGCCGAGTTGGTTGCGTCCTCCATTATTTTCAGGCCAAGGCTATTTCCGTTCGCGGCGGCCTTCACGGTGTCGAAGCCGCGTCCGTCGTCCTGGATCTCCAGCGTCAACCACCCCCCTTCCGTCCCGGCACTGAACTTCACCAGACCCGCCCCGGAGTGGCGTTCCGCGTTCGCGAGAGCTTCTTGGGCCAGCCGGTAGAGCACTATGGTCGCCGGGCTTTCCGGGACGTCGGCATCGGGGAGGGAGAGCGAGACCTCCGCTGCTATTCTCGAGCGCTTGGTGAAGGAGGCCAGCAGCCCGGACAAGGCCGCGCCGAGGCCAGAGACTGCGAGCGAGGCGGGCCAGGCTTCGACGCAGGCTTTCTTGAGCCCCGCGGTCGAGGCCTTCAGCAGCTTTCTGGCGCGCCGCAGCCCGGCCAGCGCCATTTTTTCGTCGCCGCGGCGCACACAGTCCTCCAGCAGCAGGAGCTCGGCGGAGAGGCCCACCTGCATAGCGCCGACGGAATCGTGTATGCCGGCGGCCAGCCCCTTTTTTTCCTCTTCCCGCTCCTGCAGCAGGCGGGAGGAGAGCTCCCGCGCCTCCTCCTCCAGCCGGCGGCGCCAGGTGACGTCCCTTTCTATGAGAATGCCGAAATGGCCGGACCTGGACCTGACATTGCGCGCGGTGACCTCGGTGACCAGTGGCCTGCCTCCGGGCCTGTCGTGCTTCACCTCGAAAACGTCGCTGGAGCCGGGGCGGAAGCGCCCGCGGCTAAGCGAGGCTCCGAGAACGCTCACCGGCTTGCCTGCGAGCTTGCGCCGGCCGAAGCCGTGCAGGGCCAGCGCGGCCGGGTTGGCGTCCAGTATGCGCGGCGTTCCCTGCTGCGGGAGTTCCAGCACCAGCATGGAGTCGCGCGCCTCCTCGAAGACCATGCGGTAGAGGTCGTCGGCGTTCTTCTTGCCCTTCTTTTTCACAGGCATCCCGATATTTTCGCATAACCGGGACGCTGCCTTCAATACACCGCTTTTCCGTCGTGAAGAAGGCGGTATAAATTGTATAATTCAAAAAATGACGTTGTGGGGTGGCGCTCAGGAGAGTGTGAAGTGAAGGATATATACGTTCTGCTGGTGGAGGACAATCCCGGCGACGCGGAGCTCACCCGCCAGGCGCTGGCCTCCTCAAGGCTTTCCATAGACCTGGCCGTCGTAGATGACGGTGAGAAGGCCCTTCAATACCTGCGCCGCGAAGGCCGGTACGGGGATGTTACCAGGCCGGACCTGCTACTGTTGGACCTGAACCTGCCGAAGCTCTCCGGGGAGGAGGTGCTGCGCGAGCTGAAGACCGACCCGGAGCTTCGCTCGTTGCCTGTGGTAATACTGACCTCTTCCGAGGCTGAGACCGAGATCTCCCGCTGTTACGCCGAAGGGGCCAATTGCTACGTGGTCAAGCCGGTGGAGTTCTCCTCCTTCCTGGACGCGGTCTCCGCCATAGAGCGGTTCTGGTTCTCCGTGGCCAGCCTTTCCCGGCGCGATAGCCCCGTCGCTAAAACGCGGAAAAGGGGCCCGGGCAGGAAATGAAACGGACTGTCCTTCTGCTGGCGGCGCTGCTGCTGCCGCCGGCGGCCAGGGCTCAGGACCTGGATTACTTCAATTTCGAGAAAGCCTCTCTGCGGGACGTGATCAACATCCATTCCGACGCCTCCTCCCGGCTGGATTTCGCCGGGCGAGAAGCGCCGGCCATAGTCACGGTGCTTACCCGCGACGAGATACTGGACTCCGGGGCCAGGAACGTGTTCGACGTGCTGAGTCAGGTGCCTGGGTTGGATTTTGGCGTGGATGTGGAGGGGAACATCGGCCTCGGCGTGCGCGGCAACTGGGCTCAAGAGGGGAAGGTGCTGGTGCTGGTGGACGGCCAGCGTTACAACGAGGACTTCATGGGCACGGCCCAGTTGGAGCGCATTCCGGTGGAGGAGATAGAGAAGATAGAGGTGATACGCGGTCCCGGCTCCGTGATCTACGGCGGCAGCGCTGAGCTGGGCGTAATCAAGATCACCACGCTCAAAGCCAAAGAGATAAACGGGGAGCGGGCTACCGCAGCCTACGGGCGCACGGCCAAAGGCGCCCAGGACGGTTCGTTTAATTTCGCTTATGGCAGGTCTGGCCCCGGCGGCAGGCTTACCGTGCAGCTCTACCTGGCCGACGCGGACAAGGGGGACCGGCGCTATACCGACTTCAACGGCGGCTCCTACTCCATGGAGGACGCCTCGCAGCTTAAGACGCGCAGTCTCAACCTGGGTTTTTTTAAGGACGGGTGGAAGGCCCGGGTGATAGCGGACTTGTACCGCACGCGGGAGCGGGACGGCTGGACAGACACCATACTGCCCCGGCCGATGGATCGCGATTTCGACTCATACTTCGCGGAGCTCAGGAGGGACTTCCGCCCCTCGGACCTGCTGTCCGTCAGCGCGGCGCTGAACGCCACCTACGAGAAGCCGTACTGGGGCTTCGATCCGGAGTACTACTTCCGTGACAAGACCAGCAGGTACCTGAAGGCCACTGTCAACGCCGTCTACGCGGCCTCCCCGCGCGCCAGACTTTCGGCCGGCGCGGAAGCCTCGGTGGACAGCGCCAGACTGATGTCCTACGACGCCGCTCCCTCCACCGCTGCGCCGCTGATACTTTTTGCCAACGGCCGGAGGTCGGTCAGCTATGCGAACTCGGCCGTCTTCATGGAGGGCATGGAGGAGTTCTCCTTCGGCACTCTGTCGGCCGGGGCCCGTTACGACGACAACCAGGATTTTAACTCGGCTTTTTCGCCGCGCATAGCCTGGACCAAGGCCATGGATAAGTTACATTTCAAGGCCATTTACGGCATGGGGTTCCGCTCCCCCGGCATAGACAACCTGGCCGCCAATCCGCAGCTCAAGCCGGAAAAGTCAAAAACGACAGAACTGGAGACCGGCTATATGGCCTGCGGTGACGTCTACCTGACCGCGGACGTCTTCGACATGCGCATAGACGACCCTATAGTCTTCTACACCGACGGGGCCGGTCAGCATTACGGCAACTACGGCCACACCGGCACGCGCGGCTTCGAGTTGTCCGCCAAAGTAAAAAAGAACTGGGGCTACGCGAACCTTTCCTATTCGTACTACGTGGCCTACGACAACAAGGTGGACTTCTACAACTCCGGCGTCTCGGGAACGCTGCTGGCTTTCGCGCGCGGCAAGGCTGCCCTCAACGCCTCCTTCAACGTGTCCAGTGACCTGATACTCAGCCCGTCCGCCGTCTACTACGCCGGCCGCCGGGGCTATACCGCCGCCAATACCGTAACCGGGTTGGGTGACGTGGCGCTGGTGAACATCTATCTCGCGCGGAAGAGCCTGATGCGCGGACGGCTTGAGCTGGGCTTTGGCGTGTACAACATATTCAACGCGCCTTACAGTTACATACAGCCGTACGACGGGGGGCATTCCCCGCTGCCAGCCCTTTCCAGGGAGTTCAGGACGCGCGCGGCATACAGGTTTTAGGGCGCGGCAGCTTACTATGGCGAAGGCACCGCAAAAACTGGCGTTTCTGGCTGTCCTGCTGGCCTGTCAAGCCCTGCCGGCGCGGGCTCAGCTCGCCGGGGCTGTGCTGGCCAAGGGTTCCGGTCTCTATTTCGACACCTACCTCGCTTTTCAGAAGGCCTACGGGCGGCCGGTGGTCCCTTTCGATCTTTCCGAGAACCGGGATCCGAAGCTGCCGGGCAGCCTGAGAGTTGTGGCCGCCTTCGGCACCAGGGCCGCGGCCCTGGAATATCCGAAAGGCGTCACGGTGATCTACGCGCTGGCTCCTACCTATACCCCAGATCTTCCCGGTCCGGACTTTGTCCTCATAAGCCCGCTGCCTGAACCGGGTAGTGCCGTCGCCACCTACCTGAGACTGCAGCCGGGGCTCAAGAGACTGGCCGTGTTCTACAGCCCCGGCAATTTCGATTTCTACCTGGACAATCTGGGCGCCGCGGCCAAGGCCGCCGGCATCGAGATGCTCAGGGTCCAGCTCTCCTCTCCTACGGATTTTCCGTCGGTGCTGCGCTCGCTGTTGGGGCGGATAGACGCCTTCTGGCTGTTGCCTGACCCGGCGCTGATAGACATGACTTCGCTGAACGTGCTGGGAGAGTTTTCCTGCTCCAACAAGATCCCGTTCTATGCCCCTTCCTGCGGGTTGACCAACTACGGCGCGGCAGCCGCCTTTGCGCCCGGCTACAGGCAGACCGGCGTGGCGGTAGCGAGCGCGCTGAAGACCGTTTTGGCCGGAGGGAAACTGCCTGGCCTGATCTTTCCGGCCGAGGCCGTCCTCACCATCAACGCGGATGCAATCAGGAAGTGCGGCCTGCCGCTGGTCCTGGCCCCGGAGGGGAAAGGGAAATGAGGGTAAGGACGAAGCTCCTGCTGCTGCTGCCGCTGCTCCTGCTGAGCGGGCTGCTGATAAACTACCTGGCGGACAGGGCGGTGCGCAGCACCCTGCAGAAAAGGGCCGCCGAGGAGGCCAGGGCGGCCGCCGGTCAGGCGCTCTACCCTAACAGTCCGGTCTTCGCCTCGGGGAAGGAATCGCGGATGCTGCCGGTGCTGTACTCACTCAAGCTGGCCCTCAACGCCTCGGAGGCCTTTTTCGTCTCGATGGACGGGAGCATCCTGGCCCATACTGACGTGGCGCAGAAGGGCCTGCCGCTGCCCGCTTTTCAGCAACCGCTGCTGAACGGGGCGGAATACGTTACCGACAGCACGGTGCACGGCGGAATCATGTACGTCTCGGTCCCGGTCTTCGAGCCGGTGCCCAGCGATCCGGAGGAGCTGAGCCAACTCGGCTCCGGCAAGGCTGCCAAGCTCGGCACCGTCATCGCGGCGGTTCCGGCCGGCGGGATTCTGGCGGCTGAAAAGAATATCTCCGACAAGATAACGCTAATACTGGTGGCGGTTTACTCCGCCATCCTGCTGGCGGCCTCGCTGTTCACCGGCCTGGCCTTGCGCCCGGTACGCCTGCTCACCGAGGGCACCCGCCGCATAAAGATGGGCGAATACGGCGCGGTCATCCCGGTCTCCTCGAGCGACGAGTTCGGCGACCTGGCGCGCAGCTTCAACGAGATGTCCCGCACGCTGGCCGGGACCATAGTGTCCAAGAACTACGTGGACGCGGTGGTGGACAATATCGTGGACGTGCTGTTCGTTACGGACCCGAAGTGCCGCATCACCCGCTCCAACAAGGCCGCGCAGGCCATGCTGCGCAAGAGCTCGGCGGAACTGGAAGGGCTGGACTTGAGACCGCTGTTGTCTGGCGACGGGGCCTGGCCCGGGAGGTGTCTGGGGGCCTTGGAGAAAGCCGGCGAGGTGCGCGACTACGAGACCACGCTGCTGGCTCCGGAGCCTCTCCCCGTGCAACTGTCCGCCTCCTGGATAAAGGACACGGAAGGCGCGCGCTCCGGCATAGTCGTGCTGATGCGCGACATAACCCTGCGCAGGAAATACGAGGCCGAGCTGTCGCGTTCCAACGAGGAACTGCAGCGCTTCGCCTTTATCGCCTCTCACGATCTGCAGGAGCCGCTGCGCACCATCTCCAACTATATCCAGTTGTTGGAAAGCCGCTACAAACAGATGCTTGGGGGGGAGGCTGAAAAGGAGATGGCCTTCATCACGGCGTCTCTCGGCCGTATGCGCGCGCTGGTGAGGGACCTGCTGGGCTACTCGCGCATAAATTCCAAGCTGCGCCTGGAACGAGTAGATTCTTCCGCGGCGCTGACGGCGGTGCTGGAGGGGATGAAGGATTCCCTCTCCTCGGCCGGCGGCACCGTGACCAGCGGCGAACTGCCGGTGCTTACCGCGGACAGGGGGCATATCGAGCGCCTGCTGCAGAACCTGGTGAGCAATGCCCTGAAGTTCCGGGCCGGGCGCCGCCCCGCCGTAAGGGTGGAGGCGTCAAGGCGCGGGGCAGCCTGGGTCTTCAGCGTGTCGGACAACGGCGAGGGGATAGATCCCCGCTACTCGGACAAGCTCTTCAAATTGTTCGGGCGGCTGCACGGAGCGTCGGTGGAAGGCTCGGGCATAGGCCTGGCCGCTTGCAAAAAGATCGTGGAACAGTATGGCGGCGATATATGGTTCGAGTCCAGACCTGGCGAAGGGTCTGTTTTCTTCTTCGAGATACCGGATAAAGCCGCGAAAGCGGAGGAAGCGTCATGAAAAGAATAGCTATGTTCATAGCGTTCCATGGTTTCCGCGACGAGGAATATCTGGAGCCGAAGAAGGTATTGGAGGCGGCCGGCCACAAAGTGACCACGGTTTCCACTTCTAAAGGCGAGGCGCGCGGCAGGTTCGGGGCCGCGGCGCAGGTCGACAGGACAGTGAACGAGATAGCCCCGGCCGATTACGACGCGCTGACGCTGGTGGGCGGGCCGGGAGCGCTGGAGCATCTGGACAAACCTGAAATACACGAACTTTTCCGCGGGGCGATGGAAGCCGGCAAGCTGATAGGTTCCATCTGCATCTCGCCGGTGGTGCTGGCGCACGCGGGGCTGCTGAAGGGGCGGAGGGTGACGTGCTTTCCCGACGGCGCGGAAGAGGTGAGGAGAGCCGGCGGGGAATACACGGGCAAAGACCTTGAAACGGACGGAAAACTGATAACCGCCAGCGGACCCGCTCCGGCG
Source organism: bacterium (assembly GCA_021789695.1). GTDB lineage: Bacteria > Elusimicrobiota > Elusimicrobia > Elusimicrobiales > UBA9959 > UBA9959. The sequence goes on along the minus strand of JAJYJH010000018.1, from coordinate 28,420 downwards.
AGGAAGTACGGTGAAGCTCTCGTGGAGGCGCTGAAATGAGGGGGCGGGGCTAGCCGAAGACCTTTTTGAAGTCTTCCCAGAAACCCGGGTACGATTTGCCCACGCAGCCCGGGTCCTTTATTTCCAGCCCGGGGCAGGCCGCAGAGGCCGCGGCCGCGGCCATGGCTATGCGGTGGTCGCTGAAAGTCAGCGCCGGGCTAAGCGCGGAAAATCTCTTGGCGCCGGCCACCATGAGAGCGCCGCCCCGGAAGGAAGCCCTGGCGCCCAGGGCGGCCAGCAAGGCGAGCGTGCTTTTCACGCGGTCTGACTCCTTGGTCCTCAGGGCCCGCAGGCCGCCGATGACCGTGACGCCTGAGGCGCCTGCCGCCAGCACGGCCAGCAGCGGGACCTCGTCTATCATTGACGGTACTTCTGCTGGAGCCACCCTGACGCCCTTGAGCTTGGACGGAAAGACCAGGACTTCGCCTGCCGGCTCCGGGAACGCGGCTCCGGGGCGCAGCTCTATCTTGGCGCCCATCCTGCGCAGCGCGTCCACGAAGCCCAGCCGCAGCGGATTGAGGCCGCAGCCGGCCACCCTGAGCGTGACGCCGGAGAGCAGCGCGGCGGCGATGAACGGCGCCGCCGCGGAGATGTCTCCTGGCACGGCCAGGGGCCTGGCCGTCAGTGGGCCTGGTTCCAGCCGCACGTTGCCGGGGGTGTTGGTCAGCCGCGAGCCCATCAGCGCCAGCAGCCGCTCGGTGTGGTCGCGCGTGGGGCGCTTCTCTTTTATCTCCACGGGGCCGCGCGCGTAGAGGCCGGCCAGCAGCAGCGCCGACTTAACCTGGGCGCTGGAGGTGCCCGCTATCCTGGCTCCCCTGAGCCTGGCGGGCCTGAGCGAGAGGGGCAGCAACCCCCCGGCTGAACCTATTCTGACGCCAAGTTTTTTAAGCGCTTCCTCCGTGGGGGCCATAGGCCTTTTCAGCAGCGTTCCGCGCCCGGTTATAAAGGACGGGAAGGCCTGTCCGGCCATCAGGCCCGCTAGCATACGCGCCAGAGCCGCGGATTCGCCTGTGTCCAGCGGCCCTGCCGGCCTTTTAAGGCCGTTCAGCCCGCGCCCCTCTATCAGCAGAGCGTTCCCGTCGCGGCAGAACCGAACGCCCAACGCCTTCAGGCAGCCCAGCGCGGCCTCGGTGTCGGCGCAGAACAGCGGGTTCTCCACGCGCGACGTGCCGTCGGCTACGGCGCCCAGCAGCAGAGCGCGCAGCGTGATCGATTTGTCCGGAGGCGGGATATAAAGGCTCATCTTTCCCGGGGTTGGATGGAAAGGCAGTAATCCAGCGCCTTGAAGTAGGAGTGCGGCCCCTCGCCCTTGAACTGCGCCAGGCAGACCGGTTTTATGACCGAGACGCGGCGGAATGGCTCGCGGCGGGAGATGTCGCTCAGGTGCACTTCCAGGGCGGGCAGTTCCAGCGCCTCTATCGCGTCGCGGATGGCGTAACTGTAGTGGGTGTAGGCGGCCGGGTTGATGACCAGCGCGTCCGCCCAGGCGGCGTTGGCGGTGAGCAGGTCTATGATGCGGCCCTCGGAATTGCTCTGGAAGATCCTGACCTTCAGGCCAAGCTCGGAGGCCCGCTTTTTTATTCCGGCGTTCAGGCGCGACAGCGTGGCGGCGCCGTAGATTTCCGGCCTGCGCCGGCCGAGCAGGTGGAGATTTGGGCCGTGTATCACCAGCACGTTCATTTCAGGGCGCCCTCGAAGGCTTTTTTAAGCAGCGGGGCGTCCAGGCCCTCGGCCGGGGAGAGGCGCCCTTGCCCGGCAATCAGCACGAACCGGTTGGCCGCGCCGCGCGCTTTTTTATCGCGCGAGACCAGCGAAAGGAATCGCCTGAAGTCCCTGCGCACCGGCGCCTCCTTCAGGCGCAGCGCGTCCACCAGCGCGTTCAGCCGGCCGAAATCGGCGCGGGAGAGGATGCCGGCCTCGCGCGATATTATCAGCGCAAAGCGTATGCCGCGCGCGACGGCCTCGCCGTGCGGCAGGCGTCCGCCGGCCATGGCCTCGAAGGCGTGCCCGGCCGTGTGGCCGAAGTTGAGAGCCTCGCGCACCCCGCGCTGGTCGCGTTCGTCGGCGGCCACCAGCTTCAGCTTGTAGGCGGCGCAGGCGCTGACGCAGGCGGTAAGCGCGGCCTTGTCCCCTGCCAGCGTGCCGGAGAGATGTTCTTTGACTGTCCGGTAGAGCTCCGCTGGGCCTATCATCGCATACTTGACCAGCTCGCCGGCCCCGCTGCGCAGCTCGGCGTGCGGCAGCGAGTCCAGGAAAGCGGTGTCGCAGACGGCCAGCGCCGGCTGGTGGAAGGAGCCCGCTATGTTCTTGGCGCCGGCCAGGTTCACGGCCGTTTTGCCGCCCAGCCCCGCGTCTATCTGGGCGAGGAAGGTGGTCGGCACGCTGATCCAGCGGATGCCGCGCATATAGATGGAGGCCGCGAAGCCCGCCAGGTCCGTGACCGCGCCTCCGCCGGCGGCTATCAGCAGGGAATCCCGCGAAAAGCCTTCCTCGAAGAGGAAGGCGCACAGCAATCCCGCCTGCTCGAGCGTCTTGGCCTTTTCCGAAGGAGGCAGCCAGAAATATGAGTGCGGCCGCGCCCCCTCCGGAAAGAGCGCCAGAGCCCTAGCCCTCAGGCTTGGTGGGGCGTCGGAGGCGGTGACCAGGCAGATCCTGTCGGCCGGGCGGAATAGTTCCGGGAAGCGCGGCGGCAGGTCCTCCATGCCGCGGCCCAGCGCGGCTTTCATGCTCCCGGATGTTCTGAGAGTGTAACTAAACGTCTTCATGCCAGAGCCCGCTCCTTCAGCAGCGCCGCTATCCTGGCGGCGGTGCTCTCCGGCGTTAGGCCGGAGGTGTTAACGGTAAGGTCGGCGCGCCGGTAGTAAGGCAGGCGCGCGGCGTAAAGCTTCCTGGCGCGTGCGGCGGCTTTCGCCCAGGGACCGGCCAGCAGCGGGCGCGCGGCGCGGGCCTTTTTGAGTCTGCGCTCCAGCTCCGGCCACGGACAGTAGAGGAAGACCGTAACGCCGGTGGCCCGTAGCAGCGGCGCGCGCCTGCCGGAGGGATAATAGCCTCCGCCCAGCGCCGCGACTCCGCCTCTCTTCTTGGCCAGTTCTCTGACCGCCGCGGCTTCGGCGCGGCGGAAGGCGGCGAGGCCTTTGCTCCTGATGTGCCGTCCGGCGGTCAGACTGGAGGTCTTCCTCACGATCAGGTCCGTGTCGCTGAAACGGCGCCCCAGAACCCTGGCCAGCGCCCGGCCGGCCAGCGTCTTGCCGGCGCACATGAAGCCCGTGAGGTAGACGTTCCTCAGAGCCTGCGCAGTATCTTTCCGGTGTCCTTCCGCCATTCGTCCAAGCGCCGCCGGAGTTCCGGCAGCGAATCCCCTCCGAATTTCTCCAGCAGCGCCGAAGCCAGCTCCAGCGCCGCGGCGTGCTCGCCGATCACGGCCGCCGCGAAGACCGCCGAGGTATCCGAGGTCTTCGAGACGGAAAGTTCCTTTCTGAAGGTCCTGAGGTCGGTGGAAAGCGCGCCGCCGGGCAGGCCCGGCACCGGCTTCACGGCGCAGCGCAGCGTGAGCGCGCGGCCGTTGGTCATGCCTGCGTCGAGGCCTCCGGAAAGTGAGAGGTCTCCGGAGGCGGCCCGGCCGCCTAGGGCGGCCAGCGCGAACCCGCCGCCCACCTCGAAGCCCTTTACCCCGTTTATGCCGAGCAGGGATGCTCCCAGGCGCGAGCCGAGCCTGTGATCCCACTGCGCGAACCCGCCGAGGCCGGCGGGGAGGTTCTCCACCGTCACCTCAAAAACCCCGCCCAGCGTGTCGCCGTCGCGGCGGGCGCGTAGCAGGCGGTCGGCGGCGTCCTTCGCCGTCGTCACCGGCCGGGAACCCAGCGAAACCACACGTGAGCGGATCTTTACCTCCAGGAGTTCCAGCAGGCGCAGGGCGAAGGAGCCGAGCGCCACGCGCATCGCCGTCTCCCTGGCACTGGCGCGCTCGCGCACCTGCACGGCGTTGAGCGTGCCGTATTTTAGCATACCCGGCAGGTCTGCGTGGCCGGGCCGCGGCAGGCTGGAGGGTGTAGGCGGCCGGCGCCCCGAGTTCTTTATCAGCAGAGCTATCGGCGCGCCGGTAGTGGCCCCGCCGCCCAGGCCTGAGAGTACCTCGCAGCGGTCGGTTTCTATCGCCTGGCGGGCGCTGCGACCGGGTGCCAAGCGGCGCCGCCTGAGCTGGGCGGAGATGTACTCCGGCGCGATCCTTACTCCGGAGGGGAAGCCCTCCAGTACGCCGGAAAGATATTCACCGTGCGATTCTCCGGCCGTCAGGTAGCGCAGCATTTTATTCCCCTTTAAGTTTCTTCCTGAAAAGCCTGTCGGCTTCAATGCTAAATTCTACAATATCGCCGGCGGGCAGACCCGTCCAGAACCTGAGGCTAAGCGCCGCCTGGCGCACCAGCAGCGCCAGGCCGTCCGCGGAGACGGCGCCGGCAGCCGCGGCCGCGGCGGCGAGTTCGGTACCGGCTGGCGCGTAGGCCAGGTCGGCGCAGAACATGCCGCGCGCCGGTTCGCACGGTGGGCGGCCCGGCTGATACATGCCCAGCGGCGTGGCGTTGACCAGGATGTCGGGGGGAGCGGCCGGCCGCCCGAACGGCGCGGCAGAGAAAGAGGTGGCGGGAAAGAACTCTGTCAGCCTGCGCGCCAGGGCTGAGGCGTTCTCCGTGTTGCGCGCGCTGAAAACGACCGAGGCCGCCGACGAGCGGCCCAGGGCCCAGCCCGCGGAGGCCGCGGCCCCGCCTGAGCCGTAGATTATCGCGCTTTTCCCGGCCGCGGCGAAACCGGTCTCCCCCATGATCTGCAGCAGGGCCCGCGCGTCGGTGTTGTAGCCTTCCAGCCCGGCCCTGCCGAAGCGCACGGCGTTGACGGCGCCCGCCGCCCTTGCGGCCGGGTCGGCCAGGTCAAGCAGGGCGCAGACGTCGCCCTTGTAGGGGATGGTCACGTTGAAGCCGCGCCAGCCTTCCATGCGCGCCGTCTCTATGGCGGTCCGCAGGTCGCGAGGCTCGGTTTCGCGTAGCTCGTAGACGATCTCTTCCCCGGCTAGGTCGGCGAAGATCCCGAACAGGACGGGGGAGAGTGATCTGGAGAGCGGCCGGCCTATTAGGCCGGCCTTTATCGGCGGTTTCTTGCGCATGCGGCCGCCGCTATGGTCCGGAAGGTTTCCACGCTTACTGTCTGCCTGCCGTCCACTTTGGCCGAGAGCGGGTCAGGGCTGGCCTCCATCATCAGGCCGTCCGCCCCGGCACGCAGGGCCCGGCTGGCCAGCTCCGCCGCCAGTCGCCTGTTCCCGGAGGCGTGGCTGGGGTCCGCTATGACCGGGAGGCCTGTTATCTTCCGGGCTTTCCGGATCAGGCCCATATCCATGACCGGACCCCCGGCGGAGTCCCCGCGTTCGCATAAAATTATTTTTCTGGCGCCGCGGCTGAGCAGGTATTCCGCGGATAGCAACCATTCGCGCAGCGTGGCGTGCATGGCCCGCTTGAGCAGCACGGCCCTGCCGGAGCCGGCCGCCTCCTTGAGCAGTTCGTAGTTGCGCATATTGCGCGCGCCTATCTGCAGTACGTCGCAGACCTCCGCCAGGCGCGCCACCTGCCGCGTGTCCGTGGCCTCGGTGACCAGCGGCAGGGCGGTCAGCTTCTTCGCCTTCGCGATGATCCGCAGGCCGGGCCAGCCTATGCCCTGGAAGGCGTACGGGGAGGAGCGCGGTTTGAAAATCGCGGCACGCAGCGCGTGGGCCCCCGCTTCCCTGAGTTCCGCGGCGGCCCTGAGGTAGGAGGCTTCGTCCTCAACGGCGCAAGGGCCGGCTATAAGCGCAGGCCCGCGCTTGAAATCCAGCGGGCTAGAGAAACGCCTGTCGCCTCCGGCGCAGGCCAGCGGACTGAGTTCGCATTCGGAAAAAGAGACCTTCTCCACTCCGGGCAGGTTCTCCAGGGCGGGCGCGGCGTCGGCCAGCTTCTCCGGGTGCCGCGTGCGCAGTTCCAGCCTTTGTCCGCGGCGCCTGAGCGCGGCCCCTGGCAGCAGCTTTTCCGCCGCGCTGGCCGCCTCGTCCCGCCTTGCCCTGCCGGAGTTTTTTTCAAAAATTATTATCATCTGCGTGCCTGAAGCCTCTTTGACTGACGGATGATCTCGCGAAAAACGGCCCTGGCGGACTGCCCGTATTCGCCGCCAGCGGCGGCGGCCGCGTTGGACAGCACCTTCCGCTCGCGGGCGATGTCTACCGGCCTCTTCTTCAGCAGCCTGAGCGGCCCTGTCAGGCGGAACCTGCGCGCCAACAGGACGGCTATCCTCCTGTCCACCGCGTCTATGGCGGCGCGCGCCGCGGCCAGCTTGTCTGTGACCATCATAAAATTCTATATAAAATGGGCTGTTTTTAAAATTGCTAAAATAAAGGCATGGCAGGAACCCTGGAACTCAAGGACGTCTCCAACAAGATAGAGGAACTGGAGGCCGCGCTGGCCTCGGATGCCAAGCTCTACGGACTGGAAGCCAAACGCGCCTCGCTGCGCGAGAAGGAAGCCGTCTCGGGCACCGGCGATTTCTGGAACGACGCGCAGAAGGCGCAGGCCCACATGAAGGAGCTTAACGACCTGAAGAAAGGCGTCGAGCTGCTGGACTCCGTGGAAAGGGAGATAGGGGATTTTAAGGTGCATTTCGAACTGGCCAAGGACGCCGGCGACTCCGGAGAGCTCGCCCTTATCATGGAGGGTCTCGCGGCGGTGGAGAAGAAGCTGCGCGTGATGGACTTCGAGCTGAAGCTCTCGGACCCCAACGACAAGCTGGACGCGATCGTCAGCATCCACGCCGGCGCCGGCGGCACCGAGGCCTGCGACTGGGCGCAGATGCTGCTGCGCATGTACACGCGCTGGGCCGAGCAGAAGGGCTTCTCCTTCTCCATGACCGATATGCTGCCCGGCGAAGAGGCCGGCGTGCGCAGCGCCACCGCGATAGTGCGCGGCCGCTACGCCTACGGCTACCTCAAGAGCGAGATAGGCGTACACCGCCTGGTCCGCATCTCGCCTTTCGACGCCAACAAGCGGCGGCACACCTCTTTCGCCTCCATAGACGTGCTGGCCGACATAGACGATGACATCGACATCAAGATAGATGACAAGGACATCTCCCTGGATACATTTCGTTCCGGCGGAGCCGGCGGCCAGAACGTCAACAAGGTGGAAACCGCGGTGCGCCTGACGCATATCCCTTCGGGCGTGGTCGTGAGCTGCCAGGTGGAGCGCAGTCAGCACAAGAACCGCGAGATGGCCATGCGTATGCTGCGGGCCCGGCTCTACGAGATAGAACTGGACAAGAAGCGCTCCGAAATGGAGCGCCATTACGACGCGAAGGGCGACATCGGCTGGGGCCACCAGATCCGCTCCTACGTCTTCATGCCGTACCAGATGGTGAAGGACCTGCGCACAGGAGAGGAGACCTCGCAGATAGACTCCGTTATGGATGGGGCGCTGGACCCGTTCATGCACTCGTATCTTTCCTGGGCGGCCGGCGGCCGTAAAAAGCGCAACATCGCCAGCGACGATTGAGCCGAAGACGACACCATGCTCATAGAAACTCATGCACATCTCAACGACAAGGCTTTCGAAGACGACAGAAAAGAGGTGCTGGAGCGATCATTCGCGGCGGGCATAGGGAAGATAGTGGAGATAGCCTGCCAGCCTTCCGAGTGGCAGCGGGGGGAGGACCTCTGCTCCGCCTGGCCTGGCAAGATAAAATGCGCTTTCGGCGCGCACCCAGAGTACACAAGGACACTGGCGCCAGGGCTGCTCGAGAGCCTGAGGGGGTTCCTTGGCAAACCTTGCGCCGCCGCGCTGGGCGAGGCGGGGCTGGACTACTGGTGGGACGCGGGGACCAAAGAGGAACAGTTGGCCCTGCTGAACTTCCAGTTGCCGCTGTGCGCCGAATTCGGGAAGCCGGCGGTATTCCACGCGCGCAACGGGAAGACGCCGGACAAGGACGCTTACGCCGACCTCCTCGAGGCGCTGAAGGTTTGGAGCTATTCGCCGAAACGGCGGTTCCGCGGAGTGCTGCACTGCTTTTCCGGGAGCTGGAAGGACGCCAGGGCCGGGCTGGACCTGGGGTTGTGCCTGGGGGTCAACGGCACTTTCACCTACAAAAAGAACGACGGCCTGCGCGAGAGCATAAAGAAGGCGGGCGCAGGGAATATAGTCCTGGAGACGGACTGTCCGTACCTGCCGCCGCAGAGCTCCCGCGGCGAGCGCAACGACCCGTCGTTTATCCCCGAGATAGCCGCCTTGGTTGCGTCCTATCTGGGGCTGAGCAACGGCGAACTGGCGGACAGGACCACAGCCAGCGCCTTCGACCTTTTCGGGGAGTTCTAGGCGAAGTTGCTGTTCCGGCCGGGACAATGGCCCGGCCTTCCGCGGCCGGAGTTTTTTTCGAGGACGGAGCGTGTCTCCGTGGAAGGAAATGACCAACGAAGAGATAAAGAGAATCCTGGCGGAACGGATAGCCGTGTTCGACGGGGCTATGGGTACGTACCTGCCGTCTTTTGGATTGAAGGCGGCGGATTATTCCGGGCACGAGGGGCTCAACGAGATACTTTCGGTTTCCAGGCCGGACGTGGTCTCGCGGGTGCACGAGGATTACCTGGTGGCCGGCGCCGACTTTGTGGAGACGAACACGTTCGGCGCCAACGCCGCCGTGCTGGCCGAGTATGGCCTGGAGGGGCGCGCGCGGGAGTTCAATCTGGCCTCCGCAAGACTGGCCAAGGCCGCCGCGGAGAAGTTCTCCCGGGCCGGCAGGAAGCGCTACGCGGCCGGCTCGGTCGGTCCCACCAACAAGGCGCTGTTCGTCACCGGCGGGCTATCTTTCGATGACCTGCGGGATATCTATTTTGAACAGCTCTCCGGCCTCATCGACGGCGGCGTCGACCTGCTGCTGCTGGAGACCGCCCACGACGTGCTCAACCTAAAGGCGGGCCTGGCCGCCGCGCGGCTGGCCTTCAAAAAAGCGGGGAAAGAGCTGCCCGTCATAGTTTCCGCCACCATGGACGAGCGCAACAAGATGCTCTCCGGCCAGGACGCAGAGGCCTTCTTCGCCTCGGTAGAGCATTTCCCGCTGGCAGCCGTGGGCTTCAACTGCTCCAGCGGTCCGGAAGGCATGGCGCTGCGCCTGGAGCGCCTGGCGGCGCGGGCGCAATACCCGGTGTTCGTCATGCCTAACGCCGGACTGCCGGACGAGAACGGCCGCTACCTGCAGACCCCGGAGAATTTCTCGGCGGTGATGGGCGGTTACGCCGGGAGAGGCCTGGTCAACGTGGCCGGCGGCTGCTGCGGCACCGGTCCGGGGCATATAAAGGCGCTGGCCGCCGCCGTCAAGGGCCTCAGGCCGCGCGCGCCGCTCCCGGCCCCGCCCTGGGTGGTCTCCGGCACGGAGGCGCTCTTCTTCGACGAGATAGAGCCGCCCGCCATGGTGGGTGAGCGCAACAATTCCATAGGCTCAAAGAAGTTTCGCGACATGGTGGCGGTGGGGGACTGGGACGGGGCGGTGCAGCTGGCCCGCGCTCAGGCCGGGGCCGGCGCGCATATCCTGGACGTCTGCCTGGCCAATCCGGAGCGCGACGAACTGGCCGACGCCAGGGCGCTGGTACCGAAACTGGCCCGGGCCGTGCGCCTGCCGCTGATGACCGACACCACGAATGCCGAGGTTATGGAGGAGGTGCTTAAGAGCGTGCCGGGCAAGGCGCTGCTCAACTCCGTCAATTTTGAGTTCGGCCCGGACAGGCCGCGCGCCGCGGCGGAGCTGGTGAAGACCTACGGCGCCAAACTGGTCTTTGGCTGTATAGACGAGGACAAGAAGAACGGCCTGCCGCTGGACTCGGAGCGCAAGGTCTCCATAGCCCGCCGCGCCTACGCCTTCCTCACCGGCGAGTGCGGGCTGAAGCCGGAGGATATCATCTTCGACACGCTGGTCTTCCCGGTGGCCGTGGGCGGCGAGCACGCGAAGACGGCCCATGAGACGATAAAGGCCATAGCGGCCATAAAGAGGGAGTTCCCGGGTGTTAAGACAATACTCGGAGTGAGCAACGTCTCGTTCGGCCTGCCGCCGGCAAGCCGCGAGGTCCTGAACTCCGTCTTTTTGCACCACGCCGTGAGGGCCGGGCTGGACCTGGCCATAGTCAACATAGAGAGGCTGAGGCGCTACGCCTCCGTCCCCGAGGACGAGCGCGCGCTGGCCGAGGACCTGATCTTCGCGCGGAAGCCGGGCGCCGCCGCCGCTTTCGCCGCGCGCTACCGCGACGCGGGGAAAAATCCCTCCGCCCCGGCCGCCCAGGACGCTCCGCCGGGCGAGAGACTGCGGCTCTCGGTGCTCAACGGCACCAGGTCCGGCATAGCCGAGACCGTGGCCGAGTTGCTGCGCGCGGAGGGGCCGCTGGACATCATCAATGGCCCGGTGATGAAGGCTATGGCCGAGGTGGGGAAGCTGTTCGCGGCCGGCGACCTGATAGTGACCGAGGTGCTGCAGAGCGCCGAGGCCGCCAAGGCGGCCGTGATCGCGCTGGAGCCGGCGCTTAAGGCGCAGAAGGCGCCCAAACGCGGCCGCGTGCTGCTGGCCACCGTGAAGGGCGACGTGCACGACATCGGCAAGAACCTTGTCGGAATAATCTTCGAGAGCAACGGCTTCGATGTGGAGGACCTGGGCGTGAAGGTGCCGCCGGAAGACATAGCCGCGGCGGCCGCGAGGTCGCGCCCCGACTTCATCGGCCTCTCCGGCCTGCTGGTGCGCTCCTGCGAGCAGATGACCGTGACCGCGCGCGAGCTGGCCGGGGCCGGGCTCTCCTGCCCGCTGCTGGTCGGAGGCGCTGCGCTCACGGAAAAGTTCACGCGTACCAGCATAGCCCCGCATTACCCCGGTCCCGTGTTCTACGCTAAGGACGCGATGGAAGGCCTGAACTACGCTCTGGAACTGGCGAGCAAAAAATGAACGCCGGTCACGCCCCGCTGCTCCCCGACGACATCCCGGTTCCCAGGGACCTGGAGCGCCATTTCGTGGAGCAGCCGCTGGAGGAGCTCTTCGAGAACTTCGACGAGGGTCTCTTCAGCCTGCGCTTTCTCGGCCTGAAGAAGGGCCAGGAGGAGAAGCGCCGTGAGGCGGCGGAACTGCTGGAACGGCTGAAGGGCGAGATAATAGAGAAAAGGCTGCTAAAGGCCCGCGGAGTCTACCGCTTCTTCCCCGTTAACGGCGAGGGGGACGTCATACGGTTTTATGGGGCTGACGGCGGCGAACTGGCGGTATTCTCGTTCCCGCGGCAGCTCGCTGGAGAGCGCCTGTGCCTTGCGGACTTCGCCGCGCCGCTCTCGGGCGGCAGGAGGGATTACGCTGCGCTGCTGGCCGTGACCTGCGGCGAGGGGGTGGCCGAGCTCTCGCGGCGCGAGCGCGAGGCCGGGAATTACGTCCGCTCGTACCTGATGGAGGCGCTGGCCTTGGCGCTGGCCGAGGCCTTCGCCGAGGTGCTGCATTACCGCATACGGCGGGACTGGGGCATAGCCGAGGGGAACCCGGCCGTACCTCTGCTGCGCGGCGGGTACCGCGGCAAACGCTATTCTTTCGGCTACCCCGTCTGCCCGGACCTGGCCAACCAGAGGCCGCTCTTCGACCTGCTCAGGCCCGAGGCCGACGCCGGGATAAGCCTGACGGACGGCTATATGATGGAGCCGGAGGCTTCAGTCTCGGCCCTTGTCTTCCATAATCCCAAGGCTGTCTACTTCGGAATCTGAGCGCTTAAAAAGGGGGCTTGACAAGTCAATATAATCTGCTATACTATCAACGGGTCCGCGGCCCCTCTTAGTGGGTTTCTCGCGGGCCCTTTATTTTTTTCGGGAAAGCGCCGTTTTTCTACCTTACGTATTCGTGCCCGCTGTGGTCGATATAGAAGGAGCGGCCTCCGCGCGCTACCTTGGCCAGGCCGTCGCGGAAGCCGTCGGCCCTGTCGTACCGGAAGCCGATGACCACCTTGCCGTTCCTGTCGATGTAGCCCCATTTGCCCTTGAGGTCCGGCAGCACCGGGGCCAGGCCTTCGTCGAAAGCCGCGCACATGGCGAAAGAGGCGGGGATGATCTGCCTGCCCTCCAGGTCTATGTAGCCGCAGTGGTTGCCGTCCTTGAGGGACTGGGCGTGAGCGAGCCCCCCGCTGTAGGGGCCTATCAGGATGAACGGCCGGAACTTAAGGGTGAGAGCCTTGCGGTCTATGAAGCCGTACCTGTCTCCCATCTTTGCGGTGGCGTGGCCGCCGCTGAAGGGGAAGGCTTCCTCGTAAACTGGAGGCAGGACCTCCCTGCCGGAAAGGTCTATATAGCCGTACTTGCCTTTAACGCGCACGCGCGCCAGGCCTTCGCTGGGCGGATAGACTTCCTCGTAGTTCCCGGCTATGAATTTGCCTGAGCCGGCCAGCAGCAGGCCCCAGCGGCCGTCCTTTTCGGCGGGGGCGGCGCCTTCGGAGAACTGGAGCAGTTTGTCGTACTGGAAAGGCACCACGGGATGGCCGTCCCTGTCCACGCAGCCCCACTGCCCGCGGCTCTCTACCGGCGCGCAGCCCCCGCTGAAGGCGGCGGCCGACTGGAACCTCGGCCAGATCGCCACCTTGCCATTTTTATCTATAAAACCGTACCTGCCGCCTTCCAGGACCAGCGCCCGCCCCTCGCTGAAGGGCTCGGCGTAATCATAGCGCGGGCGTATGCGCACGCGGCCGCCAGGCGCCGCGAAGCCCCATTTGCCGTGGGAATTGAAGGGTATAAGGTCCTGGGCCGCCGCGGGCAGGCAGAGGGACAGGGCCATAAGAAATAGCAGTTTCCTCATGCACTAATGATACAACTTTGACGCAGCCGCCGTCTCGAAGTGAAATTTGTATAATGCCCTTAAATGAAAAATAGGATTGCTGTTTACCCCGGCAGCTTCGATCCGGTCACCTACGGGCACCTGGATATCATAGACCGAGCCGCGAAGATCTTCGACCATGTCATAGTGAGCGTCTTCGTGCACAGCGCCAAAAAGCACATGTTTACGATGGAAGAGCGGGTGGCTATGCTCAGGACGGCCCTGAAGGACAAGAAGAACGTCAGCGTGGACTGCTTCGAGGGGCTGCTGGTGGATTTCGTGAAGAAGAAGAAGACCAGCGTGGTCATAAGGGGACTGCGGGCCATCTCCGACCTGGAGTACGAGTTCCAGATAGCGGCGGTCAACCGCACGCTCTACCCCGATGTGGAGACCGTCTTCTTCATGCCGCGTCAGCGCTACACCTACCTGTCTTCCAGCGTGGTGCGCGATATAGCCCATTTCAAGGGCGACGTCTCCAAGCTTGTGCCCCCGCACGTGGCCAGGGCCATAGCCGGCAGGAAAAAGTGACCCGTCAGGGTCTGCCCGGCCCTCTCAGCCGAATTCGGTGAGGTTCTTGCGGTATTTCAGCGGTACGTTGCGCCGCTGCAGCTGCGGGTTCTCCCTTTCTTTTATAGCGGCAGTCCGGAAGAAATGCTTCCACAGCTCCCGCACCAGCGCTTCCCCGGCATCCTCTTCCAGCCGGGCCTTCTCCAGGGGGGCGATTACCAGCCTGCCCTTGAAGTAGAGGGCCGCGCTGGTGCGGCGCGCGTCGTGGATGACCCAGTTGAAGCCGCCGAGGCGGGCCCGGAAGTGGCCGGTTATCAGCGGCAGGATATTGTGCTCTGGCTCTATGCGGGAGTAGAGCGCGCCGTCCGCCAGTTCGGTGAAGCGCACGAAGCCCTTGAACATATGGGCCTCGCCTCCCACCGCGGCGGAGAGGGCGTGGACCCTCCGTACCCTGCCGTCGGCCAGCATATCGTCTGCGGCCGGGCCCTTCTCCAGCAGCAGCCGCGCGTAGGCGAGGAGAGCCGTGCCGGAACCGGGGTTTTCGGAGAGGAAGGCATACCTGGCGTGGCGCCAGCTTCCCGCGGAGCCGCGCCTCTCGAATAGTTCCCGCATGGCCGCGGCCCTCCCAGGGTCGGAGCCGGCGCTGATGTATTCCGCAAAAAGTTCCGGCTCCGACGCGCCGCCGGCCGCCCTTTGCGGCGCTATGGCGCAGTCCGCGCCGCCGCGCTCCAGCGCCAGTGCCAGCGCGGTAAGGAAGCCGGTAAAACTGCCGTCGTGAAGATATCTCCTCATAGCCGCGGTCGTCGGCCGGCGCCTGTTACAGCTGACCGGTGACGGTTGCCGCCAGGCCCTCCTTCGCCAGTTCCAGCCGGCCGAAAAGGTCCAGCTGGCCGTTGGGGTTCTTGTGTTCCAGCAGCTTTACTTTTATAGCCTCCCCGCTCTCCTTTTTTATGCCGGCGTACTTGCCGGCGGCCGTGACAAAATAGACCGCCCGCTTCATCACCACCCCCAGCTTCTTTAGGTCGTCCAGCTTAAGAGTCCCGGCGCGGCGGGCGCGCAGGATGCGCCTGGCGGAAGTCACTCCTATGCCTGGCACCCGCAGCAGCGCCTCGTAGTCGGCCGTGTTAACTTCGAGCGGGAACCTCTCCAGGTTGTTGAGCGCCCAGACGGTCTTAGGGTCGAAGGCAAGATCAAGCTCCGGGTGCTTTTCGTCCAGCAGCTCGTCCGCGGTGAAGCCGTAAAAGCGCAGCAGCCAGTCGGCCTGGTAGAGGCGGTGCTCGCGCAAGAGCGGTGGCTCGGCTAGCGCGGGCAGCCGGCTGTCCCTGGACACCGGCACGAAGGCGGAATAATAGACGCGCTTCAGCCTCATTTTGCCGTAGAGCGCCTCGCTCAGCTTCATTATCTCCAGGTCCGTTTCCGGAGTGGCCCCTATGATTAGCTGCGTGCTTTGTCCGGCGGGGGCGTAGGCCGGGGCGCTCTTTATGGAACGGCGTTCGTCCCTGTAGGCCGCGATCCGGCCGGCCAGGCGGTCCATGGGCCCGAGTACGGTCTCCTTGGTCTTGCCGGGGGCCAGCAGCCGCAGGCTCTTGTCGGTGGGGAGCTCTATGTTAACGCTCACCCTGTCCGCCCACAGGCCAGCCTGATCTATCAGCGTCCGGTCCGCGCCCGGGATCACCTTCAGGTGCACGTAGCCGTTGAAGCGGAACTCCCGGCGCAACTTGCGTACCGCCTCCAGCAGAAGCTCCATGGTGCGGTCCGGGGAGCCGGCTATGCCGGAGCTTAAAAAAAGGCCTTCGATATAGTTGCGCTTGTAGAACTCGAACGCGAGGGAGGCTATTTCGTCGGGCGTCAGGCTGGCGCGCGGTACGTCGTTGGAGCGGCGATTGACGCAGTAGGCGCAGTCGTAAACGCATTCGTTGGTCATCAGGACCTTGAGCAGCGACACACAGCGGCCGTCCGCGGTCCAGCTGTGGCAGACGCCGCTGATATGTGCGGCGCCTGCGCCGCGGCCGCCGCGGTCGGAGCCGCTGGAGGCGCAGGAGGCGTCGTACTTGGCGGAATCGGCCAGTATCTCCAGTTTTCGCTGCAGGTCCATGCCAAAGCATAGCACATCAACCCGACAACCGTCTGTCGCGTTGCCTGAGGCGTTCTTTTGACGAAAATAGGGGCGTGGGCCGGCTAATTCCTATAATATTCTCAGGCCCGGGGCCGGACGATGGAAAACCCCTATATCTACGCGCTGGCGGCGAACCTGAGCTTCGCAGTGGGAGTGCAGTTCCTCACTCACTACGCGCGGCGCATCTCCGCCATGTGGGTCAACAGCTTCAAGGCTATCGTGGCGGCCCTGCTTTTCGCAGCCACCATACTGGTCCAGGGCGGCTTCCACCATATCCAGCCGGGATACGCGGCGCTCTTTATGCTGTCCGGCATAATCGGGCTGGGCCTGGCCGACCTGTTGATCATCAAGGCCTTCGCGCTAATGGGGCCGGGCCGCACAATGATGCTCTTCGGCTTCCAGCCGCTTGTAATAGGAACAGTCAGCTATTTCGCGTTTGGCCAGGCGCTGGACCTGCGAAAGGTCTACGCGATCCTGTTCTTTATAGTCTGCCTCTATATCTTCTCGCTGGAGTCGTTCAGGAAGCATGGGCACTGGAACGTGAGGGCCAGCCTCTACGCGCTGGGCGGGGTGGCGTTCGACGGGATAGGGGTGCTAATCACGCGCTGCGCCTTCGACGGCAGCCCCGGAATCAGCACCACGGAGGGCAACCTCTACCGCGCGGCCGGAGCTCTGCTGCTGTTCGCCGGCATCTCGGCGGTCAGGCCGTTCGGGTTCAGGGAGGGCTTCGGGAGGCTTGGCCGCTCCGGCCTGCTGTGGATAACGGCCGGCTCGGTGGCGGGGACCTATCTGTCGCTGATGTTTTACCTGAACGCTATACGCTACGCCGGGGCGCTGGCGGCGGTGAGCGGCATAGCGATCACCGGTACAATCTTCGCTTCCGTTTTTGAATGCGTTCTCGAGCGCAGGGCGCCTTCCCGTTACCTGGCCGCGGCGTTCCTCTTTTTCCTGGCGGGCATGACCTTGCTGTTTTGAGGCTCAAATCAGCTTGTAGACTATAAAAACGCAGATGACGACCATAAACCCCAGGCCGCCCAGGAAAGTCGCGTCGGCCAGGCGCTCCAGCTTGAGCCGGCGCCGCCGGTCCCTTGTCTTGATAGCCGCATAGGAGAGGCCGCAGGCGGCCAGGAACAGCGCGGCGTCCATCGCCGTTATATCGTCGGCCATGGTCTCGGCCCTGCGCAGGGTGGAGATCAGGTTTATTATGCCTATCACAGTGAAGCAGACGCCCACCATCCCCGCGGAAACGGAGAAGATGTGAAGGGAAAGGCTTTCTTCCTGTCTTTCTATAAAGGTCTCTTCAGGCATAGCCAGGCACGCTTACCATATTCTCTAAAGAGTCGGCGGGTCTAGTCAAGCTGTGGTCCATAACCCGATTTTTTCGCCGCGGAATTTGCTAAAATTTTGGGGTTGTAAAGACAGGTTTCGCGGCGATAGCCGCATTATAGGAGAAAAAACACATAATGAAGACCATAGCAGCAATCGTAATGGTGACCTGCTTTGCCGCCGTAGCCGGCGCGCAGAGCAATACCGCCCCGGCCCAGCCGGCCGCCGTCCAGGCCCAGCCAGCCACCCCGGCCCTGCCGGCCGCCGTCCAGGCCCAGCCCGTTGCCCCGGCCAAGCCCATGACGTTCGCCGAGTTGCGCAAGAAGCACATAAGCGCCGTGGCCGAGCTGCGTAAGCAGCAGATAGACGAGATGAAGACCCTGCGCCAGTCCCTCAAGGGCAAATCCAAGGCCGAGGTCCGGAAGGCTATGGCGGCAAAGAGGGCAGAGCAGCGCAAAGCCTTCGAGGAGCTTAGGAAGGCCAACAAGGCCGAACTGGAGCAGTGGAGGAAGGACCACCCCAGGAAGCACAAAGTCGAGCACAAAGCCGAGCACAAAGCCGAGCACAAGAAGTAATAGCCTGAACGCGGCTACAGAACGCCCGGCGCCGGAAAGCGCCGGGCGTTCCTTTCCCTGGGGGCGCTGCGCCCGTTCCATAAAAGATCCATGATAAGGAAAGCCCTGATATTGTTTTTTGCTTTGACTCCCCGCGCCGTCGCGGGCGGGCCTCCCGGATTCGTTCCGGAGTCGCTGGTCCCGGCCTACATCCCGGTTTCAAGACCGGCGCTTGTGGAGTTGACCGCCGGCTTGCGGGCCAAGAGGAAGACGCTGGGGCTGGACGGCATCAAAGGTCCTGGCGGCAAGGTCTCCCGGGCGGTGCTGCTGTTGCCGCGCGACCGTTCGGGGGCCGGGGTGCTCAGCTTCGAGATAGAGGGCGGCGACAGGGCCGGGGTCTGGCAATGCGAGGCGCTCGGCCGCGGGCTTACCTCTCCCGCGCCGCGGCTGCGCTGGGTGGTTGGGATGATAGGCGGGACTACCATCTATTACGCGCCGGAAGACGAGCCGGACGGGGCCACCATACCGGGAGTTTACGACCTGACGAACATCTCGCCCGTGAGCTACGACATACAGGTGCTAGGCAAGCCGGAGCCGCGTGTGCTTGCCCTTACGGCCCGGCCGGAGGGGGCGCTAAAAGGGAAGCGGCGCTTTTCCGGGGTCTGGGAGGATTGGTACCCGCCCGGCTACGATCTGATGCCGGTGGACCTGGTGTGGGCGGCCGATTCCCAGGCTGGTACGCAGGGGGAAGGGATTCCCGTCTTCGACAGGACCGCCGGGCAGCCAGCTCCGGAGCCAGGCTCCGTGCGCGCGCGCCAGTTGGCCGCCGATCCTCTGTACTACAGCGGTCCCTACGGCCGCTACGGTTTCGCCGTGCACACCGACCTATGGGAAGACCCGGTCAGGCTCGCCGACCCCGCTTACGCCGGCAGGCCAGAAGCCGCGGACTTCCGCTGGCGCGACACCGACGGCTGCTTGAAACTGCGCCCGGCCTGTCTTGCGCTGTTCAACAGGTTCATCTCCGAGCAGTCCGGGAAGGGCCGCCGCACGCAGCTGCTGGTGCGGGAAACCCCGCTGCTCGACGGTTTACCTTCCGCGCCTCCGGCGGCTGGCGGGAAATAAAACCATGCAGAAATATTATAGGGCGGAAATGGACAGGATGCTGCGCATAACCACTCGCGTCGTCTACGCCGCCTTTCTGTTTCCTCCGGCGCTGCTGTTCTTTCTGCGGTACAGCTCGCGTTATCTTACGGCGGCGGGCTGCAGGCCGGCGCCGTCGGGCATAAACCGGCTCCTGCCGCCCATAATGCTGGTCGTAGTTCTGCTGGAGGCCGTCACCGCCTATGTCGCCCGCGCACTGGCGCCGCGCGGCTACCTGCTCAACGACGTGGAACTGGTAGTCGACAGGGCCATGAGGCCGATAACGGTGCCGTTGCGCGAAATAAGGGAGTTCGGCCGCGTGGAGGACGGCCTATTGCGCCGCAGCCTGCGGATGATGGGGACCGCCGGGTATTACGGGTACTACGGGCTGTTCTGGAACAGGAGGCTCGGGAAGTTCAGGCTCTACGCGACCCGGACCAGAGACCTGGTCTCGGTGAGGACGGATAAAACGCTTTACGTACTCAGCCCGGAGGACTCCGAAGATTTTCTGTCGTCCCTTGGCGCCCTGAAACGCGGTGCTCCCGGCGCCAAGCCGCCTCAGAGCACAGCGTAGCCTCCGGGCGGCAGGCACAGTATCCCGGCGCCGGAGGCGGCGAGCCTTACGCCGGAGGCGGCGAGCCTGAGCCCGCGCCCGGCGAGCCCGCGCCCGAGCGGCGCCTCCCTGGGTTCCGGCCCGTTATTAATGAAAGCCGAGACGATCTCGCCTTCGGAGCGGCGCCGGAAGGCCAGCAGTTTCCCGTCGCAGAGTTTCTCGATGAACTCGAAATCACCTTCCCGCAGCGCGGGGCTGGACCGCCGCAGGGCCGCCAGCTCCCGGTGCAGCTTCAGCAGTCCCATGTTCCAGAACTTACGCCTGCTCCACGGCATCGCGTCGCGGGTGCCGCGGTTCAGCACGCCCCTCATGCCTATTTCGTCGCCGTAGTAGACGTTTACGGCGCCGGGGAACAGGAAGGAGAAGACCACGGCCATCCTTACGCGCGCCTCGTCCCCGCCGTACGTGTCTAGCAGGCGGTCTGTGTCGTGGCTAGAGAGCATATTCATCTGAGCCAGCGTTACGGCGCGCGGGTACTGGGCCAGCAAGGCCTTTATGCCGGCGATGAATCTCTTCTGCCCGCAAGGCTTTAGCCAGCGCCCGTCGTACGGCTGGCTTAGCCTGAGTTTTTCCCCGCCGAAATAGGAGATGCAGGCGGCGCTCAGCTGGTAGTTCATCACGGCGTCGAACTGGTCTCCGGAAAGCCATCTTCTGGCCTCGCCCCAGATCTCGCCCACGATGTAGCAGCCCGGATTGACGGCCTTGCAGACGCGCCTGAACTCCCGCCAGAAGGAGTTGTCGTCTATCTCGTGCGGCACGTCCAGCCGCCAGCCGTCTATGCCCTTATCGAGCCAGTACCTGGCCACGCCGAGTATGAAGCGGCGCACCTCGGGGTTCTTCGTGTTGAACTTGGGCAGCGCCGGCAGATTCCACCAGCAGGAATAATTGGGTTTCTCTCCCGGGGCCAGGTTGTAGGCCTTCAGCGGAAAACCGTGAGGGTGGAACCAGGCGCGGTACGGAGAGGCCCCGCCGTTCTCGAGCAGGTGGTTGAACTGGAAGAAGCCGCGGCTCGCGTGGTTGAAGACGCCGTCGAGGATGACCCGGATGCCGCGCCTGTGCGCGGCCTTCAGGAAGGACGCAAAGGACGCGTCGCCCCCCAGCACCGGGTCCACCCTGTAGTAGTCGTAGGTGTGGTAGCGGTGGTTGGCGGCTGAGGCGAAGATGGGGTTGAGGTAGACCGCCGTTGCGCCGAGCTCCTTGACGTAGTCCAGCCTTTCCTCGGCGCCCTTCAGATTTCCGCCCTTGAAGCCGTCAGGAGTTTCCGGGCTGTCCCAGACCTCGAACCTGCCGTCTATGCCCGGCGCTTTGGCCCGCGCGAAGCGGTCCGGAAAGATCTGGTATATCACCGCGCCCTTCACCCAGGCTATGTTGGTCATGTCCCTTCCTGATTGTTAAATTCACCGCTTCCGGAGCGTCGCTTATCCGGATTATATAAAAAAGCCCCGCCGGTATCACCGGCGGGGCTCCTCGCGGCAGGACGGGATTACTTCTCGCCGTCGTTCTTGTCCTCGAGGTGCCGCTTGAGCTGCTCTCCAAGCGAGCCCATCGGGCCTAAGTCGTCTTTGTCTTGGTACTTCTGAAGCGTGGCCTTGCTCTCGGCCTCTTCGCGGCTGATCTCTGCGGGCACCAAGGAGATGCGCTGGTTCTTGACGTCCACGTCCTCGACCAGCACCTCTAGTTGCTGGCCCACCTGTAGCACCTCCTGCGGATGGCCGATGCGCTTGTCGCCGCCGAGGCGGGAGACGTGTATCAGGCCGTCGATGCCCTCGCCCAGCGTGACGAAGGCGCCGAAAGGCGCCAGGCGCGACACAGTGCCGGTGTGGTAGGTGCCGATGGGCCAGTTCTGGGCGGCGGCGTCCCACGGATTGGGCAGCGTGTCCTTGAGGCTCAGCGAGATCCTGCGGTTCTCCCAGTCCAGGGACTTGATCAGAACCTCCACGTGCTGGCCAGCGGAAAGCAGGTCTCCCACCTTGCCTGTGCGGCCCCAGGAGAGCTCTGAGACCGGCAGTAGACCCTCCACGCCGCCCAGGTCCACAAAAGCGCCGAACTTCTGTATGGTGGTGACCACGCCGCGCACACGGTCGCCCTCGTGCAGCGTCTCCCTCAACTCCGCCAGCTTTGCCTTGCGCTCCGCTTCCACTATCTCGCGGCGGGAGAGCACGACGTTGCGCCTGTCCAGCTCTATGATGTGGAAAGCCAGCTCGGTGCCGATGTAGGCCTCGCGGCTCTCGTCGCGGCGCAGCCCCATATGGGAGAACGGGCAGAAGGCGCGCATACCGCCCTGCAGCGTGATCTCAAAGCCGCCTTTGATCTCCCTGGCCACGCGGCCGGCCAGCGGCAGATGGTCCTTGAAAGCGTCCTCGAACTGCGCGCGGGCCGCCGGGCCCGTGCCGATGCGGGTGGTGAAGCGCATCTCTCCTTCCTCGGAGCGCAGGAACCAGGCGTGCACTATATCGCCCTCGTTGGCTATCAAATTGCCCTCGGCATCCTTCAACTCGTCTATCGCGATATAGCCCTCGCCCTTGCCACCCACCTCTATCAGCGCCCATTCCTTGGTGAGCTTGACTATCGGGGCCTCCACCTTGTGGCCGGGTTCCATCCTCTCCGGCTCTTTATAGCTTTTTTCAAATAGCTCGGCGAAGCTTTCTTCGTGATCGGTTTCCATGGGTGTCTCCTGAGGTATAAAATTTACAGCCATCGGGAAAGCCTCCGTACTGGGGGGATATCGTTTATCCGGCTGTAAAGAAAGGACATCTCTATATAATGATTTTACAAAATTATAGCGCGGTCCTGACAGTCATAGAATTACTCTCTGAAAAGACGATAACGCGCTGGCAGAGGGTAAAGACGGCGGCGTGGCGCGCAAGTCGATGGGGCACTGTCGAAAAAATTGCGACGGAGCGCCATCGGATCGCCTCGCGCTCATCGTTTGGTCGGAAAATATTGGGGCGGGCGTAGGCCGTCTTTTTTATCTATAATGGGATTTCCGCCCATGCCCGCAGGCGGCGGACCAGGGAGCGGCGGCCAGCGATGAAGAACAAGCGGAATAAACTTTTGACCCCCTATGAGATCAACCTCTTCGCGGACGATCTGCTGGAAGAGTGCGCGCATAAGAAACTGGGGCTAAAGGCCACCATGCGGGCCTTTCTGCCGCGGGTGGCGGAAAAACTCGGAGCCTGCGCTGCCGCGGTGGAGACGCTTAATGAAGAACTGGCCGGGGAGATCTTCAGCTGGAAAGCGACCCCGGCTTTCGACCTGGCGGCTGCCCCGTACCGTTTTGCTGCCAGGTATTCCCGCGGCCTGATCTGGGCCACTAAGCCGCTGGACTTGGACGGGCGCCGTGTCGGGACATTCGCCCTGGGCTGGCGCGACGGGCTGCCCTACGGCGCCGATCTCCCCGAACTGCTGAACGCGATCTGCGAGGAACTCGACAATGTCCTCTGGAACGTGCAGACCGCGGCCGTCAAACAGCAGCTGCTGGAGCGCGTGACCAACTGCATGACGCGCAGCGTGCTGCGTAACGCGCTGGACGAGGCCGTGCAGGTCCTGCACGCCGAGATTCCTTTCCGCCACCTGGGGCTGGTTTACCGTAACGAGGATGCCGAGGAGGGGGACAGGATCCAGTACCGCTTTTACCGCGGCACGGCCTGCGCCTACGACTCCGAGCTGAAGCCGCACGCGGCCCTGAGCCGCGCCATCGGTCGTCTCGGCATAAGGCTGCTGGACCCCGGGCGGCACAGGGTGCGCCGCATCCTGCGCCTGCGCGACGGGGTTTCCTTCACGCTGAGCGGCCGCGCCGCCGGCGCGGGCCAGCTGGGCAAGCTGGTGACCGAGGTGGACGGCGGCCTTTCCACGTTCGGCCGCGACCTGATGCAAATCTTCGCCAACTCCATCAGCCAGCGGCTGATAGACTACAACCGCGAGCGGCGCCACATGGCCAAGTTCTTTTCCCCGGAAACGGTTTCGCGCCTGCTGCGTGACCGCGATTATATGCGCCGGCACCTGGCGCCGCGCGTCAGGCGCGTGGCCATGCTCTACGCCGACATCAACTCCTTCACGAAGCTCTGCGAGAGGGCCCTGCTCACTCCGGAACGCATAGGCGAGTTCGTGGACAGCTGGAGCGAGGGCGCGGTGCGCATCATCTGGAAGTACGGCGGGGCTTTCGACAAGATGGTGGGCGACTGCGTGATAGCGCATTTCGGCCCGCCGTTCTTCGAGACCTCTCAGACCGAGTGCGTGCGCCGCGCGGCCACGGCCGCGCTGGAGATACAGGATTTCACGGCCTCGCTGGGCCGCCTGGCACGCAACCGCGGGCTGGGAGCGAAGGCCGGCCTCAGCGGGCTTGGAGTGGCGGCCGGCATAAACCTCTGCCCGGCTGCGGTGGGCCTGTTCGGGCCTAACCACGACTTCACCGCGTTCTCCAGCGGCATGAACCAGACCGCGCGGCTGCAGTCCAAGGCCGGCTTCAGGGAGACGCTTATCATGGCCCCCGCCCGCGACGCGCTGCTGCGCTCGGGCAAGGCCTCTGCTTTCTCTTTCGAAGGCCCCTACGAGACCGAGGCCAAGAACGTCGCTAGGCCGCTGCGCTACTACCGCCTGCGCGCCGGGAAGGGCCGCTGAGAGGAGTATCGTGAAATTCCCCGGAAAACGCAAGAGCGAGCACTATTTCCCCGTCACCGAGAAGGGCCGTGAGAGCGCCGTGCCGCAGTTCATCGAGAGCGAGCCTTTCTACCTGGTCGGCATAGACCAGCTGCTGGTGGACATAGAGTGCCTGGTGGACGCGGGCTTCCCGGGGCGCGAAGGCTTGAAGAAGGGCGAGTCGCAGATACTTGACGACGCCGAGGCCGATCGCATCTACGCGCAATTGAAGGCCGCGGGCCGCGTGACCGGAGAGTACGCCGGCGGCTCTGTCGGCAACACGCTGCACAATTACTCCGTCCTCTCGGACGAGCGGTCGGTGGCGCTCGGAGCCATAGAGAGGGACATCGCGGTCGGAGATTACGCCTTCAAATACCTGCGCAACACCAGCACGCGCGTGGATCTCTCCCACCTGCAGCCCTCGGTCAACCCGATGGGCCGCGCGATGTGCTTCGTCACTCCGGACGGCGAGCGCACTTTCGGCATCAGCAAGGGCTGCATGAATGACCTCTCCCCGGACTTCATCCCCGAGGAGGTGGTGAAGAAGGCCTCGGCCCTGCTGATCTCCGCCTACCTGCTGCGGGACGAGACGGCCCCTATCTTCGCCGCCACCGCCAAGGCCTGCGCGATAGCGCTATCGGCTGACGTGCCGGTGGTGATGACGCTGGGGACCGCCTCTCTGGTGGAGGAGAAGCGCGGCTTCTTCCGGGATTTTATCAAGGAGCACGTCACGTGTCTGGCGATGAACGACCGGGAGGCGCTGGCTCTCACCGGCCAGTCCGACCCGCTGCTGGCCGCGCAGGACGCTTTGGAACTGGCCGACCTGGCCCTGCTGACCGTAGGCGAGCACGGGTTGTATCTCGGCGGCTGGGTGGACCTGGAGTACGCCCAGCGTACCGCCAACGTGCTGCACACCAAATCCATCGTCGACTACAATATGTACGAGTTCAGCCGCCCCATGCGACGGGACGCCTGCGCGACCCCGGTAAAGATCTACTCGCACATAAACCCTTTTCTGGGGGGGCCGGGCAATATCCGCAACACCAACGGCGCCGGCGACGGGGCGCTGGCCGCGCTGCTGCACGACATGGGAGCCCGCAAGTATCACCAGGCGAAGGTGCCAAGGTCGCCCAAGAACCAGGTCCCGGCGCTGACGTACTCCTCGCTGTCGCAGATCTGCAAGTACGCCAACCGCGTCAGCTACGAGGTGCTGGCCCAGCATTCGCCGCGCCTAACGCACGGTTTGCCGGAGCGCGAAGACAGTCTGCAGGAAGCCTACTGGGGCTCCTGAGTTCCGCGGCAAAAAGGGGGACGTTATGGAAAAACTTCAGAAGTTTCTGGCGGAGAACGGCAGGGATTACGGCCTGCTGGCGGCCCGCGCCGGCATAGGCTTATGTTTCTTCTACATCCACGGCCTGCCGAAGATCATAGCCGGGCCCGAGCTCTGGGCCAAGCTGGGCGGGGCGATGGGGAACCTGGGGGTACGCTTTGCCCCGGCCTTCTGGGGTTTCATGTCGGCCGCCACAGAATGCTTCGGGGGACTGTTCGTGGCGCTCGGCCTGCTGACACGGCCGGCCGCGGCCTTCTTGGCCTTCAACCTCTTCGTGGCCACGACGATGCACCTGACCCTGCACCAGGGGCTGGCCACCGCCTCCCATGCCATGGAGGATATGTTTTTCTTTTTGGGCCTGATGCTGCTTGGCTCCGGGAGATTCGGCCTGGACCAGAAACTGTTCAAAGGCAGGTTCTAGTCTTTCAGCAACTTTACCCAGACCTCGCGGCTGCGCGGGCCGTCGTACTCGCACAGGTAAAGCGCCTGCCAGGCGCCGAGCGCCAGCGCCCCCTCCGCCACGAAGATTGTCAGCGAGGACCCCGCCAGCACCGACTTTATGTGCGCGGCCGAGTTCCCCTCGGCATGCTTGTAGCCGGACTCTTCCGGGATTGTCTTGCGGAGCGCGGCTATTATGTCGTCCCTGACGTCCGGGTCGGCGTTCTCGTTGATGGCCAGCGCGCAGGTGGTATGCGGCACGAAGACGTGGCAGACGCCGTTCTCCAGGCCGTTCTCACGCGCGATCTCCTGCACCTCGCGCGTGATGTCCTGCATCTCGCACTGACCGGAAGTGTTTACCTTGAACTTGTGTATCATCTCCCCCTCCTATTGCGCCATATTATACAGTTTTGGGGGCCTTCCCGCCCGCGCCGGGAGTGGAGGCCGCGCACCGGAAGACCTATTGGTCCGTGCATAACTTATTAGTATTGATATTTAATATATTTTCTGATATATTTAAGTTAAGTTTCGGAATGTTTGGTGTAAGTTATGGAAAATATGGCAAAAATCAACAACATGGAAACCGCATCCCTCAAGAACTTCCTCGAAATACCCTATGACGAACTGGAGGCCCTTAACCTGGAGGCCGCGGAAGCGGCCGGGAAGCTGACGCAGGCCGAGTTGGAGAAGAAGTACTGCGACTACCTGCGCCGGGAGAAGCGCCTGAAGGCGGTGACGGTCTGCTTTACCGACATAGAGGGCCGCTTCCACATGCTGGACTACGACAAGCAGTTCTTCCTGGCGGCCAACGACAATCTGACTTTTGACGGCTCCTCGATACGCGGGTTCTCCGCCCAGAAGGAATCCGACCTGCGCCTGGGCATGGACTGGGGCAGCATAGTCTGGCTGCCGTCCGACGTGTTCGGCCCCGGCAAGGTCATCATGTTCGCCACCGTCCTCAGCCGCGACAAGAGCCTTTACGACTCGGACTTCCGCGCGCGCCTGGCCGAGCTGGCCAAGGAAATAAGGAAAACGAAGGGCCTTACCGCCAACGTGGCGGCTGAGGTGGAGGGCTTCCTGGTGAAGGGTGTCAACGCCGAGCAGAGCTACAACGAGGTCAACGGCTTCGAGCTGATCTCCACCGGCGGTTACTACCACTCGCTGCCGCTGGATCCGCTGAAAAAGTTCATAGACACGGCAGCGGAGGCGCAGCGCGCGATGGGCTTTCGCAACGAGAAGGACCACCCCGAGGTGGCGCCGTCGCAGTTCGAGCTGAACTTTTCTTTCGCGCACGCGGTGCGCGCCTGCGACCTGATCCAGCTCTACCGGCTGGTCTGCCGCCAGGTTGCCGCCAACATGGGCATGACCGCTACCTTCCTGCCCAAGCCGGTCTCCGGCGTGAACGGCAGCGGTATGCACCTTAACCTCTCGTTCGCGAAGAACGGCAGGAACGTCTTCCACGACGCTAAGGGCGAGGACGGGCTGTCGAAGGAAGCCTGGGACGCGGTCTCGCGGATACTCAATCACGCGCAGGAACTCTCGCTTGTGCTTAACTCAAGCGTTAACGCCTACCGCAGGCTGGACCCGCATTTCGAGGCGCCGAACCAGATAAAGGTCTCTTCGGTGGACCGCGGCGCGATGGTCCGCATCCCGGCCGGCAACGAGCGCTCCGCGCGACTGGAGATACGCTCGGTCGGCCCGGACGCGAACCCGTATCTCGCGCTGTTCGCGTTGATAAGCGCGGCCCTCTACGGCGAACCGCTGACAAAGGACGAGAACAAGCGCAATCGCGTGCGGTACCTTCCCGGCAACGTCCACGACGCACTACGCGCCTTCCGCGCCAGCGAGTTCATGAGGAAGACGCTGGGCGAGGGCCCGCACGAGAAGTACGCCTACCACAAGCAGGCCGCCGCCGACCGCAGCCCCAAGGAGCTGGGCACGATAGTGAAGTCCTCGGAGGTCCTGTTTCACCACGACGTCACCACGCAGATGCTCTGGCATAAGTTCTGAGCCGGACGTTGGGACAAAAAAAGGCCGCCGGGAGCTGACCGGCGGCCTTTTTTTGCGCGCAGGCGTTATAACTTCTTCCTGGCCAACTGGGCCTGATGGTATTTGCGGCGGATGTCCTCTATGTCCACGTGCGGCGCGGGCAGCTTCATCTTCATGGCCTCCAGCGTGTCGGCCACTATCTCCGCCACCGCGATGTTGCGGAACCACTTGTGGTTAGCCGGGACGACGTACCACGGCGCGTGCTTTTTGCTGGTCTTCGAGAGCGCCTCCTCGTAGGCGGCAGTATACCGCGGCCAGAGCTTGCGCTCAGAGTAGTCCGACTCGCTTATCTTCCAATGACGGGAGGGATCGTCCAGGCGGTCGTGAAAACGCGCGAGCTGCTCCTCCGGACTGATGTGCAGGAAGAACTTTATGACGTGCGTGCCGTTCTGCGCCAGCCTTTCCTCGAAATCGTTTATCAGGTCGTAGCGTTTGGACCATACTTCTTTTGGCACCAGGTCGTGCACGCGGGCCACCAGCACGTCCTCGTAATGGGAGCGGTTGAAGACCGCTATCTCGCCTTTGGCCGGAGCGCGCCTCTCTATGCGCCAGAGGAAATCGTGGGAAAGCTCCTCGGGGGTCGGGGCCTTGAAGCCCCAGACGCGCGTACCCTGGGGGTTGAACGCGCCGAACGCGTGGCGTATGGTGCCGTCCTTGCCGGCCGCGTCCAGCGCCTGCAGGCAGATGAGCACCGAGCGCCTGTCCTCGGCGTACAGGTGGAACTGCAGGTCGCGCAGCCGGCGGGAAAGCTTCTCCAGCTTTTTCAGCGACGAGGCCTTGTTCTCGTTCCTGTCGTGGAA
>JAJYJH010000047.1 GCA_021789695.1 bacterium | reverse complement strand
TACTCCGGTGACCGGGCGTATAGCGCCGTCCAGCGCCAGCTCGCCTATGAAGGAAAGCCGCGCCAGTCCCGCTCCGGCTTCATCTAACTTTCCACAGGCGGCCAGTATGCCCAACGCTATCGGCAGGTCGAAATGAGTGCCCGATTTCCGCACCTCGGCCGGCGAGAGGTTGACCGTTATGCGCCTGGCGGGGAACTCGAAGCCGGAGTTGCGGATGGCGGCCACCACCCTTTCCTTGGATTCCTTCACCTCCGTGTCAGCCAGCCCCACGATGGAGAAGGCAGGCAGCCCCCTGGCCATGTACACTTCGACCGAGACTGGGAACCCGTCTATTCCCCTGACGCCCAGACTTGAGATCTTAGCAAGCATCCTCCCCCTCCCGACGCCGTCAAGCGTCCCCAGCGGAAATAGCATAGCACATCACCCCGACAAGGGCTTGTCGGGGTGACGCGGGTGATCTTTGAGCGCGGCGGGTCAGCGCACCAGGGCGAAATCGACCTCGGCAGGTCCGGTGGCTTCCAGCTCCAGGCCCATTTCGTCGTCGCGCAGCACGGAGCTGGCGAACTCCTGCAGGTCGCTGGAGCCAGGTACGGCGGAGAACACCGCTATCCCGTCGGAATAGCTGTCGACCCGCAGGCCGGAAAGCTGGGCCTTGGAGAGCTGGCCGCGCAGTTTCTCCAGCGTCGCCAGACCGTCCAGGCCGAACACCTTGATCTTCACCGGCGCGGGCGAACTAACCAGCCCGGCCGTCTTCTGAGCCGCCTGGCGTCCCAGCAGTTCCCCGGCGGAAGCCAGGGCCTTGTCGGAAGAGGCCTGCCTGGAAGAATCTATAGCGCTGGACTGCGCGGACAGGGAAAGCAGTTCCTTGCCGCTCTTCACGTCGTAAACGGACAGCGAGGCGTCCGCGCGATAGGGATAGAAGCCGGTATCAAAACCGGAACCGGATGGGACGGCGGAAGCCGAGGAAACGAACAGGAGGTCCGCTCCGGATTCGGAAGCCGAGGAAAGGCCGGCGGAGAGCGCGCCGCCCGCCTCCTGCTGCGCGGTCGGCGGCAGGCGCTTGAGTTCCATCATGGAGCTGCCGGCGAACGCCCCGGCGAAAGCGTCGAAAAAAGCGCCGGACTCCGCGCCCGCGCCGACAATGGCCGCTTCCGGAGAGGAGGCCTCCGGGCCGGCCAGCTTCATACCGCGCAGCGCGGAGACCAGCCTGTCCAGGCGCAGCCAGGCCCGCACCGTCACGCGATATACGGGACCGTCACGCCATTCAGAGAGGACCTTGTACTTGGCCACGTAAAGCTGCGGCGTCCGAAGAAGCCCCTCGTCCAGCGCCTGGTCCGCCTCGGGACCGGCGGCGTCCATGAAGAGCGCGGCCGCCCGCCGCATGGCGTTCTTCTCGGCGTCCTGGGCGGCCAGCAGCCTTGAGGCCTGGACATTTCCTTCGTTCAGCGGGGCCGCTCCGTCGGCCGTGAGCGGTTCCGGGGAGGAGGTGAAGCCCCCGGTAACCGGCGCGTGGGCGCAGGCCGAGACCAGCAGCAGGACTGGCAGGATCCGTAAAAGGTCTTTCTTCATATTTTATCCCCTTTCAGGCCGGGGTTCTCTCCCCTGACCTTGGCCGCCGGCAGCGCGAAACAGAAGCGGCAGCCGCCCCCTGTCCTGGATTCGAGCCAGATCTTACCTCCGTGCTTCTCCACAACGGACTTGGAAATGGCCAGCCCGAGACCCGTGCCCGGGGACTGTAGTCCGGTCTTGCCGCGATAGAACTTGTCGAACACGAGCTTCTGTTCCTGCGGCGGTATGCCGGGACCGTCGTCCTCCACGCAAATCATAACCGCCTCGCCCTTGTCTACGCCGGTCACCTTGACCGAAGCCCCTTTGCCGGAATACTTTATCGCGTTGATCAGCAGATTGTCTATGACCTGCGTTATCCACCTGGTGTCGGCCTGGACCTGCGGCAGGCGCCCCGACGTTTCGTTGGCGAGCCTCACGCCGTGCTCGGCGGCCTTCAGCAGCATCATGGAAACCGAGCCGCGCACGAGCTCCCCCAGGTCCACGTTCTGAAACTCCATCTCCACCTTCCCGCCCAGCCGCGAGAGGTCCAGCAGGTTGGAGATCAGGCTGGTGAGGCGGTTCACCGACTGATCCGTAATCTCGAGGAAATGCTTCTGCTGGCCGGTCAGGTCGCCCACCTCTCCGCTGAGGATCACGGAGACGAAACCCTTTATCGTAGTCAGCGGCGTCTTCAGCTCGTGGCTGACCGTGGCCAGGAACTCGTCCTTGATCTTGTTGAGCTGCGCCAGTTCCTGCGCGGTCCTGGAGAGGTTGTCGTAGAGGCTGAACATCTCTATGATGATAGCCAGCTCGTCGGCGATGATGCCGAGAAACTCCAGCTGGTCAGGGGTGAAGAAGTCCTTGCGCTTGCTGCCGACGCGCATCACGCCTATGATGCGGTCGCGCAGCGAGATTGGAACGATCATCAGCGAATGGATGTCCCAGAGCTTGGCGTAGCTGGTTATGACCTCGGGGTCGTTCTGCGCGTCCGGGCTTATGAACGGCTTGCGGGAAAGGAACGTGCGCACCGAGGCGCTGCCGTGGTTCGTCACCGGAATGCTGTAGTGCATCCGCTCCGTATCCCCTATACCGTAGGCCCCGGGACTCACCACGAGCTCGCCCTTGTTCTCGTCGAAAAGGAGCGTGGCGACGACGTCGGCCTCTATCATCTTGGCCACGATGTTGAGCACGGCGGAGCAGCCGCCCTGCACGTCCGCTCCGGGGCCGGTCACCTTGGTGACCACTTCGTAGAGCGCCTTGCGCTCGCGGGCGCGCTGGATCAGGCGAGATCCCGCCACGTCCAGTTCCTTCACCATCGCGTCGACCTCCTCCTTCAGGTGGTCGGCCTCCTTCTTCAGCGTGAAGACCTTGTCGGACACTTTGGAAATGGAGGAGAGCTGCGAAGCGACTAAACGCAGGTAGGGCTGCGCCGCGTCGAAGGCCGCGGGGCCGGGGGCGCCGAAGAGGACCAGCCGCTCGGGGGCGCCGCCGGCCGGATTGAAAGGGCACATCATGACGGACTTTATGCCGAAGACCGAGAACAGCTCCTCCACGCCCTGGTAATCCCCGGCGCGCACGTCGTCGAAACGCAGCAGCTCCCCCTCGGCGGAGCTGCGGTCCATAGCGCTCCACTTGTAGGAGGTCAGCAGCTTTGGCTCGGCCTTGAAATGCTTCAGGTAATTGACCAGCGTCCACTGCCCGTCGCCCTTTTCAAACAGCAGTATCGAGCTGTCGGTAAAAGCCTTGTGCAGCCTGATTAGGTAGTAGTTGACGATATCGGCGTAATGCTCTACCTGCTCGGGGGCGTAGGCCCGCTCCATGGTCTCGCGCGCGAAGGCGGAAAAATCGGCCATCGCCCTGCGGGAGGCCCGCAGCTCGCTTTCGGCCGGCAGGACGCGGCGAAACTTAAGGTACCAATAGGCCCCGAAAGCGCCTGCCGCGCCCAATACCCCCGCCCCGGTCAGTTCGCTGAGCATGTCCTTAGATCAAATCCATCAGCATCCTGGTGTAGGCGGCCTTGGATTTGAGCCTCTCCAGGGAGAGCCAGGCGCCCTTTATCAGGAAACTGTCGAGTATCTTGAAGGTTATATGGCGGAACTCGGCCTCCTGCGCGCCCAGGGCGGAGGAAGGCTGCGGGCCCATCACTATGACCCCGTTAATCTCTTTTTCGCTGGCAAAATTGCCTATCTTGAACGGGATGCCGTAAAGCTCGTCGGAGTTGTACTCCTCGATGAAGACCTGGCTCCAGTCGGTATTAAGTCCGAGTTCCCTGGCCCGCTCGTGCAAAAAATAAAGCGCGAACTGAGCTTCGCGGCGCATCCCCTTCGGATAGAAGAGCCCCCATTTGAACCAGGACTGTTCCAGCTTCGCCGACCGCCACAAAGCGGCCTGGCGCGCGTCCTCCTCGGTCACAGCCCCGGCCTCCGCGGACTCCCCGTGGCCGAGCAGCATATCCAGCAACTGCGCGTGCGAGGCGCTGTTCATGGCGTTGACCACGAACTTTTCAAGTTTCTTCATGTCCTCCAGCGTCTTTGAAACCTCGCTGAAGGAGACCTGGCCGGAAACGAAGGCCGAGTTCATCTCCTCATCGGAAAGTTTGACGTCGCGGCCCTGCAGCAGCTGGACGAGTATGGCCTTGTAGGCCTGCGAGGCGGGAGGCTTGAGGTCCACCATCCAGCCCTGCGTGAACTCAAACCCCACGGCTTCCTCCAGCCCCGACAGGGCCTTGGGCGGAAAGACCGTTGTGACGACTATCTGCTTGTTCTGCGCCACAAAATCGTTAAGCCACTTCGAGATGTACTTCTTGTTGGCCTCGGAAATCATAAGCAGGTGCACGTCGTCGATTATGAGCACCTTCGTCTTGGCCATCATCGCCTCCAGCGAGGCGATGGAGCCGTCCTTTACGGCGACCTCCACCCCCTTGGAGAACTTTATGCCGTCGGTGACAAAGATGTTGCTCTGCCCTATGGAAGCAGAAAGCCCGTAGGAGACCGCGTTGACGAAATGCGTCTTACCGGTACCGGGATTCCCGAAAAGCAGCAGCGGGTTATAAATGACGCCGGGGTTCTCCACCACGGCCATGGCCGCAGCGTGCGCAAAGCGGTTGTGCGATCCGGCCTGCAGCGTCTGGAAACTATAGGTCGGGATCAACGGCAGCTCCATCGGCCACCTGGTCTTTATCCTGGCCGACGCCGAAGGCGCTGAGGCCGCGGCCGCCGGGGGAGCGGCTGCCTCCGCCGGTTCCTCCTTCCTAGCCCGCGCCGAAGACGAGGGGACGAAGGTCATTCCGGGACGAGGCGCATGGGGGTGGGTCACAGCCGGAGAATCGGCCGGCGCGGGCGGGGCGGGTTCGGGAGGCCGCGCCGGAGGCGGCTGCTGAGACGCGGCTGGCGGCCGGGAAGGCTCCGGTTTAAGTTTCGGCTTGGGTGCCTCGAACGGCGCCGCCTCTTCAGCGAACATCTTCGCCTCGGTAGCCGGTGGCTGGGCAGGCGGGGCTTCTGGCGGCCTCTGAGGCTGCGGGGAGGGGCCCTGAGCCGCCGCGGGCCGCTGTGCAGTCTCTGCCCGGAGCTTCGGCTTTGGGGCTTCGAAGGGAACTTCGTCCGCGGCGGGGGAACTTAGCTCCTCCGCCACGGACTTGAGCTTCTTCATCGTACCCATCTCCAGTTTGGAGAGATAGATCACGAAATTGAACTCCCCCGATGTCTTTTCCGGACGGGAACAGATGCTGCCAAGCTTCTTGACTATCAGGAAGATGTCCTTCATCTCCCCTTTTATCAGCAGTTTATGGCGGGTCGGGTTCTTATCTGTAGGCGCCGGGGATACGTCCCATTTCTTAAGCATATTTCAGCGCAGTATCAGGTCCGTAACCAGGTCCAGCGCTGTAGAATGACTGAACGTGGAGGAATCGTAATAGCGAAAAAAACCTACGGAAGAAGAAGTGAACACGTTATCCAGTTCGTATATCTTCTCCTGCGGGATCGAGCCAAGGCAGACCAGGCCCTGAGCTCCGGATTCCGCCACGGACCGCTGCAGAGGCTCAGCGCTCATGCCTGGCTCGAACTCCATTACGGAGGCCCTTTTTATGAACATAGGCTTGGAGGCAGACCTTAGGCAGATGGAGTCCAGCTCCGCAAGCACGGTGGCGCACAGCGCCTTGTCCTCGGGAGAGTACATGAAGACGAGGGAGCGGACACGTTCCGTCGGTATGCCTTCCGGAGGCGTCTTCGCGGCCAGGTCGGAAAGGTCCCCGGCCTGGGCGCGGGAAGTCACTGAGGGCGCAGACTGGAAGATGGCGGTCTTATCCTCTTCCCTTGAAGGGGTTTCGGAGGAAGTGGCCACGAGGGTCTCTTCCCCGGAAACGGAAGGCCCGGCGGCCAGTTCCATCCCCGCCCCGCCAGGCAGAGTCTGTCCGGCCTGATTGGAGGGCTGTACAATCTCAATGCCAGTTCCGCCCGGGAGCGTCTGCTCTGGGACAGCGGGGGAGACGCCTAGTTCCAGGCCTGGCGCGACAGCGGCCGGCTGCCCCTGGGGCTCCGGGGACGGCGTCTGCTCGGAGGCAGGGAACAATTCTATGCCGCCGGGGACGTTCTCCACGGCCGCCGTTGGGACTTCCTTTTGGACCTGTCTTCCGGCGGATATGGCGTCGGCCGGTGTCTCGAACTCCAGTAAAGGCTCAGGCGACTGCCCCGAAGCGGCAACGGGCCCTTCGGAAGAAGGCATCTCCACGGGTGGCCGTTCTCCGGCGGCGTCCTGGGGCGCGGATCCGGTCGCGGGAGCCTCCACGCCGCCTAAAGCGAACGAATCGAAAGGACTGGAAGAAGCCTGCGCCTCCGGCTCCGGACCCGGCTGTCCGCTCTCTTCCGGAGCTGTATCCGTCGGCGTTTGTATCTCTTTTTCTTCTTCAGGCCCTTTCGGCTGCATAGACGCCCCTTCTTCGGACGACCGTTCCCCGGCGCTGCCCCCCCCCTCCGACGATATCCCCCAGCTCTCTTCCATTGCCTGCACGCGTTCAGGTATGACCCCGGCTTCCGGCAAGGGAACCGCTGGCTCTTCGTTCCGTTCCGGCTCCCCGCCGGAAAGCTGCAGCAAGGAATCTATATCCGGTATGCCGAAGTCCTTGGTGTTCTCATAGGAGGGCAGAGCGGCAGGCTCTTCGGCCTCCCCGGCGCCGGAGGCTTCCGGCGCGGCGCTTTCCGCCGGCATAGGGGAAGGCTCTGCGGGCATCCCCTCGGCTGCTACCTCTCCCGGCACCAGCCCGGCGCCGCTTCCCGGCGGAAAACTATTCTCGCCTTCGGGACCGGCCCCTTCATCGCCCAACGGCTCCGGAACGCCTTCGGTCAGACCGGAAAAGGCCTCTAGTGACACCGTCTTTTCCGCCTGCTCGGAGGGTATCTCCTGGGCTGGCGGCGCCTCTTCCGGCCGCGCTGCGGCAGACTCCGTCTCCGCGGCGGGTGCGGGGACGGGTCCGGCGGTAAATTCATTGAAAGCGGGCTCGACCCGCTCCTGGAGCGGACCCGGCTGGGATTCCACAGCAGAGACCCCGGGCTTTTGCGGCTCCGGAGTTGAACTTCCCGCCGCATCCGGTTCCGGGAACTGAACGGTTCCTTCGCGCTGCGCCTCAACAGGCGCCGCCGCGGGGATTTCCGCCGGGGCCGTGGAGCCCTCCTCCAGCCCGGAAAAAGCCGGGATGACCACGGTTTTGTCGGCTATATCCCCATCTCCGGGGGATGACGGCCCGGCTGCCGGCTTATTCTCCTCCGGGGAGACTTCCGGCTCCGGCCTGGGCTCTGGACGCGGAGAAGGCCTTGGCTGCTCTGCCGGCTGCAGTTCCGGCATCTTTATGCCGTCCAGTATGGACGGCATCTTGTTAAGCAGCCCGTTAAGATCGGAAAGTATCTCGTCTATGGACTCTCTTTTCCTGCCGGGTTTCTCTTCCATAAAAATAGAACCGCCCCAATAGTATACCTTTGCGCCTTTAATTATAGCAGGGTTGTGCGGGCGCCGCAACCGGGTTATTTGAGATAGCCGCGGATCAGCAGCGCTTTGCGGGCGTTTTTGACCACGGCCGGGTCGGAGGAGACTGCAAGTTCATGCAGCAGCCTGACGGCTTCGGGGAAAGCGGAATAGGAAAGGCAGGATATAGCCTCGGTACGCAGTCCGGCGTCCCGGCCGGCGGAGGCCCCGGCGAGATACGAGTACCCGCCCTCGATACCCAGCCGCGACAGGGCGCAGGCGGCGTAAAGTTTGGAACTAGGGGAGGGAGAATGGGCCAGCACGTCCTCCATCTGGGGGGCCAGGTCGCTCCTGCCGGCCATGGCCGAAAGGAAAAAACCGGCCGACTCAAGCTCCGGATCTCGCTCCGAAGCCAGGCCGCGCGCCACCTCCCCCACCCTGTCCGAATAGCGCCCGGGGTCAAACCCGATCCAGAGCGCCGTCCCGGCCTGGACAGCCGCCTCCAGTCGCGCCCGGGGGCCGGCGGAGGCCGCGGCGTCCAGCAGCTTGCCGAAAAGCGCCAGCGCGAAAGTCCTGTCCGGTTCTGTCCTCACCCAGCTGCCGACCAGCCTGGCGGCCTCGAAGCCGGCCTTGTCGTCCCGGCTCCACATAACCCCGGCCGTTCTGAGTTTGTCGCCTGCCGGCAGGTATTTAAGTTCCGACATCCTCTTCAGCGAAGCCAGCACCCCGTCGTATGAAAATGGGCCGTCCCGGCCGGGCTTATCCGCCGCGCCTGCGGGGGGCTGAGCGGATCTCTGGACTACGCGGGCGTGGCGGGAAGGGAGCAGATAAACGGCCACACCGAGGACCACCAGGGCGGCGCCGGAAACCAGCATATAATATCCGGTCCTGGACTGCGGGGGAGGCGGCTTGGGAACCACCCCGGAGACGTTACCGCCGCAGACGGCGCATATAGCGGCGCCGTCCGGGTTGCCGTAGCCGCAGGACGGGCACTCCTTCATAGCGGTTCCGCGAAGCAGACCCCGGCACGCGCTCCGGAGACGCGGCAGCGCAGCAGGCGGCCCGGGCTCAGCGGTCCCGGCAATTCCAGGTCCACGAAGTTGGAAGCCAGCGCCAGCGCGCGATTTCCGGAGTTCTTCAGGACCAGCGCGCGCAGCTCCCGGCCCGCCAGCGAGGCGGCGTAGGCGGCCCTCAGCTCCGCGTCCAGCG
>JAJYJH010000046.1 GCA_021789695.1 bacterium | reverse complement strand
AGGCCTTCGGCGGCGGCAGGCCGGCGGCGGCGGCCATCTCCGACACCACGTTGATGAACTGCCGTTCCTTGTCGTCATCAAGCACGGCGAGGCGCGACATCGTGGAGCGCAGCACCATGCCCGGTCCGTTGAAATAACTGTTGGCGGCCAGGCCCGCGCCTATCAGCAAGGCGATGATGGTCCCGAAAGGGACCCGGTGCGGCAGCGAGGGAGGCTTCACCTCATAGTAGCCGTCGGAGCTCAGCTGCACCTCCGGCTGGCGGAGCGGGTTGTAGTTCAGGTAGAAATAATCGAAGCCAAGGCCTATCAGTAGGAAAAAAAGCACAAAGACCGCCATGATGAGGGCGGTCATCCGCCTGTTGGCGGTCTGCTGCTCGTAGATGTTCATCGCTTACGGCATGGGCCGGACCGGGCCAGTTCCGGGCCCGGCCGCGGCTCGGGTCGGGCTCAGACCGAGAGGTCCACCTTGGGCGTCTCTCGCTCGGCGGAGTCCTGCGGCAGCTCCCAGAGCTGGGACGGGATGAAGCCCATGACTCCGGCGAACAGGTTGGTCGGGAACACCTGCTGGGCCGTGTTGAACTTGGTGACCACGTCGTTGTAGAACTGTCTGGAGAAGCCGATCTGGTTCTCGGTGTGGGTCACTTCCTCCATCAGGGATTTCACGGTTTCGTTGGCTTTCAGGTTGGGATAGTTCTCGGAGAGCGCGAACAGGCGGCCGAGGGCCTGCGTCAGCTGGCCTTCCTTGGCGAGGATCTCGTTCATGTTCCCGCCCTGGCCGGCCGAGACGGCGGCCGCGCGGGCCTGCACGACGCGCTCCAGAGTCTCCTTCTCGAACTTCATCTCGCCCTTCACCGACTCCACCAGGTTGGGGATAAGGTCGTGGCGGCGCTTGAGTTGCACGTCTATCTGCCTGAACGCGTTAGCCACCTGATTGCGGAGCCTGACTAGGCCGTTGAAGGTGAAGATCACCCAGGCCGCCAGCGCCAGTAGTACTACAACAAGTACGGTCATGTTTTTGGTCCTCCGTCTATTCGTTACTACGCCGTTTTTGTAAGTATCTCGCGCCCCGTCCGGGTCACGAGCACGGAATCCTCTATACGTACGCCGAACCTGCCCGGCAGATAGATGCCCGGTTCCACCGTGACGGCCATGCCAGCGCGCAGCGTCACGTCGGCCCGCGTGTTCAGCCTGGGGAACTCGTGTATCTCCAGACCTATGCCGTGGCCGGTACCGTGTATGAAGTACTGGCCGTAGCCGGCGTCAGAGATGACGTCGCGGCAGGCTTTGTCCACGTCCCTGGAGTTCGCGCCGGCCCTCACCCTGGCCAGGCCCGCCTTCTGCGAGGCGGCCACTACGGAATAGACCTTCCTGAACTCTTCGTCGGGCCTGCCGTGGAACCAGGTGCGGGTGATGTCGGAGCAGTAGTTGTTGTAAACGCAGCCATAGTCTATCAGCACGGCCTCGTTGTTCCTGAGCCTGCGCTCGGAGGTGACATGGTGCGGCAGGGCCGAGTGCGGTCCGAACCCGATTATCAGGTTGAAGGAAGGGCCTTTTGCGCCCATGGACTGCATGATGTCCTCGAGCTCGCGGTAGACCGATATCTCGGTGCGCCCGGTCTTCACGCGGGGCTTGATGACGCCGAAGGCCCTGGCCGCTATGCGGCAGGACTTGCGGAGGTCCTCTATCTCCTCGCCTTCCTTTATCGCCCTCAGAGAGCCGACGAGGCCGCCGTGCTCGGCGAAGCCGTTCTCGCGCCAGAACTTGCCGCGGTTATAGGTCTCGTATTCCGGGTCGAAGACCGTCTTGCCGAGCCGTGCCTTCTTGCGGGTCTCCAGCACGGCCTCCTCTATGGCGCCGCCGTACACCACAGGCTCCACGAAAGGGACCTTGGCCCTGAAGTCCTCCAGCAGCATCTGGGCGACGAAGGCCCAGGCCGCCGAGCGCGAGACCAGGAGTACGTAGTCGTCCATATAGTAGCCGGTCAGGAAACCGACGTCCAGGGTCCTGGTGACCACTATGGCGTCCAGTTTATCCCGCTTCAGCATTTGCTGCAGGTCCTTGATGCGCTTGGCGTGTATCTTCATGGTCACCCCGCTAAAAACAAGTCTTCCGGCCTGGGCTGGAAATCGTATTATACTACTTTATATTTATCGGGGGAAGTTTCGCTGAGATATCCGGCCTGGGCCGGGATATCCCCGACTCCAAGTCCCTTGAACGCCATCTGAAACCGGTAGTCCTGGGCAGCATCGCCACTATGTCCGCGCCCATCTCCAGCGCCCGGGTATAGCAGGGCTTCTGGTTGGCGCCATAGCCGCGGCTGCTGGCGTGACGCTCGGCTTTCAGCCCCAGCGAGAGGGCCAGTTCTTAGGTGCCGGCGGCGGAGCGGTCGTCCACCGGCAGAATCTCGCCGGAAGCGCCCCGAGGCAGCGGAGCGACCGTGTCCCGGAGCGTACGAACGGCGTTGTAGGCCGGCAGAGCTATTATCTTCTTCACTTCTCCAGCGCGGCCGAAAGCGCGGCGAAATCCTCTATGGAAAGTTCCTGCGCCCTGGAAGCTGGCTTTAGGCCAAGCCGTTCCAGCGCGGCCGCGGCGGCGGCCTTGTCCACGCCGCACAGCCCCAGAGAGTTGACCAGCGTCTTGCGGCGGTGGGAGAAGGCCTTCTTCACCAGCCTCCTGAACGCGTCCTCCTCCCGTTTTTCCGCGAAGCGGGGCCGGGGCCTGAAGACCAGCACCGAGGAGTCCACGGCGGGAACCGGCCTGAAACTGCCTGCCCGCACGTCGGCAAACAGCGAGGCCGAGGCCCGGCTGGCCGACAGCAACGAGAGCACGCCGTACTCGGGGGTACCGGGAAGCGCGGTGATGCGACGCGCTACCTCCTTCTGGAACATGAAGACCGCTCCCGCCAGCCCTCCGAAGAGGAGCACCTTCTCGAGGATGGCCGTAGAGCACTCGTACGGCAGGTTGCCTATGAAGGCCGCGCGCCCCCGGCCGGAGAGGGCTCCCAGGTCGGCCTCGAGGAAATCGGCATTGAGCACCTCCAGCCCGGTGAACCTGGCCTTAAGGGCCGGGACCAGCGAGGAGTCTATCTCGACCGCCTTCAGGCGGTCCCCGTACTTCGGGAACAGGAACTCCGTCAGCGCTCCGCTGCCGGGACCTATCTCGACCAGCGAGTCGAAGGGGAAGGCCTCCAGCGCCGAGACTATGCGGGCGCAGAGGCCTTTGTCCGCCAAAAAAACCTGGCTGTATCTGGGCATACGGTTCAGCCGAGCAGTTCCAGTTTTAATTTCAATTCCTCTCCGGTCTTCCAGACGTCGCCGGCACCCAGCGTCAGGAAGACGTCGCCGGGTCTGAGTTCCTTCATGGTCTCCAGCACTCCGGGGAACGCGCCGGCCGGCGCGCCGGAGGAGCGCAGGCCGCGCAGTATCAGCGAGGAGTCGACTCCGGGGATGGGCTTCTCGCCGGCCCCGTAGACCGGGGCCACATAGACGCGGTCGGCGTCACCGAAAGCGCGGGAAAACTCCCGGTGCAGCAGCGCCGTGCGAGTGTAGCGGTGCGGCTGGAACAACACCACCAGGCGGCGGCCGGGGAACAGCCCGCGCGCCGCCGCCAGCGTCGCCTTTATCTCCGTCGGATGGTGACCGTAATCGTCCACAAACTCCACGCCTCCGGCCTCCCCGTGCCTGTCCATGCGCCTCTTCACTCCAGCGAAGTTCCAGAGGCCTTCGGCCAGCCGGTCGAACGGGAAGCCCAGATAATGCCCTGCGGCCAGCGCCAGCAGCGAATTCCTGACATTATGGACTCCTCCGCAGCGCAGCCTGACCCTGCCCTTTCGGCGGCCGCGGAAGAAGGCGTCGTAAGAGGCGCCTTCCGGAGTCAGCCGCACCCCGCGCGCGCGCCAGTCCGCGCCGTCGCCGAGGCCGCAGGTCACAAACGGCGTCCCGATTTCCGGCAGCAGTTCCCGTAGGACCGGGTCGTCCCAGCACAGCACGGCCTGGCCGTAGAACGGCACGCGGGCCAGGTGACGCAGGAAAGCCCTCTTTAGCTCGCGCATGCCGCCGTAATGGTCCAGATGGTCGGAATCCACGTTGGTCACGCAGGCGACGAGCGGGGAAAAATAAAGAAAAGAACCGTCGGATTCGTCGGCCTCCGCCACAAGGTAGCGGCCTCCGCCCAATTTGATATTAGAGCCGGCCCCCTTGATTATCCCCCCTACCACCGCGGTGGCGTCCGCGCCGGCGGCCTCCAGAGCCGCGGCCGTCATCGTGGTGGTGGTGGTTTTGCCGTGCGTGCCGGCCACCGTGACCGTCCTCTTGAGCTCGGTCAGCCGGGAAAGCATGTAGGCCCGCCGTACCACCGGCAGGCCGCGCCTGAACGCGGCGGCCAACTCCGGGTTGTCGGGCTTCACGGCGGAACTGACCACCACCACGTCCGGCGAGCCCAGCGCCGAGACGGAATGCCCGCCCGTCACGACGGCCCCCTCGGTTGTCAGCGCGGCGGTTATCTCGGAGGCTTTAGCGTCGGAGCCGCTGACCTCGTAGCCCAGGCCCATCATCAGCCTGGCTATCCCGCTCATCCCTATGCCGCCTATGCCGATAAAGTGCGCACGCTTGACGCGGCGCAGGTCCAGGTCCTCTGTGTAGTTCATTTAATTCTCCCGGTGCCTGAGGCAAGGCGGTCCAGCCAGGCCTCGGCGACGGCAACGGCTTCGGCCCAGCCTTCCTCCGTCAGTTCTATCACTGCCGCGCCTGCCATCCTGGAAACAGCGCCTTCGAAGACCGCAGCCCCCCGGCGGAAGAACGCCAGGCAGGGCGACGGCGAAAAGAGCAGTTCCACGGCCCGCGCGCTAAACTTCTCCGACTTCATGGCCATCGGTCCCAGTTCGTCCATCAGCAGTATCCGGCCTCCGGCGGCGGCCGCTTCCAGCGCGGGCAGCGCGGTGAGCTCTAACGCGGCCAGGTTGAGCGCGTACTTATTGAACGAAACCGGCGAGACCATCTCCGTGGAAGCCAGCACGGCCCTGCCGCCGCCCAGGGCCTCTATCTCGAAGCCGCGCCTGCCTCCGCCGCGCAGTTCCAGCGTGCGGAAGCCGCCGAGCCAGCGCCCGTACGCCGAGCAAAGCCGCGCGCAGAGCCTCTCCTTCAAACGCACGTCGGAAAAGGCCACGAAGAGTTTGTCCGCCCGGCCGGATCCAGCGCGGCCGCTCATTTCCCGCCCTCCAGCCACTTCCTGTCGGCGAGGGCCGTACTGTTGCGCGGGTCCAGGCGCAGGGCCTCCAGGCATTCCTTGAGGGCCTTGTCCTCCGAGCCGGCCTCCACCCAGGCCGCGCAGCGCCCGAGGGCCGCGTCCACGCCGCCTCCGGAAAAATAGTCCAGCGCCTGCGAAGGCTCGCCCAGCAGCAGACGTCCCAGGCCCCTTATCAGCCGCAGTTCCTGATCGTTCCCGTCCTGGCCGGCCAGCTCGTCCATAGCCTCTGAGACGTTGTCCAGCCAGTTGTCGCCCATCACCCACAGGCCCATGTCGTTGCCGACGGCGCGCGGGTTATAGAGCGCCTTGTTGGAACTTTTCTTGGCGTCTTTGGCCGGCGCGGAAGTGTCGATGTTGAAGTTCATACGAACGTCGCTGTCCGGAGAGACCCCCTTCAGCAACTTATCGGCCTGCGCCGAGATCTCGGCCACCCTCCGGCTTCTTTCCTCCGGGGACGATGGCGGCAGGAAATACTCCCGCTTGGTATACCTGACCTGCGGCCTGTTGAACGCCGAACGCAGGCGCCTGGCCATCTCGCCGCCGGGAGGGAGCTGTTTCAAAGAGTCCTTGGGAGTCTCCAGAAGCTCCACAGTCACCCTGGCGTCCTGCCCCGCCGGCACCTTTGAGAGAGCGGAGAAGAGCGGACTGCCGGAACTCTGCCGCGCCTGGTCCTGGCTTCCGCCGGCGTAAGCAAGAGCCATCGAGATGCCTCCTTGCTTGTTGGCCGGGGCCAGCATAAAGGCTCCGTCGAGGGCGTTAAGCGCCTCGGCCCGGAGGCCTTGTTTGCGCAGGGCCCAGGCCAGCCTGAAGCGGGCCACCGAGTCGCCCGGCTTTATAGCCAGCGCCCTGCGGTATAGTTTGACAGCCTCCCTTAGGTGCCCGTCACGCTCGCGCAGCACGGCCAGCTCCAGCATGGCGTCCTCATAGTCCGGATAAAGTGAGATCGCCTTGCGCAGCTGGTCCGCCGCCTCGGAGTAGCGGCCGGAGCGCGAATAAAAAAGCCCGAGCTGGTAGCGATACAGCGGGTTGGAACCGTCGGCATCGACGGCTTCGCGGAAATAGTCCAGCGCTTTATCGCGCTCGCCCAGGGCCTGGTACACCGACCCGGCGTTCATTTTAACGTCGGCCCGGACCGGGTCCAGTTTCTCGGCACGCAGAAAATCCTTCAGGGCCTCGGGGTAGTGGCCGTCGCGCGCGCGCACGATGCCGCGCAACTGGTAAGCCATGGAATTGGAGGGGTCAAGTTTTATCGCCGTCTGGAATTCGTCCAGAGCTTTGTCCGGAGCGCCCAGCCAGTACAGGGCGGAACCGTATAGGAGATGCGGCCAGGGGCTCGACGGGTCCCGCTGTTCGGCCTTGAAGAACTCGTCGGCCGCGGCCGCGTAGTCTTCCTCCTGCATAAGCGCGTAGCCCCGGTCCAGGTTCAGCACGCTCTGCTCTTGCATTATCTGGTCCCATACGGTCTTGACCGGAGGGGCCGGGACGGCCCGCGCCGCGGCGGCGAGCGCGGCGATTAGGGGCAGCGCGGCCAGAAACCGCTGGCTGACATCGAGGGGACGGGCTCTCATCGGCGGGGTCCGGCTATCTTCCGGCGCCCACCCTTATGGGGCGTGGAGCGCTGAACTTGCCTTCGAAGCCCAGCAGGTCTATCAGCGCCACACGCATATAGTACTCTCCGGGCGGGAGCACGCTGTTGAGATCTATCTTGTCGTAGGATTGGTACTCCTTGTCCAGCACTGTCGAAGTGAAAGCGGAGGTCTTGGAGACCTGCAGGTGATAGGCCTGCACCGGGTTGCCTACGGAAACCATCTTGACTATGTCGCCCGGATCCATACCTTTGGCATCCTGGGCCGGAAGCCCGGAGGAGGCGGACGTCTGCCTTGGAAGCGCCGCGGAGACCGTGCCCGCCCTGGGCGCGCGCACGTTGGTCAGGGAAACGACGCCGCCGGCGGATTTAAGACGGGTCGCGCCGCCCGCCGCCAGGCCGGTCCGCGAACCTTCCTCCAGCTCCGGCATCGGCGGCAGTTTCACCGGCCGGGAAGGCGCCATGTCTATTTTCACCTCGGAAGCGAAGCCGGCCGGGACTTCCACGTGCCTGCCCTGGGCCTCGACGTCGGCCTTTCCCTTGTAAACCTGCACCATCGTGGTCAGGTCGTCGGTTATCCTGGCGCCGAACTCCGTGTCCTTGGTCTTGGGCGTTATACGGGCGCCCGGCGTGATCACGCGGGAGCGCAGGCCGCGCATGGCGCCGGCGAGCAGTTTCACGTCCGTGTCCTTGTCCTCCGGCGGCCGCAGCACTGCCATAGAATTGGGATACAGGTTGAGGACCTGGCCGGTGTA
This sequence comes from bacterium, assembly GCA_021789695.1. Taxonomy (GTDB): domain Bacteria; phylum Elusimicrobiota; class Elusimicrobia; order Elusimicrobiales; family UBA9959; genus UBA9959. The sequence goes on along the minus strand of JAJYJH010000046.1, from coordinate 1,293 downwards.
GAACCGGACGTCCGCGCGGGCGGCGGCCTGGGTGCGCAGCGTATCGTCCTTGTAAAGTTCCATGTTCATGGCGACGCCTTTCCAGTCAGAAACCTCGCTGCGCCTTAAAAGGACGTCGTTGAGAAAATACACCAGCTTGGCCGCGCGGTACTGCGCTTTGATCAGCCGCACCGGGATCCTCAGCTGCATGCCGGGCAGGGCGATAGAGGGGTCCGCCGCCGGAAGGCGGTTGTACTTAAGCAGCTCGTTCCAGCGCTTCGGGTCTTTCAGGTAGGTGTTGGAGATGCTCCAGAGCGTGTCGCCCGGTCTGACGGTCACGGTCTGCAGTTCCTCGGCGGAAACTGAAGCCGCGAAAAGCGCCAGCAGCAGCCCCAGCAGTATTTTCGCCATTACGCCCCCTTGACTACGACCTTGCCGGCCTCGTCCTTCTGCAGGCCCTTAGGTATGGTGAAGATGAACTTCGCTCCCTGGCCGGGCGGGGATTCCGCCCAGACGCGCCCGAGGTGGGCCGTCGCGACATACTTGCAGATGGTCAGGCCGAGGCCGGTCCCGCCGGCCTTCTGGCCCTTGACCTGCTCGAATTTCTCGAAGACCTTATCCAGGTACTCCGGCGGGATGCCGTCGCCAGTATCGCGAACCCAGGCGGTTATATGGTCCACGTCGTCCGCCAGCCCTATAGTGATTGTGCCGTTCTCCGGAGTGAACTTTATGGCGTTGCCGACGAGATTAGTGAACATACGCTCCACCAGTCCGGCGTCGGCGTTCACCGTCAGTTCCGCGGTCCCCTCCAGCTCGAACTTGATGTGCTTGCGCTGGCCGAGCGACTCCAGCAGCGAGTTGACCCTGGCCGCCACCTCCCGCAGATTCACCGGGGCCAGGCTAATCTCCATCTTGCCGGCCTCCATCTTGGCGGAGTCCAGGATGTTGTTGATCATACCTAACAGCCGGAACGCGGCGCGGTCTATGGAGACGAGCATCTTCTTCTGCGCCTCGTTGACCGGGCCCGGGATCTCCTTAAGCATGAACTCGACGAAACCCTTGATCGCGCCCATCGGATTGCGCAAATCGTGCGTGATGGAGTGGAGGAACTCGTCTTTCATCTGCGCCAACTGTTTGTCCAGCGTAATGTCATAGAAGCCGATCAGGCGACCGATCGGCTCGTCGTGGCCGGGCGCGACGATCGGAGTGGAGAAGCATTTGAAGAACCGTTCCATGCTCTCCTGCTTCAACTGAATCTCCCTGGAGTAGTTCTCCCCGGAGCTGCCGAAGACGTCCAGCACCGCCTCCTTCACC
>JAJYJH010000017.1 GCA_021789695.1 bacterium | reverse complement strand
CGGCTGGGCGTACTACAACGACCCGACCGTGGCCTCCAACTGGGGCAACTTCGTGGTCAGCTGCACGCACGAGGACATAAAGGGCAGGGACAGCACGACTATCGACACCCCCTGGTCGACCTTCTAAGGGAGGAGAAGGCGGCGGACGGGACCCCGCGCTTCACGGCGCGGGGTTCTTCATTTTCAGGACAGGTCTATCAGGTCCCAGCGGGAGGCGTAGAGCTCCCGCAGCCTGCGGCGCAGGCGGACGTGTTCTGGCTTTTCCAGGTCCGGATCGGCGGCCAGCAGGACGTCGCGGTCCTCTATGGCCTGGGCCAGCAGCCCGGCGTCGCGCGAAAGGTCGGCCAGCTTCAGGTCCATGTCCCCGTGCTGGCGCACCCCCAGTATCTCGCCGGCTCCTCTTATATATATGTCCTTTTCGCTGAGCTCAAAGCCGCTGGAGCTGGCCACCATGGCGCGCAGCCGCTCGGCCGAGTCCCCGGTACGGGCGCCGGCCACCAGCAGGCAGCGCGACTCGTGCTTTCCGCGCCCGACCCGGCCGCGCAGCTGGTGCAGGCTCGCCAGGCCGTAGCGCTCGGCGTTGTTTATCACCATCAGCGTCGCGTTCGGCACGTCTATGCCCACCTCTATTACCTGCGTGGCGACCAGGATATCGGTGCGGCCCGCGGCAAAGTCCTCCATGGCCAGCCGCTTCTCTTCCCCGGTCATGCGGCCGTGCAGCATGGCAACCCGGCGCCCCCGGAAGAACGTCTTCAGCCGCTCGAACTCGGCCTTAACCGACTTCGTGTCGGCCTCGGCGGTTTCCTCTATGACCGGGTAAACGACATAGACCTGGCGGCCCCTGGCCACCTCGTCTTTGACCGCCATGAAGGCCACGTCCTCAGTGGCCTCGGTTGTCCTCACCGGCCTGCGGCCGGGCGGCAGTTCCCTGATGACGGAAAGGTCCAGGTCGCCGTAGAGGGCCAGGAACAGCGTGCGCGGGATAGGCGTGGCGGTCATGATCAGCATGTCAGCCCGGTCTCCTTTTGCGCGCAGGGCCGCGCGCTGGCGAACCCCGAAACGGTGCTGCTCGTCTATCACCACCAGCCGCAGGTTTTTAAACTTTACCCCCTCGCTCATCACGGCGTGGGTGCCAAGCAGTATGTCTATCCTGCCCTCGGCCAGGTCGTCGAGTATCTTCTTCTTCTCGGAGGCCTTCATGCGCCCTTTCAACAGGGCGAAACGCGCGCCCAGCCCGCCCAGGAAGCGGCCGAAGGTCAGGTAATGCTGCTCGGCCAGTATCTCCGTGGGGGCCGCGAAGACGCTCTGGCCGCCGTTCTCGGCAGCCAGCAGCATGGCCGACAGGGCCACCACGGTCTTGCCGGAGCCCACGTCCCCCTCCAGCAGGCGGGCCATCGGCGTCGGGGCCCGCATGTCTGCGAAGATCTCGTTTATCGCGCGGGCCTGGCCCGCAGTGAACTGGAAGCCGAGGCCGGCGCGGAACGGCGCGAGCAGCGTCCTCTTCACCTCGTAGCCAAAGCCCTTCTCTACGCTCCTGGTCTGCCGCCGCTTTATGGCCCAGGCCAGGGCGAGCAGCAGGAGTTCCTCGTAGATGAGCCGCCGGCGCGCCTGCTCCAGCTCGAAGTTGTTCTCCGGGAAATGTATAGCCCTCGCGGCCAGCCCTGGGGCCATGAGTCCGCGCCCGGCGGCCAGTTCCGGCGGCAGGAAGTCGGGAACGGCCTCGGCCCCGGCCAGCACGGCCTCATAGGCGGCCTCGCGCACGAACCAGGCCGTCAGCCCCCCGGTAAGGGGATAGACCGGCACGATGCGCCCCACGTGCATCCTCAGCGCGCGCTCGTCGGCGGCCGCATAGTACTCCGCGGCGCGCAGGCGGCTCAGAAAAAGCGGGTCCTCCGGGACGCCGGTTATCCAGACTTCCAGCCCCTCCAGCAGGTCCCTGCGCAGCCGGGCGAAGACGTCAAAGCGCGGATTGTGGCGCTTGAAGAAGCTGGCCTCGGCCTCCCCGTGCGCGGTCTCCACGAATACCTTGAAGATGCGCAGGCCGCCGGCCGTGTACATATCGCGGACGCGCTTTATCCTTCCCTTTATAAGCGGAACCGGCTCCAGCAGGGGGGAGGGCTCCCTGGCGGCGGGCAGGCGCCTGTCCTCCCACTTGCGCGGGAAATAACACAACAGGTCGTCGAGCGACTCTATGCCGAGGCGCCCGAACAACTCCGCTTTCTTTGGACCGACGCCTTTTAAAAACTGTATGGAGGACATAAATGCGCCCGCGGGAAGACCGGAGGACGCTGATATTTTAGAAAATTATGCGGGCGCCGGGGAGTCGTCTCCGACGGGCGGGGAGTTCACGCGATTATTGAGCGGGGCTTGAGCCGGATTTGAGCGCTTCTTGAACGGTTTTTATTATACTTTAAGTGTAGTCACGCTCTTTAAATCAGGCCGGAAGGCCGCACAGATCTCCAGCGTTGCGGGTACGCCCCCCTAACCCAAACCCCCAAGACTTGGAGCCTTCGGGCTCCATGCTCTATGTATCCGCAGCGCTGGCTAAATTTAGGCCCCGCCGGGCAGCACGTAAGTCCCTTTTTTCAGTCTCAAGTCAGGCGACACGATTCCGGCGGGGCGTTTTTTTGAGCGCATATTGAGCGGTATTTGAGCGCTTCTTGAACGTGTTTTACTAAACTATTGGTGTAGCAGATAGTTCTTTAAAAAAGGTCCGCCGGCCCGGTTGCCCGGGAGAAGGACGGACGAACAGATCCCCAGCGCGCGGATGCGCCCCCCTAACCCAAACTCCCAAGACTTGGAGCCTTCGGGTTCCATGCTCTAGCATCCGCGCGCTGGCCTAAATTAAGCCCCGCCGGGCGCAACAGGCAAGACTCCTTGTAAGGCAGCCGAACCGCACCATGAAAATCCCGGCGGGGCGCTTTTTTTTCAACGGCCGCCCTCCGCAAGTATTATATAATCACCCATATGAAAGAGCGCGTCCTCATAGTGGATGACGACCCGGAACTGCTCGGGATACTGCAGAAATACCTTGAGAACCACGGTCTGGAAACCATAACCGCCGCCAACGGCTCGGAGGCCCTGGCCAAGGCCCCCTCCGCCAAGCCGGACGTCATAATAACCGACGTGGAAATGCCGCGCATGGACGGCTTCACGCTCTGCCGCCGCGTCAAGGAGAACAAGGTGCTGGCCGAAATCCCGGTCATCATCATGACCGGCAAGAAGAAGTCGGAGGCCGACCAGGTGGCCGGCTACGGCTACGGCGCGGACGACTACGTGGTCAAACCCTTCTCCTACCCGGTGCTGCTGGCCAAGATAAAATCAATGCTGCGCCGGACGTCCAGGGACAAGAAGAAGAACGACGTCTTCAAGTCCCACGAACTGGAATTCAACCTGGAGGGCAGGACTATAAAGATAAAGGGCAGGCCGGTAAAGCTGACCTCCAAGGAATTCGACCTGCTCTACACCCTGGCCTCCAAGCCCGGCAAGGTGCTTAGCCTCAACAGCCTGCTGGAGGCCGTCTGGGGTTACAACACGGCCGACTACAACGACCCGCACACCGTGGAAGTGCACGTTTCGAACCTGCGCCGCAAGATAGGGGCGGCCGGCAAGCGCATCTCGGCCGTGACCGGGCACGGCTACAAGTTCGACTAGGGGGGGACCGTGGCGGCGGCCAGAACTACCCGGCAGGATACGGAAGCCTTCGGAAGGGCGATGCAGGCCCTGCTGCTGGCCGCCTTCATGCCCGCCAACTTCGAGCCCTTCCTAAAGAAAATACTGGCCGTCCTCGCCGGCCCCGGAGCGCTGGGGCGGCGCGCCTCCCTGGCCCTAGTCCTTAACGGGAAATGCGGGCCCTCCGCCGCCATCTTCCATAATACTCCGCCTGCCGACAGGAAGCGGATAATTTCAGGCGCGGAGAAGTCCTACGGCGCCGGCGGCGTCCGCTTCTCCGCCGGGATAAAGGCAGGCGGAAAACGCTGCGGGCGCATACTGGCCAGGGCCGACAGGAAGCAGGCCGACCGCGCGGAAGTCTTCAGACTGGTGGAAACGGCGGCCAGGATAGTCGCGGCCAGGATAGAGGGCGAGAACCGCGACTCCGACCTCGCCTTCGAGCGCGACATCTCCTCCTCGGTCAAGCTGATAGAGGAGATTTACCTGTCCTATCCGGGGATCTCCATCGAGGAGATTTCCCGCGCGCTGCTGGACGAAGCCAGGCGCATGACAGGCAGCGCTTTCGGTTTCGCCGGCTATACCGGCAGGGAGGCCGGCGAGCTCGTGATCCCGGCCTTCTCGGCCGAGGCCATCAGCGCCGCTTCGCGGCCGAGGCCCCTGGTCCTGCGCGGGTTCAGGGGATTATGGGGCTGGGTACTGAAGAGGAAGAAGCCGCTGCTCACCAACGACGCCAGGGCAGACAAGCGCTCCTGCGGCACGCCCTACGGGCACATGAAAGTGCGAAAGTTCCTCGGGGTGCCGGCCATGTCCGGCCGCAAGCTCCTGGGGGTGCTCGCCCTGGCCAACCCGCCAGGCGACTATTCCGCCGGCGACCTGGCTGCGGCGCAGAAACTGGCCCGGGTCTACGCGATGATACTGCAGCGCAAACTGGCCGAGGAGAAGCAGAAAGAGGAGGACACGCGCTTCCAGACCATAATAAATTCCACCAAAGACGTCATCTTCACGGCCGATATGCGCGGGAACATAACCTACGTCAGCCCGAGGGCGGAGGACTTCGGCTACGCCCAGGAGGAACTGCTCGGCCGCAACGTAACAGATTTCGCCCATCCGGAGGACAGGGAGTTCACGGTGAAGGCGCTGGCCAACTCCGTGAAGACCGGGCGCACGCTGCCCATAATACCCTACCGCCTGCGCCGCAAGGACGGCACGTACGTCTACGTCGAGCAGAAGAGCGGAATCGTCCTTAAGGACAGCAGGCCGCTCTATTTCACCGGCGTCATCCGCGACGTCACCGAGCAGCGGGAGACAGAACGTCTGCTGCGGGAGAGCGAGTTCCTGATGCGCATGGTCTTCGACACGGCCAAGGACCCGATCTTCATCAAGGACATGAACGGCATGTACGTCAAGGCCAACAAGGCCTGCGCCGCCCTGCTGAAAACCACGCCCGAGGCAATGATAGGGCGCACCGATTCCGATTTCTTCCCGCCGGCCGCGGCCGCGGATATTTTCCGCACAGACAGCGAGGTGGTGCGCACCGGCAGGTCCCTGTCACTGAATAATATGCACCCTTTCCCCGCCGGCGGCCGCTACGTCAACATCGTCAAGACGCCGTTAAGAAGCTCCTCCGGACAGACCATCGGCCTGCTGGGCATAGCGCGCGACGTGACCGACCTTAAGAGGATGGAGGGCGAGCTGGCCCTCGCCAAGGCGGCCGAGGCGGTCAGCAACGTGGCCAGGCCGATGGCGCACGATTTCAACAACGCGCTGGCGGCCATCAACGGCTACGCCACGCTGATAGACGACGAGCTGGCGGCGGACAGCCCGATAAAGCAGGAGATCTCACGCATCATAGAGGCGGTGAAGCGCGCCGCGGAGCTTACCTCCAGGTTCCAGGATTTCGCGCGCAACCCTAAGATAAAGGCCCCCGGCGAGGCCGGGGAGAAAAAGGGGGACGCGGGCTAAGCTCAGTCCCGCCGCAGTTCCGCGGACCGCCGGAGCAGGCCGGCGGTCTCTTTTTTGGAAAGCCGCAGCCCCGCGGCGAACTCAGCCCCGGAGGGGCCCATCAGGGCGGCTATCCCCGCCAGGCGTTCGGAGGCGCCGGAGAGGCCGCGCAGGGAGGGGCCAAAGGCGAGATCGGGATGGATGAAGGCCAGCGCGCCCAGCTCCCGCAGTAATTCCAGCGCCGGCAGAGGGTCGTCCTCCGCCAGTATCTTGACCAGCTCGTTGCGCAGGCGCTCGCGGGAGAGCCGCCCGGGCAGGCCGGCCCCCACCGCGGCGCGGGCCAGCTCCAGGGTGCCGGCTTCGAGGCGCCAGCCGAAGCGTCCGGCGAACCGGGCCGCCCTGTAAACGCGGGTGGGATCGTCCTCAAAGCTCTTGGGGTGCAGCGCGCGCAGCCGCCCGGCCTTAACGTCGGCCGCTCCGGAGAAAGGGTCCAGCAGCGAGAACTTTTCCGGCCCGTCGAGACGCACCGCCATGGAGTTGCAGGCGAAGTCGCGGCGCTTTAGGTCTTCGGCCGCCGAGGCGGCCTCGCTGACGGCGGGCAGCGCGGCGGGAGCGGCGTAGGTCTCCCGGCGGAAACGGGCGAAGTCCAGCCGGCGCCCGGAGGCGTCGAAGTAGCGCACCGTCAGGAAAGGCGAAAATTTTTGATGCCGGCCGCCGTACTCCTTCTCCAGACCTTCCACCAGAGGGGCCTGGTCGCCGGAGACCAGGAAATCTATGTCGGCGCTCTCGCGGCCGAGCAGCCAGTCGCGCGCGCAGCCGCCCACGGCGTAGAGCTCGAGCCCCGCGGCGCAGGCCAGCGCGGCGGCCTTCTCCAGCAGCGGCAGGTCGTTGAGCGGGCGCAGCTCCATTATATCTTCAGGAAGGGGAGCTCGTCGCCCTCTAGGGCGGAGAGAGCGTCTATCAGTTTTTTCAGGCGAGGCAGCGCGTCGTTGCGGACGCGCAGGGCCTCGGCGGCCTTCAGCGCGGCGGCGCGTCCTTTCAGGCCGGCCGGCATCGGTATGGAGAACGGGATGTCCAACTCGCGGGCCGAAGCGGGCCGGACCGCAAGCAGCTGCAGGCCGGCCTCGCGGGCCATGAACTCCAGCACCTCGGTCTCTTCCTCGCGGTCCCGGTCCGCCTCGAGCAGCGCGCTCAGCGGCGCGAGGCCGAACAGATAGAGCGGCTCCCCGGAGAGGCCCTGGCCGGCGGAGAACGAGGCGCGCAGGGGCGCATAGTCCTTTTTCATGCGCTCAACCCACTCGTCCTTCTTCTCCAGATAGGTCTCCGGCATCACGAAAGCCAGCAGGTCGCGCCCGGGCTCTATGTAGAGGAAAGGTTCCTCGTGCTGGAACATCTCCTCGCACTTGGGGCACATCAGGAGGTCAAACTCGCCGTTGAGGATCAGTTCCTTGACCTCCTGGTCCCGGTCCCCGCGGACCACGGTCCAGAAGTCGGCGTCGAAGCTCTCCCCGCAATGGGGGCACTCCACCCTGAACGCGCCCTTGGTGCTCATGCAAGGCCGGGCTTAAAGCCCGACCTCCTTGTTGAAGGCATCTATAAGCCTGTCGTATTCCGCCGCCTGGCCGAAGGTCTCGTCCCAGAAGGCCGGGTCCCAGAGCCTGCGCAATTCGTCGGAGCCGCGGCCCTGCTGCTCCACCCAGGTAAAGTACTTCAGGTTGTGCACGGCCTTGCGGTCGGCGTAGGTTAGCTCCTTCATGTAGTCGGTGGTGGCGCCGAGCAGGCGGCGCTCGAAGTCTACGAGCGCGTGTTCGCGTTTGTACTTGCCGAACTGCTGTTCGAGCTCCTTCAGACGGGAGCCGTAAAGTTCCATGGAGTCGGTGAAGACGGTCAACATCACGTCATTCTCGCCCAGCTCGTAGTACTTGGCGGTCTTTATGGCGCTGAGCAGGTTGGAGATGCCGGAGATGCCCAGCAGTTGCAGTTGGTCTATCACCTCTTTTTTCACGCCGTACTCGGCGAGGGCCTTCTTCCCCTCGGGCTCGTTGAACAGGCGCACGACGCGCATACAGGCCTCGTCGTCTATGGCGGTAACAACGTCTGTGTTGCGCACGTTATGCACCCACGGGATGTGCTTGTCGCCTATGCCCTCGATGCGGTGTTCGCCGAAGCCGTTGGCGAGTATGGTGGGGCACTGCAGCGCCTCGGAGGCGGTGATGGCGCAGCCGGGGAACTTTTTCTTAAGGTAGTCGCCGGCGGCTATGGTGCCGGCGGAACCCGTGGCGGAACAGAAGCCGGCTAGGCGGCTCTTCGGCCCCTTCACGGCGTTGAAGGCCTCTTCCAGCGCGGGGCCGGTGACGTGGTAGTGCCACGTCGGGTTGCCGAACTCCTCGAACTGGTTGAAGATCACGGCGTCCCTGCGGGTCTTCTTTATCTCCCAGCACTTGTCGTAGATCTCCTTAACGTTGCTCTCGGTGCCCGGGGTGGCTATAACCTCGGAGCCGATGGATTTTAGCCAGTCAAAGCGCTCCTTGCTCATACCCTCGGGCAGGATGGCGACCGGCGTGGTGCCGAGCAGCGTGCTGTCGAAGGCGCCGCCGCGGCAGTAATTGCCGGTAGAGGGCCAGACGGCCTTCTGGGCCCCTGCGTCGAACTCGCCGGTGACCATGCGCGGGGCGAGGCAGCCGTAGGCGGCGCCCACCTTGTGCGCGCCGGTGGGGAAGTACTTGCCGACGAGGCCGACCACGCGGCACTTGAGGCCGGTGATCTCCTTCGGGATCTCGAGGTAATTGACGCCGCCGAACAGGCCGGTCTTCACGTCGTTGTGCCAGTTGATGCGGAAGAGGTTTACGGGCTCGATGTCCCAGAGGCCGACGGGCTTGAGCTTCTTCTTTATCCCGTCTGAGATCAGGGACGGGTCCCGCATCTGGGCGAAGGTGGGCATCACGATGCCGCGCTTTCTGCAAAGCGCGGCGTTCTTCTTCACTATAGCTGAATTGATTTTGAGCTTAGCCATTCGGCCTCCTGGTATCTTCGCGAAAATCTTTTTTTATTATACCAATATCCCGCCCGGCCCGGCAGGGCGGGGATCCAGTGACTGGGGCGGCGGGACGTTATTTCTTTGCGCGGGAAAGGCGGGAGTCGCCTCCGTCCATCTTCCAGGGCGCGCCCTTCACCGGCCCCGCGGCCAGCACCACTGCGCCGTGCGGCGGAACCTGGATCTCCGCCCCGGCCGGCACCGCGACGGTCTGGCCGCCGTAGAGGTCGGCATAGGTCCCGGAAGGCACGCCCGCGGCCGGCACCGCGGCCGGGCCGCCGGCCTTGTTCAGGAAGACGTACGCCGCCTGGCCGCCGTAAACGCGTTTAAAGGCCAGTTGGTCCTGCGAGGCGTAAAGCGTGGTCTGCTTCCCCCTTCTCAGCGCCTCGCTGGCCGCCCGCACGGCGTTGAGCTTCTTCAGGTGCGCGTAAACCGGGTCGCTCTCGGACTTTTTTATCCCGTCAGGCCCCAGCATGCGGCGGTTGTCCGGGTCGTTGCCGCCGGCCATCTCCTCCTCCGTGCCGTAATAGACGCACGGGATGCCGCGCGCGGTGAAATAGAAGTTCAGCGCGTCGAAGTACTGCTCCGTGGTGGCCGCGCTGCCGTCCCAGCCGGGGCCGTTGAAGCGCGGTTTGTCGTGGTTATCCAGGAACGTGACCAGGTACGTGGCGTCCTGGTACTTGTCGTCGTTCTTCAGCAGGCCGGCCGCGCGCCGGTAGTCCCCGCCCTTGAACACCTGCTCCAGCTGGCCCCACGTCCCCATAGAGGAGGTGGGCATGTCCAGCACGCTCATGCCGGAGTTCATCGGGTCGCCGCCGCCCAGCCTGGTGTAGCTGGCCAGCCAGTTGAAGTCCCCGTTGGTCCACACCTCGCCGAACATGAAGAAGTCCTTCTTGTGGGCGTGCATCGCCGCCGTAAAGCCCTTCCAAAACTCCGGCTTCATCCAGGCCACCGTGTCTATGCGGAACGCGTCCACGCCCATGTCCTGGTACTTCTCGTAGATCTTGTCGAACCAGGTCTGCACCGCCGGATTGTCGTCGTTGAAGTCAAGCAGGTCCGCTATGGCCGGGCCGGAATGGTGGAACCAGTCGTGCGTGTCGTTGAAATAATCGTAGGTCTGGCCCAGGCCGGAGACCTGGCCGCGCCGCGCGTACCACTTCACGTCGCGGCTGACGTCGGCGCCGTGGCCGTGGTTGCAGACCACGTCCTGGATAAGTTTCATGCCCTTGGCGTGCACGGCGTTTATCAGGTCCTGGTAGGTGGCGCCCTTGGATTCCAGGTGCGGGTCTATCCTGGAGAAGTCCCAGGCCCAGTAGCCGTGGTAGCCCGCGGCGTCGTAGGAGCCGCTGGAGTTCACGTAGCGGCCCGGAGGCTGCATCACCGGCGGCGTAATCCAGACGGCCGTAAAGCCCATGTCCTTTATGTGGTCCAGGTTGTCTATAAGCCCCTTGAAGTCGCCGCCCTGGTAGTACTTCAGGTTGCCCGGCCTGTACTCGTCGCCGTAGATATCGTCGTTGCCCGGGTCGCCGTCCACGTAGCGGTCCGTCATTACGAAGTAGATCGTATCGTCACGGAAGTCGTCGCCCGCGCGGGCGGCCTTCCCTTTCCCGGGCCTGGCGGTCTTACCAGCCGGCAGCGCCCCTGAAGTCCCGGGGGAAGCGGGCAGGTCCTTCGCCATGAGCGAAGGGAGCTCGAAACCAGAAGCGGAAAAAACCGCCCCCAGGACCAGCGCGGCGGATATCAGCATCTTTTTCATAGATCCCTCTCCTGCAAGATGGAACATGTTGACATCCAAATTCCGACTCAGCTCACGCGGACGTCCCGGCCTACCCAGACGAAGGCCGACGGAAGCACGATGCACTGGCAGTGTGAGCTCAGTATGGAGTTGTGATCCGGAATGATGTTCACGATGCCGTTGCTCCAGGAGACGTAGCGGATATGTTCGGCCTCCAGCCATTCGTAGACCCGCGGGCCGACGCGCGGCATCTGCGACCACACCACCGCCTTGTCCCACGGTATCTCGTTCGCGTCCGAAGAGAACTTGATCTCCGGTATCTTCGCAGCCAATGAGTCCATATAAGCTTCCCCTTTCCTTCTTTTAATGCCTCATAGTGCCGGGCCTGCCGGCGTGGCAGGATAAGCAAAGCCGCCGTTGAGGCCCGGGCTTGCATCGCGCCGGGGCCGAATACCGAGTGAGCGCACGGTGTGCGCGAACGTGTTTTGCGTTCCTGCCCCGCCGGCGGGCCCAAAACGTCCAGACCGCGGACTGTACCCCGAATTCTGTCCGGCGCCTTTCGGCGCTTGGAGGACCATTTATCTTGTGCGGCCCACTCTGCGCTGCCCCGAAGGGCGGACGGGCAGTCCATCGCGCATGTTTGGCCTTGCTTCAGGAGGGGCTTGCCCTGCCGCGCCGGTCGCCCGGCGCGCGGTGCGCTCTTACCGCACCTTTTCACCCTTACCCTTGCGGGCGGTATGTTCTCTGTGGCGCTGTCCGTCGGCGGGAGATATGGCTCCCGCCGCCCGGCCTATGGCCGCTTAGCGGCTTTGAACCGGCACCCTGCCCTTGAAGTTCGGAAGTTCCTCCCCTCCCTTGCGGGAAGAGCGGCCCTCCGTCCGCGGTCTGAAAATCCAAAAGATCGGCTAGCCGTAGATCGTGCGCTCGAGATACATGAGGCGGCGGCACTCGGGGCAAACGGCGAAGGTGTCGTTTTTTCTGACGTCCAGAGTCTTCTGCGGCGTCAACGCCATGTGGCAGCCGCCGCAGGAGAGTTTGCCCGTGGCGGGGTCCTCGTGCACCGGGACTACGGCCACACCGGCGCGGCTGGCGCGCACGGTCTCGTACTTTTCCAGCAGTTCCCTGTCTATGCCGCCGGCCTGGGCGGCGCGCTCGGCCTCGGCCGCGGCCAGCTCGGCGGCCAGACTGCGGCCGGAGGATTCCAGCGCGCCCGCCTCCGCGTCCCTGACCTCCTGGGCCTTGCGCAGCTCCGCCTGCATGGTCCTGTCGGCCCCGGCGGCCTTATCCAACTCGTCGAGCAGCAGCAGCACTTCGGTCTCCAGGCCGTCCTTGGCCGTCTTGTCGCGCTCTATTTCGCCCAGCAGGGCCTTGAAAGCGTCGTTGTTCTTGACCTGGTTCAGTTCCCGCTGGTGCTTGCGTATCCCTTCCTCCGCCTCGGCTATCGAAAGTTCCTTCTCCTTCTTCCTTTTCTGCAGGCCCAGCAGGGTCTCGCGCGCGGCCCCCATAGAGGCCTTCTTGTGCTCGAACTCAGCGTTGAGCTTTCCCAGTTCGCGCGGGACGGCGGCCAGGCGGGACTTCAGCCCGGAGATGGCCGCGTCTTTCTTCTGCAGCTCGGCCAGCTTCAAAGCATCGGCGGTGCGTATGGTCTCCATTTTCCCCCCGGCCGTCAGGCCACTGCCGTACCCTTAACGTTCCTGAGTATCTCTATGGCGGCGCGGCTGCGGTTCAGCGTGTAGAGATGCAGCCCCGGCGCCCCACCCCTGAGCAGCTCCTCGCCCTGGCGCGAGGCATATTCCACGCTGAAGGCGAACAGCCCGTCCCTGTCGTTCTCCCAGCGCTCCAGCCCGGAGCGCAGCGCCGCCGGCACCGAGACGTTCATCAGCTGCGTGAACTTCCGCACCTGCTTGTAGCCTGTTATCGGCATCAGGCCGGGCAGCACGGGCACGCTTATGCCGGCGGCCGCCGTCCTCTCCAAAAACCTGAAATAGGAAGAATTGTCGAAGAAAAGCTGCGTTATCAGGTATTCCGCTCCGGCGTCCACCTTTTCCTTCAGGCGCCGGATATCCTCCTCCGGCGTCGGAGACTCCGGATGCTTCTCCGGGTAGCAGGCGCCGCCAAGCGAGAAGCCGCCGAGGCGTTTCAGGTCCGCGATCAGCTGTGAAGCGTAGCTGTAGTCGCGCCGCAGCGCGGCCGGGGCCACGTTCTGCGGGTCGCCGCGCAGCGCGAGGACGTTCTCCACGCCCATCTTGCGCAGGCCGCCGCAGATCTCCGCTATCTCCTCCCTGGTATGGGCCAGGCAGGTCAGGTGGGCGACCACCTCCAGTCCGAGCTGGGCCTTCAGCACGCCGCACAGCGCCACCGTGCGGTAGGGGGCCGCGCCGCTCGACGAGTTGGTCACCGAGACGAAGTCCGGCCCCAGCCTCTTGAGCTCTACGGCCGCCGTAAAGAGGCGCGCGGTGTCCTCGCCCGTCTTCGGCGGATAGAACTCGAAGGAGAAGACCCTGCCGCCGGCCTTCAGGCGTTCCGTCACCCTCATTATTTCGGGAAACCTATCCTCGAAGGCGGCCAATAGGTGAACCAGGCCTCGCCCTTTATATTGGCGGCCGGCACCGGGCCCCAGTAGCGGGAGTCGCAGGAGCGGTCGCGGTTGTCGCCCATCACCATGTACTCGCCGGGCGGCACCGTGACCGGCCCGAAATTGTCGCGCACGTACTCCGAAAGCATCTTGCCCAGCATGCGGTCCTGCCAGTAGGTCTGGTAGTCCTTCGCCGGGATCCTCTCGTCGGCCTTGGGATAACGGAAATTGTCCTTGTAGATAGCGTACGGCTCGTCCTTCACGGCCTTGCCGTTGACGTACAGCTGGCCGTTACGCACCTCGACCGTGTCGCCGGGCAGGCCCACGACGCGCTTAATGAAGTCCTTGCCGTACTGGCTGCCGCCGCACTGGAACTCCTTCGGATCTTCGGAGGGGAAGCGGAAGACTATGATATCGCCCCGCTTGACCTGCCGCAGCGCCAGGAACTTCTTATGCGTATACGGAACGCGGAAGCCGTAAACGAACTTGTTGACGAACAGGTGGTCGCCTATCAGGAAGGTGTTCTCCATCGAGCCGGACGGGATCTTGAAGGCCTGGATGAACAGGTACATTACCACCGAGGCCAGGATGACGGCCGAGAACACGGTCTCGGACCACTCCATGTCGTCCTTTATCGTTAGGTTAAGGCCGTCCTTCATTTTTGCCTTGTGCGCCCTACCGCTCCAAAGGGCGTAGGCGGCTCCTGCGCAGGCGGCTATCAGCCCGTAGAGGAGCTGTCTGCCGCTGAAAAGCATCGTGGTCACGACGTCGCCCTTGCTGTTGTCCAGGCTGACCGAGGCCAGCACCGCTACGATGAAGGAGGCGATCGCGGCGAAAACCACGTGCCAGAAGCGCGTGAACCGGGTGTCCCCCTTGAACCTGCCCTTCTCCTTGAAATAATGGGACAGGAACAGGTGCACGCCCATCAGTATGCCTATCCAGAAAAGTTTTTCTTCCATAGTTGCCGTCCTTATTTGTCCTGGCTGATCCTCAAAAGCGACATGAAGGCCTCCTGCGGGATCTCCACGGACCCCATCAGCTTCATCTTGCGCTTGCCCTCTTTCTGCTTCTCCAGCAGCTTCCTCTTGCGCGTGATGTCGCCGCCGTAGCACTTGGCCAGCACGTCCTTGCGCTGCGCGCCTATCGTCTCGCGCGCGATGATCTTGCCGTTCACCTGCGCCTGTACCGCGATCTCGAACATGTGCTTCGGGATCAGTTCCTTGAGCTTCTCGCAGAGCTGCCGGGAGGCGGTCAGCGCCTTGCTCTTGTGCGTTATAAAAGAAAGCGCGTCCACCGGCTCGCTGTGCAGCAGGATCTCTATCTTGACCATGTCCGACGAGCGGTACTCAAACGGCTCGTAGTCGAACGAGGCGTAGCCCTTGGACACCGACTTCAGCTTGTCGTAGAAGTCGATTATGATCTCCGAGAGCGGCAGCAGATACTCCACGATCACGCGCGTAGTCGAGATGTACTCGATCTTGACGTGCTCGCCGCGCTTCTCCTTCAGGAGGTTCATGATCCCCTCCATGTAGGCCTGCGGCGCGATGATATTGGCGCGGACGTACGGTTCTTTTATATCCAGCACGTCGCCGTAATGCGGGAATTCCGCCGGATTCGTCACCTCGACGTACTTCGACTCCTTCGAGGCATGATGGGCCTTGGCCAGCACCCGGTAGATGACGTTCGGGTTGGTGGCTATCAGCGGGATATCGAACTCGCGCTCGATGCGCTCGCGGATGATGTCCAGGTGCAGCAGGCCCATGAAACCCAGCCGGAAACCGAAACCCAGGGCCTTGGAGGTCTCTCCCTGGAAGCTGAACGACGAATCGGTCAGGTTGATCTTTTCCAGCGCGGTCTTCAGCGCCGTGTAGTCCGTGGTGTTGACCGGGTAGAAGCCGGCGAATACTACCGGGTTCACTTCTTTGTAGCCCGGCAGCGGGGCGTCTATCTTACGGTCCTTCTCGAAGATGGTGTCGCCCATCTTTATCTCGTGGATGTCGCGGATGCCGGGCACGATATAGCCCACCTCTCCGGCCTTTATGGACTCGGCCTTGACCAGCTTCGGCGTCAGGTAGCCAAGCTCCTCCACCTTGTAGGACCTGCCGTTGGACCAGAAAGAGATGTGACGGCCCGGTTTCAGTTCCCCGTCCACCACGCGGGTGTAGATAATGACTCCCTTATAGACGTCGTAGAACGAGTCGAAGACCAGCGCCTTCAACGGGTTGTCCGGCGAACCGGCCGGGGGCGGAACCTCCTTTATCACGCGCTCCAGCACTCCGCGCGCGCCGCGGCCGTCCTTGGCGCTGATGCGCGAGGATTCCACCGGGTTCTTGAGCACTTCCCAGATCTGCTCCTCGGTGGCGTCGGGGTTGGCGTGTTCCAGGTCTATTTTGTTGATGACCGGGATGATGGTGAGGCCCAGGGACTGCGCCAGGTGCGCGTGCGCCAGCGTCTGCGCCTCCACGCCCTGCGACGCGTCCACCAGCAGGATGGCGCCCTCGCAGGCGGCCATGGCGCGGGAGACCTCGTAGGAGAAGTCCACGTGGCCCGGTGTGTCTATCAGGTTCAGGATGTACTCTTCCCCGGAGTCGGACTTGTAAAGCATACGCACGGCCTTGGCTTTGATCGTGATGCCGCGCTCGCGCTCCAGTTCCATGCCGTCCAGGAACTGTTCCTTCATCTGCCTGTCCGGCACCGTGTTCGTCAACTGGATGAAACGGTCCGCCAGCGTGGACTTGCCGTGGTCGATGTGCGCGATAATGCTGAAGTTCCTGATGTTCATTTGCTTGGAATACCCGTCTGCAACCGCGTCAGGCCGGAGAACCCGGCGCGAACAGCCACGGAGGCTTCGGGCGGCGCCGGGACAGGCCCGGTAAGACCGTCGCTGGGCCCGCCGCTCCGGTCATTTCACCTCTTCCTCCACCAGCCGCCGGATCTCCTCGGAGGTGGCCAGACTGAGCACCCGCTGCGCCAGCGCCGAGAAGCGCTCGAAGTTCATCGAGCGCACGGAGTGCTTGGAACGAAGGTACATCTTGGCCGGCACGGAAAGAATGTCCACGCCGAGGCCGACCAGCAAAGGGATAGCGTACGGGTCCGAGGCCATCTCGCCGCAGACGCTGACCGGCTTGCCCTTCTTGTGCGCAGTCTGCACCACCAGGTTGATCAGGCGCAGCACCGCCGGGTGGAAAGGCTCGTAGAGCTCCGAGACGTACTGGTTGATGCGGTCCACCGCCAGCGTGTACTGCACCAGGTCGTTGGTGCCTATCGAGACAAAGTCTATCTCGCCCAGCAGCGAATCAAGGATAAGGGCCGCGGCCGGGATCTCGATCATCACGCCGAACTCGGGGATCGCCTTCACCGGGAAGCCCTCCTCGGCCAGTTCGGTCTTGACGTCCTGCGCGATCTTCTTGACGGTCATCAGTTCGTCGGCCGAGGACAGCATCGGGATCATGATCTTGATGTTACCCTCGGTATTGGCCTTGTAGATGGCGCGCAGCTGCGTCTTCAGCAGCTCGGGGTACTTGATGAACAGGCGGATGCCGCGGAAGCCCATGAACGGGTTGCGCTCGTCCTTGAGGCCCTTGATGCCCAGCTCGGTGGCGCGGTCGCCGCCGATATCGGCGGTGCGGATGGTCAGCGGTATACCGGGGGCCGCCTTGACCACGGCGGAATAGGCGGCCAACTGCTCCCCTTCGGTAGGCACCGAGTCGCGGTTCATGTAGAGGAACTCGGTGCGGTACAGGCCCACGCCCTCGGCCTTGACGGCGCCGAGCTCCGGCGCGTCCTCGGCGGAGTCCAGGTTGCACATCAGGCTGATCTTGTGGCCGTCGCGCGTGGTGGCGGGCAGGCCCTTCAGGCGGTGGAAGAAGTGCTCCTGTTTCTGCAGGTCCTCCTTGCGGACCTTGTACTTCTCTATTATTTCCTGGGAGGGCGAGATGATGACCATGCCCTGTTCGCCGTCCACTATCAGCGTGTCGCCGCTCTGGATCTGACGGCTGATGTCGGAGAGGCCGACCACCGCCGGGATGCCCATGCTCTGCGCGAAGATCGCGGTGTGGCTGGACTTGGAGCCCAGGTCCATGCAGAAGCCCAGCACCTTGTTGCTCTCGCGGATGTGCAGCGTGTCCGACGGGTACAGGTTGTGCGCGACGATGATGACCGGCTCCTTCAGGTCCTTCAGCGAGGTTTTCTCCGAGTTCACCAGGTTGGAGATGATCTTCTTGCCCACGTCGAAAATGTCGTGCTTGCGCTCGCGGAAGAACTCGTCGTCGATCTTCTCGAACTGTTCCTCCGCCTTGTCCAGGATCTCGGACAGCGCGAACTCGGCGTTCATGCCCTTGGCGAGGATGAGCTTCGGGACCTCCTTGGTGATCAGCGGGTCCTGCAGAATAAGGTGATGGGAATCTATCAGCTTGGCGTGCTGCTTGCCAAGCACGTTCAGGATCTTGCCGCGGATGGAGTCCAGGTCGAGCCGCGTCTTGTCGAGCGCGTCCTTGAAACGTTTGATCTCGGCCTTGAGTTTTTCCGGCGGGATCTCTTTCTGCTCGATGAGGATATTCTCCTCTTTGACGATATGCGCCTTGCCGACGGCTATGCCGAGGCTGGCTGGAACCCCTTTTTTAATCAGCATATTTCCCCGTTACTAGTCCTCGTCGAATTTTCTGGCGAAGAGCTCCGCCACGGCCGCCACGGCCTCCGCCTCGTCGCTGCCGTGCGCGGTCAGCTCTATCACGCTGCCCTTGCCGGCAGCCAGCGTCATAACGCCCATGATGCTCTTGGCGTTGACCTCCATCCCGTCCTTGGTCAGCTTGATGTCGCAGGAAAACCGGGAGCAGACGTTGGCTATCATGCCCGCAGGACGGGCGTGTATCCCCAATTCGTTGATTATCGTGATGTCTCGTTTAATCATAAGTAAAGATTGAAGGGTCCGAGCCTCAGCACGCTGAACAGCGTCAGCGAAACCGCCAGCAGCAGCCCGGCCGCGAAGAACACCGAGCGGCCGAAAGCCCTGGATATCCTGTGCAGGACCAGCACCGCCAGCACTACCCCGGCCTTCAGCAGCAGCTCCGGGTAGCCGCAAACGAAACAGTTAGCCGCCAGCATCATGCCGAAGGCCAGCAGCATCAGGGCCAGCGCCAGCGCGAAACCGGCGGCGGAGAGCACGCGGATCAGGCGCCGCCAATCCGCGCTGTCCAGGCCGCAGGCGGCCGTCCCGCCGCAGGAATAGCCTATCTCCAGCCCCTTCCATCTCCAATAGAGGGCGAAAGCCGAATAGCAGACTATCCCGGCCAGGGGCCCGGCCAGCAGCAGCCAGAACGGGACCGGGGTATCGATTCCGGTGAACAGCCAGCCAGAGAAGCCGCAGGCGGCCCACGTCAGCAGGCAGAGCTCCGCGGTCATGGGCTTGAGCCTGCCCCAGAAGATCCTGTCGCCTATGGAAGCGAAGCTTGTGGCCAGCGCCTGCTTCACCCCAGGCATACTCCGCAACGCGGCCGCCGGGTCCGGTGAGGCCGCGGCGGCCGCCTCCATACGCGCGATATTGCCCGCCACGAAGGAGGCCATATAGGGCTGGGTATTGAAGAGCTGCAGGTGTCGCAGCAATGCCGCCTTCAGTTTTTCCCTGTCCGGATAAATCCGCTCCAGCGCCGGCTGCAGCATGAAGGCGAAGCCGAGGTTCTGGAACCTTTCGTAGTTCCAGCCAGCCTGCAGGAAGAACGATCTCAAGAACATTCTGAAAAGCATTTATCGGTACCGGCTATCCTTTCTTGTATATCTGCGCCCTGAACCTGAAATAAAGGCCGCTCAGACCAAGCCACGGCATCAGCGAATAGGCGAAATCAGTTCCCGGGTAGAGCCTGGCCAGCCCCGGCACGCGGGCGAGCAGGACGGACAGACCGGCGCCGGCCAGCACGTAGGCCGTCATCGCCGCGTTCTCCGTCAGCATGGCCATGGCCACCCAGCGGCGCAGGGCGAAGACCCCGGAGTTCACTTCGGCCTCTATCCGCCCGCCCCAGGCGGACCGCGCGGACCGCAGCCTGTACTCCGCGGGAGAGAAGGCCGCTCCCGCCGCCAGCCCTATAAAGAAGGAAAGGGAGGGAGCGATGCCCCCGCAGGAATAGGCCAGCACCGCCACCGCGGCCGCGGCGGTCCCGTTCGGCGGGACCACGCCTCCAACCGGGATAAAATCTATATAGAGCAGCTCCACCAGTATGCCGAGCCTGGCGCCCTCCAGCGGGCAGCCGTTCAGCCAGCCCAGGACCGGGCCGAGGAAGGCCGGGCGCGAGAGCAGAAACTGCCCTGCCTGCACAGTGTCGAGCCCGAGCAGGCCCGCCAGCGCGGCGGAGATCAGGACCCTGAGCCATTCCGTCACTGTGGTCGCTCCTTGCGCGCGGCCTTACGGGTCTTCCTCATGACCGGCACTAGGCTATTGCCTCCATAAGGTTGAGCGGCTTATCGGATGGAACCCCGCGCCCCTCTATGGCTATGCCCGCAGAGGAAAGCTCCCTCAACGCCGAGCAGTCGGCCTCGCTGAGGAAGATGGCCTTGCCGATAGAAAGGTTCTTCCCCGCGGAATAATGCATGCCGCCTATGTTCAAGGACGGGATCTTTATCCCCTTCCCCGACAGGGCCAGGGCTTCCTCCAGGCCAGGCAGCAGCAACAGCACCTTGCTCCGGGAAACCTGCGCCTCCGGCAGATAGGCCGCGGCCTCGTCCACCGTCATGATCTTCAGGTCCACCCCCTCTGGAGTGGCGAAGCGCATTATGGCCCGGCGCATCTCGTCTCCGGCCAGCTCGTCCGACACCACGGCCAGTTCCTCTGCGTGCAGGTGCGGCACCCAGCCCTCCACCACCTGCCCGTGCACGAGCCTGTCGTCAACCCTGTAGAGTATGATCATAGAAGCTAGGCCTCATTTTTTCAACAGCAGGCTCTTCACCTCGCAGACGGCCTTGCGCCCGTCGTCCACGATCTTCCGCCAGAGCCTGTCGAATTCCATTTCGCGCCGGTAGGCGAAGGCGGAAGTCATCATGTTGATGTTCACGCCGCAAATCACGGCGCTCTTCGGCATGTCCTTGGCCAGCGGCAGCACGACGTTCATCGGCGTGCCTCCCGGCATGTCTATCAGGAAGATCAGGCCGTCCTCGGAGCGCATCTCCGCTATGGCCGAAGAGATTACCTCCTTGACGCGGTCGAGGGTCATGCGCGGGGAGATGGAAACGTTCCTGAGGCCCTCGCTCTGGGCCCCGACTATGCCCTCCGCCGCCTCTATCAGATAGGCGCCGAAGTCACCGTGCGTAATAACGATTATGTTAATCATATCAAGGAACGCCGCTTCCTAACTTCCCAACTCGGTCGATAAAGATGCTTCGTCACGCTAGAAACGGGAAGTTAGGAAGCAGCGTCCCTCCCTCTCCTATTTCCTGATATCCCGATGGTACTCGGAAACCGAGAACCCGCCCGCAGCCAGATTTCTGACGATCTCTCCGGCTATGTAGACGCTGCGGTGCCTGCCGCCGGTGCAGCCTATGGCTATAGTAAGGTAGGACTTGCCCTCCCGGATATAGAGCGGCAACAGCGCCTTTATCTGCTCCGTGTAAGACTTTAGAAAATTCTTGAAACCAGGCTGCCTACGCAGGTAGGTCCCGACCGGGGCGTCCAGTCCGGTCTTCTTCCTGAGCGACGGCACGTAGTAGGGATTGGGCAGGAAACGCACGTCCATCACCAGGTCCGCGTCCAGCGGGATGCCGTACTTGTAGCCGAACGAGATGACGGAGAGCGTCATCTCCGCCGTGCGCTTCAACTCCAGCGTGGAGGAAAGTATTTCCTTCAACTCGCCCAGCGTCAGTTTGGTGGTGTCTATCACCTTGTTGGCGCGCGCCTTCAGTTCTGTCAGGAGGTGGCGCTCCTCGCGGACCGCAGCGGCTATGTTCTTGCCCAGCGGGTGGCGGTGGCGCGTCTCCGAGAAACGCTGCATCAGCACCTCGTCGGAAGCGTCCAGAAAGATTATCTTGTAGTCCATCCCCAGTTTGCCGAGGTCGTCCAGCGTGCGGATGAAGTCCTTGAAGAAGCGGCCCTCGCGGATGTCTATGCCGAGCGCGACGTTCCTCAGGTAGCGTCTGTCTCCCACCAGGCCCGCGAACTCGGGGATCAGCGAAATCGGCAGGTTGTCTATGCAGTAAAAGCCGAGGTCCTCGAACGACTTCAAGGCCTGGCTCTTGCCGGCGCCGGACATACCGGTGATGATGAATATCCTGCCTTTTTTCTTTTTGACGGTCATGCGGACCGGGCGTAAGGAGGGCGCGGCCCTACTTCTTGCCCATCTCCCTGATCAGGCTCTCGTTGAAACGCTTGGCCACGAAATACCCCTGGTTCTTGAGGCGCTGGTTCAGCGCGGCCACCTCTATCAGCACGGCGAGGTTCCGGCCCGGGGTCACCGGCAGCCGCAACGACGGCACCGGCACGTCCAGGATTTGCACCTCGGCCTGCGACAGGCCGGTGCGGTCGTAGCCGCCCAGCGCTGCGCCCGGCGGTACGCTTTCCAGCTTGACGTGCATCTCTATCAGCGACTGGTCCATTATCGAACCTATGCCAAACAGCAATTCCACGTCTATGATGCCGAGGCCCCGCACTTCCATGTAGTGCTTGATGTTCTTGGGCGAGTTGCCCACGAGCATATAGCCGATGCGCCGTTTGACCTCCACGACGTCGTCGGCTATCAGGATGTGCCCGCGTTTCAGCAGTTCCAGCGCGCACTCCGACTTGCCGACGCCGGAATCGCCCTGGATCAGCACGCCGAGGCCGTACACGTTGACCAGCACGCCGTGCGCGTACGTAATGGCCGCGAGTTGGTCGTCCAGGAAGATCGTCAACTCGCGGATGAAAGCCGAGGTGTCCGAGGTCGTGACCAAAAGCGGTATGCCGGCCTTTGCGCAGGCCTGCTTTATGACGCTCAGCGGCTTCAGGCCGCCCGTAACTATCACGCACGGGATGTCTGGCGACGAGAACATCTTCTGAAGATGGGCCAGCACCTTGCGGGGGTCCTCCTTCTGGCAGTAGGCGTACTCGCCCTGCCCGATGATCTGGATGCGCTCGGAGCGGAACTGCTCCATGTGCCCGGCGATAGCCAGGCCGGGGCGGTTGATCTCGCTTACCGTGATATGGCGGTTCATATACCTGCCGCCGGAAACGACCCTAAGTCCCAGGATTCTGCCCCGGGACTTTATAAGTTCCCTTACGGTTATGAACTTGGCCGACTTCTGCTGCTCTGGCATTCCGCCTCTTGCCGGTTACTTCTTCACCGGCTGCAGCAGCCCGTAGGTGCTGTCGAGCCGCTTAAAGACCACCTGCAGCTGCTTGGAGCCCCTGTCCTGGAACATCCAGAAGTTGAAACCGAGTTTCTCCATCTCGATGACGGCCTCTTCCTTGTTCATCGGCTTGAGCGGGACGTCCTTGATGACCGAAAAGCGTATCTCGGGGCCCACCAGCGTGACGAACTCGCCCAGGTCCACGGTCTCTTCGGCGTGGTGATCGGTATAGCGCTCCTTGTACTTCTTTATCTGGGTCTCCATCTTGTCCATCGCCTTGTCTATCGCGGAGTACATCTCGTCGGACTCGGCGGCGGCCTTCATGGTCTGGTGGCCGGCGTGTACGATGACCTCGGCCGCGTGTATCTTCTTCTCCACCGACACTATGACCTGGGCCCAGACTATGTTGTCCAGGTACTCGTGGAGTTTCGAAAGTTTGTTCTCGATGAACTCCTTTATCGGCTTGGTCATCTTTATCTTGCGGGCCACAATGTGTATTCTCATCTTTTCCTCCGTGCTGCTCTCACTAAAAACAACGGCTCCCCCGCTTGGGGGCGGGGCCATCAACTATTTTATCAAATAATAGCTATGCTATCATAGGTGGTGTATGGAGATAGCGGCCAGAGGGCTGGTAAAGGTCTTTCCGGCGCCGGCGCTTTCCGGCGGGGTTCCCCTGGCCGCGCTGGACGGGGTCTGCCTGGAGGCCAGGCCGGGCGTCGCCGGCGTGGAGGGGCCGAACGGCTCCGGCAAGACCACGCTGCTCAAGGCTCTCGCCGGCGTACTGGAGACTGACGCGGGGGAGGTGCTGGCGGACGGGATCCCTGCCGGGGCCGGCCGCCTCAGGGAGCTGGCCGCGTACTGCCCGGCCAACCCCAGGTCTTTCTATTTCCGCCTCAGCGCGGCCGAGAACCTCCGCTTCTTCGGGGCGCTGGCCGGCCTGGACGCCGGGACGGCGGCGGCGCGCGCGGCCGGCCTGGCGGAGCGCCTGGGACTGCAGGCCGCCGAGCTGAGCAGGCGCTTCGACCGGCTGTCAGAGGGCAACATGCAGAAGATCTCGCTGATCCGCGCCTTCTCCCGGCGCGCCCAGGTCCTGCTGCTCGACGAGCCGTTCCGCGGGCTGGACGCCGCCTCTACAGAAAGCCTGCTCGGCCTTATAGAGGAGGCCGGCCGCTATTCGGCCGTGCTCCTTTCCAGCCATTCGCCGCAGCTGCTGCGCAGGGCGGCCGGACGCGTATTGACCATGAGGGGCGGCCGCGTGACGGGGGAGGCCGCGTGAGCGCCGCGCGCGCGGTAGCGGCCTTCGTCCGCAGGGATTTCCTGCAGGAGAGGAGCTACCGCCTCTCTTTCTCGCTCGGGGCCGCCGCCACGCTGGCGAACCTGGCCGTCTTCTACTTCATCGGCAGGCTTTTTGGCGGGGAGCTGGCGCCCGGCCTGAAGCCCTACGGGACAGATTATTTCCCCTACGTCTTCGTCTCGCTGGCGTTTTTCGGCTACATCGGCACCGGGGCCGGGTCCTATTCCGGCCGCCTGCGCCAGGAGCAGACCCAGGGCACGCTGGAGGCCGCTCTGTCCACGCCGCTCGGAACGCCCTCCTTCCTGGCGGCGCTGACGGCCTGGAACTTCCTGTTCGCCACCTTCGAGCTGGCGGTCTACGCGCTGGCCGGCGTCTTCCTGTTCGGCCTGCGCTTTCCCGCGGCCGACTGGCCGGCGGCGGCGCTGGCCTTCCTCCTGTCGGC
Source organism: bacterium (assembly GCA_021789695.1). Lineage (GTDB taxonomy): Bacteria > Elusimicrobiota > Elusimicrobia > Elusimicrobiales > UBA9959 > UBA9959. Next base: position 19,512 of record JAJYJH010000017.1, on the reverse strand, counting down.
CGCCTGCTTCGCCGCGCTGGGGATAATATCGTCCTGCTTCGTGATGCTCTTCAAGCGGGGCAACCCGCTGGCCTGGGTGCTGAACAATTTCGAGGGGCTGCTGGGCGGCGTGTATTTCCCGGTGACGGTCCTGCCCGGGTGGCTGCTGGCTGTCTCCCGGCTTCTGCCGGTCACCTACGCCGTGCGGGCCTTCCAGCTGGCCGTCAACGGCGGCGCGGGGGTCCGCGCGATCGGAGGTGACCTGCTGAAGCTAGCTGCCTTCGACCTGGTCCTGCTGCCGGCCTCGGTATGGCTCTTCGGCCTGTCCGTGCGCCGCGCCAGGAGGACGGGAACGCTCGGGGAGTACTAGTTCCCGGTCCTCAGTCCGAGGGCGTAGCCGGCCGCGTAAGGAGCCGACGCGGAGAAAGAGCCGTCGGGCGAAGGCCCGCTCACGGCGGTCTCCTCCCACATTTTCCCGTCCCTGAACATGAACACCGGCGCGCCGGGCCCCGAACCGGGCGGAAGCTTGAAGACGAAGGCGACGTCGCCCTGCACGTTGCCGGCCAGCCCGTCGGGGCGCCAGACCTTCAGCGGCAGCACTCCCGCCGGGAAGCCGTCCCCGAGCTCTCCCGACGGAGACCCTTCCGGCAGCGAGAACTCCGCCGGCGGCAGTCCCATCAGCAGCGTCCTGAAAGAGAGGGAGGAAACGGCGCAGCCTGAGGAGACGGCCGTGATCTCGTACTTTATTCCCAGCCTGGAAATACCCAGCGGCCGCTGCGCCGACGAGAACAGGCAGCTGGAGAAACCTGGTGGAGGCTGAGGAGGCGCGGCGGGAGCCGCGGCGGACGGCGAGGAGCCGGGCGGCGCGCCGCCGAAGCGCAGGTTTATGGAGAACCTGTGCGAGTTGCCCAGCACGCCGAAAGGGCTGAAAGCGTAATCGAAGGTCAGCCTGTTGAACGCCACCCCGGCTCCGGCCGAGAAACCAGACCAGCCGCCCAGCTCGTTACCGTGCAGCCTGTAGCTGTAGCCGCTCCTGACGGACAGGCGGTCCGTAAGCTTATATTCCGCTCCCAGGACGAAGGACGGGTAATTATCAACCGGCTTGTCAGCCTCCAGCGAGACCAGCAGGCCGTAGTCGTCGAAACGGCGGCTGAGGCCCGTCCGCAGGACCAGAGGCAGGCCGTAGCGCCTGGAGACGAACTTTATGCCGGGGCCAAGGTTCTGGAGCGAGGCTCCGGCCGTGTAGGCCGCGCCTCGCCAGATGAAAGAGCGCAGCAGGCCCAGGTCCAGCGCCACGGAGGCGGCGGACTCGGTGTCTATGCTCTGCCGTATGACCTTGACGGCGCCGCCCAGCGCCAGGTCCGGCCTGTAGTTCCAGCCGTAAGCGGCGGAGAAGGCGAGGTCGTAAGCGCCGAACTTCCCCTCCACCGGAGAAGGGGTGGCGGTGTCCGGCTCGTACAGCCCGCTGCGCCGCTCCATGTCGCTGGCCGAATAGAAATAGTCGAGGCCGAGGCCCAGACCGCCGCCCCAGCGCCGCTCCGTATACGAGAGGAACTCCTGGCCCAGCCCCTGGAAATAGTCGTTGTGGAAGAAGCCCAGTCCCCGCTCGCGCGGGGCGTAGGCCAGCCCGGCCGGGTTCCAGTACACGGCGAACGGGTCCCCCGGCACCGCGGCGAAGGCCCCAGCCATGGCGGCGGCGCGCGCTCCGACCGGCAGTTTGAGGAACGTGGCCGAGGTGCTGCCTTCGGACGGATAGATGCTGGCCGCGCGGGAAGCGGCCGGCAGCAGGCAGAGGGCCAGCGCCAGCTTCAGAAGCCGCGCGGCCCTTCCTCCGCCCCCCTCTCTTCCGGCTCCGCTCATATGACCGTCCTCCGCTCCTCTTCCCGGCTCAATGGATTATCGCCAGTTTCTTTATCAGCGTCTTGCTGCCGGCAGCGCTGCGCGCCGTCAGCCTGTAGATGTAGACCCCGCTGGCTATGCGCCTGATGCCCCACGGTATCACGCACGCGCCGCCGCCCAGGCAGCCGCCCCGCTCCAGGGTCCCGACCTTTTCCCCAGCCACGTCGTAGACGTCTATCTTCACGTCCGAGTCGTAGGCCAGTATGGCCTTGAAGTACAGCGTGTCGCCCCTGGCCGGGTTGGGATAAGTATAGACCTCGTCGTCCCTGAAGACCTCCCCGGAAGGCAGGTACTCCATGACGCTGAACAGCGAGAAGCTGGAGGCCTGCCCGCTCACCTTCCTGGCCTGAGTGTCCGGGGTCGACGAAGCCAGCGGCCTCCAGGCGCCTCCCGACAGGGTATAGAGGCGCAGGTTCTTCTGGTCCATGCCGGCCACCTCGGCGTCCGTATAGGGCAGAGTGACCGTGGCGTCGGCCAGCAGGCGCGTGGAGGGGTTCTTGAACTCCACCTCGTAGACTATGCCCGTTGGCACCGCGTCCGCCGCGGCGGCGATATGCATCGGGGCGTAGGTGGCCGGGTCCACCCTGACCATCAGGACGCTGTCGTTCTGGGAGACCGCGTTGCCGGGAATGTCCACCCTCGCCCCGTCCGGCAGCAGGAAATATCCGCCGTTGACCGCGTCCACGAAGCGGTAGTTGTCGATGGAAACGGCCGAAGCCTCGGCGGTGAGCGCGGAGTTCAGCGTGCTGTTGAAGGCCGCGGCCTCGTAGAAGAACTTCACGTTCTCGGTGGCCGCGGGGTCCCTGTACCCGGTCGCGCCGCGCGGGACCTCGGAATAGGGGGCGCTGGCCACGTAGACCCCGCTCTGCCTGCTCCTGTAGATCCTGTAACCGTAGACGTCGTCGGCCCCCGCGCCGTCGTCCGGGGAGCGCGTCCAGGAAAGGGTTATGCTGCCGCCGGCGTCGCCCGGAGTGTCCGCCGCGGTCAGGCCGGAGGGCGGCAGAGGCGGGACCGCGTCCCTGGCGGCGGCCGCGGAAGCCACGTTGGAGACCGCGCCGTAGTTCGGCACTTGATCCCAGGCCTCGAGGGCGAAATAATAGGTGACGCCGCCCGAAAGCCAGGGGATGCCGTCCACCTCGCTGGTCCCGGCCGGGCCGCTGACTTCGGCGGTGCTGACCTGCAGGCCGGCGCCTGGAGAGAAGGCGGCCCAGTCGTAGCCGGGGGACGTGGTGTACTTTATCACGTAACCGGAGGCCGTGCCGAAGTTCCCGTCGTTGCCGGGGGCGGTCCACCTGAGCGTCACCATGCCGGGCGCCGGACCGGGCGCCGCCGAAAGGTCCGCTACCGCCGCCGGAGGAGTGGTGTCGGAACTGTTGTTGACCGAGAAGGCCGAGGCCTCGTTGGAGTTGGCGGACTCGAGGAAACCGTCGTAGGCGCGCACCTCGTAGGTGAAAGTGGAACCGGTCACGGCGGCGGCGTCGGTGAAGCAGAGCGGGAACGGGGCGGTGGAGGCCAGCAGGGAGAAACCTGTCCCGTCGTTCCTGTAGACCCGGTACTCCGACACCCCGGGCGTCGGAGAGGCCGTCCAGCGCAGTTCCAGTTTGTTGCCGGTATCGTCGGGGACGTCGGCCGCGGTCAGGCCCGAGGGCGGCTCCGGCGGGGTGTCCACCCGCACGCGGGTCACCGCCGTGTCCGAATAGACCGGGGCGCCGGTCTCCTGCACCGTCAGTCTGAGGTCGTAATAGCCGTTGGGCAGGGCCGAAGCGTCCCACGCCCCCAGCTCCGAGCCGGGAACATGATAGGCGGTATTGCTCGAAACTATATTGTGCCACACCTCCGGCGAGCCGCCGGTGGAGTAGTCGAGGCTGTAGCCGGCCATCGCCGGGTTGGCGGCGTAGCCGGCCGCCGCGACGGTACCGTTGACTACGGCGCCCTCTTGCGGAGAGGAGATAGCAGCCGTCCTGCCAGCGGCGAAGGCGTGAATTACGCCGCTCATATCGCCTATGTAGACGAACCCGTCCGAGACCGCCGGCGACGAATAGGCCGCGCTGGAAAGCGCCAGCGACGCCACCGCGGCGCCGGCGGAACTCAACGCCACCAGCCTGCCGTCCACGGTGCCCTGGTAGAGCAGTTCGCCTGCCATGGCCGGGGAGGAGAGCATCCCCATATCGCCTATGCCGCCCAGAGAAGGGGAGCTGGCCCACACCGAGGCCAGCGTGCCGGTGTCGAGCGCCGAGAAATAGTCCGCGCCCGCGGGGGAGGTGGCAGACTCCCCTATGGCGCCCGAGAAATAGACCCTGTCCCCCGCCGCCACCGGGGAAGTGAAGGTCTGCCAGGAGACGGCCATCTCTCCGGCGGTGGACTTGCGTATCGTGTCGCCGGTGGCCGGGTCCAGCGCGTAGACCATTTTGTCGTCGTGCCCGGGCAGGGCGTAGACGACCCCTCCGGAGACCGCGACGGAGTTCAGCCCGAAGGAGCCGGCGCTCTGGCTCCCGATCCAGCCTGCCGGAGGCAGCAGGGAGGCCGCGTCCAGAGCGTGGACCCCGCCGTCGTTGGCCCCGAAATATACGTCGGGCCCGTAGGCCGCCGGAGCGGACTCTACGGGCTGCCGGGACTGGTAGAAGCCGAGGAGAGCCCCGCTCAGCGCGTCGTAGACGCGGAGCTTGTCGTCCGGCAGCCCGGTCCCGACGTAGACCTTTCCGCCGCTCGCCAGGGGCGAAGAATCCGAGGGAGCGCCCAGGTCGGTGCGCCAGACCTGCCTGCCCGTCAGCGCGTTCAGAGCGTAGAGATGTCCGTCCATCGAGGCCGCGTAGACCGTCCCGGAAGAGACGGCCGGGGTGGAATCCACCCAGTTGAGCGTATGGAAACTCCAGAGCATCGCCCCCGTGCGCGCGTTCAGAGCGTAGATATAGCCGTTCCTGGTGCCGAAATAGAGGTAGCCGCGGGAGACGACCGGGCTGGAGACGATCGCCCCGGAGGCGGGAAAGGACCACTCCTCGCTGAACGGCGGGGCGGCCTGCTCCTGGACGTAGCCGGTCCTGGCGGGGTTGCCCCGGAAAGTCGGCCAGTCCGCGGCGGCCGCGGCCCGCGGGGCCGCCAGGAGGAGCGGCAGCAGCGCCAGCCGGAGGACGGCCGCCGGCGGCCGCGGGCCCGGACCTTCTTTCTTCTTTTCTGGTTCCGTCTTTGCCATACTTTTCCGCCTACGGCCCCACATAAACGGCGTAAACGCGCCCGTCGCTGGACCCGACCGAGACGGTGTCGTTGTCGCCGTCGAAGACCGGGTCGGCGCGCACCGGGCCCCCGGTAGCTACCGGCCAGCCCGTCCTGAGCTGGCCGGTGTTTATGTTGACCGCGTAGATATAGCCGTCGTCGCAGCCGAAATAGACGTAATCCTGGCCGGCAGGCAGGCCGGCGAAGGAGGCCGGCACCACCACCGGGCCGGTGCGGATGGCGCCGCCGGCCTGGAAGGGCCATCCCGCGGGCTCCGTCCAGGTCTGCGTGCTGACCTTGTGCAGCAGGCCTGAGTCGTCGCCGTAATAGACGAAGCGCTCACCGTTGTCCATGACCGGCCACAGGAAGGGAGAGGAATGGCTGGGAGCCCCCGCCTGGGCCGGCGGATAGACGTGGTTGGCGCTGCCGAGGTCCAGCGGCACCGCGTACAGATAACCATCCGAGGAGGTGATGTACAGCTTGTTGGTCGGAGAGACCGAGGCGACGTCGCCGAACGGCGAGGAATAGATGACAGACCCCAGGGAGGCCGAGGCCACCTGCCCGCCCGTGCCGGTCCTGAACTCCACCAGCGCGCCGCTCTCGGTCCCGATCCACGAGGCGTTCACGCCAGTCCTGTCGTCCACCAGCGGGGTATTGGAGACTACGCCGGAGACGGGCAGGTCGATCCAGCCGGGGCAGTCGGTGCCGGAGGCGCTCGTCTTGTCGATGCAGTGCATCGCGTTGTCCGAGGCGCCGAAGTAGAGGCTGGTGCCGGAGTCTATCAGGCCCGAGCGTATCTGCACGCCCAGCGAGCGCTTCCAGACCAGCGACGCCGAGGTCCCGTTGTCCTGCACCTTGTAGACGTCCCCGGCGTCGTCGGCGAAATAGATGTCCCCCGCGGTCCCGGCGTCGGTCGGGTTGGAGTTTATCGGTGACAGCGGCGAAGTGGCGAAATCCCAGAGCAGGAGGCCGCCCGGAGAGAGCGCGCGGAGATGCCCGTCCGTGGAGGCGGAGTAGATGCGAGGGGACAGCGAGGTTCCGTCGTAGGACGTGGCCATCGTATTTATGGCGGCGGAGGAGGGCGTGATGTACGGCCAGGTGGATCCGGCCGGGGGCAGCGCCGGCGCTATAAGAGTGACCGAGTCCGTCCGCACGTCGGCCGAGGGCGAGAAGTCCTGCGCCAGCAGGTCCGGCGCATCCGCGACCACGGCCGAAGCCGGTGACAGGGAAGCCAGAAAGGTGTCCGGGCTGGCCGCCGAGGCGCCGGCCGTGGATTCCAGGACCAGGAAGAAAGTGGAGGTAGAAGCGGCCGGCACCGAGGCCTCGGAGAGGTACTGCTGGGAGACCGTCAGCGTGGAGAAACCCAGCGCGTCCACGGAGATGGCGTTCATGGGCACGTAGGCGGCTGTGGTAACGTCCAGGGCCGGCTCATAGACGCCGGCGTAACCGTTGGAGTCGCGCACCAGCATCACCGCGTTGAAGAGGGACCGCGCGGCGGCCTGGGTCAGCGGGTTCAAGGCCGGATCCAGCAGACGGAACGTGACCGTGGCGAGTTCTATGGGGTTGAAGCCGGCCGGGCTGTTGTTGGAGACGTCCAGTCTGATCACGGCGGCGCGGGAGGCGTCGTTCATCCAGCGCGGGGCGTCCGTGCTGGCCGTCACCGCCTGCACGCTGGCGTCGTACGTTACGGTGTCGAGCACTATCGGCGGCGCCGAGGCCGTGCCGGTGCTGGAGTTAACTATCATCCGGTAAGAGGCGCTGGAAACCAGCGGACTGCCGTCCTGGTCATAGAAGGCGTAGCCGGCCTGGACCGTAGTCTGGCGCGTCAGGGCGGAGAGGTCGAAGCCGATGTCGGCCAGGCGGTAGAGGTGCGGGGAATGAAGGTCCGCGCTCCCGCCAGTCCGTTCGAAGACGATGTTGTTGCCGCCGCCGGAGGAGGCCGCCCCGAGCGCGAGCGAGAGCCCGAACCTGCGGGAAAGATAGCGCGGCGCCGAGTTGTCGCCCGGCAGGTAGAGAGTGTCCGGCGCCGCCGCGCCGGCGCCGTTGTTGCGGGAGGCCGGCGTGACGAACGCGGAGACGTAGAAGTCGGCGGCGTCGTTGCCGGTATCGGCCCCCTCAGTCGGGCCGCGGGCGATCGACGTGGCGGCGCCGGCCGGGGCGTGGGACGGATAGTCGGTCAGCGCGCCCTTGTAGTTGTAGCGCGAGTAGGCGGCGCCGGACTGCCAGGTGACCATGTCCACCGTGGAGCCCGTGGAGTTCTCCAGCGCCAGAAAATCCCCTGCGGGGGACGGGCCGGCGGCCCCGAAGACGTCGGCGAAGGTCTTGCCGTCGTCGCCGACCGAGGAATAATCCAGCAGCGCGTAGTCCAGCGGGTATATCTTCCTGGTGAACCGGAAGACCGCGCCGTTCTGCGACGAGACCGAGTCGCGCAGGGAATAGCCGGCCAGCGTGCGCGTGGAGACCGGAGAGGAGTTATAGAGCTCGACGAACTGCCTCCCGGCTGAATAGCCCACCTCGTTTATCAGCAGCGAGTCCGTGGATACGGAGTTGGAATAACCCTTGGTCGGCGTAGGGTCTATCTCGAAGTACGGGTTGCCGTCGGTTATCCTGGCGAACGACTCGCCCAGGGACATGACGCCGGGGCCCGGCCACTGCACCTGGTCCGCCGCGGCGCCGGCAGGGTTGACCAGGCTGACATAGTAGCTCTGCGCGCCGTTCAGGGCCACCGGCAGGTTCGTTATGGTGAAGGTGGAATAGGCGTTTATCACGGCGCCGGCCTGCCCGGTCCACAGCGTGTTGGCCGAGCCACCGATGTCTATCGTGCTCTCCACGTAGTTCAGCTTCCAGCCGGCCAGCGACGGGGTGCTGGAGGTGTTGTTGTAGAGCTCCACCCAGTCGTCCGCGGCGGCGGCGCCGGTGGGATAGACCTCGTTTATCTGCACCGGGGCCGGCACCAGGACCTGCGGATAGACCGTGTAGCCCTCCAGCTGCACGCCGGTGTCCTTCACCAGCCGCAGACAGTAGACCGCGCCCGGGGTGAGGCCGTTGTCCTTCAGCGAGAAATCCCACATGCCGTCCTCGCCGCGCGGGATGGCCGCGACGGTATTGGTGGAATTGTTCTGCTCCACGTAGGTCTGGTCGATGGTTATATGGGTGCCGTATCTGGGGTCGTTCGCGTCCGCGGTCAGCGGCGTGTTGTCCGCCACGGACGGATTATTATTGAAGGCCAGCGCCGTGGTGGACGTGACGTCCGTATAGGCCGCGGGGGTCCCGTTGGACGGGGCGGCGCAGGTGCCGTCTCCCATGCCGGCGAACTGCAGCCTGAAGCCCTGGCCGTTCAGCGGCAGGTCCACGTTGCCTATATCCACCAGCTGCCTCAGCCTGAAGGCCGAGCCGGCCGAGGGAAGAGTGGCCAGCGTGTCCTGGGCCGCCAGCGGAGCGCCCACGTCCGTTGAATCGGAGTCGGCGAAGACCCGGTAGGCGCTCTGGTCGAAGGTGGTGGTGGGCGGGGCGGGCCAGAACTCGAAAGAATCTCCGGCCACCGCCGCCGAAGACAGGCTGGTCTCCAGCGCGGCGCCGCCGTCGGCGTTGCTCCAGGTAAACGTCCCGGCCGTGTTCATTATCAGCCGCTTGGCGAAAAGGTCGTAATTGGAATCGGCCACGGCCGCGATAGCCCTGTCGCGGTTCACGGGGTCCTGGCGCATGGAATAGCGGACCTGCGGACTGGCGAAGGCCGGCGTAGGGGAGAAGGCGGTCTGCTTCGTGAAGGTCCCGCCGCTGCCGGTTATCCACCCGAGAGTGGTGCTGTTGGCATTGTCGTAGGTTATCACGCTGCGCGTGACGGTGCCGGAGCTCAGCCAGGCGGCGGCCACCAACCCGGTGCCGGCCTGCGGAATCTGCGCGGTGGTGACCAGGCCGGCCGTGTCCGTCCATGCCGAGCCGTTCCAGTAGCCGGCCTGCAGGTAGCCCCTGGAGTTGCCTATGGAGGCGAAGACCATCTCGCTGCTGGCCGGGTTGGCCGCCAGCGTCAGGTTGGTGGCGTCGTCGGTGAACGTCGGCGGCGTAGCTGGCGCGCTCCACGTGTGCAACGGGCTCCCTCCGGTCCAGACGGCCCTGGCGTAGCGCACCCCGTTAGTCCCGCTGCCGCCAGAGGAGTTGGCCCAGACCACCATGATATTGCCGGTGGTCGCCTCGTACTGCACGGCGAAGTCCTCCACGTCCTGCGCCGCCGACACGGCCTCCAGGGAGGTCTCCAGCGGCTGGGAGGGTTCGTTCTCCCACGAGGAGCCGTTCCAGACCATGGCGTCCAGGCGGGAGGCGTTGTCGGCCCAGATCGCCGCGATGTCGTTCTGGTCCGCCCTCGGGTCGGAGGCCAGTTTCACCCACTGCACTATGCCGGCGGTGTTAAGCGGGCTCAGGGAGGCGTCGGCGGACCAGCCGGACGGGCCGCAGCCAGCGGCCCCGGACTTGACCCTGTAGCCCAGCTGGGAGCTCCCCGAAACGTTGTGCGAATAAAGAACGACGGCGTCGCCGCTGTTGCTCTCGTAGGCTATGTCGAAGCGGCGGGTGGAGGCGTCCCCCCCGACGTACTGCGTCCAATCCTCCTCCCAGTTGGCCCCGTCGGAGCAGAGCACGTGCAGCGTGCCGTTGGCCACGTAGCCGGCGACGGCCTCCTGCTTGGTGGTCAGCGGGTCGGTCTTTATCACGAACAGCGAGCCCGGAATCCCGGAAAGGGTGGCCTGCACGGGGCTGAAGGAGTTGGAAGCGCCGTAGTAGTTGCGGAACTGCGGCGCGCTGTTGCCGGCCTGGCCGTACAGCAGCACGCCGTCCCCGGCGGAATGCAGCACGGGGAGGATCAGCGTCTTGACGTAGCCGAGGCCGGTCCACGCCGTATAGCTGCCGTCGTTGTTCGCGGCCCTGACCCGGGCGTAGTAATAGGTGTTGCTGCTCAGGCCGCTGAAGGCCGCCCCCGGGCCGTAGACCGGCGCCGTGGAGAAAGTGACCTGATTTATCGCTCCCGAGTTGAAGTCGGAGGCAGTGGAGACCTGCACCTGGTAGAGGGTGGCGCCGAGCGGGTTGGAATTGGCGTCCCAGGCAACGCTGAAGCCGTTGTCGGTCACGGCGCCGAACACCGCGCCCGGCACGGCCGGCTGGTTGGCCAGCGTGGAAGCCGGCGGATAGGCGGCCCAGTCACTGGCGTCCCCGGGGCCTTCGGCGCGGACGAACAGGAAGTAGGTGGTGTTGAGCGCGAGCGCCGGCTGGTAGACGGAGGCCTGCGCGGAGGCGGTCTCGCTGGATGCGTAGACCGGGGACGGCGGAGAAGCCTGGTTGACGGAGGCGGCCAGCAGGTAGCCTGTGGCCCCGCCGACCAACGACCAGGAGGCGGTTATGGAATAGGTGGAGACCTGCGTGACCGGCGCGGGGACCGGGGCCGGCAGGCGAAGCGTGGCGGTGGACCCCAGCTGGGCGTAGGAAGTATAGACGCCGTTGTTGTTCTGCGCGCGCAGGCGGAAATAATAGACGCTGCCGGAGAGCAGGCCGGAGAACAAGTACGAGGTCCCCTGCAGCGGGGCCGTGGACGCGGTGACCTGGGCCGGAGCGACGGCGCTGAAGTCCGTAGCGGTGGAGGCCTGCACCTGGTAGACGGTACCGGCCGGGTTGGAGTTGGACGACCAGGCCGCGGTGAAGCCCTGCGAGGTGACGGCGCTGAACGTGGAGAGCGCCGTCAGCGGCGGATTGGCCAGCGTCGAGGTGCCGGCGACCGCGGTATAGGAGGTCTCCACCCCGTTGCGGTTGACAGCGGCCACGGTGAAATAGCGCGTCGTGTTGGGCGCCAGGGCCGCGCCGCCGAGATAGAGGTTGTAGGTAAACGAGCTGGCCACCACGGCTCCGGAGGGGGCGAGCGGGTCCGGCGCGGTGGACGACAGGACATGGTAGAGCGTGCCCGGGTCCCGGTCGCCGTTGGCCGACCAGTTGAACTGGAGCGCCGTCTCGGTCACGTTCGTGAAGCCCGCAGGAAGGGGCGGATAGGCCACCAGCGTGGCGGTCCCCTGCGCCGCGCTGTAGGCGGAAGCCACGCCGCTTACGCCCAGCGCCGCGGCGCGGAAATAATAGGTGGTGTCCGCGGACAGGCCGGAGGTGCTCAGCGAAAGGCCGTAGGTGTCGGAACTGGTAACCGGAGCTCCCGCCGGGTTCAGCGGATCGGGAGCGGTGGAGACCAGCACCCGGTAAAGCGTCCCAGGGACCCGGTCGCCGTTGGCCGCCCAGTTGAACTGCAGCGCGGCCGCCCCCACGCCGCTGAAACCGGAGGGCAGCGGCGGATTGGCCCAGGTGGCGGTGGCCTGCGGGGCCGTGTAGTCGGTAAGCGCGCCGTCCTTGTTCACGCCGGCCACGCGGAAATAATAGGTGGTGTCGGCCGCCAGACCGGAAGCGCTCAGGGAGAGAGCGTAAGTATCGGAGGAAGCGACCGCGGCGCCGGCCGGGGAGAGCGGGTCCGGAGCCGTGGAGGAGAGCACCCTGTACAGCGTGCCCGGGTAGGCGTTCCCGTTGGCGCTCCACGAGAACACCCCCGAGGAGGCGTAGACTTCGGAGAAGCCGGAGAAGGCCGGCGGGTAGGCCAGCAGCGTCGCCCTGTGGGGGTAGGCCAGCCAGACGCCGGAGGTCCCCTGGCCGTTGGCCCGCACGAAGAGATAATACGAAGTGTCCGGCGTCAGGCCGGAGAGGGAGGCGGCGTTCTCCCCGTTGACGGTGGTACTGGAGGCGGCTATGACGGCAGGCGGGTCGTCCGGGGCGAGGGAGGCGGCCAGCGTGTAGCCGGTGGCACCGGGCACCAGGTCCCACGAGGCGCTCATGGAGCTCACGAAGACCCCGGTTATGCTGCCGGCCGCGGGGCTGCCTATCTGCCCGGTGGCCAGAGTCTGCGCCTGGAACGGGGGGGCGCTCCAAGCGGTCCGGACGCCGTTATTGTTGAACGCGCTGACCCTGAAATAGTAGTAGGTGAGCGGCTCGAGACCGGCCGTGGAGACGTAAAGGTTGTAAGTATAAGCGGAGCTAACGGCGGCGCCGGACGGGAGCAGCGGGTCCGGGGCCGTGGAGACCAGCACGTAGTAGAGCGTGCCAGGGCCGTTGCTCCCGCCCGCCCAGTTGACTTGGGCCGCCTGCGTGGTCACGCCGGTGGAGTAAAGCCCGGACGGGGCGTTGGCCAGGGTGGAGGTGGCCGAGACAGCGGTGTAGGCGGTGGGGACCCCGTTCTTGTTGACGCCCGCCGCGGTGAAGTAATAGGTGGTGTTGCCGGCCAGCCCCTGCGAGGAGAGCGCCAGGCCGTAGGTGTAGGAGGAGAGAGCCACCGCTCCGCCCGGGTTCAGCGGGTCAGGGGCCGTGGAGGAGACGACCATGAACAGCGTGCCCGGGTAGACATCGCCGTTGGCGGCCCAGTTGAACTGCAAGCCGCTTTCGGTCACTCCCGAGAAGCCGGCCGGCAGCGGGGGGTAGGCCAGCAAAGTGGCCGTGCCGGCCGCCACGGTGTAGGCGGTGGCGACGCCGTTCTTGTTGACTCCGGCCACGCGGAAATAATAGGTGGTGTCAGCGGCCAGCCCGGAGGAGCTCAGGGACAGGCTGTAGGTGTCGGAGGACGCCACCGCGGCCCCCGCAGGGTTGACCGGGTCCGGCGCCGTGGACGACAGCACTCTGTACAGCGTGCCCGGGTAGGCGTTGCCGTTGGCGGACCAGTTGAACTGGACCGCCCCGGCCGCCACGCCCGTGAAATTAGAAAACAGCGGCGGGTAGCCCAGCAGGGTGGCCGTGCCAGCAGCCGCGGTGTAGGCGCTGGCCACTCCGTTGGCGTTGACCGCCGCCGCCCTGAAATAATACGTGGTATCCGCCGAGAGGCCGGAGGAGCTCAGCGCCAGGGCGTAGGTGTACGAGGAGGCCACCACGGCCCCGCCCGGATTGGCCGGGTCAGGCGCGGTGGACGACAGCACCTTATACAGCGTGCCCGCGGGATTGCCGGCGCCGGTCCAGCCGAACAGGACCGAGCCGGCCGTCACGCTCGAGAAGCCGGCGAAGGCCGGCTGGTAGGTCAGCGTCGCCGTACCGGCCGCCGCGGTATAGGCGGTGGCCGCGCCGTTCTTGTTCACCCCGGCCACCCTGAAATAATACGTGGTATCGGCGGCGAGGCCCGAGGAGCTGAGGAACAGGTTGTAGGTGTACGACGAGACCGCCACCGCCCCGCCCGGGTTCAGCGGGTCCGGGGCCGTGGACGAGACGACCCTGAAAAGCGTGCCCGGGTAGGCGTCGCCGTTGGCCGACCAGTTGAACTGGACCGAGGTCTGGCTTATGCCGGTGAAGCCGGAAGTGAGCGGCGGATAGGCCAGCAGAGTGGCCGTGCCGAGAGCGGCGGTATAGGCCGTAGGCACGTTGTTGTTGTTCACGCCGGCCACGCGGAAATAGTAGGTAGTGTCCGGGGAGAGCCCGGAGGAGCTGAGGGACAGGCTGTAGGTGTACGACGAGACCACGGCGGCGCCGCCCGGGTTCAGCGGGTCAGGCGCCGTGGAGGAGAGCACTCTGAACAGCGTGCCCGGATAGGCGTTGCCGTTGGCCGACCAGTTGAACTGCACCGCGCCCGATCCCACGCCGGCAAACCCGGAGGCTGCCGGCGGATAGGCCAGCAGGGTCGAGGTGCCGGGATAGGCGGCCCAGGGGCTGGAAAGGCCTTCCCTGCTGGAGCGGACGAACAGGTAATAGGTGGTGTTGGGGGAGAGCGCCGGCACCGAAAGCGTGGCCGAGAGGTCGCCCAGCGTGCTGCTGGAGGCGTAGACCGGCAGCGGCGGGTTCGCCGGGTTGACCGAGGCGGCCAGCGTGTAGCCGGTGGTCTCGTTCACCAGTCCCCACGAGGCTCCCAGCTGCGAGGCGCCCACGTTCGCTACGGCCGAGGTGGACGGCGAAGCCGGCGGCAGGGTCTGCAGCAGCTGCACCCAGGTATCCCCGGAAGCGCCGGCCGCAGGCCCGCCCACCGTCATGTAGACGCTCTTGCCGCTGGCGAGGTTGCCGCCCGCGGGCTCTATATGCACCCTGACGGCCAGCCTGTCGCCGTTGGCCAGCGAGGTGGCCGAGGCCGCCGCGGTCCAGGTCTGCGCGGCCTCGGATACGCCCAGCTCGGCCACTCCCGTCTGCACCGAGGCTATCGTGGAAAGGATGTTGCCGGCGCCGTCGGCGCGCAGCAGTTCCGCTGTTATCCCGGAATTGACGTTAGTGGCGCTCTCCCAGGCGTACAGGTTGAAGGTGACGTTGCCCGAGACGGAGACAGCGGCCAGCGGGCCGGTGTACCAGGTCTCGGTGGGACCATTAGCCACCTTGGTGAACTGCGAGGTCGAACTGGGCGGCGTGACGTTGCCGGCGGTCGCCTTGGTATAGGTGACGGGCGCCGAGCCGCGAAGCGTGGAGAGCACCCTCTCCTCGTTCGTATCCGGATTGGCGGTGGAGGTGGAATCCAGCAGGAAAAGTTTCGTCACGGCCTGCAGCGTGCGGGTGGACTGCTCGGCCATATAGGACGTGGCGACGCCATTGTTGTTCACCCCGGCCGCCGTGAAGTAGTACTGAGTGTCGGCGACCAGCCCGGAGGTGGTCAGGGAGAGATTGTAGGTGTCGGAGGAGCTGACTACGGCCCCGGCCGGGTTTAGCGGGTCCGGCGCCGTGGAGACCAGCACCCTGTACATGGCGCCATCCGGATTGCCGTTGGCCGTCCAGACGAACCGGAGGGAATCCGTCTGCAGGTCGGTGAAGGCGGAGAAGGCCGGCGGATAGGCCAGCAGGGTGGAGGTGGCCGCCAGGGCCGTGTAAGCGCTCAGCACGCCATCAGAGTTCTCTCCGGACAGCCGGAAATAATAGGTGGTGTCGGCGTAGAGCCCTGAGGTGCTGAAGCTCAGGCCATAAACGTCGGAAGAGCTGACCGCCGCGCCGCCGGGGCTCAGCGGGTCCGGCGCCGTTGAAGCCAGCACCCGGTAAAGGCCGGGGGAGTTGTTCCCGTTGGGCAGCCAGTTAAGCGTCAGCGACGAGGCCGAAACGCCGAAGGACGAGAAGAGCGGCATATAAGCGAGCGTCCTGAACTGCTGCGCGGCCGTAAAGATAGTGAGATCCCCGCTCCGGCCGGTCGCGGCGACGCGGAAATAGTACAGCGTGTCCGGAGAAAGGGCGGCGGCGGCCAGCGCCAGGCTATAGGTGTCCGAGGAAGCGACCTGGGCGCCCTGCGGCGTCAGCGGGTTGGGGGCGGTGGACAGCAGGACCCGGTACAGCGTACCGGCGGGATTCCCGTCTGCCGACCAGGCCAGGGAGGCCGAGGAAGCCCAGACCGCAGCGGCGGCAGGGGAGAGCGGCATGGCCGCCAGCGTGGCGGTGGCCTGCGGCGCGAAGTAGGCCGTTGCGGTCCCGCCGCCGGTCACGGCCGCGGCGGCAAAGTAATAGGTCGTGTTGGGAGAAAGCCCGGAGGAGCTCAGCACCAGGCTGTAGGTATCGGACGAGCTCGAGACCGCTCCGCCGGGGTTAAGTGGATCCGGCGCCGTGGACGACACTACCCGGTAGCGCGTGCCGGAAGGATTCCCGTTGGCCGAAAAGGAAAAGTCGGCGGAGTTCGCGGAGAGGTTTGCAAAACCGGAAAAGACCGGCTGCGCGGCCAGGGTATACGTGCCGGAGGGAACGGTCCAGGCCGTGGCCGCGCCGTCCTTGTTTATGCCCGCCGTCGTGAAATAGTACGGCGTGTTAGGGATAAGGCTGGCGGAGGTAAGGGAGACGCCGTAGGTATCGGAAGAACTGACCACGGCTCCACCTGGGTTCAGCGGGTCCGGCGCCGTGGAGGAGATCACTCTGAACAGCGTGCCCGGGTAGGCGTCGCCGTTGGCCGACCAAGAGAAGGAGACCTGCGACGCGGAAACCCCGCCGATGGACGGGGAGGCCGGCGGATAAGCCAGCAAAGTGGCGGCCGGGGGGTAGTCTGACCAGGCGCTGCTGCTGCCGGGACCGTTGGCCCGCACGAACAGGTAATACTTGGTATCAGGGGAAAGCCCCGACACCGAGGCGGAAAGAACAACGGCGGTATCGGAGGAAGCGGCTATCGGTGACGGTTCCGCGCCCGGGTTCTGGGAAGCCGCCAGCGTGTAGCCGGTGGCCCCTCCCACCAGCAGCCAGTTCGCCGTCATCGAGGAGATGTATGGCGTCAGCGACATGGCCACGGGGGCCGCCAGGAAACCGGCCTGCAGCGTGGGCGTGGAAGCCGCCGTGGACCAGGCGCTATAGCCGCCGCCGTTATTGAGAGCCCTAACGACAAAGCTGTAGGAGACATTCTGCGTAAGGCCGGAGGTGGTGACGTAGAGGTTGTAGGTGTCGCGCGAGGAGACGGCTGCCCCTGCCGGGTTGAGCGGGTCGGCCGCCGTAGAGGTCAACACCGTGTATAGCGTGCCGGGGCCGTTGGTCTGCGCCCAGTCCATTCTTATGGAGTCGGAACTCACTCCGGTGAAATCCAGCCCGGAGGGGACCGCGGCCAGCGTGGAGGTGGCCGCGGCCGCGCTGTAGGCCGTCGGGACGCCGTCCTTGTTCACCCCGGCCGACCTGAAGTAATAGGTGGTATTGCCGAAGAGACCTGCTGAACTCAGGTAGCTGTTATAGGTGTCCGAGGACGTGGCTGACGCTGTACCCGGGTTCACCGGATCCGGCGCGGTGGAAACCGCCACCCGGAACAGCGTGCCCGGATAGACGTCGCCGTTCGGGGAGAAATTGAACTGGATGCCGGCTTCGGAAACGCCGGTGAAGGAGGCGAAGGCCGGAGCGTAGGCCAGCAGCGTATGCAGCGTCTGAGCCGGGACGTACTGGCTCTCGACACCGTCGTTGTTGACGGCGGCAGCCCTGAAATAATAGGCGGTGTCCGGGACCAGCCCGGAACTGCTGAGCGAAAGAGAGTAGGTATCGGAGGAGGTTACCGCGGCACCGCCTGGAGAAAGCGGGTCCGAGGCCGTCGAGACTTTTACCCTGTACAATGTACCCGCCGGGTTCACCGGGTCCGTGAACGAGAACTGCATCGAATACGGGCCGGCCCCGGTTATCATCCCCGAAGCGGGCGTGTCGGCCAGGGTCGAGGTGGCCGCTGCTGCGGAAAACGCCGACGCCACTCCGTCCGCGTTCACCGCCGCCGCCCGGAAATAGTAGGTGGTGTTGGTCGAGAGCGAAGAGGTACTGAGGGAGAGCCCGTAGACCCCGTGCTGCGTGACGGCGGCGCCGCCGGGAGAGAGCGGGTCCGGAGCGGTGGAGACCAGAACGCTGTAGAGGGTCCCGCTGGGATTGCCGGAGGCGGACCAGTTGAAATTCATGCCTACATCGGTCACTCCGGTGAAGCTGGCGGACGCCGGCACGGCCGCAAGGGTATGAGTGGACTTCGCCGCGGTGAAGGACGTGACCGCCCCGGCATAGTTGACCGCGGCCACGCGGAAATAATAAGCGCCGTCCGGGGACAGGCCCGACGTGCTCAGGTAGGTGTTGTAGGTGTCGGAAGAGGTCACAGCGGCGCCGCCCGGAGCGAGAGGGTCAGGGGCGGTGGAGACGTAAACGCGGTAGAGGGTCCCGGGATGGTTGCCGTTGGCCGACCAGTTGAACCGCATCGAGGAGGCGGCCAGCCCGTCGAAGTAGCCCGCGCCGGGAGCGTAAGCCAGTGTGACCGCGGCCGGCCAGGCCGTCCAGGAACTGGAGGCGCCGGAACCGTTGGTCCTGGCAAAGAGGTAGTAAGTGGTGTCGGGGCTGAGGGGGCTTACAGCGGCGGAAGGGCCGGCCGAGTCGAACGAGGAGACCACCGTGCCCATGCCGGCGTCCAGAGCGGCGGTCAGCGTGTAGCCGGTGGCCCCGTCCACCAGTCCCCACGAGGGCGTAAGCGAGGTCTCGGCGGCGGTTACGGCGCCGGTCGAAGGACGGGCCGGGGCCAGGGCCTCGGTGGTCTGCACCCAGGCGTCTCCGTCCGCGCCGACCGTCGGGCCGTTGATGTCCGCGTAAACATAATAGCCGGCCCTCATCGGTCCGGCGGCGCCTATATGTAGCCGCACGGCCAGTCTCTGGCCGTTGGCGACAGCGGTAAGCAACGGTGTGACCGACCAGCTCTGAAGTGCCGCCGTGGTGCCCAGCTTCGGGTTGCCGGTATATACGGCCGCTATAGGCTGACCTGTTATGGTGCCGTCGGGGGCGGCGAGCAGCAACTCGGCAGTTATGTAGGCGTTGGCTTTGGTGTTGTCAACGTAGGCCCACAGATTGAACGTGACGTTGCCGGAGATCGTGACGGCGTCCACCGGACGGGAGTACCACGTGACCACGCTGCCGCCGGCGGTCTTGGTGAATTGCGTCGCGGTGGTCGGCGGGGTCGGCAGACTGTTTGCAGTAGCCTTGGCATAGGCGACCAAGCCTACCCCCGGGGAATACATAAGCTGGCGGTAGTCATCCGCGCCTGGGGCTACCGAAGCGGAGGCGTCCTGCAGGTAAAGCGTATTAAAGGCGGAGAGAGGCGGCGCGGCGTTGAGCAGTAAGCCAAGCGCCAGAGGCAGGACGGCGGAAAGGAAGCGGCGCGCCGCGCGCCCGCCAGTTCCCCCGCCGCTCAAGGCTCGCCGGTCCATAGAGTTTTTTCGTCCTCTCAGGACGCGATCCCGGAGCTCCGCCCCTCCGCCCTGTTCCCCGCCGAGCCCTGGCGCTCCTCTTCGCGCATGATTTCTATTATGTCCTGCACGGTAAGCCCCACCAGCCAGTGGTTTACCTCCGCCCGCAACGTCTCGTAAAGCTTGTTGGGCACCTGCGCCTTCTCCGACTTCGGCGCCCCGTTGAAGGTGAATGCCTCCATCAGCTGCCAGACGCTGATATCATCCAGGTCTTTCGCCAGCCGGTAGCCGCGGCCTTTCTGCGACTCCACGAAACCGGAGTGCACGAGGGCCTGCAGCACCTTGGTGCAGTACGGCGAGGGCAGGCCCTGGAAGCGAGAAATGTCGGCCACCTGGTTCCAGCTGCCCCCGTTGTTCTGCCCCAGGTAATGCAGACAGGCCAATCCGTACGCCAATGTCCTGTTCATCCTCATGATCGCCTCGCCTTTGACGCCGTCTTTGGCCAGATAGCCAGCGCGACAAGAGTCATCGGATAAAAATCATCCGATGACCGCCCAAAAAATAAACAGACCACACGTCTGTGCCGTTCTCCGCCAGTCCTGATAGTATAATCAGAGATATAACGGCAGTCAAGACCCCGTATTGAATCAACTAAAATATTACCGAAGCGGGTATCACAGAAAGCACGCTTTAAGGCTGCTTAACAGCCCCCCGCCCGGGGAGGAACGGCCGCCCCGCAGGGCCCGTGGATCGGATTACGATAAGGGGCGACTGCCCGGCATCCTCGAGGACGCGTGGAAGGCGTCCG
>JAJYJH010000045.1 GCA_021789695.1 bacterium | reverse complement strand
TATGAACGCCGAAGAGAACGCGCCGGAGCCCGGCAACGAGCAAGAGCTCTCCTACGCCCCGGGAACCCCGGAGCGGAACGCCCTGCTGGCGAAGCTGGCGGAGCTGAAGGGGAAGGCCTGCGACATACCGCTGTTCATAGGCGGCGTGGAGTTGCGCACCGGCAGGACCTCGCCGATCGTAGTCCCGCACGACCGCAGGAGAAAACTGGGCACCTGGCACAGGGCCGGGGCGGCCGAGGTGGACACCGCTATAGAGGCGGCCTCCAAAGCCAGGGCCGACTGGGCCAGCAGGCCTTGGCGGGAGCGCGCGGAGGTGTTCAGGAAGGCGGCCGAGCTGGCCGCAGGCCCCTGGCGCGCGACGCTGGTGGCCGCTACCATGCTGGGCCTGTCCAAGAGCGTCCAGCAGGCCGAGGCGGACATAGCCGAACTGGTGGACCATTACCGCTTTAATACCTACTACCTCGGGCGGCTCTACGCGCAGCAGCCCCCCTCCCCGGAAGGCGAGCGGAACCGCCTGGAATACCGCCCGCTGGAGGGCTTCGTGCTGGCCCTGACCCCGTTCAATTTCACCTCTATAGCCGGCAACCTCCCCACGGCCCCGGCCATCATGGGCAACACCGTGCTCTGGAAGCCGGCCTCGGCCGCGGTACTGCCGGCCTACTACCTGGCCCTGCTCTGGAAGGAGGCGGGCCTGCCTGACGGAGTGATAAACATGATACCCGGCCCCGGCGGCGAGGTGGGCGCGCGCGCGCTAGAAAGCGGGGAATTCGCCGGGCTCAACTTCACCGGCGCCACCCCGGTCTTCAACAGCACCTGGACGGCGATAGCCCGCAACCTGCACAAGTACAAGATCTACCCGCGCGTGGTCGGCGAGACAGGCGGCAAGGGGTTCATCTTCGCCCACGCCAGCTGCGACCCGGAGGCCCTGGCCACGGCCCTGATACGGGGAGCCTACGACTACCAGGGCCAGAAATGGTCGGCGGCCACCCGCGCCTACATACCCCGCCCGCTCTGGGAAAGGATGAAGGGCCCGCTGGCGGAAAAGATAGACGCCCTGAAGGTGGGCCCGCCGGAGGATTTCTCCTGTTTCTTGAACGCGGTGATAGACGAGCTTTCGTTCGACAGCGTGAAGGCGGCGCTGGAGCAGGTTAAAAAGTCGCCCGCCGCCAGGATACTGGCCGGCGGCGGCTGCGACAAGACCGACGGCTATTTCGTGAGGCCGACGCTGATAGAGACCTCGGACCCGCGCTCGGCCACGATGCAACAGGAGCTGCTGGGCCCGGTACTGACGGTCTACCCGTACGAGGAGGCCAGGTTCGCGGAGACGCTCAGGCTCTGCGACGGAACCTCCCCGTACGCGCTGACCGGCGCGCTGTTCGCCACCGACGAGAAAGCGATCGCGCTGGCCTCGGCGGCGCTGGCCGACGCGGCCGGGAACTTCTACGTCAACGACAAGCCCACGGGCGCCGTCGTTAACCGCCAGCCTTTCGGCGGCGGCCGCGCCTCCGGCACGGACGACAAGGTGGGCTGGCCGCACCACCTGTTGCGCTGGACCATGGTCCGCAGCGTAAAGCGGAACCTGGCTCCGCCCAGGGACTACCGCTACCCCTTCATGGCGTAGCGCGCCAGACGCTCAGGCCCTGGCCCGCTTCTCCTCCGCGAAGGTTATAATGACGGCATCGCCCTTTACGGAAACCCGGGCGGTGTTCCCGTCCGCGCCGGAGGGCACCGGCAGTATCTTCTCGAAACTCTCCTCCGACTCGCTCCGCACGTTTCCACGGGCGTTCTTTTCGCTGCCGGCGGAGCGCGCGGAGAAGGACAGCCTGACCCTGTCCCTGTTTACATTTATCTCCGTGTTCTTAGCGTCCAGCCCGGGGATCGAGATGGTCATCACGACTTTGCCGCCGGCGCGGGAGACCTGCGTATCGAAGCCGCTCATGCTCAGGCGCTCGGAGAACCATTTATCCCAGGAATCTCCAAACTCCCGCTTCTTCTGCCCCTCGAAAGCGTCCATCATCTCCCGGTGGATGCGCTCCAGCTGGGCGAAGGCGGTGAAGCGCCTCTCAAAGAAACTGTCGTTGAAGAAGCTGTCGAAGTCCCCGTTATTCAGAGCGCCGCCGCCGGAAAGCCGGCTGTCCAGCGTCTTCTGCCAGTCCTCCAGCTCTTTCCACGGCTCCTGGTAGGACGGGGCCGTCCGGCGCGCGGCCCCGGCGCGCGCGCCGAAAATGTAATAGGCCTCGCCCGCGCTCAGCAGGGCCAGTAAAGCCACCAGCGTCCACATCGCTTTTTCTTTCATCCCGGCCTCCTTGCCGCGGCCCGGCCCCTTCGGCGGGGCCGGGCGCGTTACGCTTCAGTCTATCTTTATCCTGTTGGGCTTCGCTTCCTCCGATTTGGGCAGGCGGACTTCCAGCACGCCGTCCTTAAGCGAAGCCTTCACCTCGCCGGAGTTCACCCGCACCCCGATTTTAAAGGCTCGGTAAAACCGGCCAACCGGGATCTCCTGGCGCACCAACCCCTCTTCGGAGCCGGAGGCCGGCGCCCGCCTGCCGGTTATGACCAGCACGTTCTCCTTTATCTCCGTCTCGACCTCCGCCCTCTTCACCCCAGGCAGCGCCACGTACAGCGTGAAACCGTCCTTATCCTCGCTGACGTCGGCCGCGGGGACCCACTCGGCCATGTGGTCCGTATCGGCTTGTGGTTTGCGGCCGTCCAGAAAGGAGTCAAACGTGTCATAGATGCTGTCCCTCATCCTGGCAAGGTCCTTTTCCATCCTGGCGACTTCGGTGTTCATGGTAGTTCCTCCTTATTCTATGTCTATCCGCCTGCCCTTGGACACTTTTCGCTTAGGCATCGTTATTTTCAGGGCGCCGTCCTTGTATACAGCCTTCGCCTCGCCGGGCCTGACCGGCGCTGGAAGGGAGAAAGAACGCAAGAAGCGGCCGAGGCTCCGTTCGCGGAACCTGTATCCGCCTTCGCCCTTCTCGTCCTTTTCATCGCGGCGTTCGCAGCTTATCGTCAGCGTGTTATCCGTAAGGTCAAGGCTTATGTCCTTCTTTTCTACCCCGGGCAGCGCCACGAACACCTCTATGGCCTTATCGGTTTCCTTCAGGTCCATATGAGGCGACGAAGCGCCGACGGCCGGCTGGAGGTCGAAGAGGTCCTCAAAAACCCCGCCAAGGGTCTCGAAGGTCCTCACCGCCGCCGCAGGCCTCGCGAGGGGAACTATGTTCTTGCGGTTCATAGTAGACTCACCTCTTTTATGTTCTGTTTTTCTCAGGCAGACCGCCTGTCTTGGGAATAGAGTAACATAATTGTCAGTCAACTGTCAAGACTGCCAATTATCTTTTAAACCGTCTATAGGAGGACCCGGCTCAGCGAAGGCCGGTGCTGCCGAAGCCGCCCTCGCCCCGGGTAGTGGCCGCGAGCTCCGCCGTTTCGGCGAAAGCGGCGTATTCCACCCTGGCGAAGACCATTTGCGCTATCTTCTCGCCCTTCTTTACCTCGTAGGGAGTCTTCTGGTCGAGGTTGATCAGGACGACGCCGACCTCGCCGCGATAGGGCGCGTCCACTGTGCCCGGCGTGTTCAGCACGGTGACGCCGTGCTTGAGCGCGAGGCCGCTCTTGGGGCGCACCTGGCCCTCGTAGCCGTGCGGAATCGCCATCTTTAATCCGGTGGGGATCAGGGCCCTCTCGCCCGGCGCTAGCACCTTGTCCACCGCGGCGTAGAGGTCCACTCCGGCGTCGCCGCGATGGGCGTACGAGGGGAGCCTGGCCTCTCCGGAGAGCTTCTGCACGCTTATCTTCAGTTCCTGCATGGTCTTATCCTCTTATGCGAGTATTTGGGATGTGCTTCAGGGCTTCGTCGTGGGCCGCCTGGAGCAGTTGCGGCGGGGTCTCCGGGAAGCTTTCCAGGCGTTCGTCCAGCAGGCCGCCCTTGCGCGGCACGAACTTCTGGATGAAATACTTGTGGTCGTCGCGCCCGGTGACGGAAACTATAAGGCGCGCCGCGGCGGCTATCTCCTGCGCGGTGAGGAACGAGATCTCCTCCCCCGCCCGCACGACCGGCGCCACGGTGGTGCGAAACTCGTATTCCGGGAAGGAGGCGACGAGCTTCATGCTCTCGGCCATGGCGGCTTCGTTCCCCTCCACGCCGGCCGTGGCGGGCCACAAAAAGCGCGGCCCCTTCACGTCCATCGCGACATAGTCGACCAGCTTCTGGGACAGCAGCCCGGCCAGGACGTCCGGGTTGCTGCCGTTGGTGTCCAGCTTGACGGCCAGGTCCCTGGCGCGCACCTTCTCTATAAACGGGACCAGGTCCCGCTGGATGGTGGGCTCGCCGCCGCAGATGACCACGCCGTTGACCCAGTCCTTCACCGTCTCCAGGTAGTCGAAGAAGCCCTCGTCGCCGATATCGGCGGCTTTGGAGAGCAGCGGCGCGGCGTGGCAATGCGGGCACAGGTAGTTGCACCCCGGCGTGAACGCGACCGCCGCTATCCTGCCCGGATAGTCGATCAGATTGAACTCCAGCGCCGCGCCGATTTTCATGTGCAGTATTGCTCAGACCGCTGCGCCGGGACTCGCCCGGTGCCGGCGCCTACTTCACTGCGTAGGCGCTCTCGACCATCTTGTAGTACTCCACTTCCTTGCGGCGCACGGGCTTGCCGCGCCGGAACTCCAGCTCGTAGCGCCTGGCCGTGCCGTTGTTCTTGACCAGCACCGTAGGTATCGGGTCCAGCGGCACGTTCCAGCGGGCGGCCTCAAGGCGGGCCTCCGGCGTGGTAATATCGCAGAACTCCACCTGGATCCCCATGCCGTTGTCCTTCAGCGCCTTGGCCAGCGAGTTCTTGGCCTCCTCGCACGTGGCGCAGCCCTGCTTGCCGAACACCATCACCCGCTTGGAGGGGTCCTTCTCGTGCAGCCATTTAACTCCGGGCGTGAAGTTGGCGTAATGCTGGGCCACCGCCTCGCGAGCCTTGCTGATCTCGAGTTGCGCGTCGTTCCAGCCGGGCAGGTTGGAGAAGTAGCCAACGATCTTGGTGCGTTTGGTCACGTTCCCGCTGCCGCACTTGCCGCACTTGTCCTTGAAGCCGAAGTAGTTGGTGTGGCAGTTATTGCAGTGCGTGAACTCGGGCGAGACCGTCACCTGGCTGGCGCGCGTGTTGCGGTAGGTTTTCTCCACCAGCGCCGCGATGGACTCGGCCGGGATCTGGGACTCGCCGCAGTACACGTGGATGATAGCGCCGGACTCTATCATCTCGTGGAACTTGCTCTGCAGCTCGATGCGGTCCAGGATGCTGACCTGAGCTCCGGGGTTCAGGTGGATGGAGTTGGTGTAGTAGGGGGCCTTCTTCAGGTCGCCCTTCACCACCTTCTTGGCCTCGGGGTAGCGGGCCAGGTCGCCCTTGGCCAGCTTCTGGGTGGCGCTCTCGGCCGGGGTCTCCTCCAGCGTGATCTTGAGCCCGTACCGGGCGCGCAGCTCGCCGATCTTCTGGTACATGTGGTCCACTATCTGCAGGCCGGTCTCGTAGGCGTCCCGGCTCTCGTGCAGTTCCTTGCCGGTCAGATACTGGACCACCTCGTTCAGGCCTATGAGCCCGATGATGTAGGTGGCCTTGGAGAGGTCCACATACGGGGTGCCGTCGTCGGAGGGCAGGCCGAGCGAGCGCAGCGGGCTGCCGTCGGTGTCCAGCAAGGTCTGCGTGTAGGCCCTTTTTTCCAGGTGGGCCTTCATCGCTATGTCCATCGCCCCGGAAATATGCTGCAGCGTGCCCGCCAGGGTCTTGCCCTTGTAGGCGGCCTGCGGGAGGTTTATCGTGACGTTCTGGAAACCGGTGAACCGTATCAGTTCGGGGCGCTTCAGCAGGTCGGGGTCGGTCACCTTCTCCTTCAGGCGGCAGCACTGGGCCAGCGTCGCCCCCGCGCCGTCGCGGTCGAACATAAAGTACGTGGAGCCGTTCCTGGCGGCCAGGCGGCAGCCGTAGTCGAACACCTCCCGCTCGCCGGGGTCGGTCAGGGCCTCGTTGGAAACGTGCAGGTCGCACTTGGGGAAGGCGAACTGAAGGCCGTACTTGTCGCCGTCCTCCCACACCTTCATCAGTTCTATGGCGAACTCCTGCGCGGTCTTGACCAGGCGCGGGTCGCCGTAGGTGACGTACTTGCGCCCGTCGCCCGGGTGCACCACGTCGCCGTTGCGGGAATCGCCCTCGACGCCCTTAAAGCGCGGCGCCTCGTCTACGAGTTCGATGTTGCCGGAGGCGTCCTCGAGCATGTACTTTCCGCCGGGCCCCATTGCCGGCACGTTGTGCAGGTACTGCGGCACACCGGTGTGGATGTTGAAGTCTATGAACAGCGTCTGACCGCCGCGGGAGAACGCGTTCTGGCTGGCCGAGAAGATGAGATTCTGCGCTATCTGCCTCATCTCGCGGCGGGAGAGCCTGCTGAGCGCGCGCACCTCGCCCGTCTTCCTGAAATAAGGGACGGACGTGCCGTCCGTCAGGCTGAGCGCGCCGGCTTCCGTCATGGCCTCCAGCTGCTCGCGCTTAAGGCGGATTTGTTTGCCCTCGAGCTCCCCCTCGGCCAGCACCTCTGGGGTGTTGAGCATGGGCGCGTAGAGGATGTTCAAAAAACCGAAACCGAGCGCGCCGGCGTAGCGGCTCTGCATGGCCGCCAGGAAGGTCTGGATGTGGCCGTTGAGCACCATGGCGGACTTGGCCGGCAGGCTTTTGTTCTGCAGGTTGGAGACTATCTTATCCAGGCCGTACTTCTTGATGTACTCCACGGAGTGGCTGGAGCAGTACACGCGCTGCGGGTAGCCCAGGTCGTGGATGTGCACGACTCCGTTGTTGTGGGCTTCGGCCACCTCCTCGCTGAACACTTTGCGCAGGTTGTACTGTTTGAGCACGTACTCGGCGATGCCGAGGTTCACGGCCTCGGGGTTGTTGGTCGTGATGTTGGAATTTTCCTTGCTGTTGCCGATTACCAGGCCCTCCACGGTGGAGATGGGCATGGCCAGGGCGGAATTCTTGAGCGGGATGCCCATCATCGAGAGGTGGCTCTCGGCGATGCGGCGCAGGAACTGCGTGTCGTAGGACTTGGTGCCGTACTTCTCGGAAAGCCCGTAAGCGTTGTTCTCGGTCTCCTTGGCGATCATGCCGGCCAGCTCCGGCGTAAGCGCGTACTCCTTCTCCAGCGCCTGCGCCAGTTTCTTCCTGTCAAACGGCTCTATGGTCTCGTTGGTGATGCTGGCCACCAGCAGCATCTGGTCGGTGATGTCGGCCTTGGCGGCCTTCTTGCGCACGGTCAGGCCCGAGCGGCGCACGCGGGAGCGGTCCAGCGCGTAGCTCTCGAACTTGTCGGCGGTGCGGTCAAAACCCTTCTCGCGCAGCACGGCCACGCACATCGAGTTGCTGTCGTCCACCGTCGGGATGCGGTTCTTAAGCGTGAATTCGTTGTTCAGGCGCCGGGCCACCTCGTTGGCCGCGTCCACGGCCTTCTCCTCGTCGCGACCGCCCAGCGTGTAGGCGGCCTTGTAAATGGCGGATTTTATCTTCTCTATGGTGAAAGGAGCCACCTTGCCGTCGCGCTTCTTTATGACTTTCGGAAAAAATTCATTCATTTTATGTCTTTCCCCTCTTATTTCCCTATGCTTCCCCTACTTCATTATCGACTTTATCTCTTTCTCAAAATCCGCCACGTCCTCGAAGTCCTTATATATGGACGCGAACCGGATATACGCGACCTTGTCCAGCTTCCTGAGCTTCCTTGAGACCAGTTCCCCTATCCTGCCGCTGGGGATCTCGCTGGTGTCCTCTTCCCTCAGGCTGCTTTCTATTTCCCTGCCGGCCTCCTCCATTTTTTCCATGCTGACGTCCCGCTTCTGGCAGGACTTTATGATGCCGCTCATCAGCTTCTCGCGCGAGAACTCCTCGCGCCGGCCGTCCTTCTTGATGACGACCAGCGGGTGGGACTCTATGCGCTCGTAAGTGGTGAACCGCTTACCGCACTTTTCGCATTCGCGCCGGCGCCTTATCTCGAAGGCTTCGGACGAGTCGCGGCTGTCGGTGACCTTGGTGTCTTCCGTGCCGCAGAATGGACATTTCATCTGTGTTTACCCTGTTTTTGGAGGCGAAAGGCCCCCGAGACGGCGCCTTTACTATACTATCCTCGGCACTCGTCCGCCTACTATCAGTTGTGTCTCAGTCCTACCCCACCACCATTAGTAGTATCGCGATTATTTTAACACTAATCCCCCGGTTCGTCAAATTTTCATTGGGGAAACGGAATGTTGACAGTGAAATAAAAAAACGTTGCCCTGTTTTACAGCACCCTTACTTTGCCCGGGGGAAATATAAAAACCGGGGAAACTGCCCCCGGTTTTTATGCGCTAAAAGCCTTTGCTTATTTCCCGAATTTCCAGCTTACGCCCGCAGTCAGCAGCACGCTGCTGGTATTAGGAAGATCCCAACTACCCCCGAATACCTTATCCCCCACGGTCTTTTTGGTGCCCAGGTATTTCCAACGACCCTCCACGCCGAGGGTTATGGTGTCGCTCAGCGAACTCTCCACCCCGGCGCCGATGGATAAAGCTACCCCGCCGATAGTTTTGTCGTAACTAGTGCGGTATTCCGTGGTTCCGGTATCAAGCCAGGCATTCCCGGCTGACGGCTTGATCTGCGTTTTTTGCTTCAGGCTACCGTAACCCAACCCGCCTATAAGGTAAGGCCTGGTCTTTTTTTCCGGAGTGAACGTATATTTAGCCACACCCTCCACGTCCAGCGTGTTGGCGCTTTCTTTAACTATGGATAAAAGAACCGGGGCGTCATGGGTTTTATCCCCGAAGCCCGCGTAGGACACCTCGCCGCCGAACGCCCACTCCGGGGTGGTATGGTAGAGGTACCTGCCGCCAACGTCCAGGCCGGTCTTTACCGCAGTCTCGTTCTTGCCACCGAGGGCGGTGAGATCCGTCTTGGTTACCGGCATAGCCCCGCCGATCACCAACCCCACTTCCTGCGACCCGGCGCTATACTGCGCCATCGCCGCCCCAGCGCACAGCACAACCACGCACAACCCCAACACTGCGTTTATACTCTTCTTCATTGATTTCTCTTTATCCCTTTACTCTTCGTGCTAAAACCCAGCCAGGAGAGTGCTATATCGTTTTTTGTCCGGATATTAAAACAGGAACGACAGCCCTGCTTTGCCGCCATAGGCGAGACCTCCGGCCTTATAATCTGTTTTGTCCCCCAAGGACTCTGAGTAATCACTGCTAATTATTGGTTCTTTCAGGCTGTACCCCACAATCCCCGATAATCATATAAAGGTCCCCTCCCCAGGTTGTGTAAGATTGCTTTGTCTAGGAGCAATACTACAAACCCAAGGAGGGGACACATATGAGATTATACGCGGCAATCGACCTTCAT